>JBFWXH010000084.1:0-35004 GCA_050187625.1 Binatia bacterium
GCAACCGAAATGAAGTCAGCCGCAATCGCTTGGCAAAGACGGTTCACCAAATATTCTGCGGACGGCCACCCCGCCCCCGCAATGCATCAGTCTGCCCTCTTGACAACGGAGGCCTGATAGGGGTTAGACATTCACCTATCTGTCAAATAGCTTGGCCTTGAATTCAGCAGAATCATGACTCCTAACGGCTATGTCGTAGAGCCTCTTTCCCATTTCGTCCCATTGGGAATGCGAGACTTTCTGATTCTTATAATGCTTGAATCTATCAAAGATGAACTGCGTAACTTGATCCCAGATTACCTGCGGAACTTCAGGATAGCGCGTCTCGATGTCAGGATTGCGCTCCGCTCCCACACAGAATAGGGACGCAAAGTAATGAGTATCACGCCAGCAACCTGTGCGGTACATGCTGGAAGCCACTTCGTCCAGAATATCTCGCTGAAATGGACCAATTGCGGCAAGAACTCGTTGCATGTTCCTGCGACTTTCATTTGTCCAAGGACCGTTGAGACTGCAGGTGCCCGTTTTCACCTCTGCAAGCATGATCCTAATGCGGTGACGATCTGCACATATTAGTGGATCGTCCTTCATGGGTTGAACGAAATTTTCACTCCTGAAGGGAAAGCGTATGGCGATCACATCAACGTCTGTTTCCTGATTACGACCGCGATCTGGATGAACAATAAAGTTCGGAATGGTCAAACACCCATTTAACCGGAAGTACCAGTATGCAAGTTGTTCCAATTCCAAGTGTCCCATGCAGATGTTTTTCTCGTATGTCTAACTACCGTTGACCCCTTTCTTCTCTCTCTCTCCTCATAGATGGGACCATCTATTAGTAGACGGCCGTTCCGCTTGTCCACCTTTGCCTTGGAAACGACTCGTTCCGTCAACCCTCAGGCCACCACTTGTCCATATGGCTGTTCTCACGTCCCTGCCTGGAGATTCCACTTGCCGCCCGCGGCCTTCCATTGCTCTTTCGTGGTCTCGTTGGAGACACGGCAATCTTGTTGTCGCTTTTTCGGAGGAAGCGCGCGACGCGCTAACTCTGCCGCGAGCGTTTCTCGACATTCAATGCGGCTTCGCGCAGTGCTTCAGGGAGCGTGGGATGGCCGTGCATTGTCCTCGCCATGTCTTCGGCAGAGGCGCCAAATTCCATCGCCATTACCGCTTCAGCAATCACATCAGACGCTCGCGGTCCGACGATGTGGACACCAAGAATACGATCCGTCTTGGCATCGGCAATAACCTTCACCATCCCATCAGTTTCATCCATACAGCGGGCCCGCCCGTTCGCCAAAAAGGAGAACGTACCCACTTTATACGGGATCTCTGAGGCTTTCGCGGCTTCTTCGGACAGTCCGACCGATGCTACTTCCGGCCAGGTGTACACAATGCCTGGCACCACATCGTAGTTCACATGGCCGGCATGTCCAGCGAGCAGTTCGGCCAGGGCGACCCCTTCTTCTTCGGCCTTGTGGGCCAGCATCGGTCCGGTAATGGCATCACCAATCGCGTAGACCCCTTGAACGTTGGTTTGATAGTGCTTATCGACGACCACACGTCCGCGTTCATCGAACGCGACACCAATTTCTTCCGCACCCAGGCCAGTTGTGTAGGCTTTCCGGCCAACCGCGACGAGTACGCGATCCGCTGTTATTTCCTGCTGCTGTTTATCGTTTTCGACCGTGATAGAGACTTCACCATTGCTCACAGTTGCCTGCGTCACTTTCGACCCCAGCATGAAGGAAAATCCTTGTTTGCTCAGCGACCGCTGCAACGTCGAGGCAATCTGGGCATCGATGCCAGGAACAAGACGCGGCAATAACTCGACGACCGTCACTTTGGCTCCCAGGCGTAACCAAACCGACCCGAGTTCCAGACCAATCGCGCCCCCACCAACAACAACGAGATGGTGCGGCACCTCAGAGAACGATAACGCTTCCGTGGAACTCACAATACGTTCACCGTCGAACGGCAGTGTCGGTAAAGCGATAGGCTCACTCCCAGTAGCAATGACAATCGCCCGAGCTTGTACGTCTTGGCTGGTCCCATCGTCGGCAGTGATCGTCACCGTCCGCGCGTCGCGAAACCGGGCCTGACCCTGCAGTCGCGTGACTTTATTTTTTTTGAACAGGCCATCGATGCCCTTGGTTAGTCCTGCAACGACTTTTTCTTTGCGCGACATCATTGCCGGCAAATCGAGCGTTACCCCACTGCAGACCACGCCGTGATGAGCGAATTTCTCCCGTGCTTGGGCAAACCATTCACTTGAATCGAGTAAGGCTTTACTCGGAATACAACCAATGTTAAGACACGTACCTCCCAGTGTTGGCAGCTTCTCAACACATGCGGTGCGTAACCCAAGCTGCGCCGCCCGAATAGCACCGACATACCCGCCGGGGCCGGAACCAATAACCAGAACATCAAATTGTTGTATTTCTGCCATGCGTGTACTCAGTCACAGTAACAAAAGGGAAAAGGCGAAACGGGCAAAAGGGGAAGGCTGTGAGTTTTCCCTTTTCGCCATTGACCCTTTTCCCCTCTTTATAGATTTACAATCCAAACAGCATCCGGGCGGGGTCTTCAATACAATCTTTGATCCGTCGCAGAAACAGGACCGCCTCACGACCATCAACAATACGATGATCGTAGGACAGAGCGACGTACATCATCGGTCGCACGACAATGTCATCGTTCGGACCAACGACAATGGGACGCTTCTCAATCTTGTGCATCCCGAGGATGCCACTCTGCGGTGGATTGAGGATCGGCGTCGACATAAGCGAGCCATACACCCCACCATTACTGATAGTGAAGGTCCCACCGGCCAACTCTTCAACTTTGATCTTCCCCGTGCGAGCCCGCTGCCCGAGATCGGCTAATTCAAGTTCTATTTCGGCGAAACTCTTTCGTTCTACATCACGAATAACCGGGACGAGCAACCCCTGCTCTGTCCCTACTGCGACACCGAGATCATAGAAGTTCTTGTAGACAATATTGTCACCACGAATCTCGGCGTTGATAGCAGGAAACGCACGGAGAGCCTCGACACTGGCCTTGGCAAAGATCGACATAAAGCCAAGTGAGATCCCGTAACGTTCCTTGAAGGATTCGTTGTATTTCGCCCGCAAGGCCATTACCGCACTCATGTCGACTTCGTTGAACGTGGTCAGAATCGCAGCGGTGTTCTGCACCTGCTTAAGGCGCTCGGCAATTCGTCGGCGAATACGACTCATAGGCTCGGTGCGTTCGCGCGGTTCGCCTCCGTCGCGTCTCACCACATGCAGTGTCGGAGGCGGCGGCGCAGGTCGACTAGGAGTCGCAGGCACTGTTTGAGAAGAAGCGGCGGCCAGATGTTCAACGACATCACCTTTGGTCAAGCGTCCGCCACGCCCGGTCGCGGGAATCGATTCTGGCTTGAGGGCATGTTCTTCGACCAGTCGGCGGACCGCAGGACTCAACGGCGCAGAAGGCTGTTGAGCTGCGCCGGGCTGAGAAGGTGCGGAAGCCGCTGCCGGTGGCGTCGCCGTTTTTTCTGTAGCGGGCGGGGCGGGGCGGGTTGCAGTTGCCCCTGGGGTCACACGGCCAATCACTTCACCGATCTCAACCTTCTCTCCTTCTCCCTTCAGCACTTCGCTTAAGACCCCGGTTTCGGGAGCCGCCAACTCCATAGTGGCTTTGTCGGTTTCAATCTCGACAACAATTTCGTCACGCTCAACCGCTTCGCCAGCATTCTTGAGCCAACGCAAAATAGTACCCTCGGTGATAGACTCACCGAGGGCAGGAATAACAATATCAACAGCCATAATATTCCTTACCTGGAAGCGAGGACTTGATGAATTTGTCCATTGAGTCGTTCGTTCATGAGATTATTGCCTCAATACTTCCCTCTCGCCCTCGTCCAAATGGTTCAATGACTCAATGGTTCAGTGATGCAATCTTGTCTTCACTCAATCCTCGTCACTTGCTCCCCAACTCTTATTGAGCGCTTGATTGAGCAGTGCCGCCTGTTCGTACTGATGGACTTTCTGGAAGCCAACGGCAGGACTCGCCTGCGCGACACGTCCCGCATACCGCAGGGTTTGGGTCGGACGCAGCAGCAGAGGAAGGTATTCATGGATAAACGTCCACGCTCCCATATTGCGCGGCTCTTCTTGCACCCACACAATATCGTTCGCGTAGGGGTAACGCTCAAAGACCTGACGTAGCTCGTGATCAGGAAAGGGATAGAGTTGTTCGACACGGATGATCGCGATCTCGTTCCGTTGTTGTCGTTCCCGCTCGGAGAGTAAATCGTAATACACTTTGCCACTACACAGCAGCACTTGTCTCACACGCTCTGCAGCAATTGTCACCGAAGTGGAGGGGGCAGCAATTTCGTCAAGCACCTCACGAAATGCGCCATCGGCCAAGTCAGAGACAGAGGACACCGCGAGTTTATGGCGCAACAAACTTTTCGGAGTAAAAACAATAAGCGGCTTACGGAAATCTCGTTTTACTTGTCGACGTAGCAAGTGAAAAATTTGCGCTGGCGTCGTACAGTTGGCAATTTGGATATTCTCCTCCGCACAGAGTTGCAGATACCGTTCAATGCGCCCGCTGGAATGTTCAGGACCTTGCCCTTCGTATCCATGCGGCAACAATAAGACCAAGCCGCTCATGCGCTGCCATTTTTCTTCTGTACACGTGAGAAATTGATCGATAATAATCTGTGCGCCATTGGCAAAGTCGCCAAACTGCGCTTCCCATAAGACCAAGGCGTCAGGACTGTCCAGGCTATAGCCAAAATCAAACCCCATGACCGCATATTCTGACAATGGGCTGTTGTATACGCTGAACTGTGCCTGCCCTTCGCGGAGGTTGCAAAGAGGAAGATACTGGAGACCGGTATCGTAATCGACTAGCATCGCGTGGCGATGGCTGAAAGTGCCACGCGCACAGTCCTGACCACTGAGCCGCACAGGTATCCCCTCGCACACCATTGAACCATAGGCAAGCAGTTCGGCGAGACCCCAGTCAATGGGACCGTTGTTGAGTACCGCCTCTGTTCGCGCCTGCACCAATTTTTCAACCTTAGGGTTCAGCGTAAAGTCTTCAGGCACTTGCGAAAGCCGGCGACCAATATACTCAAGCAGCTCCCGACGGACACGGGTATCAACTGCTCCGTCATGACCGCGGGTCAACCCTTTCCACACTCCTCCCAATGTTTCTAGATGAGGATCGAGTGGTTGACTCCGGACGGTATCCATCGCTGTTTGCAACCGCTCGCGAAACGAATGCTCAATGGCATCAATTTCTTCTTTCTCCAGCTCCCGCTGATCTAAGAGGCGCTCTCGATAGAGCCATGCCGTGTGACGCTGATCCTTAATCGCCCGATACATACGAGGCTGGGTAAAACTCGGCTCATCCCCTTCATTGTGGCCATGTCGTCGATAACAAACCACGTCGATAACAACATCTCGTTTGAAAGTCTGACGAAATTCGACCGCCAACATCGCGACACGGATAACCGCCTCTGGATCGTCGCCATTCACATGAAAAATTGGTGATTGAATCGCTTTGGCTATATCCGTTGCGTAGATCCCGGAATGCCCATCTTCAGGATTCGTGGTAAAGCCAATTTGATTATTCACAATAATATGAATAGTTCCGCCAGTAGTGTATCCACGCAACTGCGCAAGATTGAGGGTCTCACTCACGACTCCTTGGGCAGCAAACGCAGCGTTGCCGTGCAGCAATAAGGGAACAATACGTCCACGCTCCCGGTCTCCACGGCGATCTTGCTTTGCTCGCACTCGCCCTTCGACTACTGGATTCACCGCTTCCAGATGGCTGGGATTGGCAGTTAATGTCAGGTGGATTTTCTTGCCGTTCGTCATCACCCGGTCAGCAGAAAACCCCAGATGATACTTGACATCGCCAGAGCCCATCATGGAGTCGGGGTCTACATTACCTTCGAATTCAGAAAAGATTTTCTCGAATGATTTGCCAAGGATATTGGCCAAGACGTTGAGACGTCCCCGATGAGACATCCCCACGACAATCTCTTCAACTCCATGCTCCGCAGCATGCTCGATCAACTGTTCCATCAAAGGAATAACCGACTCTGCTCCTTCGAGGGAGAATCGTTTGTGTCCAACAAATCTTGTATGAAGGAATGTCTCAAATGTTTCGGCAGCATAGAGTTTCGCGAGGATCGACCGTTTGACTTCGACACCGAGTACCGGGCGTTTCCGCTTGTCCTCCATGTGCTCTTGAATCCAGCGCCGCGGCTCAGCGTCTTGAATATGCATGAACTCGACACCAATACTCTCGGAGTAGGCTTCTTTTAAGGTCGAGAGAATTCCCTGTAACGTGAGCGCTGGAACATTAAAGAGACGTGCGACAGGGAATTCCTGCTCCATATCTTCATCAGTAAATCCATAGAAGCTCGGATCAAGTTGAGGATCCGCACGTTTCTCGGTGATGTTCAGAGGGTCGAGGCTAGCTTGCAAATGCCCTCGTTCACGATAGGCCTGAATCAGTTGGACAATACGTGCGTGTTTTTCAATATCACGTGCAGCAACCGCTCTTTCTCCGAGGCTCTCAACTTGTGGTTGTGCAGCAACTGCTCCATTGCCCAGACGAGAGAAGTACTCTTGCCATTCTTCGTCAACGCTGTCGGGATCTTTGAGATACTGATCGTATAAGGCTTCAACGAATTGAGCGTTTTCGTTTAAGAGCGTAAACCCTATCGAGGTGCGATTCGCACCATGTATGCCCTCTGGCGCGTCAGGTTCATTCATTTTCATGCAGCTTTTTGTCCTGGATTTTTCCCCGTGACCTATCCTCCCACCCGTAGAATAGATCCAGGATTTTTTTGTAGAGTATTATTGGGCGAGCGCTTACTGAATCTAAATTTTAATTCGACTGCCGCTATTCTTCAACCTCCACGACGATCTCAATTTCCACAGCAATGCCAAACGGCAGTTGATACATGCCTACCGCCGAGCGTGCATGTCGCCCTCGCTCTCCATACAATTCAACGAACAAGTCGGAAGCGCCATTGATGACCTTCGGTTGATCGGGAAAGTCTTCCGTACAATTGACAAAGCCCAGCAACTTAACGACACGCCGCACCTTATCGAGGTCGCCAATCTCACTCTTCAGGGATTGTAAGATATTCAGCGCGACCACTCGTGCCGCTTCATACCCTTGTTCTACAGTCAGATCTCGCCCAACTTTTCCCCGAATATAGTTAATTTTGCCCTCCGCTACCGAGGCTGGGCCATGACCAGAGACAAAAATCAGATTTCCGCTCCGAACAGTTGGAACGTAGTTTGCCACCGGCGTCGGTAGCGGAGGGAGGGAAAGTCCCATAGCAGCCAATTTTTTCTCAACTTCCATAGTGTTTATTTATCCCTTCTCTCACAGCTATCTCGTGCCCCCTCACGCAGCTGCGATCAGCTGTGTCGATACAGATAACGAACATGATAAGCAGTCGTCTGGGTTTACGAAAGAGGCAGGGGGAATTCCCCGCTCAATTTTCCGGGGCAGCAACCTGCAACAATTGCTGACCTCTCATCTCATTTCATCGTTACCATCTTCTCTGGGTCACCGGGAACCGTGCCGTTACGAATCTTCTCTGGCATTTTGGGATCGGCGTTTTCCCACACCAGCAGCATCGAACGTTCAGGAGCAAAACCCTGATGTTGAATATCTGCAGGCATGGCACACACGTCTCCAGGACGCATCCGCGCGTATGCCATCAGTTCACCAGTTTTTTGATTGCAGATCTCCCAGTCGATTTGACCATTGAGTTGGATAAACCACTCGACCCGGTCATTCCCATGTTTCACTGGCAGACGATGTTCTTCGGTCGTTGGACAAAAAAGGCTGTGTTCTAGCACAGACACAATCGAAGGATTCCACGTTACATCAGATCGAGACAGGTATTCATACAAGTTCACCATGCCAAATTTGTTTTCATGGCCTGGCTTGATGTGCATCTCGCCATATTTAAATTCCATTCCTTTGAATCCATCGTTAATGGGATACTCCGGGTCCTGTCGCTCCTCTTGTTTGATGATGCGTGTTGTCAGTACCCGCTTACGGTGAATGGCGTTGAAGTTCGCAGCACGTTTAGGGCCAACGGCAGAACCGGTTTCGCGCGGCGCAGCGAACGGATCGAAATCCGCTGGCACCCAGTCTTCTAACATCTGAGTAAAGAGCTTCTCGACCTCACCCTGGCCAAGCTCTTCGGCATGCCACAATCCCCCTTGTTGCAGGGCTTTGTGATATTTCCCGGCAAACACCTCGACTGTGCCGTAATGATTGATCGTGCCGAAGACGTCATCAAACTTGACCATGCCGTAGAAAAAGCTCCAAGCAATGTCACGTTGCAGGGGTTTGAGAAACGCATCGACATCCATCTTATGTTCCATGGTGTTGCCCGCTTGGGTCGGAAAATATACGTGCGCAAAGTAGTCATCACGAGTGAAGCGGAACTGGCCCAGTTGGAATTCCTGATACGTGTCCATCACCAACCTCCTGGTCTAAAGCGTAATGCGTAAAGCGTAATGCGTAACCACCCAGCCCTCTTTACGGATTACGTGTTGCGTGATCCATGTTTTTCAGACTCTAGACTCCTAGACACTAGAGACTCTAGACAGTTTACTTCCACCCATCACAGATCGTTTCCCAGCGAAAAACAGTCGCATCGCTCTGTTTGGCCTGCTGCAAAAGCAACGTCCGCTTCTCTGCTCGGAAACGATACGCCATGCCTTTCGGGAGCAAACACAAGTTGCCTTCACGAACAATGATATATCCCAGGGCTTCGCCGGGGACGTCAGTATGACCGCCAGCAGGTAACTCAACCCGAGGTTGAATGAAATCAACCCGCACTTCGCCTTCTAAGCAGAGGAGGAATTCATCATGAGGCTGCAACCGCCATTGCAGCATCTCCCCCTCAGCCACAATGCACTCGACGAGGTAGGGGCCGTTCTTCGCGACCGCAATCTTTTCGTAAGGAGTAGCCCGAGCCCCGATCTCGTACACGTTCGAATAGACATAACGCTTGATGTTCTCGTGCGGATCAACAATCTCGATGCCACCTTTGGCATATTGGGCCATACTTGCAGACAGCGGCACATCTTTTGTTGGCTTCATCGCTGCTCCTTTGGGGGAACCTGGGGAGTTTTTTCTGGCGCCTCGGCGGGAGGTTCTGGATCTTGCGTCGCCGCCACTCCCCAGTTCCAGAGATAATGCACCATACCGCGAACGGGGCTTTGTTCGTAAAATTTTGTTCCGGCGGGCAGGAGAACCGTCAGAAAAACAACCAGGGCTCCCAACAGGAAGAGGAAACGAAAAATCTTGCTCACGGCGACGAGCAAAGCAAGGCCGAGCCCGAGCAGGATCAACTGGACTTTCGAAAGATTGAGGAGGAATGCCCACCACTGCCAAAAGGTGTCTGCCGACATAACGCCTACATGGTTTTGCGTATTTAGAATATCATTCGCGCTCCACCAAACCACAGCGGATGATGGGCACGGACAACGTAGTATACTACAAGAGCCACAACAATCACGACCCATCGTAGCTCAGTCACGTTCAACGGCTGCCGCTTATCAATGATCGCCGCGAAAGGGATAAACGACGTCACGTTCTTAAATTCCGCATACCCAGGGACTTCCATCACCTTGCGCGAGTCTTGATGCGCTGCGCCAACCCACGCAAAAACACTAAATCCACCAAAGAACACTAAATCGCCAACCGTGCCATTCATGAGACAATGGGCAATGCCAAAGAGCCAAAACGCCGCAAACGTTGGATGCCGCGTGATCCGCGTGATGCCATAGGCCTCTGGAGTCCCACTGGCAAGTATTGAACTTGGCGGACGGGCAATCAATCCTCCAACCAACAATACGAATGCCACTGCCATCAGCAAAAGATTCAGATCATGCACAACCAAGTCCAGGCCAAGGAACGTGTGCCATAACTGCGGGCCAGCATGTTTGTGATGGGCATAATAGACAACTAATGGGATAAACGTGGCCAACGCAACCAGTGAGTAAATGCCCTGAAAGGGCCGCTCTCCCACCTTAGCGATAAGGTGTGGCCGTACAAACGACGACGACAGAAGAATATGCGATCCAGCAAAAACCAGCCACCAAAACAGTAACACCCACACTTCCCACATGCCTCACCTCCTTGACGTTTCAGATTCAGACAAACTGCAGCGGAGAACCGAAGATAGGGCAGAACGGGTAAAGGGCGAAAAGGAACAACCAAAAAGATTTACGGGCGAACCTTTTTCCTTTTCGCCTCTTCGCCATTTCGCCTTTTTCCCCCTGATCTTCCTTCTGGTTTACACTCTTCTCCCCTGTACCGGGAAGATGCGCTACCTCGCGATATATCCTCCATCAATAACAAACGGGGCCCCGGTGGCAAAGGAGGAATCATCGCTCGCCAAGAACAGCGCCGCATTGGCAATATCTTCGGGCCGACCCAGTCGCCCAATAGGCTCATTCCGCACCACCCGTTCTCGTGATCGTCCGCCGATGACTCGATCAACCATTGGCGTTTCAATGATGCCAGGACAGATACAATTGACACGGATATTTTTGTCCGCATATTCCAAGGCGGCTAACCGCGTCAGGTTGATCACGCCAGCCTTGGCTGCAGCATAGGCACCACTCCCAGGAAAACCCACCATGCCAGCAACCGACGCAGTGCTCAGAATCACTCCTCCACCTTGTTTGGTCATCTCCGGGATCACGTATTTCATCCCCAGATAGACAGCGGTTAAGTCGATGGCGATAACACGCTCCCAGTCCTCTTCTTTATAGTTTGCCAGTTTCGCCGACGGCCCCTCAATGCCGGCGTTATTGAACAAGATATCTACACGACCATAGGTATGGACCGTAGTCGCGATCATGTTTTGCACATCAGCAGACTTTGAGACATCAGCCTGCACGAAGGTTGCCTCACCACCTGCAGATTTGATGTGCTGCACAGTCTCGTTGCCACCTTCGGCCACGTAATCCGCAACGATGACCTTCGCTCCTTCTCCGGCAAACAGGACGCACGTAGCCCGACCGATGCCCGAACCACCACCAGTAATGATTGCAACCTTATCTTTGAGTCGATTCATGTTTGCTCCCTTTGGTTCTCAGTTTTTCGCTTTTCGTTCTTAGTTCTTAAGAGGGGACCTCAGGTTTTGCACCTCTTTTTTTTGTCTCCCGTTTCGCCTTTTCTCCATTTCGCCATTTTCCCTTCTTGCCATCGCTTGAACCGTTCGCAATCTGCCGCGTTTCATCCGAACCGTTCGCGTGCAGCGGTACGCAATTCTTCACGAAACTGCGGGTGGGCAATCTCAATCAAAGCTTCAGCACGCTTCTGTTCGCTCTTCCCGGCCAGGCTAACCGTACCATATTCGGTGACAACATAGTCGACATAAGTACGCGGCAGTGACACCACCTGTCCTTCAGGGAACATAGGGACAATGCGCGAAACCGTGCCACCCCGGGCGGTTGCAGGAAGAATAGTAATAGACCGCCCGCCCGGAGAGAGGTAGGCCCCAAGGACAAAATCAAGCTGCCCCGCAACTCCGGTATACATCTGTGGACCAAACGCCTCAGCTGTTACTTGTCCAGTCAGATCAATCGCTAAGGCATTATTAATCGCAACCATATGGCGATTTTGCGCAATGACGGCCGGGTTGTTGGTATAGAACGCATCACGCAGTTCGATCACGGGATTATTATTCACGAACGGGTAATCTTCCGGCTCAATAAACATCCCCGTCGCCACCAGCTTCTCGGGATGGAGGGTCTTCTGTTTGCCGGTAATCACCCCACGCTTATAGAGGTCGATCATCGACGAGGTGAGGATTTCCGAGTGTACGCCTAAGTCATTGCGTTCGCGCAGATACAGGCCGGCAATCATCGACACCGACCCCAGGCCAATCTGAATCGTATCCCCATCGTGTACCAGCGAGGCAACCAGCGCACCGATCTTTTCCGCCGCTTCTCGTTCGTCAGGAGCAACCACTGGCGATATAGAAAAAGGACGAATCGGCTCCGGCTGTTCGACCAGGTAATCAATTTCGGAGACGTGGACGTAATTGTCTCCACCCGTGCGAATCAATAATGGGTTGATCTCAGCAATCACCATGCGTGAGCTTCTCACCCAAGCGCGCGAATACCACAATTGCTCGCCGAAGCTACAAAACCCTTGCTCGTTCGGTGGGGAAAGCGTCAGGAGACAGACATCGGCCTCCATCATCGGTGCGGACCGTCCAGGTTCGAGCCACTTCGCCGGAGAATAGACGGTGTTGATAGAATATTCGATCCGCTTCTCCTGATAAAGTGGACGCGAAATCGCCGACAGATAGCCTACCTGAATCTTGAAGGCGGAACGCCGCTCCTTGTCGAACCACGGATATGGTTTCATCGCGTTGCTGGTCAAAATCTCAACATCGCGCAATTCCTGCCATCGGTCACATAAGGCATTGGCAATATATTGCGGCTCCAGGGTTCCTAGGCCGATCAACACCCGTTGACCAGAGTTGATCATTCCTGCGGCTTGTTTGACGGTGAGGAGTTTATCGCGGTATGTGTCTTGCCACTTCATCAGTACGTTACTCCGCTTCGCTTGTAACCATCAGTTCTTAGCTTTGAGTTTTGAAAAGTTTCAAAGATCCCCTGCAAGTTGCAGTTGGTCCTCTCAGATCCTATTTCCCAACTCCCAAATCCTTCAGCACTGCTTCCGCCTCACTGACAATCTCCCGCACTATCTGCCCCGCTGGTTGAATGTCGTGAATGAGGGAGCAGGATTCGCCGGCGTAGAGCGCGGTCTGTTCGATATCTCCGGAAAAGTCGGACATCGCCGGAAAGACCGCATAATGCGGCACTTCAACCTGTGTCCCCGCGATCGACATTGTCCCAATCGATTGTCCCTCATGCGGGCGTTGACCACTCGGCGGACTCCCGGCAGCTTCCCATTCAGTGATGACAGCGTTGCGCAACACACGGTGTGCCGCATTGGGCCAGCCGACATCAAAAAGTAGGGTGTACACGGTATCCTCGGCGCGGGCCGTAGTGACTCGCTCCTTGTACGACCGCAGGACTTTGGCTTCTTCACTACAGAGAAACCGTGTCCCCATCGACACCGCTTGCGCACCTAAACTCAGCGCGGAAACTACCCCCCGCCCGTTGGCAATCCCACCAGAAGCAATGACCGGCAGCGGTCGGACCGCTGCAACCGTTGCCGGAACGATAGTCGAGAGAGACGTCGTGCTTTTGACATGGCCTCCTGCTTCAACGCCTTGCGCAACAATACCATCCACACCCACTGCCGCCGCAGTTTGTGCTTCTTCGACTGACCCCACTTGGATAAAAACTTTGGTCCCGCGCTTGTGTGCTTCTGTAACGTAGGGTTTCGGATCGCCCCAAAAGAGGATAAGAATCGGCACTTTTTCATCAAGACACGTTTCGATTTGTCCTTCTTGCAGAAGTGGAAGAATAATGTTGACGCCAAATGGCTTGCTGGTCATTCCTCGCAGAGTCTGAATCTGTTGACGAACGTATGGTGCAGGTAGCCCGCCCATTCCAAGCACTCCGCATCCTCCGGCATTTGACACCGCGGCTGCTAATTCCGGTCCCGCCATCCCACCGCCCATCCCAACCGAAAATATCGGATACGCAATCCCGAGTTGCTGACAGAGTGGCGTTTTTAACATTGCTCCCTCCGTGGCTGCACGGAACACATCCTTGCAGCGTTGAGATTTAACCCTGTTGGGCGTTATCTCTCAGGGGAAAGGAGAAATCAACTCTCAGATGTCCCACTGGCCGTGGGACAAAACCTTCACTCCCTAACATAAGGTCAAGCGGTCATTGCGAGCCCTTCGACTCCGCTCAGGATAAACTCCGCGAAGCAATCTCTGTATTCGGCCAAAGATTGCTTCGTCGCTTGCAGCTCCTCGCAATGACCGCTCACAAAATTCTCCGGTTTTTCTTTTGCGCGGTTTGCCACAGCAAAAGGAGCATTCCGGCCCCGAACAGCAGGAGGGTTCCTGGTTCAGGAACAGAGGGCGGTAAAGGCGGCACCTCTAATCCGGCATCGGCGTATTGTTGCGAGGTCTCCAACACCACCGCACCACTGATCGGGGTTACGACACGATAGTGGGTAATGAGCTGGAGCGCCCGTGCTTTCTTGGCTTCGCCTCCTGCCGTTACCAAACGCTGCACTTCATCGCGCGCCCACAGTTGCGCCAGAGCGGGAAGCGTTTCACTCGCCTCTCCACTCTCGGCGAGGGGAGCATTTTTCACAATGCGTTCACGTCTGAGTTCGAGTGAAGGTCTTTGCGCCCGCCAGCCAACAAACAGATGCTCCAGAGCCGCACCGATATCACCCGCATGGACAATGGGTCTCAGGTCTACCTGGTCGATCAACCGATCCTGCACCCAGTTTGGTCCGCTCGTGACTGCGAGATCGTACAAGGGGGTCGCCATGCAGTGTAGGTGGCAGGCCAGGAACAAGGAGGCATTGGGAGACGGTTCTGGTTGTGGTCCATGAATCCAGATTAGCACCCCACCAGGATCTTCACTCGCCAAACGCCAGGCCTGATATAACGTGGGCACGTTGTCATACCCACCGACACTTTCCAATGCTTGGAGCTGAGTAGCGATCTGCTGTATCGCCTCAGAATCTCCCGAAGAAACTCCGTTACTGACCACCTCTGCTTCATCACCGGCGATAAGTACCATCAATTCGCTGCCGTCAGGGAACACGGCTAGAGCGTCAGCGATATCAGTGAGGACCGCTAGTATGCTCCGCGAGCGATCAATGACCAGGACAACACGGGTAGGACGTTCAGGAGTATGCTCAATAATCGTCTGAGAAATAAACGCGTCATCGCTATATAAGGCGTCACGGACCCAGGCTCGCGTCGCTGCGACCGACCGCTCGGCCGAGATCACAATGGAGGCGGCAAGCTGTTCTGGGGAAACCGTATCACGTAAAACATAAAGCGCTTGTGGTTCCCACCATTCAACCTGCAGGTGAGGTTTCGCCCGAAGGCGAGTAGGGGATTCTAGCTGTACGTCATGTGAGATTTCGTCGCGAAACGAAAAGTTCTGTTGAATGAATGTTGGCAAGAGGAAGGTCGCGGTTTCTCGATTCTCCAACTGCAGCGGTACGGCTATGCCCAGTCGGATCTTCATCTCACCACCGTTCGGAACAATCGGAAAACATTGTACTAGGATGCGATCTTTGCCTTTCGTCGTGACCAGCAACGGATCGCGGCGGCGGCGTACTACCTGCTCATACGCTTGCCGCACCTGTTCGCGTCCACCAAAGGCGGCTTCGCGTTCCTGCCCGTCAATCCACAGGGTCACTCGTGAAACAACGCCCCCGGGCGGTAGAAGAATGATGGCACGTGCTTCGCGTTCTTGAGAAGCAGTGTTCTGCACGACCAGCGTCCACTCGATATAGGCCACAACGCCATTGGCATCCACCGTTCCATCTATGTGCGAGTGCACTAACGACAACCCACGCAAAGGCTGACCAACGATATTGCTTCCCTGATAGATATCAAAGTCTCTCACTGCTTCATGAGATGTATGGTCACTTTGTCGACTGGCTGTCACAAGGGCAGTCTCGGCGGGAACCCCTGTTATTCGGAAATATACGACACACGCTTGCGCAGAGGTGAGTCCGTGCCTAAAGCCAAAGAACGAAAGTCCACCACGTCCCATTTTCGGTGTATTATCGGAACAATCCTGCAGTACGATATCCTCACCTCCGAACGTCCGTAACCAGGCAAGCCCCTGTTGCCGTGTAGACTGAGCGTGTGAGGCTGCCGCGCTCATGGCCAGACGAGTCGCAATTTCACGTCCATCGAGCAGGAGAAAGGCGAACAGCGAAACGCCTATACCCAGTCGTATGCCTGGGAGGCGTTTTTCTCCCTCTGGGACAATGAGCGGACGCATCCGTTGCCGCAGCCGCTGAGCGACCACAAAGGATAGGAACGGGGACAGCGGCAGCAACCCGAGCCCCAGGAAAGGAATCGCCAGTATTGCCACTGGCATCATCGGGAGAAAGTACAGACTATAAATGGCAGCTACCCCAATCGCGATCCCGAGCACGACTCCCAGTGGCAAAGGAGTCTGTCCTCCCCCGCCTCGACACACGAGCCAACCGAGAAAATTTCCCAGCGGCACACAACCCACCCAGACCACATGCCACCAAGTGGGCAGCGGGTCGAAAAGTGTCGTCGCGCAGAGACGATAGACGGATTCAACGCTAATGGTGATAAGCGGAAGAAGGACACCAAACAGAAGAATGAAGAGGTTCCGTGGCTTCGGTTCTGACATCAGCGGCTCCTAAAAACGTATCAGGGCGAGAGAAGATCACTTGAGAGTTTGACTATAGAAAACACATCCAGATATAGAGTGTGACGTTTTTTCCTTTCCCCCTGCAAGGGGGAAAGTCAGAAAGGGGGTGATGACGTACGCCGCCAGAACCACCCTCTCACTCGCGATCCCCATCCTTGCCTTCCCCCTTTCAGGGGGAAGGGGCAATAGTGTTCGGTACAAAATTTGCCGTTGGGTACGAGAATTCCCTCTCCCGCCGGGAGAGGGCTAGGGTGAGGGGAGCCAATAAGGAATACCACTCTTTCACTCCCTCATCCTGTCCTTCTCCCGAGGGGAGAAGGAACCCATCGCCAGACGTGCACGAATAGTGCTGAACACTATTGGGGGAAGGGGTCCATACGCGTGACTCTCTATCTTGCCGTAGCGTTTCTACAGTTGAAAGCACAAAAAGCTTCCGGAGAAGTTGACACTGACAGTTTCATTGCGTATTTCCGTGCCTGCCACCGACTCCAGTTCCATGTCCGCCAGTCTGAGGTTGTCGGCGCAGACCAACGTACGACCAATCGTGCCACCACCGCACGTCGCTTGCTGTCATCGAGTGCGGGTAGTGTTGCAATCAAAGTCGGTACCGCGTCCGCGCTCAATGACGTTACATAGCGAGCATCTAATGTAGTAGCAGCATCGTCGCGGGAGAGGTTGGTTCGCACGATAAGGGCATCGGGATTCAGAGCATTGAGCAAGAGGATAGTACTACAGCCGCAGAGAAGCACCCCGAAGGCAAAGCGCTCGCGATGCTCCCGAAGTACGGTCAATAGAAACCAGACAAACACGACAGCGAGCCACAGCATGAACACTGTCGTGTACAAGCGTAGTTCGGTCAGTCCATAGAGACTTTGATAAAGCCACATCCGCTGCAGAGCTGAGGCCATAATCACAAAGAGTTGAAGAACAAGAGCCCCGGCTAGGATACTGAACGGCTGTTCGTCTCGGGTATTGTCCGTGCGCAGCAGAGAGTGGGCAAGCAAAAGCAGTGGCAGCACCAGTGCAGCAACCATCACTAGCTCAAAAAAACCACGACGCGCATACTCGGCGACGGTCAACCCAGGCGAGGTCGCCACGGTCTCAAGCCCACCGAAGAAGTAACGTATCTGGACAACAACAAAGGCAAAGAACAAGGCATTGAGCAATCCCAGTACGACACCAAGTTCGATAATCCCGAGTGACCAGGTTTTCTGCACTGATGTCGTGAATGGGTGCCACTCGGACGAGAGCAGGGCTTGTCGCAATATCCCACCCACAAGCCACGCCACACCGCCAATCACCGTGAGATGTATGAAGAAGTTCGAGAAAAGCCACTCAAAAAATGATGTCGTCATCTGCTCAAATGCCGCATCCGCCGACGCAAGCAAACTGCCGAAGAGAAAGACGAGGGGCACGCTTAGTAACAAACCCTGTCCAATTGCTCGCGCTGGCGGCCCCCACTGGTGACGCGGGATTTCGTGCCAGCGAATATCTTCCGAGAAAAGCTGGGCACTTCCGGTGAATGCTTGACCAACGACGTGTGTAGTTCCGGCAGCATAGGCGGAAACATGCATCTCTCTGAGCCGTCCGCTACGAAAGCGTAGCACCGACAACGCAAGTACAGTGATCAGCCCACCGCCGTTCAGAAGTTGCAATGTCAACGAATCTCGCCACGCAAAGACCATCGCGAAGACCGGCACAAGACAGGCTAACCACCGTCCCTGCCCTTCCAGCACGATGTGTTGCCATCGCACGAGCCAGATCACGACTGCCCCGAGTGCAACAATCCATATTGGCACATTCACCCCCCACGGAGTCGTACGCAGGAGCCCGTCCCCCAGCACCCCAAGTATCAATGCGCCCATAACTACCCCAAAGCCCAGTCGTGCACGCTCGCTGACAACAAAAGTCGGTGTTTCCATGAAACCTTCAAACAAAGTACTTTACAATACAAAGTAAAAAGATAAAAATTTTTCCCCCTGCTCCCCCTTGTCTCCTATAAAAACGCGACAGCAAGGGAGTCGCGCTGAGGGGTCCCTTCCCCCTGTAAGGGAGAAGGTCAATAGTGTTCGGTACAAATTTTGCCGGTGGGCACGAAAATTCCCTCTCCCGCCGGGAGAGGGCGGGGGTGAGGGGATCCAATAAGGCACACGCCACTTTCTTCCCCTCATCCTGTCCTTCTCCCGCAGGGAGAAGGAACCCATTGCTGCACGTGCATGAATAGTGCCGAACACTATTGGGGAGAAGGTCAGAAAGGGGGTGGAAACGTATACAGCCAGAACTGCCCTCCAGGTCGCGACCCCCATCCTTGCCTTCCCCCTGAGAGGGGAAAGGGAAACGACGTCGTGCCCCATATCTTGGTATTCCTTCTTCTATAGACTACGCCCGTACTGGCCGTCCCCAAGGTTTTGCCTTGGGGACGGCTTTTTCTCCTGCAGCAACTGACTCCGCTGCCTTTTTGAGCACCTCTTCAAGCGCTTGCAGATACTCGATAAAGCTCTTGCGACCAGCATCAGACAAGAATACCGTCGTCCGCGGCTTGGCACCGACAAAAGTCTTCTCAATCCGAATCGCTCCAGCCTCTTCCAACACTTTCAAGTGTCGGCTGAGATTCCCGTCAGTGAGTCCGCACTCGCGTTTGAGATCATTAAACGTGAGGCCCTCAACCACTGTCGTGAGCGCCGACATAATTGCCAACCGATTTGGTTCATGAAACAGCGTCTTCAACGCCGCATAAGGGTTATCAGGTTTCGTCGCCATAGGATTCCTTTTCCAGCCCTGCCGCCGAACGTTGTGGCGCGTGTGACGGTCGCGCTTTCTGATCAAGCGCGAGGAGCATGCCACCCGCCCACTCCCCGATGAAAAAAACTACCCCCATCGGCCAGGGATTCAGAAACGATCGCGTTGGTGACAGTAGGCAAATCATTCCACACAGGACATAGAAACTCCCCACCCACACGATGCGTGGCGGGAGGACATGCCGGGAGGCGATATTGGCCAAGCCGAAGAGGCACATCCATATCCCAAACAGGGCATCGTAGTGATCATCGAGCAGCATCGTCAGCGTCAGCACTCCGCCGACAATGAACGGGGGGAAAGCATCAACAGCGGGACGGAGTTCTCTTAGGTCTCCTCGCAAGCCGGCTTCCCGCACAAACCAGTACAGGAGTGCACCGTAATTCACCACGGCGGAGACTACACACACGGTTCCCCAGCCCAGAAGGTGCGCAAGGTAGGTACGCGGAAATGACTCAGAAGCCATAACCCACGCGGCCACGAACGCGAGCGTGCCTGCAAAGATCCGCGCGTTCCCTGAGTAGCCCCGGAACCGTTGTCGTTCGAGGATACGCTGCTGCAGCTCCCGGACTTGTGCCAAAGCGTCATGAATATGATTGGCAATCATCAGCAGGTTTCCTTTTTTATTGCAAATTACTTTATATTACAAAGTACGATATTTTGACAAGTGCAGTCAAATCGCAAAGTCCAACCTCTTGTCCTGACAAGCATCCTTCTGTCCGTTATCCTTCTCAGCGTGGAATCTTTGTTATTAATCGATGGCTTCAATGTCTTGCATGCGGGAGTTCTCACGGGTCGTGATCGCGCCAACTGGTGGCAGACACCAGCGCAACGACGATTAGTCGAACGCGTCGAACGTTTTGTAGACCCCCTCTACCCTGTCATCTGGATCGTGTTTGATCGACGCGAGCAACGCACGGACGAACCGGACGCACCGGAAACGGTGACCAGCGCTGACGCGCGTATCCGCATATTCTACGCTCCCTCAGCCGATGATTGGATCGTTGCTCAGGTCGAGCAGCACACTGCGCGTTGTCAGGTCACCGTGGTAACCGCCGATCGCCCGCTACGGGACCGGGTGCGACGGGCCGGTGGACAACTGCTCTCCCCGTCGCGGTTCTTGGCGGCAACCTCATGAATTTTTCGTCAACACGAGACTACCATAGGCATCGCGGCTGACCGTCCAGTCTGGCGGCACCACGACCGTGGTGTCAGGTTCCTCGATAATGAGCGGACCATGTCTCGACCCGGAGATGTCAGCCCGGCGACATACTGCTGCTGATAAAAGCCCATAACGTGGGCCAAAGAAAGCCTCGCGTGGCTCACTCCAAGTTTCAGTGTGAGACGGCTCGATACTGTGTGCCAACGATGAGAACTTCAGATCTCCGATTGTCGCTAAGGCCCGTAAGCGTAAGCTCACCAGATCAAGCGAGTCATCGGTGTTATAGCCAAATGCCTGTTCATGAGCAGCGCGAAACCTTCTTGTGAGTTCCTCCAGAAGCTGTTCTGGCTGTGCATGAGTCGGGAAGGGAATAGTCAATTCCTGGAGCTGGTAGCCATATTTCATATCCACGTAGTGCTCGAACCGTATCCGCTCCGCAGGCACTCCTTCGCGACGCATAGTGTCTCGCGCGCCCTGCTCCATCTCACCGTACTGAGTTGTGATGGCATCCGGTTTGATCGCCAACAACGGCATGACAATACTGCGCAGGTAGTCATGACGATAATCCGCGAGCAACAGGCCCAGCGCACTGAACAAACCAGGAAACATCGGCACCAAGACTCGGGTGATCTCCATGTCGTCCGCCAGCGCCGCGGCATGGATCGGTCCAGCCCCACCAAAAGAGACTAAGGTAAAGTCGCGCGGGTCACGCCCACGTTCAGTCGAGACCGCACGTAACGCACGCATCATCGCCGAGTTAGCAATCTGGGTAATGCCATAAGCGGCAGCATGGACATCTAGGCCCAGGGGGTCAGCGATATGTCGCTTGATCGCCTCCCAGGCCGCCGCATAGTCGATACGCAAGGTGGATCCGGCAATGACGCTCGGATTCATATAGCCATTCACCACATTGGCATCGGTCACAGTAGGTTTGGTCCCGCCACGGTCATAACACACTGGACCAGGCTCAGCCCCGGCACTCTGCGGCCCTACTCGCAACGCGCCGCCGTCGTCGATCCACGCGATACTGCCGCCACCAGCCCCTACTTCGACAATATCTAGCGACGGCACTCGTAGGGCGTGTCCCCCTTTGTAGAACTGATGCGTCGTCACATTCGCGCCACCACCAATCTCCCCCGCGGCTTTTTCTGACGGCAGTCCGTCCTCGATGAGGCATGCTTTCGCTGTTGTCCCCCCCATGTCGAATGACAATACTTTGTCTAACCCGACCTCCTTGGCCAACCGCGCGGCGGCTAATACTCCTGCCGCTGGACCTGACTCAATCATGTAGGCCGGTCGCTGCCGTGCCACTTCCGACGACATAATACCACCGTTGGACTGCATCACCATCAGTCTGTCACTATAGACGGCGAGTTGTTGCTCAAGGCGGTCGAGATACTGATCGACGACCGGTACCAGCGAGGCATTGATCACGGCGGTACTTCCACGTTCGTATTCCCGAAGTTGCGGATAGATATCCGAGGATAGGCACACCACCATCTTTGGTCCAAGTTCGCTACGAATCAGTTTGGCGACTTCCTGTTCGTGCGCGGGATTCAGGTAGGAATTCAGCAAACACACTGCAATAGCTTTGACGCCCTGCCCGGCGAGTTCGCGAATGACCTGTCGTGCCTCTTCGACCAGTAGCGGCCGCTCGACCGTCCCATCGCCTAGAATACGCTCACTCAATTCCAGTCGCAGACGACGCGGGACCAACGGACGGCTACGCATCCAATTGGGGTCTTGCAGATTTGGGCGGCGCTCCCCGCGCATTTCCAAGTCATCACGGAAGCCACGCGTGGTGATATAACCCGTAAGTGCCGTTGTCCCTTCAATCACGGCGTTGGCGGCAATAGTCGTGCCGTGTACAAAGTTCTCGATCCGCGCCGGCGCACCCGACTGGCGCATCCGTGCGACGATATCCTCGCCAACCCGCTCAAGCAGCGATAGCACCTTTGCCGTATCAATTTGCCCATCATCCCGCAGGACAATCACATCCGTAAACGTTCCACCAATATCAAAGCCAACTCGCATATATTTACTCATTTCTTCATTGAATCATTCAAAATTTTTAAGATCGTCCAAGATGAGCACCCGGATTGCCCTTACACGTTTGAGCTGAGGATCGTTCGTCAGAAACGCCTGACATCCAGCCGTTAATGCTGCCGCAATTTGTAAAGCATCAGGAGTGCGAACGCGATGGCGAGCCCGCAAATCGGCTGCACGTTCAGCGATGACAGAATCAATCGGAAGAAGTGTAAAATTACGGCTGTGCAGAAGCAGGTCACGATATTCCTGCTCGAGTGTTGCATTGCCTTTCTGTTTCGGCTGGGTGAGTACCTCGGTTAAGGTGACCATCGAACTGTAGCCCAGGATCACTCCAGTATCCACGCGTCGAATGAATTCACGCACGCTATCTACATAGGCAGGATGGCGTTCAACGAAGTAGATCAAGGGTGCGGTGTCGAATCCCAAGGAAGTAACTCCGACCAGGACCTCGTCGATTTTACTCATGGTCGATGGTCCCATTCCTTGCGTAATTCACTGACATATTCTTGGGCGTCAATGCCTTCCCAGATATCAGCGCCGAGACCTTCGAGTTCCAACAAGCTTCGTTGATGTGGCTGTTCAGTTCCTGTTGTTGCGGCCAAATCGCGGGCGATCAAAGCCACCAACCGCAGTCGTTCAGCGGCGGGGAGCAATTTGATTTGCTGTTCATACAGTTGTTCAGCGGTGAGCGTGCTCATCGATTGAGACCTCCAGGTTCTTTCTTGCTCTGATAATGCTTATCATTGATTCAATGGCGTCCTTTTTCAACGATTCAATGTCCCGATGACTCAATGTCCCAATTCATCGAGCAGTGTTTTCGCTTCTTGCAAGTCCTTCGTATCAAACCCTTCGGTGAACCAGTTGTAGATCTCCGCGAGCAGCTGCCGAGCTTCGTGTTTCTTGCCTTGTTGTTGCCACAGGCGGGCGAGGCTGGTTGAAGTACGTAATTCCCAGGATTTCGCCTCTTGCTGGCGCGCCCAGTCGAGTGAAGCGAGATAGTTTTGCTCTGCACCGGCGAGGTCGTCTTGAAGCGTAAGCATCCAGCCCTTAAGGCGCAGGATTTCGGCGAGATGACAGCGCTCCTCCCAGCCCGGTCGCGCAATTTGCGCGAGACTCTCCTCGATTAACCGTAATCCGCCCGCGACATCGCCACTCAACGCTAGACCCTCAGCCAGGACTGCTCGATAGTATGGC
Organism: Binatia bacterium; assembly: GCA_050187625.1. Taxonomy (GTDB): domain Bacteria; phylum Desulfobacterota; class Binatia; order Bin18; family Bin18; genus JBFWXH01. The sequence goes on from JBFWXH010000084.1 coordinate 23,581, forward strand.
ACGGTAATCTCGGTACCATGCGTGTTCCACATCTCAACGGCATCCCGCAGTTGCGGGACGCTCTCGGAGAGGTGCCCGACCCGCAGCCACGCACTGCCCTTTAGCGTCGGTGCCAACACTTCCGAGAGAACAGGCAAACCGTGTGTGCGACCCAGTCGCTCGGCTTCTTCGGCGAGCGCCAGCATTTGCGCGAATTCGCGACGGAGATCCCGAAGACAACCACTCATATAAAGTGCCCAGCCGAGGCCGTAGGGATGACCGCGCTGGTGTGCGTGGGTAGCGCTTGCCTCACCCACTTGCACAGCATGATCCGGATAGCCCAGCATCCAGGCTGCAAGTGCACCGTGGATGCCGGCCCCAGTTTTTGGGTCGATGTTCGTAAGGTCAACAATATGACGGTGCTGCTCTTCGTCATACAGCGCGACTGCTTTGTCGCCATGCTCTTGTGACTGGTTGAAATCTCCCAGCCAATAGTAGGTAGTGCATGCCGTCCAGTGCGCCACGATCAACAAATCCAGATTGCCGCTGGCTTCTGCTATAGCCAGAGTTTCATTGACCCAGTCCAGCGACTCAGCGACGCGGCCCTGGACATTAACATTGGCCCATAGCCCCCAGTAGATCGGCACTAACGCCTCACGACGACTGAGGGACTTGGCCAGCTTTAACGCCGGGTGAATGCAGGTCCACACCTCTGGTACTCCCTGGCCTTTGAGCCCTGTCCAGGCCGTACCAAGCTGAATGCGCAGATCGAGTTCTTTCCTGTCGCGCTCCGCTGACGGCGGCAGTGTGCCGATTAACGCCATTCCCCGGTTCAAGTGCGCAATCGCTTCCTTAAGCGCCATGCGTTTGATTGTCAGCTCGCCCGCGTGCTGCCAATAAGGAATGGCCTGTACAGCAAGCCCTGCTTCGGTGTAATGATGTGCGACTAACTCAGGTTGAGTCTCGACAATCTGTGGAAACTGCTTCACCAAGACTTGCGCTACGTGCTGATGCAACTGTTGGCGACGACTCTTGAGCAACGACTGATACGCTGTGTCTTGCACCAACGCATGTTTGAATAGGTACTGTACCTGTGGGGGCATGCCACTCTGAAAGACCAGTTCGCTCTCCACAAGCTGCCGTAAATTTTGTTGTAACGTGTCCTCGGGCAGTGGTGAAACAGCTCGGAGCAACTCGTAGCTGAATTCGCGCCCCAGTGTCGCACCCAGTTGTGCCACCTCTTTGGCCGGGCCGAGCCGATCGAGCCGCGCCATGAGAGCGTCTTGCAAAGTCGCGGGAATCCCTAATTGTAGGGGCGAGGCATGCCTCGCCCCTACGGATTCAACTACCGACTTAGTCAATTCTTCGACAAACAACGGCACGCCATCGGTCTTAGCTACAATCTGTTGTATGACTTCTTGCGGCAGTGCCGTCCCGCCGCTGACTTTCTCTACCATCGCCTCCACCTGTTTCCGTCCCAACCGACTGAGAGTCAACTGCGTGCAATAAGAATGCACGCCCCACGGCGGAGTGAACTCAGGCCGAAAGGTCAGCACGACAAGTACACGGGTCGTGGGGACTTGATTGAGAAACAGAGTGAGAAGTTCAAGCGTAGACGGATCGGCCCAGTGTATATCCTCCCAGGCATACGTCACGGCTTGTTGCTTTGCCTCGGCACACAGCCAGGCGACCAGCGCTTCGTGGGTCTTCTCTTTTTGCTTCTGCGGGCTAAGAGATAGTGGGGGATAGCGGTCAGGAAGTGGGAGAGACAACAGGGTAGCAAACAGGGGAATCATCTCCTGCAGGTAGGCAGTGTCATTGCGAGAAGCCGCAGGCGACGAAGCAATCTCTGTTTCGGGCAAAGATTGCTTCGCTCCACTCGCAATGACTTGCACCATCGAATTTTCAGATAGTCTGTAAGCTCCTCTTCTCCGCCTTAAGGTATACTCCAACTTCTCTAGCTTTTGTTCAACGGAATCGGTTGGCTGAAATTGCAAGACTCGCTGCACATGCTCCAGCACCGGATAAAGCGCGCTGTTCTGATGATACGGTGAACAGCGTAACTCCAGGCAGCTGCCTCCCTCCTGCACGACCGTTTCTTTCAGTGCTTCCACGAGCCGCGATTTGCCAATCCCTGGCTCGCCGCTCAGCAGTATCACCTGCCCTTCCCCGTCTCTGACCCGTTCCCAGCGCTCACGTAACAATTCAAACTCATGTTCACGCCCCACCAACGGCGTGAGCCCTTTGCAGGCGACAACCTCAAAGCGGCTCTGGACCTCGCTCTCTTTGAGCACCCGATAGAGTGTCAGCGGAGTTGATATCCCTTTGAGGTCCGGCTGCCCACAGTTTTCACAGGCAAACAAGCCTTCCACCAAGCGATAGGTGGCTGCACTGATGAAGACAGTATCGGGTTCAGCTTGCCCCTGTACCCGAGCGGCCAGATTCGGTGTCTCCCCCAGCGCCAGCTGCTCCCGTTTATTTCCCCCACCTATTTCTCCCACGACCACGGGACCAGTGTGAATGCCAATGCGTACTTGCACCGGTTGCGGTAATTGGATGCTCGACAGAGACAGGGCTGGCATAGCCTTAACGACCTCCAACCCAGTCCGGACAGCCCGCACGGCATCATCCTCATGGGCTAGAGGGTAGCCAAAGTAGACCAGGATGCCGTCACCTAAATACTGCGCAACGTGCCCCTCATAGCGACCGATCACCGTAGCACACGTCTCCTGATACGTTTGCACTACTTCACGGTATTCTTCGGGATCAAGCTGGGCAGAGAGGGTAGTCGAACCCACCAGGTCAATGAACATCACCGTCAGCTGCCGCCGTTCGGCGGCAGAATCTAGAGTCTGGCGTCTAGGGTCTAGGGTCAAAACAGCGGAAACGTGTCTTTGGTCCTTTGACTCCCGACTCTGGACACGAGACACGAGACGATCTTGGGCCGCTTCCCCGATTGGCTGCTTCCCTGTTTCCTCTCCCGCAAGGGGCGTTCCACATTGAGAGCAGAACTTGGCGCTCGAGTTCGCCTCATACCCACACCCCGGACACGCCCGCACCAGCCTGGTGCCGCATTCCTCGCAGAACTTCGCGGCTTCGCTATTCTCATGCTGGCACTGGGAGCATTGCATGGTTCGACTCTTTAATATGTGGCCACATATTCCTCACCGATGTGGTTATCGGGGGCCACTGCTGGCTTGTCCAGCAGTGCATTTCTTTTTCGGAGGTATTCTCGCAAATGCTTCGCCCCTCATGAAATTCGATGATCAAAACCGGCAATCATGCTGCTTATCCCCTCACCCTGTCCCTCTCAATAGTGTTCGGTACAAATTTTGCCGTTGGGCACGAAAATTCCCTCTCCCGCCGGGAGAGGGTGAGGGCGAGGGGATCAAATAAGGCACACGCCACTTTCTTCCCCTCATCCTGTCCTTCTCCCGCAGGGAGAAGGAACCCATTGCTACACGTGCATGAATAGTGCCGAACACTATTGCTGTCCCTCTCCCGGTGGGAGAGGGAACCCAAGTCTCAGGGCTAACTATTGCCGAATCTGTCTGTCAAAACCAAAACTCATCAGGACTGCACCAATCTCGCGTGTCGCGCTTTAATCCGTCGCCACGAACACATCCTTTCGTCCATCTCTAAGCGCAAGGGTGGCTTCGCGGTCGAGGGTCAGTTGCTCTGCATCAATGACCACCCCATAGGCTGTGCGGGCCCGTTCCACAGAGATCTTCCCTTCAGTGACATCAAGCAGCACTGATTCAGGATCACGTTCATACGGGTCACCATAGCCACCAGAGCCATGCACTTTATGGAATACCCGATCGCCGGGTTGTACATGCAGATGCACGTGGGCTTGTGGGGTCAGCACGATTTCACGTTCACCCGTGCGATGAATATTGACAGCATCACCGCCACGTCCACCACCATCGAGCCCTTCAGCACCACGCAGACCAACCGTGCGCAGTAACACTTCCGCCGGTTGGCGAAAACGCCATTCACGATAGACCGACACTGATCCACGATATCGTCCCGCACCTTCTGTATCCGGAACAAAACCGAAGCCTTCGATGATTACCGGATATTCACGCTCCAACAGTTCCGCCGGCATCGAGCCATAGCCACCTCCCATCACCATAGGCGATGCGCCATCGACACCATCAATCGTCGGTCGTCCTCCCCAGCCACCAAAGAACACATCCATAAACGACACATAGCGACCATCGGTGTGCGCGTTGAAGTGCATCATGTCGGCACCTTCGCCAACGCCACCCAATCGTCCTGGTAAGGCCTTGGCGATTGCCCGATACACCATGTTACTCAAGGTCATCATCAAAGAGGCACGGCCACCCACCGCGGCAGGATAGCGCGGATTCAACAAGGTACCGGATGGCACAACCACATCGATCGCCCGCGCAAAGCCGATATTGACAATCGCATCAGCGGGCAAGAGCGCTTTGAACGGCGCGCGGGTCACCGCTTTGGTTGAGACCAGCGGCGCGTTGATCGAGGCATTGACTTGCGGTGGTGCTGACGACAAGTCGAGCGTGGCCTGACCGCCATCAATACGGATAATCACCTTGAGTGGCACCGGACCGCCGGTCACTTCATTTTCATCCTCAAAGAGTGCCTCTTCGACATATTCACCCGACGGTATTTGCCGGATAGCTGCTCGTGTGACTTTCTCAGAGTAATCCACCAGATAGTCACAGGTCGCGTCGAATTGCTCCAGGCCAAACTTGTCGATCAGTTTGGCAAGCTGTTCCTGGCCTTTCCAGCAACTGGCCACCTTGGCATCGACATCGCCGACCCACTCCTCGGGAGTGCGGACATTCGCAACAATCAGACTTAGTAAGGGGTCGTTGCGTTTGCCAGCGTCGTACAGCTTGAGCGGAGGAATGCGGACGCCCTCCTCAAAACTCGATTGGCAGAGGCTTGAGATACCGCCAGCAAAGCGACCACCGACATCAGTATGGTGCGAGTAGGAAATCATAAAGCCCACGAGTTGCTCTTGCCAAAAGGCGGGAGCAATCAAGGTAATGTCCGGCATGTGGGAAATGCCAGCATACGGATCATTGGCAATGAGAATGTCGCCAGGTTTGAGCGATCCATTATACTGAGCGAGGACATTTTCCATCGTGTCGATAAAAACACACATCTGATAGGGCGAACCGCCCTCGCCGACTAGACGGCCCTGGTGGTCGCAGACCGCGGTAGCAAAGTCCCCAACTTTACACATGCCCGAGCGTCCAGTGCGGTAGACGGTCAGTGTCATTTCTTCGGTGATGGCGGCAATCTGATTTCTGATCACCTCGACAAGAATGGGATCGAATGGTCGCTTCATACACCCTCCGTTTTTGCATCAATCATGGTCTCTTATGCGCGCGGGGAGTGTACCGCAGTTTGATAAGGATGGGCAACAGCGTGACGTGATTGGAATACTGAACGTCTGCTGCTGCTTTATATGGAGAGACGCGCAAAGAAAAGGAGAATCCGGACCCAGCGCAGAGGGGGCAGCTCGTCGCCGGGTCCGGTTGGGCATTACGCGCGCTTACCCAATCGTACGCCTGCCTTCGTCCTTTGGCAGCGCGTTAATCCGAAACGTGTTCCGCTTGTTACCGTGTCGTCTGCGATTCCGTCTGTTTTGGCGTTATATCGGTTTCCCGAGAACGCGGGGAACGCTGTGCCTGCTGGAGCAGGGACTGTGGCTCCCATTCTTCGATACCTAACGCGGCTTCCACCTCGACGCGGGCAATTGCGGGATCTTCACCGCAGCAGTGGATCTTGTGGTCAAGCAGTTCGTCAATCAAACGAAAAGGCACACTGGTCGCCTGTCCATGTTTCAGGCCTAACTGATAGGCGTAACGCCAAACGCCGATTCCCACCAGAACACTCGCCACCAAGAATCCCAGTAGTGTGTACATAGATATGGCTCCTCGTTTTTTATTGGATGAATTTCATTACGTTCCTATTGCCATTAGCGACTTAACGCACCTTGCAGGGATCGCAGTTGTTCGCGCAGGCGTGCCGCCTTAGCCCGCTGCTCAGCGGTCAGCACCTGTCGCACCTGGAGAACGATTGTCACTCCTTCTCGCAATAGTCGTGCTCGTAATTGTGAAACGCGCTCTGCCTGTGGGCCAACGTCCTCTACCCTCACCTCCTCGGCAGCAAACAACAATCGAGATAAGGCAGCGTTAGCTGTTTGAAGTTCACGAAAGTGTGTTTCGAGAGTATCACGATGCGCCACAAAAATGGCCTTTACTTGCTGTTTTTGCTCGGGACTTAAGTCAATACCTTTAAGCAAAAGGAGGACCAACGTTCCCGGTCCATCACCGCGCATACTCCCAGTTACCAGGGCTTCCAACCCTCCTAGGTCCTGCGCAGAGCTCGGCGAACACCAGAGGCCGAGCACGCAGATTCCAGTCATCATTATCCGTAGCAATTTTTTCACGTCACGTTCCCCTTGCCCACTTTCCTCTATTCATCAAACAGCAGGGCAAAAGAATCATCGTCACAGCCCGGCTGCCGCTCACGCTTGCAGTGTTCTCGCGGCCACCCTCCGTCGAGAGCTGCTTGCAGATAAGATAAGTTTGTCGGATGTTCCGGAAGTTGCGCGGTCCCGAGATCAGCAACGGACGCCAGTGCCGGACGCACCACACCGGCAAAAAACCGTGCCAATTCCTCATCACTGACTTTCGCGGCAACAACCGACGGTGGCGGCTGCGTTCCCTGGTGCAGTCCGCTCGATTCCAAATCCCACTGTGCCCAGAGAATGAGCAAGACTGCTGCGCCAGCAACGGCGACCGGTATCCAGCGCCAAGACGGTGGTCTCCACGCCACTATCGTCACAGGTTTGGGTTTGGGAGGAGGCTCACGTAATACTTGGCTCAGCAGTTTGAGATCTGCGGCTAACCGTTCGTAGCGCAGCGTGCAGATTTGACACCGTAAGGCGTGGCCCCGGTCAGCTGGGGTGCCACTTCCTTCGTACAGTAAGAGGAGCGTTTCTTCAGACAAACACTGCTTCACAAAGAACCTCCTAACTCTTGACGCATGAGCTGCACCGCCCGGAAGAGATGACGCTTGACACTCCCGGATGTTACCCCCAACAGATCTGCCACCTCGTCACCAGACCATCCTTCCACATAGCGCAAGACAAAAATCTCGCGTTGCCGAGCCGATAAGTGACGCAGAGACTGCCAGATTCGTTCGCGCTGTTCACGGCTAAGCGTTGTTTCCTCCGGAGTCGGAGCAAGGCTTGGCAGTTGCAGTTCTTGCCAGTCCATAGTGTCCTCCCGTCTTCGTCGCCACCACCAGTTGCGCTGTCGATCGCGACAGGCATTGACCGCGACCCGAGTCAGCCACGCTTCCCAGGCAAGGGATTGCGAGAGTCCACTACTCACACGCAACAATTTAACAAACACCTCCTGTGCCACTTCCTCCGCCTCGCCCACATCACGGAGCAGGAGACGGCACAACCGCACAATGCGCGGGTAATGTGCACGATAGAGATCCTCGTAACGAGTCCGTGACACCTCGGCCACAGCGGCTTTGTCTCCCACCTGTTGTTGCCCTCAGTGTACTAACGAAGGAGAGGCAGGTTGAGTTGACACTGAGGCAAAGAAAAAAATCGGGGCACGACGGATCGTGCCCCGAGACTTGATTGCGGAACCTGCAACGGCGTTGCTGATAGAAAAATCGCGCACCTGGTGCACGCTTACGCGATCACATATCCACCATTAGGGCTTATCACTTGTCCCACCACAAAATTCGACTCTTCGGAGGCGAGGTACACTGCCAAATTCGCCACATCCTGAGGAGAACCAAAACGACCGGCTGGCGTCGCCATACTGATCGCGCGACGCACAGCGTCGTCAATCGCTGCCGTCATCGGGGTGTCAATGTACCCCGGCGCGATAGCGTTCACGTTGACTCCGCTGACAATCGCTTCCCGGGCCACTGAGCGAGTAAAGCCCATAATGCCCGCTTTCGCCGCACTGTAGTGCGGCGCACCAGCACATCCGGTCATCCCGCAAATCGAAGCAATGCTAATGACTTTTCCCGTTCGTTGCTTCTCCATCAACTTGAGCGCTTCACGCGTACAGTAAAAGGTCCCGGTCAAATGCACGCCAATCATCTGATCCCAATCTTCATCCGTCAGATTTTGGGTGGCCTCAAGAGCGGTTGTGATTTTCCCTTCCTTGGCCAATTCGCCTTGCTGTTTCTCGAGCACTTTGTTGAACCGGGCTCGCAGCTTGGCGTTTTCGAGACCGATACCAGCGTTGTTGACTAAGATATCGAGACGGCCAAACCTTTTGCTGACCTTGTCGAACATGGCCCTGACCTGACGACTCTTCGATACATCAGCTTTTACTGCCAGCCCCCGTTTTTGCTGCCCACATTGATCGAGCGCCTTCTGTGCGGCTTCAGTTGACATGTCATTACAGATAATCGTTGCCCCTTCGTTTGCAAAACTCACACAAATGGCACGACCAATGCCGGAAGCCCCACCAGTCACCAGTGCGATTTTTCCCTCAAGCCGTCCCATGCTGTTCCTTTCTTTCCGCCAGACGTTTCTTCGCTCTCAGAGTTAATACAGTGGCCCTGGATACCACGGTTGCACTTCGGCCACTTCCCGCGGCCAGACGATTTCCTTGCGTCCCTTTTGCCACTGTGTCACCAACATCGGGTGCGCGATTTGTCGGCCAGTCTTCGCTTCTACAGCATAGGGACCGTAGAACGTCGTACAACGAAGACGGCCCGCCGCTTCCCGCAGGGCTTGCTGCTCAATCCTGCCGGCATCCTCAATACAACGTTGCGCCACAACCCCAGCGGCGTATCCTTGGGCAGCAGGATAGTCGATAGGAACTGTGGCGCTTTTCAGATAATGCAGCAGAAACTCCTCTTCGTTCGGCCCACAGTCAACCTGGTAGCGCACTTGAGGTTCCCACTGACTTGGGGCAAAAAAGCCATCCGCTAAATCATGTAATTCTGCCTTGAAGCGACTAATCGCGGCAACCACCAGTCCGGCAGCTTTCACTCGTGGCTTCAGTTCACGCAGCTGGCGTCCCAGGAGAATGTCGTCTTCCACACGCCCAACACTGAGGAAAATATCCGGCGGATCATCCTTGATCGGTCCCAGCAATGCCCGAAAATCAGCAATACCGGAATGATACGTCTGATGCTGGGTCAAGGTTCCTCCTTCACGTTTGATCCAGTTTACCGCCCCAGCAGCCATATCAGTTGCGAAACCGGTGGTGGCGCTGAAGAGTGCAACACGTTTGGCGCTCGGATCAAGCGACTTGAGCAGTTCAAGGATCGCGCACAGATACAGCGACGCCGGGGAGAGAAGGCCAACCACAGACGCAAGATTACACTCAAAAATTTCGTCAGACGATCCACTGTGATTCCATAGCACATGCTGATGCGCATCAGCCACTTCCGCCGCAGCCAGCGTCAGGCCACTGCCATACGGACCCACGAGGATATCGATCTGATCTTTGCCAATCAGTTTTTCTACCGCGCTACGAACGCGGGTCTCATCACTGCCATCATCTTCCACCCTGAGTGAGACCGGTACCCGCCGGCTTTCACTTTTCAGCATAATACCGCCGGCAGCATTACAGTCTCGTACGTAACATTCCAAGCCTTCGAGCACCTGACGCCCTAAGAGCGCATAGCGTCCGCTCAGTGATACTGCAATACCGAGAGAAATAGCTTGTTTTGGCATGAACACCTCTCGTGAAACGTAATACGTAATAGAGATAAGAACTTCTTTGACGTTTCACGTTTTACGTTTTTAATACTTCGCGATCACCTCGCGGCTGAATTCCTCGATCATCTCTCGTCCGTCATTCACAACCTGTATGGCTACCTGCTTGAGGCCAACGGCTTCCAGGGCTTTCAGCCGGGCGATAATGTCTTCACCGGTTCCAGTGAGACTCCACCCACGAATGAGCGACTCATCAACGTAGCGTTCTTCGCCGGGCTTCAGGTAAATCAGATGCCCTTCGTGAACTTCCAGGTAGCGGCGATCCGCCGGCGTTTTCAGTTTCGCGACATATTCTGTGTTATACCGTGCGTAGAGATCTCTCAGGGCAGGAGGTAAGTCTGTAGCGACAGCCGATTGTTCCCATAACGCATGCAGAGCAACAATGGCAAAAGGACCAACACGGTTGAGTACGCGCTGGGACGTCAGCGGCTCCCCTGGACGTAAGACACACCCGGTTGACAGGGCAACATTGGGAAAGTTTTTCAACGTACGACCAGCTTGGGCTGCCCCTTGTTCCACCGCCGCCAAATTTTTCTGAAAACTTTGTGGGTCAGACAGCGTAGTAATCCATCCGTCAGCGACTTCACCACAGAGCGCAAGTGCTTTTGGTCCATTGGCAGCAAAGTAAATGGGAATGGGATCCTTAAGGTTAATATACCCATGATCCGGGTGCATGAATTTAATCCAACGTTCGCGCGGACCATCTTTGTACAGAATTTCTTCACCACGCAACAAGGTACGACATTGCGTCATATATTCACGAACGGTGTTGAGCGGCACCGGTGGAAGCCCCATCGTATTGCGCCCGGTAAAACCAGTCCCCACACCAAGAACAGTTCGTCCAGGAGCGAGCAAATTGATCGTTGCAATCGAGTGGGCTGTCACCGGCGGAATCCGGTTGCTGGGAATGGCAACACCGGTAGCCAGCGTGATTTTTTTCGTGTGTTCAGCCGCGATTGCCATGCACGCATACACATCGCTGTAGATCATCTGCGAATCGTAGAACCAGCAGTGCGTAAAGCCGTGATCCTCCGCGATCACCAGATCTTTCCACGCGTCTGGTCGCGCAGGATAGGAAATACCAAATTCCATTGTCTCCTCCTTTTCTCACTGCACCTCAACGTTCCTGGCACCTCCGTTATCCTCAACGGGACACACCAACACGGATCGTTCCTTCTGGGTACTGTCCAATTACAGTTGTTACGGTTCGGCGTCCTCCCGCGTCGAGATGACAGCGCCCTGAACATATCCCGTTTTTCCTTTTGGTGACAGGATAGTGAGCCACTCTCCTTGTGCCCCCACAACATCAATCCGTAAGCCTGGAGAAACTTTTCCCACCGTTGACGCATCGTCGTTACGGCTTGACAGCACGGACAGGGTCTCTGCCCCCAGTATCCGATACCGACCAGGCAAATGCTCTTGCGTCAAGTCCATAAGCACTGCCGGGTTTATGTTTTGCGGAACAAACAGCAATGGATAAAAGACAACCGTGTCGCCCGCGGGGATGGGTTCGAACTGCCACTCTCGGACAAGACTCTGAATGACCTGGAGCAGCAGAGGGCTTTCTAGTGTCGTCGGGTGAGTCAAAGCCTCGGTCACATGACCGTCTGTCGCAATCGTGAACTCTAAGACAACCGTACCGAGTAGTTGCGCACTCGACGCGAACTTTTCATTATAGA
>JBFWXH010000085.1:0-34899 GCA_050187625.1 Binatia bacterium
ATGAGCAACTCGCCCAAGTCCAACTGCGCCCCCATGCTTTTCATGGCGAATGGAACTATTCCATTCTGCCCTATGTATCAGAAATAGTTCGTTAGTTATGGCAGTTATTTCGTAGCAAATCCTTAGTGGTAATACGTTGGCCCCCGGAGGTTGTCGTGAAACAGGGGAGGTTGAGCGTCGACGGGAGAGCCCGGGGACTCCGTCTGATCTAAGCCATGCGCTAAGATGGAGGCGACACTGCGACGCGTGAAGGCACCGAGCGCAATCGCTTTCTGACACGCAGCTTCCAAGCGGGGGGCGCTATAGCGTTTGGCGGGTTGCAGTAATCCCAAACAGCTGCGATAGCCTTGTTCAGGATGGGCGCGGTGTTCCAGGAGATGTTGCACCAGTGTTCGGGTGGCGGGACCAATCGTTTGGGCCCAGTTCAGAAACCGTCCTGGCGTCCACGCTAAATGACGTTGGTGTGCTTTGGGCATATGTTCAGCCAGTGTCGTATGGCTCCCTTTGCGTGAGTTCCGCCGATGCGTGGCGATCCGTTCCCCTTTGTGAAAGATTTCGATGGTGGTAACTGTGAGACGCACGTCTACCGCCTGACGCACGAAGCGATGGGGAACACTGTAGAAATGCCCCTCGAGTTCGAGATGAGAATCAAGATGGACTCGTGCGTGGCGCCATTCGGCATATTCATAGGGAGTGGCGGGGAGAGGTTGGAGTGCCGGCTGCTCATACGTCAGGAACTGCGAGTGCCGTGAGCCGGGGAGTTTCTTGAAGGGGCGGTGATTGAGCTTCGTCAGTAAGGCGGCAATGGCGGTATTCAGTTCCGGTAAGCTGAAGAGTTGCTGATGCCGGAGATGGGCCAAGATCCAGCGTTCGACAATCTGCACGCCGACTTCGACTTTGGCTTTGTCTTTGGGTTTGTAAGGCCGCGCCGGTAAGACGGCCGTATTGTAATGCCGCGCCCATTCGGCGTAGGTGGGAGTGAGTTCGGGTTCATAGCGACAGGCTTTGGCGACCCCCGCTTTCAGATTATCGGGAATGACCAGGCGAGGAACCCCACCAAAAAACGTGAGCGCCCGCACATGCGAGCCAATCCAATCCGGTAAGCTCTGGGTCCAGGTGGCTTCGGCATAGGTGTAATTGGACGCGCCGAGGACCGCGACGAAGATCTGAGCTGACCGCACGGCCCCTGTGACGCCATCAATGACGGGAACAGTGGGGCCACAATAATCGACAAAGAGTTTCTCGCCAGCGTGGTGCACTTGGCGCAGACTGCGTTTGAGCGTCTGCCGCCACGCACGATAGCGGGCACAGAATTGGGGATAGCTGTAGTGGGGACCGGCACTCCTCGTCTGATACTCTTCCCACAGCAATTGCAGGGTGACACCTTTGCGCTGCAACTCTTGATGAATCGCGGCAAAGTCTGGAGCGTTCCGCGTCCCGCGGTCCCGCGGCTCCCGTGAGCCAAAGAGTCGCCGCTCCAGTTCCGCTTCGCTCATGCCCTCGGGCAAGGGCCATGTTAGCCCCGCTTGCTCCGCCCGGTGGAGATACCCGACGACGGTGCCGTAGGCAATGTGCAGGCTCGCGGCAATCTGCCGATTCGTCAACTCTGCCGTCTAGTGTAACCGTAAAACGTCTTTGATCTTGTGCATGGAAATCCTGGGATTCGCCATCTCTCCTCCTCCTCCTCACAACAAATGCGGTAGGATGGAAAGGGCGAATCGGGTTTTCCAGCGCTCGCTGTCAGAGACAATTCTTGAACGTGATCACGGATTCTGGGAACGTGATCATCCATTCTGGTTTCAGTGCCTTACGGATCAACTTGCACCAGAATCCGTGATCAACTTGCATCAGAATCGATGATCAACTTGCATCAGAATCCGTGATCATTTTGGGCCAGAAAACGCAACAGATGCCAAAAGTGTCTTACAAGAGTTACAAGCCACTGTGCCTAGCCTCCCATCGGTACCGGTGCAGCCCTTACTTGTTATCTCACAAGAGGATCCAGGAATGTTTGAGTATTTCCGCCGGTTTCCTTGGGTCTTGGACACTTATCGCTATACCGCGGTACACGAGGTACTGCGGTCACTCGATGGCAAGGTCATCGCGCCAGCCGAGGGGAAAGCGAAAGAATTGCTGGGAAAATAGCGCAGTGAAGAGGCACACCCCGTCTCCTTCCCCAGCGTGATCGTTCCCCACGTATCCAGGCACAGGGTTACCGCGGGAAGGCATGTCAACAGCGCGTGCCCATCACACCAGATATGCACGCTTCCTAGCAGATGGGGGATGCGGGGTTCACGAGCAGATACGTCGAAATGTCAAGTTGATGCGAGGTCCGCAAAGATGCGCTTCTTTCTCAACTCCATGCTTCCAATAGTGCTGCGTCTCGCCCTGCATGACCAGCAGGCTCCCGGACTCAAGGGAAAGACGAATTGGTTTCACCGCCTTGTCGGTTTTGTGTTTCAAAATGAAACTGCGCGCTTCCCCGACACTCACCGACGCAATGATCGGTCGTCTGCCCAGTTCCTTTTCGTCATCACTGTGAAAGCCGATACTATCTCGGTGGTCGCGGTAGTAATTGAGTAAGACGCTGTTGAAAGTTGTCCGCGCAATTCCTTCCACTTTGCTCTTGAGTTCACGGAGCGTCGGTGTCCACGGTACAGCGGTGAGGTGAATCCCGGAGTAGGTGTAGTTCTTTCCACGATCCCCGTACCAGGCGATGAGGCGCGGCTGCGGAAACGTCTTGCCCCACATAGTAATCTGCTCTGCTCGCCACGGAACGTCCTCAACAAAATGGCGCAGGAGTGTCTGTGCCGTCTCCGCAGGAAGGAAGCGGCGCATATAGTACACCTCAGCATCGTGCATGAGGATTGGGGCTAATCCTTCGTGTGTTGAGAAGAGATCTGTAGTCATACACAGTTCAGAGTCAGTTAACTACCACTCGCCTTGGTTGTTGAAGGATGTATGCGACAGCGGATGGGTCACGCAGCCGTGCCTCTAGCGCGCGAAGGGCCAAATCGTATGGTAAACATTGCGAGAACTTGAGACCTTCAATCGCTTTTTCTTCTGCCGCTGGACGCATCGTACTGACGTTGCGCGTCTTCAGTACATGCAGAGCTTGTTCAATCGCGTTGGCTGACACCTGTGGCTCGAAGGTAATACTGAAGCTGTCGAATTTGGTCCGACTTTTCATGACCTGCGCAAGCTCGTTGCCGAGTGTCGCGTTGGCCGCGAGTCCGGCGAACGTCCACCATTCCATGGTTTCGTCATCACCGCGCACGAGCGCAGTTCCATCAGGCTCCAGCCACGCAAATTCGCTTCGTACTGACGGCATCTGCTGGCGGGTGCGGTTGGACCAGTACTCATACTCGTCGTCTATAGCCAAAACATGCCTAATCGCCTGACAGAGGCGAAAAGAGAGCGCCTGGCCTTTCCCTTTCCATCGTGAACGACCCTTCTCCTTACTGGCCTCGACATGCGCAACCCGCCGTTGCCAGTCGATGTGGGTGACTCGCCACGGACGGCCCCCAAGTAAGAGCGTGAGAAGACCGTCGTGTTTGCTCAGAAAGGTCAGTTCGTCAACGAAGCCAAGTTCCCGTCGCCCGTAAAGCACAGCAAACAGTGGCGGTGAGGTGAAGACCGAACAAAGGTCCAAAAAATTACGTCGGCCGTAGTCTTCCTCTCCTTTGCGCCCGAGCCACAGTAGGCCTTGGTCGTTCCAGAGGATTCCCTTTTTCAGCATCCAGGTAACGGTGTCAGCAATGCGCTCAGAAGGTATCGCTGCGAAAGCAGGGACACTGTCAATCCAGTTAAACCACTCACGCTGGCCAATCCCGTGCTCTTGCAACGCCAGCGCCATCAATTGCTGCGCCAAGATATGGTAGGGATCGGAGGGTGGTGACAGTGGTTCGACGTATCCGCTGGTCCATAAATCGAGTACCCCGGCCGCCTGTACCAATGACTCTTCTCTGGTAGCGAGGAATAGACAGTTCCGCGTCGTCCCTGCCCGTCGCCCTGTTCGTCCCATACGTTGCAGGAACCCGGCAACGGTAGGCGGTGCATCAATCTGGATAACGCGATCCAGATCACCGACATCAATTCCCAACTCCAACACGCTCGTAGCAACAATGACGCAGTCAGGTCTCGAAGCGAACGCTTCCTCTGCCTGCCGTCGTTGTTCCTGGCTCAGCGAGCTGTGAGTAATAAATGTCGTGACTTGCAATTGATGCAACTCCGCGGTAAGCTGTTCCGCCCGTGACCGGCTATCAATGAAAACAAGCCGTTTTTCTCCACGGTACAGGCGAGAGATCACAATTGCTGCATTCTGTAGAGATCCGACATAATCCAGAGTGACATCGGCCTGAGAATCCTGACGTTCTAGAGGAAAGAAAACGCTACGTTCGCCCTGACATGAACCAGCGAGCCACTCACTGAGCACCTCGGGGTTGCCCACTGTGGCTGAGAGTCCAATCCGCTGCAACTCTCGTCCGGCCAGCCGTGAAATCCGGGACAGGACCGATAACAGATGCCATCCCCGATGATCGCCGGCAAACGCGTGGATCTCGTCGACAATGACGACTCGTAGGGTCCCGAACAAACTCCGCGCGTCCACGTTCGGCGAGATCAGCATAACTTCAAGTGATTCTGGCGTCGTCAATAAGCAGTCGGGGGGCTCATGAAGAATCTTCCTGCGCACCGGTTGTTTCACGTCGCCGTGCCACAATGCGGCTCGACGACCCGCCAACGTACAGTATCGCTGTACGCGCAGGTTGAGATTGTTCAGGAGCGCCTTGATCGGGCAGAGGTAGAGTACACTCAGTCCCGACCAGCTTTCCGCGAGCATGCGTGAAAGGATGGGAAAGAACGCCGCTTCCGTTTTCCCCCCGGCAGTCGGAGCCACGATGATGAGATGGTGACCGGCCAGGAGCTGGGGAATTACCGCCTCTTGGAATGGGCGCAGGTCATGCCATCCCAGGCTATTGACGATGTGATACTGAAGGGCCGGATGCAGTTGGTTAAAGTTGCTCACACGTCCAACTCGATTTCGTCGACATCCGTTGCCCCAAAGGCCTGGCGCTCCACGGTAGTCAGTTCGGCGTCCGTGATCGTCGGCGCGTAATGCTGACGTGGATTGAAGTCGGGAAACTGATCGATACGGTCCAATACGTCGGCCACCAGCTTCTTCAGAAAAATGCGAGGCGCTACACCAATCTTGCCTCCGAGTTTCCCGGTTACCGCTGTCGCTAATTCCCGGATGTAGGGATCATTGCACATCCGCATGATCCGCTCTGCTGCTTGTGAATGCTGACTAAAAATATCACGCACCTTGCAACCAACCAGGCATAAGCGCTCAAGGGTGAAGGCCGACAACCGGATCTGCACGGCCCGGGGATTATCAAACCGTGCCTCGGTCTGAAAATCGACGTGCAGCCGCTGCGCCAGTGGTTCCAGACGCTGCACCCCTTGCGGGCCATCGAAGAACGCCGGCGTTCCGGTGATCATCAGATACAAGCCAGGAAACCGCCCTGAATCCACTTCGTCGAGGAGCTGACGCAACGCATTGAGGCTTTTGTCGCGGACATCACTACGCACCCGTTGAATAGTTTCGACTTCATCTAAGATAATTACCATGCCCAATTGTCCGGAGTCGCGGAGAACGGTGAGAATCCCTTGCAAGAAGTTCAACGCCCCGAAGTGATCGATCTCACCTTTCACGCCGGCATACCGCTTGACGCTTGCGGCCACATTAGGCTGACCTGTGAGCCAGGCCAAAATGCCATCGGCGACGGCTTGGTCACCCGTAGCCTGTGCGTGGCGATAGCTCCGTAGTGCGGCACTGAACATGGGTGCAGTACTGGTAATCTTGGCCAGTCGCTGTTCTAGCAGTTCGTTCGTTTTGCTGAGCAGTCGTTCCTCATCACTGGCGTCAATTGAGCCTTCGGCCAAGACGTCCTCTTCGAGGGTAAAGAACCATCCGTCGATGATATTGCGCAAGGCTCCCTGCGGTGTGTCAGCCGTCGCCAGTCGCTCGGTGAGCCGTCGATAGACAGTTTCCAGTCGATGCAACGGGGTTTCCGTCTCGGAGATTTGCACCTCAGAGGTTGCAAACCCAAGCTTCCGTGCATGATCTGCCAACCAGCGAGCAAAAAACGTTTTGCCGCAGCCGTACTCGCCACGCACCGCCTTAAACACACTGCCACCCGAACCGACTTTGCGCAGCTCGTCATGCAGGGCATTCTCGAAAGGCTCCAGCCCGACAGCGAAGGTATCGAGGCTGCTCCGCGGCACAGTACCGCGCCGTAGGGCATCAAGAATCTCTTCTCTCTTTTGGGGGCTGATCATCATCGTTTTTAGCTCTTAGTTTTTAGGTCTTAGCTCGGAGAGGTAGTTGCCAGTCACTCATACCTGGCGATTACCAGCTCAGTACCAAGGACTAAGCACTACTGATCAAGTCAAATTGTCGGCGCAACAGTTCACGATTCAACTCAACGGTATCCGAAGCCTCGTCGCGGGTCAGGACCGCATACCCGTCGATATTGAGCACTCGCTGTGTGATTGCCAGAAGACCTCGAAGGCGAATGGCGGGACAGTCCAGTGCACGGGCAAGCGCGGCTGAGGTCATCTTACCTCCGCGACTATCCAGTGCCACGAGGAGGCGAGTAAAAATATCGTCAGACGGCACGGCCCTGCCAGCAATCTTCTTTTGCTCGGCGAAAAGAGGTGAGGCGACCAGTGCGCTAATCCACCTGAGCGCCTGCGGTTCTGCTGGTGCCTGCCCGGCTGCCCAATCGAAAAGAGGGCCGGATGGTCTGGGTACAGTGCGTTTGCTTGGCTCGGGAAGAGGTACTGCTTCACGGGGACCCATGTCCTCGCTAACAGGTTCGTCCCACCAGGGCGGGATCTCCACCGAAGCGTCACTCCAGCCCTTGGGATGCGTGGCGGTCGAGCAGAGCACACCGATGGGAACAACCATTTCCTGGGGCGTTACCCCCCCGTGATACCCATTCTTCTTGATGCCATAGCGCAGCCGCTCGGTCCACGGTGCGATCAGCGCGTGTGATTCAGGAACGAGCACGCGTGAGCCGCTGATTTGCAGCTCCTTGTCTGCCGGCGCACCGTTATCACGTCGCCAACGGTCTCCACCCTCATAAGCTCTACCTGCCGTCTTGTAGTCGAGCACGTGCCCATGGTCACTGAGGACAACGACCACACGCCGTGCCTGATGGGCTTCGTGCAGCAAGGCCCGCAGCACCTTAATCTGGTCTTGGGTCCAGGAGGTCTTGAGCTGCTCACCCTTCAATAAGTAGTCATCGACGGCGTTGATTACGACGCCAACGATGCAACGATGGGATGAGGCGATCTCCTTCCGCACTTCACTGGCCAACCCAGCGTCATCTTCCTCTTGGAGCGAGGCTTTATGGAACAGAATCGGTGGAGAATTTGTCCGACATTGCATAAGCAATGCTGGATGGGAGGCAAACCCCGCCTGTTCATCTTGGGCGTTGCCGCGCCGTAATTGTCCACACAGCAGACTCGCCCGCGACACCTCGGTGAGAGAAGGAATAGCTGCGAGCCCTATGAGGGCAGAGGGCGATTGTCCCTCTTTACTGAGCGTAACCCAATCATGCTGTGTAATGTCTGTCACCAGTTCGCGCCACACCGCAGTGCTCATACCGTCTACAACCACTACGAGTATAGGAATTTGGGACGCGAGCGGAGCGACGATGAGTTCGAGAACGTTTTCCACCGGAATGATTGCCGCCCCAGTCGATCCGGCAGCCGTCCAGTCCTTGAGCAGAGTCGCAAAGACGTGGGCCTGCTCCTCACGTTGTTCGGTCACCCGGTCCACAAGCTGTGCGTAGGCCTCGGACAGTGCCTGAACGGGATCACCCCACCTGAGAGATAACCGCGCCCAATCGACAAAGCTGCCTTCAGCAACTTGATAGGCCGCCGCCTCGGCCAAAGACTGTGGCTGTGCCAAGCCATCGTGCTCCGCTTTGCTAATCCAGCGGATCAGCCGCACCGCCATATCGACGCGTTCAAGACGGCGACGTTCACGGCTTACGAGGTCGTGACTAAGAATCGTTCGGCGCGCCTCGGTAAGATGTTCGACTGACTGAGACTTGAGGCTTCCCAGCGTTTCTGTGAGCTGCCTCCCAAAACTGGCCAGGCGCTGATCGAATCCGAGCGGTGACGTGTCGCTCAGATACGCTGAAGTTTCAGCCCCAACCTCCGCGAGGATCTCGTCAGCCCGCAGAAGTTGTTGCCTCTTCTGTTTGGCGTCCGGGAGTTGTAATCGCACCACTTCGGTCGCCGCCGCACTCCACCGGTCAAGCGTACCCTCGGCAAGAGCAACACCTCTCAGATAGCGTTCCTCAAGTTTACCAACCGCTCTCTCTAAACGCCCGGCGACGTTGGGGTGGAACACTACTGCCGCTGCCAGCCCGATAGGCAACGCATCCGTCCGTTCGCTCCTGGCCACACAGTCTAGAATGGCCACGACCGGAGGCCCCACGAGTCCCGCTAACCATTGTGTCGCTGCCTCTTGAAAAGCTGTTGAGGCTGCCCGGTAGCGAGCAACATTTTCCACGTCAATCGACCAACGCAGCACCGCCTGAAGGTCTGGATGCTCAGTGGTCAGGTTCATCCCGCAGCGCAGTAGGATTGGCCAGACGGTCTCTGCATCGAGGAAGCCGCCACTCACAGGCGCATACCCCTCGGTAGGAATCCAGTTGAGAAGAGACTCAGCAATCCAGGAATACCGTGTCAAGCGCGGGTCAATCTCCTGGGCTTGGAACAGCGCCTTCACAATCTCCCAACTCCGCAAGGGAAAAAGTCGCCTCTTGGTGAGCCGTAACAGAATATCGTCACTCAAGTCTTTGTCATCGAGGCTGGTAATCAGCACTTGTGTCGTTTGCTGATCCGTGTTCTCGCGGAGGGCAATGCGCATCGCTAAGGGTGAGTCACATTGCGTAATCACGTAGATTTCGTCGCCATCCTGCTTGCAGTTCTCGCCAGTCCAACGACCCTCCGCACGGATTCCGATCACCCGAGCCGCAGGAACCTTGCGGCGAATGGCGGCGACCTGCGCTTTAATCTGGCCAAACGTGGGAGCTGGCGTAGTCACTGCGTTGTTCCACCCTCTTCAATGATCCAACTGAGATTCACTCGCAACACCTGACCGTTACGCAGTTCCTGTCCCAAGCTGGACAACAGCTCTGTGGCAGCAGTTATCTCCAAGTTTTCCTTGGCCCCTTGTCCGACAACCCGCTTGCCCGGCTTCGGTACTGGTGTGGGCTCTGGTGGTTTTTGCGGCGGCTCAGGGAGCTTCGCAGTTGCTGTCAACAGTCGCACGGCTTTGGAGTGTGCGGTCTGCAACGCCGGTCCAAGCTGCACAACGTGCTCATCATTCCGTAGTGCCTGTTCGACGGTGCCACGAATTTCAGCCGCAGTGCTCTGCCGTTCGTCAGAGAGTTTTCCAATCGCCTCGAAGATCTCCCAGTCTGTTCCTCCAAGGACTGCGCCAAGAGTGGCAGCTTGACTCAGACATGTTCCCATAGCCGACTCACTGGTAGCAATCTCCGCCGTTGCTAAGACATTAATCACTTCGTCAGGTTTTGCCTGCTGGATGCGTTCAAGCAGCACAAGCGTCGCAGATGCCGTCTTCAGGCGCGCGGTTTCACCCACAGCAATTCCCAGCTTTCCGAGTCGCTCTCTCAACCGTTGGCAGTATACTTGACAAGCGGAACGTGAGGCCGCCGTTTGTTGTTGTACGCTGGTAACGAGATTGGTGACATTGCTCGCCTTCAGCAGCGGCGAGCCGACGACGCCGAAGATGGAGCCAGCATGTCTCAGGGCCACGTCCCAGTGTTGTGGGTCCGGCAGCTTTTGTTCGCGTAGCTCTAACTGATCCGGGAGGTTGGTCAGCGTGGCATCGAACGGAGCCCCGTGCAGAAAGAATGTCCGGTTCGTCTGTTCGGCGAAGACGAGGATAGCGACATTCTCAGCTTCGCGCGGTAGGCCCATCGGTTTTGGCTCATCAATCCACTGGCGCAGTTGACTCACAGTGATCGCGCTTCCGGTCTCAGCGGCCTTCTTGGTCAAGTGGGTCTTCCAGTGTTGCCCGAGCACAAAGTGCGTAGCGTCATGCCCCATCTCACCTAAAAGCAATGGATTGGCAACGTGTCGCAGCAGCGGACGCAGCGGTTTATCGATGGCAACCCGACCATCTTCCGTCCGCGTTGCGGCGCGTACCTGTTCATAGACCTTCTTCAAATTGTTGGTGGTTATCTCTTCCTCAAAATGTGGCGCGGCAGGAAATTCGTGTTCCAACGTCTGGCTCAACAAGTGGTGCATCGCGCCAGCCAAGTCAGCGGCGACGGGCGGGCGTGGCTCGAAGCCGTGCCACAGGGAGATAAAATGTTCGCTAGGCTCCAGCTCATGGACGGTATCGAGAGAGCCAGGCCTGAGAGATTCTAAGCCATAGGCTGCATCTAGATGATCTTGTACCTGCTGCCGCAGCGTACTGCGCTGATTCTCCAGCAGCGACTTCGCTGCTTGTCGATCCTGCGGTGACAGATGATTAGCGTACTGCGCAAAACGCTCTCCCTTCAGAATATGCTCCAGAATGACTAACATCCCCAGGTCCTTCTGTGCCTCGGCACTGAAGAAGGTGGGAACCCAACAGAGCGTTTTCGTCCCCTCTGGATGCGCTTGCTGAAATACTTGAATCCGACTCAGATCATCACGCGGACCATACCCCTGTTCATCAAAGGGAAAGTCGATAATCAACCTCCAGCGCTCGTCGGTATTTTTGAATGACGTGTCGGACAATTCACGAACGTTTTTGAACAACACTGAGCACGACCGCTTGGTATTGCGCCACATGAAGTTATGGGACTGTTCGAATTCGTCCTCCCCTTCAATCTGCAACTGCTCGAAGAGCATCTGACGCACGCGGCGGATGCGGTTTCCCTGATTGTCCTCACGGCGCGCCTGTTCAATGATCGTCTCAGTATCGACGCCCGACAGTTGGATCGCGATCGTTGGGTTTGTTGATTCTTCGCCAATGCGAATCTCACCTACACTCGCTGCCCAGGTCCGACACCGCCGCAGCACTTCCTGTCCTTCGCGGCCAGGGATCGGCGTCTTGATTGTCCCGTGATTGAGCGCTGCCAGACGCTCGGCATTCAATGCGCGCAGGGATTCAACCTCAGGCACGAGCGCGGCAAGCAGCAGCGTTTTCACCAACCTGTCGTCGTTACGGAATGCCACCCGCTTGGGATCAGTCGTGGGAGTTTGCGCGATATCTTCACGCCGCCCGTGCTGTTTTTCCAGTACTGGGAGCAGCTTTTGATGATAGAGCCGCTTGGCGTTGTCGAAATGGATTGCCATCTCTTGGCTGAAGGCCTCATCACCGTGGGCGATGACATCGAACAGGTCCCCTACCGGAACGATGTCACCGACCTGGAGGGTTTCGCGCTGATCGACCAGCAGTTGCAGCATCACCTTCAGTGCTGTTCGCTCGCGCTGCAGCACGCTGGAGACGGCGATCAACGTTTGCACCAGCGCCGGACTGAAGGGGTAGACCTTGCGGAACATTCCTCGGTCACCCTCGCTGGTCAGCAGCGTGTTCATCACTGCTTCACGGATCTTTTGTGTCTGCTCGAACGCGGCATCGAGTTCCCCACGGGCGGCTTCGCTCTTGCACTTGAGAACACGCCGCTCAGCGATCGCTGGCAGGTTGCGATCTTCCAGCGTGACCTTGTGGAAGCGGCCTTCCCAATGTTTCAGCGCGTCACCGAAGTTCAGCCGTTCGGCACCCGGTACAGACTCACCGATCAGTTCACTCAAGTCCCTCTGGCGGGCGACGAAACTGATAATCGGCACCGGCCGGTCCGGCGTCTGCGCCTCGACGAGCTTCGCCAGTTTCTGGCCCTCCTGATGCACGAACTTCAAGTCAGCCGCATGGCTGGCCAGCCAGAGAATCAGTTCATCGAGAAAAAGAATGAGCCCGTCATAACCCAGGCTCGCGGCGTGCCGACTCAACACCGATAGCCCTTTATCCAACGACAGGAACGCCTCTCCGTGTCCGCCTGACTGGGTGTCATACGAGCCGAAGAATTTCCCGACCAGTGCGCTGATGAGCTGTGAACGTTCTTCTGATCCTGGATCGGCATCCATCGCATTCTCGAACCGTTCGGCATCCCAGCCCGCTTCCAGGTCGCCCCATCCGCCTTCGCTGCTTGCGGCCTCGCTGAGAGTGGCAAAGAACTGGTCGTCACCCATCCGTTCGCGCAGGTTCTTGGCATCCTGAAACAAGCCTTCGGCGAGATAGACACCGGGGATCGGAGCATTCGGGTGGGTTCGTCGAATGAAATCGACATAGCCCCCGAGGATACCCGACTCCATATCGTGGGCACTGATCATATGGTACGGCACCAACAGGAACTTCTTGCCAGCGACCCATGCGTTGTGTTTGGTAATAACCGACGCCAGTTCGGGAATGCCGCGTGCAGCCGCATTGCCTTGCAGAATCAAATGCAGCACGGCCATGAAATGGCTCTTGCCGCTACCGAAGCTACCGTGCAGGTAACTGGCTTTGCTGGTGTTCGATTCCAGGGCGCTACGGATGAAGGTCAGCGCATTGTCGAAACACTCTTCCAACTCTGGTGTGACGACGTAGTCGCGCAGCGTCTCTTCTGCACGGTTCACGCCCTCGGAGAGCCGTAAAACAAAATCACCCTGTTGTACCCGCTCCGGGATCTCGATCAGGTCTTTGATGAGTGTCATATTCGCTAGCCCCCGATGAGTGTATTGTTCCCAAAATGACGAATGGAAGTCAAATAGAGTGAGAGACACGCAAAGACGCTGAAATCTCACGCCAAGGCGCAGAGGCGCGAAGCTCTGCCGCCATTAAAGATGAGGCCGGGGCGGATTATAGGTCTAAACTAGCTTATGCAGCTTTCTTTACTCGGGTCGTCTTGCGTAGTGGCACGATACGGATCTCTACTCGACTATCCAACGCAGCGGCAATCCGCTGTAGCATCGACAGCGAATGTCCCTCATAGTCTGCGTCCTCAAGGCGACAGATCACCGAAGCAGTAGTTCCAACGACTTTGGCAAGCTGACGTTGCGACAAGCCGGCTTTTGTGCGCAGGTCATAAATCTCCCGCGCAATCTTGGCGTTCAGCACCTCATTCTCGAAAGACTCCTCCCGTTCCGGATCTCCCTTAATGTATTGGTCGTACACAAACTGTAATGCGGCTGATTTTATTTTTTTCTTGGTCGCCATTGTTTGAGACCTCCGGGTTGAAACGTGTGTCGTTTTGGATTGGCGGTAAACCATGCTTTTCGGGTCATTGCGAGATTAATTTCTCTTGGGGGCACCGCTCGCACCTTGATCAATCCGTGTGAAACGATTGCGGCCGTCGTACCGTGGAAGAAATAGAGCATACGGTAATGCACCCCCTGCAAACTCGCCCGCAACTCATAAATATCATCCCGCAAATAATCTCCTTCTGGGCGGCGGAGTTCGTGTCCGAGCTCTTCCAGACGCAACAGCCGGGCTAAACACTTCTGCAGCGCCTTTGCTTGTAAGTCCTGGAACCATTGGATAAGCGGAACCGTTCCGTCCTCCTCTTGGTAAAAAAGCACTTCAGTTGTCGGCATGATAGTGCCATATTGTTCGCAAAATTACGAACAGAAGTCAAATATAGCGGGATTCGCGCAAAGGCGCCAAGGCGCTAAATTCTTCTTTCTCTTTTGCGTCTTCGCGGCTTGGCGTGAGCTTGTCTTTCTCTTCCTTTGGTCTTAGCGCCTTAGCGGCTTCGCGTGAGGTTGCTCCCTTTCTTCTTAGCGTCTTCGCGGCTTGGCGTGAGACTGTCTTCCTTTGTTGCTTGACGGTTTCCATGCCCTAATCTCATTAACCGTCTTTCCCATCTGCCGGGCCTCTTCCTGAATAAACCCCTCGAAGTAGTCGCCCATTGGTAAGCCAAACTCCGGATCAACCTCGTTGTGCCACTGTTTGAGCCAGGGCAGTAATTCGATGAGGCAGGTCAGCAACGGAGCCAACCGCGGATCATCACGTCCGCCGAGGCGTTCTTGCACGTCGACATAGTGCGCACTAACAGCACGGGCCAATTGCAGGTGATCGTATCCGGCCCAGGCGATCATCAATGTCCCGTCTTCGCCTTCACAATGTGGGAAACTGACCCAGCGTTCTTTGGGGACATCAAGCTTGCCACGCAGCCGCCAGTAGGTGCTGCTTTGGAAGTCACTGCTGGTATATTTGGGTGGAACAGGAATCTCTCGCAAAGGCGTTGAAACCTCACGCAAAGGCGTAGGAACCTCACGCAAAGGCGCAGAGACGCTAAGTTCTTCTTCCTTTTTTGCGTCTTCGCGGCTTAGCGTGAGCTTCTCTTCCTTTGCATCTTGGCGACTTAGCATGAGCCTATCCTCTTCCTCCTTTGCATCTTGGCGGCTTAGCGTGAGCCTATCCTCTTCCTCCTTTGCATCTTGGCGGCTTTGCGTGAGCCTATCCTCTTCCTCCTTTGCGTCTTGGCGGCTTTGCGTGAGTCTATCCTCTTCCCTTTGCAACTCCCACGTCTTTTCCCACTCTGCCCGTTTGCGTAGTCCCGACTCTTTGTACCGCAGCACCGGCAATAACGGGACACTCTCCGCCTCTACCAGCTCGTTGACCAGTTTCTGCACATCGAACGCTGGATCATTACGGTATAACTCAGCCACTTGCATGAAATCCGTATCTTGCCGAGCCACGTCAGCCAACCGCCCAACAGACACAAGTGCGATGTCCAGTTTCGCCGTCGCCTTGCCTTCGTCATTCATCCGCCCATCAAAGTCAAAGTAGCTTTCCAATCGGTCCAGCAGCCAGGTTCGCAATGCGCTATCTAACTGTGACTCCCACGGCTCGGTGTTCCAACGACGTTTATATTCGGGTTGTTCGATGAGACCGATGTTGCGGTCAGTCTCAATCTGCTCGATTCTCCGCTCAACAAGCCGTTTGTAATCCTCCGGCCATTCAGCAGGAATCTCAGTAATGGGTGTCGAACTGTGCCGCTCGAACCAAGTCGTTGCCAATTCCCCCGCAGCCATTTTGCGAGCCATAACGATCTCGAACGCACGTTGACCGAGCTGAATCGGTGGCGGTTCCTTGCCGTAAGTCAGGTCTTCGTCGACCAGGCCGTACAAACGATAGCACTGCCAGTCAAGTTCTTCTTGCTGGGAGATCATGCCCCCGAGCAGAGTTGCGGCCTGTACTCTATACTCAGAGAGACGGGTGCGGGACACAGGGAAATTGGTGGCTAGTTGCTGCGGGAGGCATCTTTGCCACTCTTGGGCCAAGTGAGATAACTTGACTGCAAGATTGAGCGGTTTCTCAGATGTCACAGGAAACTGCTGCAATCCTGTTCCAGTAAATTCGTAGAAGTTCTCAAAAGCGACAGTAGTTTGGCGTGCGCCCTTTTCGTCAACCGTACTACCTTTGTTATGAAACACCTGCTTCATCCAAAAACACGCTGTGGAACTGTTGAGTAGCCCAAGCTGGGCGAGGTGATCATCTTCAGTGGCGTCGCTGGGCAATTTGATGACCGGGGCTGATTGTTTGAACACCTTCCCGCCGCGGTCGAGTACAAAGTGGTTATGCGTAGCCACAAAGGCAAAGGCGATGGAGAGAGGGGTGCGGAAACGCTCTGGCGGTATCTGTCCATATTCGTACCAAGGTTTCCCTACTTCTTTATAAGTGTGACCTCCAAACACCCGTCGATCGTAAAGCGTTGTTCGCCATGGCCACATGTAATTGAGAAGTTGAGGAATGGAGTCTGATGCCAATGTCCGGATTTCAGAATCATAAGGGAAGATTGCCCAGAGGCTTACATTGTGTATCCAGTCGCGCAAATCCTCCCCGACTCCGAATGGTCGAATGAGAGATCTTTTTATACCAGTGCGAAGCAAGGCGGAATAATCTTGAGCGAAGACCTCGTCTTGTTTCGTTATGCACCCAAACCCAATTGACTCGACCTTTGATGATAACACTTCCAACGTGTCGGCTTCCAACAGCACCTTGAGATCAGATGCGCCTCCGCCCCCGATGCTCCATGGATGTTTACGAAAGGTCTCGCGCGAGGTATCTGCAACACTGACAAACTCATTCTGCGAACCATTCTGGTCCAGGTGTTCAACAATGGAGCGCCAGACTTTTCCCTGCGATGGGACATCTGGCGTGCTTGGCTCGCCGCGAATACCAAGGACTGCACGTACTTCGCTACCGACAGGAGGTCGATTGCGACCGAAGAGAATCACTGTTGGTGTTCCATGACCCGGAATATATGCACCGCTGGTATCAATGACATGAGTGAGGTCAACCCGAGGCAAGAACTCCTCAATTAGTTTTTTGCCAAACTCGCGCTTCATGAAGGAATTGGCAGTGATCTGCCCGGTGAA
Organism: Binatia bacterium; assembly: GCA_050187625.1. GTDB lineage: Bacteria > Desulfobacterota > Binatia > Bin18 > Bin18 > JBFWXH01. The sequence goes on from JBFWXH010000085.1 coordinate 16,459, forward strand.
TCCACCACTCGTAGCAAGGCCGAATATGCGCTCCATAAATGGTACCGCGAGAGAATACTGCCGGTGACAAGTATCGTAGCGGTTGCGGTACGCTTCGTTGAGCGCCTTATCCTTCGGTGTAATGTACGGCGGATTGGCGACTACAGCATGATATGTGCCTGGAACAAGGATGCGCTGTAACGTTGGCAAGTCCTCGCTCTGGTAGTGATGCGCCAGTTCGTGAAAGTGCATCACCTGCTGCTCGCGTCCACGAACGCCGTGCAGCAGTGAATCACCCACAGCGAGATTGAAATGGAAATCCGGTGCCTCTTGTAGCCGGTGAATGCCACACTCGCGCAGCGCGGCCAACAGCAGCCGAAAGCGTGCAATAGCGATGGCATACGGGTTCACATCGACCCCGTGCACACTATCAAGTGCGCGCTGTACCAACACGCGCACATTGGTTCCCGGCTCTTTTTTCTGCCAACGCTCCACGAGTAGGCTAAACGATCCCAAGAGGAAGTGGCCACTTCCACAAGCTGGGTCGATCATGCGGAACCCTTCCAACCCAAACTCATCCAACGCCGGCTTCAAGGTTCGATCGAGAATGAACTCCTCGACGAACTCCGGCGTTTGCAACAGTGCATATTTCTTACGCGCCGCTTCAGATAAGTCTTGATACAGATCTCCCAGGAAGCGTGTATCCCAGTTCGGGTCGGTGAAGTCATGGACGAGCGCGCCGGTGTTGGCATCGATCTTTTGGAAGAATTTCAATAGCTCACCAGCGGCATCGCCGCTAAGCCAGTTCGGTAACTCGTGGATTAGGTTGTGACGACCGAAAACCTCGTTGGCGCCGGGCAGCCGCGCCAGCTCGCCGAATACTTGTAGCAGATACTCACGGTCGGTTTCGGTGGGATGGTTACGGAAGTACAGCTCATGCTCGTCCCTTGCTCGTCCCAGCCTCTCATTTGGTCCAGCAATCTTCGGCGGATCGACGAGCCGGTTGTCCTCCAAGAACCGAGCAAACACGCAACTGAGTACCCACGCCGCCGCGATCTGGGTAATGTAGTCCGAACGCCACTCCTCGTAACTCAGCGCCGTGCGCTCGGCATTCTTTGCTTTCTGGTATTCGGCCTGCAGGGCTTGGGCGATTTCCGGTACTTCGTTTGATTCGCTGCGGTGCAACAAGTCGGACTCAAGGGAACGAAGGAGACGTTGAACATCGGACAGCAATTTTTGACGATCGATCATGAAAAAACCTCACGCCAAAGCGCTTAAGCCTTTCTTCTTTGCGTCTCTGCGTCTTTGCGTGAAAAAGAAGAAAACTCACGCCAAGGCGCCAAGGCGCGAAGAATTACTCTCCAAGGTTGTTGACCACTCGTGAGATGCCATTTTTAATCAGCTCAGCTCCGAAGTTGATCAATAAGCCGAGTCGACAATCTGTCAGCCTCAAGTAGGTCAATAATTGTTTCTTGTGTACGGGTGCGATTTGTTCAATCGATTTCAATTCGATCACTACCTTTCGTTCCACAATGAGATCCGCGCGAAAGCCGACTTCAAGCTTCACCTCTTCCCATACTACCGGAATAGGAACCTGCGCCTCTGCGTGCAGTCCACGTTTCCGTATTTCATGAACCAACACGGCCTCATAGACCGACTCAAGCAATCCTGGCCCCAACCGCGAGTGAATCTGGTACGCCACATCGACGACAACTTTGGCAATCTCATTCTCATGCATCTTTGTGTCTCTGCGTCTTTGTATAAACAAGAAAAGCTCACGCTAAGTCGCCAAGACGCAAAAGACAATCTTAGCGCCTCTGCGCCTTTGCGTGAGTTCCTTCACTCAGCGCCTTTGCGTGAGGTCTTCTCAGTTCCCACGATGCACATTACGCAACCAACTCTCTGGAACCCGCACCCGCTGCCCAGCGCTGATAACGGGTACCGCCTTGCCATCCATTACCGCGTGTTGGTCGCCAGGAATGAGCAGCCACAGCCCTGGAATGCCATCACGTCGACCTACCTTGTCTCGCAACCGTTCCAATACTGTCATTTGATCGTAGCGCGCTAACAGACCAGCGTAGATCATGAGTATTGGCTTCTCAGCTTTTGCCAGTTGCTCTTCAACCAGCGGCATGGCACGACGCACCAAGAGCATCAGCTTATGCCAATCCCCTTCATCTGGTGTCGCATCGGTCCGCAGCACTAACTCCCAGTTCACCTTTGCTTTGTCGGCAACCTGGCGGAGGGCGTCGATGAATAGTCCCTCGAAATCGACGAGTTGGAGCGGGAAGCGGGTACAGAGTTCCTGGCACGCCCGCTGGTAGCACTTCGGATTCACCAATAGGGCCAGGAACGAACCGTCGCGGACACCTCGTTGAAGGCGCTCCTCGAACTGCCGGGCATCAGCAATCTCGGGTGTGATTTCCTCACCGGCGGGTGGTATCGCCGCCGTTGGCAGCCGTGAAATCGACGTGCTGCCGCTGCTGATCGAGCCGGTCTCGCGTGCACGGCTCACGTAGCAACCGGCTGCTTCGGCCACAGCGTCCCATTGAAAGTCGAACCCAGCCTTACGTAGCAAGTCATCAAGCGCTGGCCGCTCGGGCAGTGGGGCCGCCTCGGGATAGCGGCTGCTGATGCGCTCACGGATCTGTTTCACGGTCAGAGAACGAACGCCGTACAACGCACCTTGCGACAGCTTAACGGCGCGGGCTGCGTCCATACCTCGCGGGTACAGCTCCTGACGGCTAGAGACGGCTGCGTGTTGCGAGGCAATGGCCGCAAGACGAACGAGGCGGGAGTCGGTCAACTCGGTAGCTCCGGTAGGGAGAGGAATGCCACGGAGCCGTTGAATGACCCGCGCCGGAGGAACGAGGGGATCTTCGTCAGCAAGCGCATCTGCTTCATCACCAAGGCAGCTCGCATAATCGGCGAGTTCCTGGCGTAACGCTACCAACACCTGATTACGGTCACGACGCACGAGCAACTGGGGTTTGTCCTTCGTCTGCTCGACCTCAATACATACACGTGCAACCGCGGTCGCAAGTTGGGTTCGTCGTGGCTCGTCCTGAATCGAACCCCGCGCCATGAGGAGAGTGGTAGCTAATTCCGGTAACGACACGACCCCGCCCGCGCTTTCGACCATCGTCGCGATGTCTCCCCGGAGTTTGGTAACGGCTGGCTCTTTCATCCAGCGATTCAGCAACTTGCTTACCCACTTCCCCACTTGGGCGCGCGCCACATGAATGACGTGTGCAACCTCGGACTGGCTTGGCCAGGGATCTTTCAGTTCAGGATCGAGTCCCAGCAACATCAGCAGAGCACGTCGAGTGGTATCCTCTTCTTTGGGGCCAAAACGTATTACTCGTTGTGCTAAGAGATCGATACTGGGATGCTCGACCTCGGCTTGTTCGGCCTTTGTTCCCGTGTCAACTGCGATGGCAGTTGTCCCCTCCGGGTGCCACTCTCCCAGATGTTCGCGCAGAATTCTCACCGCCATGCCAATTTCACGACGCGTCTTGTTGCCGACGCCGCGCATTGATAAGAGGCGTTGGAGCGGCACTGCAAGCAGATCCTTAACCGTCAGCACATTGGCGCGATCCAAAGCATCCACCGCCCGCGTGCCCAGCCCCAGTTCGGGAATATGCGTGTCAAAGTCTACGTCCGCCAGTAGTTCACGCAGTTCTGCCTCATTCTCGTGGTCGGAGAAGGTTCCTGACTGCTCAATACCCTCAAAGCTATCGCGCCAAGACCGCAACATTTCCTCGGCGTTATCAAACCGTTGTCGGGGGTCGCGGCGAAAGGCCGCCTGGAAGAATTCGCTTAAACTATCGCGCACACTGGCATCGAACAGCTCGGCATCAATGGTAATCTCATCATTTAGGTGAGAGGGGTCAGTTTTCCCATCTCCCCACTTGGGGAGGGTGCCGGTTGCCAATTCGTACAGCGTCACGGCTGCGGCGTATCTCTCTGCGTGCAGATCCCACCGCGGCGGCTTTCGCAGCGGAAGAAGAGGATCAAGGTAACTGGTGGTGCCAGCATAAATGTTATCCGGAGGTGTCCGAGAAAGGGAGAAGTCGAAGAGCACCAAGTGCAACCTGTCGCCACGACCGACCGGACCAACACCGATATTGTCCGGCTTAATGTCACGATGCGGAATGCCTTGCTCTTCGAGATAGTTGATGACATCTAATAGGTCTTCGCCGAAGCGCTGCAACAGGTCGAGGTGCAACCGCCCCTCTTTGCGGAGCCGTTGGCCAAGCGTCTCTTGTCCGGCCCGACGCACGAGCACACATGTCCGGTCGCCGATGACAAGCGTGCCACAGTATTCGACGATATGTTGATGCCGCAATTTTTGCAGGACTTCGCCTTCGTCTTTCAGACGCTGATTGTGTTCGGGAGTACTCGCCGCCTTCAAGACGAACTCCTGTCCGTCACGTTCGACGAGTAAGGCCACGGAGCAGGCGCCCTGACCAAGGCGCTTCAGCACCGTCAGGTTTCCTGGCAGCCGGTCTCCTTTCTGCGCACGTGTGGGGTCTTCGATGAATCCCTGTTCCGGAGTCGTCAGGTCATCTTCCACATAATCCAGGTACTTCAGAAAGTCGGCCACCGAGTCGATACGGCTGGTGACTTCAGGGTGGGTGCTGAACTGAATGAGGAACTGCAAATCTTTGCCGACACCGTTCAAGACCGAGCTAATGTGCAGGCCCCTGGTTTCGCGGAGTTTATTGCTGAGATCCAGGCCATTTGCCGCAGGCGCAACCCCAGAAAACAGGTGATAGGCGATCGCGCCAAGGGAGAAGACATCGAGATGCTCGCCGATGTTCCCGTCATCGGATACGGCCTCCGGAGCCATGTAGGCGGTGCTGGCATCTTCCACGAGGCGATCGACGTGGGACGTAGCCGACACCTCACGCGACACGCCAGCGGAAGTACCGCCGGCCCGATAGCCAACCTGCCAGTTGAACACCTTAACGCGAGGGCGCGTGCTCTCGGGGGCTATTACTAAGATGCTCTGTGGACACAAACTCCGATGGACCACCTTCTTATCATGAGCAAAGCGGATCACCTCGGCGAGCTGTCGTATCAGGTCCAAGCGAATATCGACACCCAACGAGTCCTTGCGCTGCACGAGGTAGTGATCGAGGCGAATCGACAATGGATCGTGCTCAAAGATGAGCGCCGGTCCTAGTTCGTGTTCGGTGAACCCGTGAGTGCGGAGGATTCCAGGATGTTGGAGGGTTTCGAGGAGCTGGAACTCGCGTTGGGCGGCACGTCGGATGATCTGCCGATCCTCTTCCGAGGCCCCAGTGCGGACGAGATAGAGCCGTACTCGTCGTTTCACCTCCGGGAACTGGACATGGGTGGCTAACCAATCCTGGTAGCCCAGCCCTTCTTCAATCACTTGGTCGAGGATATAGTCGCTGACCGTACGACGACGTTGTGAGGACCGGATACCCGCCTGTTCCATAGCCTGACTGAGCATTTTGGCGGTTGGGCGATTATGGGTACCTCTCGGATGAGGATCAAGTCCGGGACAGTTCCGTCCTTTGATCGCTGCAATGATGCCATGACGCGCCGGGACATCTCCCTCCTGCTCACGATCCCGCAGGCAGACGCGATACCGTGCCGTGTCCTGTAGCTCACAGCGAAGATCCGGAGCAGAGCAAAAGACCAAGGCTTCAAGAAATGGCAGTGGCCCTTTATTCTTACAGACCTTTTGTCGTTGGAGCAGTGTCTTAAGCTTTTTGACTTTGGTGTTGGCCGCGATGAGGGGATTGTCGGTCGTGACAAGCCTACCGTCAGTTTCCCAGGTCCAGGTGCCCGCGTCACCGAACAGTCGCCCAGGACGGCTCTTGATTTCGATCAAAAAGAACCCTTGCGGCGTGAAGACGAGCAGATCGACTTCGTTGATACTGCCATCGTCAGCAATGAACTCAAAGTTAGACCACGCGCGGTATGGCTCGTGCGTGGGAAAGCGTTGACGTACAAATTCTAAGGCGTCCCGTTCCCACGGGAAATTCGATTCTGCAACGGTGGTCCAGTTACTTGCTTTACCCATCGCGGCTCAGAGACCCCCTGTTTCGTCAGCAGATACCGGAGTTGCTGCTCCTTTCAGCAATTCCTGGAGAGTCATGATACGTCCCTCCGTGAACTGCGTGAGGGTATCTGCTCCGCAAAGCCGTGTACGTAAGCTCAGCATGCCGTTCCCCCCTTCTGTTTGCGTGTGTAAAGCCTGCGGTGGCTCACACACATTGTCTGCTTCCAAGGACATACTCTCCATGTTGTCAAACATGCACACTGAACACGATGCTATGCGCCAACATCCTTGTGTTCAGTGTTTCCCCCGTGTGTCAGAATTTCAACTATACTGTATCGCATTCGCGGCGTGCAAATGGCAAAGAGAATCCACAGTCGCGTTACGAGGAGGGTATGCTCAGAACACCAAAAAATCTTCAGCCTCCTGATCCTCCTGCTCTGCTGGCCGGTTATCATGTGATGGCAACCGGCCCAATAGCGCGACGTTCCCGGTGGTGTGGAGGTCTTTTGCTCTGTCCATCTCTCCTGTGTCAGGAAACCGTCCAAACCGGCCATTTGTTTCCTAGTGAAAAGGGGCGTGACCAGAAAGGTTGCGTGCTGTTCAGGGTAATTCCTGGTAACGTCATTAGTAAGAAGACGGCAGAGAGGTTTATTGCCGCCCTTCGGCGAATGACTCAAAGTGGTGAGCCAGAACAAACTCGAAGGCAAGGTCAAGATGCATAATGGTGATGGTTCAATGCTTGATCACATGCATCAAAGGGCAAGACTCGCAATAAGAATCTCAGCACAGTAATATTAAAAAGACCTTGTGAAACTCTACCTTCCTGCTCAACATAATAGTGTATGGTTAGCGTATTTATTAGTAGCACTGGAAAAGACCTGAGTGAGTACCGTCAGGCCGCTATCGAGGTATGCAATCGGTTAGGCTTTATTCCTATTGCTATGGAATTCTTCGAAGCGATGGGCGTCGGCGCAACTGCAGGCAGTAAGCGCAAATTAGACGGAGCGGATGTGTATGTAGGTATTGTCTCGCACCGTTATGGCTATATCGAACAAGGTTACGACAAGGCCGTTACTGAATTAGAATTCGACTATGCCGGCGAACGTGGCTTGGACCGACTATGTTTCGTCATTGATCCCAATCATCCTTGGCCACCTAACTTCATAGACTACGAGAATCATGAAAAATTGGAGAGTTTCAAGAACAAGATTGGAACCTTCATTCGTGCCCAATTCACAAGCGTAGACAATTTCCAAGCACTTTTAATACAGACGTTGGGAGCATGGCAACCGACACCTCCTATGAAAGCTCTTGGTCCAACCGTGCGAGTTACTGTGTCTCAGCGTCTAGAATTTTGGAAATCGACATATCAGTACGAGAGCGACAAATCGATCGAACTCGCCATGAGGGTGAGAGCACATGGAGATGAAAAGGAATCAAAACGTATTCATATCGCAGAGGTTTGCGACCAACTCCGAGGCAGTTGCTACGTAATTCTGCACGGAGTTGCTGGGGCTGGGAAGACTTTCACCCTGTTGCAGGTTGCTGAACGGCTACTTTCAGACGAATCGGGGCCCTTACCGATTTTTGTATCGCTGCCTGAGTGGTCGCAGAGCGGGGATGACTTTGTAACCTTCGTAGCAAAAGAACTACAAATATCGACCGATGACCTGTTAGCCTTGGATCACGCCAATAGGTTGGCTTTCTTGTTGAATGGCTGGAATGAAATTCCCGAAGCACGTCTTGATGCAGCCACACATGCCTTTCGCCATACGGTCAGGCAGTTCCCAAATGCTTCCTTTGTCGTTTCGACCCGCGATAAGGAAAGTGCTCCGCCGCTTCCGAGGGCGGAGAATTTTTATATCGAACGGCTTGTCTCTGAGCAGAGGCGAGAAATAATCGCACGTGTTGAAGAAACAGATACCCAAACTATCGTACAAACAATCGAGGGAAGTCTATTTCTGGATGAGCTAACGCGAATTCCCCTCTTTCTCTCAGTTGCAATCAATATCGCTATGCAGGGAGAGGAGATTCCGCGATCGCGGTATGGACTCCTAAAAAAGTTCATCGAACAGGCAGAAGTAGAACATCGTGAAGCGTTGAACTCAGTATGCAAAGGACAGCACTGGAGTTACCTTGAGTCCCTTGCCGCAGAGATGACAACGGCTGGAGGAGCCAGTCTTCCTCTGGATCAGGCACTCCTCACAATCGGAAGATGTACGAACGCACTCTACGATAAAGGGGTCATAGGAACAAAGCCAGACGCATCGCAGGTTTTGAAAGTGCTGATTGGACGCCACCTTCTTACACAATCGGAAGCAGGATCGAAAACGCTTCGTTTTCATCACCAACTGTTTCAGGAATGGTTCAGCGCTGAATGGTTGTATCAGAAGACTAGGGATATTGCGCCCGCCCCCGATCATGCCATCGTTGAGTTTCAGCGAGATATCTTGAATCGAACACCATGGGGTAATGCGCTTTCATTTCTCATGGAGCGCCTAAGAAACGACCAAGGATCTAGCCTAGCTCACTCCCTCGCGTCCAAAATCGTGCGCTGGATGATGCCACTTGATCTGTTCTTTGCCGCGCAAATGTCTTCCCTTGCTGGAGAGCAGGTGTGGACAGAAATTGGACCGGAGTTGGTGCGTTTTCTCCGTGATCTGTATGACTGTCCAAGTCGAGAAGAAACAGAGTATGCGCTAGCTGCTATGGTAGCAACCGGACGTTCAGATTTTGCAGATATTTTGTGGAGGCTGCTTGAGAGTAACGACGACCAAGTTCGCCTTCCTACGTACCGCGTATCTTCTCCATTTCGTCTGTCGTGTCTTGGACCAAAGTGGCAGCAGCGGTTTCAGAGTCATGATGAAATGTGGAAGGCAGAGTTTGTAAGTGAAATGATACACAATAGCGATCATGAGCAGGCGCAAATAATCACATATTATGCGAAACTAGAGACAAGTGTACGGGTGCGTCTTGCTGCAATGGAGGCTCTCGACTTCTGCGACGAGACAGAATTCGCGCTTGAACTTTTGGATCTCGAAAACTTCGCTCTTGTAGGCTCTCGTGACTTCGGTCGTCTTCTTCAGTCGTTTCCTGAACACGCGCTCAGGAGTATTCGACCTAATCTCCTTGCTCTTCTCCCTAGACTTGACTCTGGTCCACACCGTTGGTCGGTTTTACTAGGACTAGGACAACACGATGATTCCGTCATTCTTGAGGAGATGAAGAAAGAATGTGACCAGACAGCTTCTCTGCAGGCCGCCGAGACTTTAATCCCTGCAATTCACCAAAGGGACCCTCAATGGGTCTCCGAGTGGCTTATTCAGAAAATGTTGACCGGAGAAGCCCTACCAGAAAAATGGGCGGAATATTTAGGCGAAGCGTCTCCTGCTTGGGTGAATGTGCTGGGCGCGATGGTCTTTACAGGAGTGACAGACCTAAAGGTCCTGAGGGCCCATCTCCAGATCCTGTGCAAGCTTGCTCCTTACGGGACGGCAATGCGAACCGCAAAAGCTTTGCTGGACGAATACCGGGCACTGGGTCATGGAGTACTAGGATCAGAATTACCAGAGGGTCGCTGTGGCATCTTCGAGCGGCTGCTCCGTGAACAACCGTACAACCTTCGCGTGAAGGTTATCCTTGCACTCAAAGATCTCCTCGACAGCGCTCGTGAACTTTTGTTGTTTCTTTCTTTCCTGGGACCAGCCGGTCCAACTCACTCCGTAGCAAAAGACAGTCTCTCAACTGAGGTGCGATTGGCACTTCGTGGGGCAGTTATTACGTGGGCGAATCGATTTCTTACTGTCTCGCAAGGTACTCGATGGTTGAGGGCATCGCTTGCAAATCTTCTAGGATTAGTCGGGAACCCAAAAGATATAGACATTCTTCTCAAGTGGCTGAATGACGACCGTACAGAAGCAAAGGTGGAGCGGCAGCGCACAGGGCATCCGATATCAGCCAGCTACACGAATTGGTATGTAGGTGCACTTGCTCGGCTCGGCTCCGAAGAGTCTGCTGATGCGCTCATCCAGCTTCTTCCTGATTACCTGGGGGAGGCCAGCAGCGGATTGGCGATGCTAGCGCAGGGCCCTCAACATCTTGTCTCCCAGGACATTCTATGGGGAAGCGCGTACCAGGATGCTGTGAAGAGGCGAAGGGAATCTAACGTCCCGGCGGAGCGATCCACAGATCGGCAATCATGGAGTCAACGCTTTGCAAGGACAATTCGTGAGTTCGTCGAAGGCTTGCTAGAGAAGCACACAGGAAGTGTTGAAGAACGCCTCTCGCCTCATGATTGCGGTTTAGTGGCAAAGGCACTTGCAGATCTAGGAGATGCCGAGGCGATTCCCTTAATCGTACGTCTAGGATCGACCAGATATTGTGAATATGCTGTGGTCGAGGCGTTAGAACGGCTGCTGCTTAAAGGGATACAGCTCTCGGCAGAGGCAGCTATGGAGGTGATTGCTCCTCTGCTCAAGAGAATAAAAACTGACCCATCATGGTTTGGTCCACATCCCGAGTGGCTTCAAGTCCGATGTTTATCACTTCTCCTTCTTTGTGATCCCGCAACGCAAGGCATAGCAATACTCCGTTCTGAGTTGCCGAAAATCGACGGAGCGTCGGCCAGAGATCTGATTCAAGTCCTCAGGGTATGCGGCACACCAGAAGCCCGACAATTTCTTGTAGAATTGACGCGTGATACGGACTTTCGATCTCGGTGGTGGTACCCCGACCTCTTGACGGCGCTCAGCCAGTATTCTTCACCAGATACGACAGAGGTTCTATTAGAGGAACTTGCACGATTCTCCAAACAAGCATTAGGCACCGATGAACCTACAAATCTGCGGCACGCTCTTGTTGGGGCATTAAGTGAATTGGCTAAAACTGATCCAGAGATGGTTGCTCACTTCCGCCAACAAGCGCAAGTCACTAACAACCCGAGGGAGCGTAAATTGCTGGCGTCTATCCTCTCCAAAGACGACGGAAGCGCTGCGGTGTTGGCGAGCTGTTATCTGCTCAGCGACGAGGCAGATGATCCGATTCCCTATGAGGTACAGCAGGCTGTGGAAGCAGCAATGACTGATCGGAAGCCATTCGGAGACACTTCTAGCTACACCCTCATTCCCAAAATCTTCAATCCCCTACGCACGTTTCTCTTCAAACTTGCGTTAACGGATCAGCACCGCACGCACAGTGCGAAATGCCTTCTTTTGCAAATTGAGAATCAGCGACTCAAACTTGGCAGACCTAGAGATGAACCGCGACACCCTGATTTTGATGCAACAGAGGACCGGAATACTCCCTGGCCGACACTCTGCGATTCCTGTTCCTCGTACTCCGCCAATGATCGTCTATGTACAGCGAAGGAAGCGGCAAAATAGAACTCTTCTCGTGCCTTCACCACCGATTTTCCTTGCCTTATCGGACACCGAAAACTTTTCCCCCTTGAAGCAACTGGACAAAATTTTATGACCCCACGCGCAGCAACTGGCGTGGTTGACGCGGCGGTTGCTGCAGCCTCCGGTGAGGCTACTTCACGGAACGGGTTCGCTTTCCTCCGGGTAGTGAGGGTCAATGTCTTCAGCGGGGGTAACCGTCATCTCAATGACGTCCGCTCCATACTTGGCAGCGAGGAAACGTTCGCGATACAGATAATAGGCGGCGTCGCAGACCTTTGCCGTAAAGTACGCATTGAACCCACCGCCAACTGCGGCTCCTGCCACGGGCACCACTTGAGCGAGTTTCGCTTTGGTGAGCCGTATGCCCAGCGCCTTGGCGATCTGCTGGATGACCTGCACAAAGGCATGCTGCTCGATGTGCTTCCACGTGCGCTTCCTCGCTACATCCCGCGCGATCCGTACGAGCTGTGCCAGTGCGAGGCCCTTGGAGGCATCGGTTGGGGAGGAGGCCAATCCCAAGACATTCATCGCAAACAAGCGCTCGCGCTGCGAAGACACGTCAAAGCCGTAGTAGGTCGCATACTCGCCAATCGCACGGAGATTGAGCGTAATGAGGGCAACAAGATCGGGAGGGATACCGACGAGGCCAAGGGCGCCAGTGCCCGCGCCTTCGACGAGCGCAAGCCCTTTATACTTGGTGTCGAGCCAGCTCACTACGCGATCCACGTGCTCCAGCTCAAGGTCAAAGACATCGGCTGGCTTGGTTACACTCGCATGCCCAGCACTGCGGAATTCCTGGTAGATCGTTTCTGATTGCACACTCCAATGGGCAACGTCGTTGCACACGCTGGTGAGCCCTTGGATCGAAAGTTTAATGGCGTCCCCGAGTCCGGGAGTGGCCAAGAGCAGATCTCCGGCTTGATCGAGTGGCCAGTTGAGAACCGTCATGGCGTGGCCGAACCAGCCGATGTCGGGATTCTTCCACGTATGGATTTCGACAAGTGCGCGTTGATCGTATCCTGGAAGGGTGATTTTCATGCTGCTTGTCTCATGTCTCCTACAAGGAGTTCCAGCGTATCGAGAAATGCGGGCGCATAGTCCTCCTCCACATGGTTTTGATTCCACAACCCGGAGGCGCGGACTTTCTCGCGATCGCAGCTATGTCCGAGCCACGTTGCGGAGGGAGGATCGAGCGGGGCCTTGCGATAATTGCTTAACAGCGCAATGGCGTTTCGTTCGATATAGCCTCGTAGGCTGTCCGGACCGGGATCGTCAGTGATCGGCACCCACAAAAACGGCATGGCCCGAATGATGGTACTGACGTGTTGCTCCAGCGCCTCCTCAGCTGTTCGTATCTCCCCGCTCGCCGTGCTTCCCTGTCCCCAGGTGGGACAGAACCGCTCGCGTGCTTTATTCAGGGCCGTTCCGACGAGCAGTCTGAAGATCGAGCCTCGATGGTTTCCACCGCCAGATCGCTGCTGTCCGCCGTGCTGCGAGAGGCGGGTCCACAGGGTTGTGCGTGATCCACGTTTCAGGGCATGCGTCCCGACTCTGACGATGCGTAAGCCTTCGCCGCTGTCGGTCCGTCCTTCCCCTGCTTCCATAAAGAAATAGACCCCGCGTGGTGGCCAGGGTGTTTTGCCTGTACAGGTGGCTAATGTTCGCCGCCCACCACACCTTGCTTCCAGGCGGTTGAGAATACGGTAGAACCTGACGAGATCATCAAGACGGCTCGGCATATTCTATGGCTCCCGATGTTTTTTGCAGAATGCTGGTGGCACTGGACGTGTCTACGTCGTCGCTATTACCAATATCGGTCCAAACACCAGGAATCTTCAGATTCTCGTTTCCCCTGGTACAAAACGAGTGGCCATTGCGGGAGCAAGCAACCGTCGTGGTTGTCTTCACGAGTCGTCCGAGTCCCCTCGTTCTCCAACGGCGCAAGTTGACAACGCTTGTGTGTCCCGGCACAGGGGTGCGCATGCGCGGCCCTGTTAAGCCTCAGCATCTCTCGGTCTCTTAATCACACACAACACATGTGCGTGCCTGCCATCATCTCCACCGTTCTTGTAGCGATCACCTTTTTGGCTCTACCCCTTACACGAAAAGCAGAGACCAAGGTCCCTGACCGACATCTGTGTCGAGACCTTTTCTCAATCAATCCCTAGTCTGATTCCATGGTGTCGCGGCCTGTTTCTGTTTCGGCGTTGTGCGTTTTGGCTCCCCATGTGAGGAAGAAAAATCCACAATACGCTTGATTTCTGTTCCGACAGCGCGGAGATCTTTCAGGCTACACGAACGACCATGCCCCTGCTAAGTGTTCCGCGACTTCCCCGCTTCTTTTGCAATCTCAATGAGGATGATTCACCTCGTTTTTCTCTATCCTCGGTTGCCCATTTGTAACATCCGCGAAATATCAAGACTTTCTTCACAGTTGAGAATCCGCAACCGTGCCCAAGGCACCGCTTTTCACTCATACTGGTCGAGCAGCTGGACACACGCCGCCACCCAGTGCGCTGCGGACGAGGCACCGGACGAGAGCGGGGCAAGTGGCACCTGCTGCCAACATTCCTGACACAGGCTGACAGAGGCGTAGGAGTCCAATACCTCAGTTTCCATGTGCCGCTCCGTCGCGTTCCAGTGAACTCGCTCAGACACGAGGGACACGTCGAGCCAGTTGGGATATGTCTTGAGCGGCAGCCAGCACTGCCAACACCGATCGATATCCCCCACGCCTGCTTCGTACGGAGAGGCGAGAACCAGCGGAGGGAGCGGGGGCAAAGATCTGAGTGCCTGGGCAAGGGTAGGCATCGCCTGGGCATAGCGGAGGAGTTTGGTTGCTTCTCCCACGGTCTGCGAGGTGAGTTGCAACTGTTCCCCACAGGTCCGGCACAGCGGGCCAAATCCCACCGCGTGGGTCACCTCGATGATGTCTTCCTCTTCAACAAAGGATCGTAGTGAACATTCCAGATGCGCATGAGGTTCGGGAGGCCCGATCCTCTGCTGACAGCGCGCGCAGGGCTCCTCATACACTGCCGGTCCGTCTTCCTGTTGAGGGGCCGGTTTCTCTGGGACTGGCTGGCTCCAGGCCGTCTGGTATGTGGTGCCTGAGATTGTGGACTGCCTGTTCTGCGATTTTCCTCCCCATCTCTTGGGGAGACAGTGCGTCTACTTCCTCGTCCGTCATCTCCGACAGCAACTTTTTAGGTGCGGTCGGGGATGCGGTTTCCTTTGGCTTCGGGTTCTCTTCAACAGGCATATACTCCTCACTTACTGTAGATTTTCACGCTTCAATGACGACAACAAGCTTCTGTTATCCATAAGGCTTCTTCAGACTATCCCATCTCCTTCTAAAACTCCCGATCGTCTGCCCCTAAGCCTCGGGCTCTGGCTCTAGTTGTAACATCTCATAGAATAGAAGGCTAAGAGATCCTGTGTGGACAACTTCGAGAGGTCTAGCGTCGCTCGTTGCACAGGCATGTTCAGTGCCGCCCGTGCGGTTTCAGAAAACTGTTTAACCAATGTTACCGCTACGCGGAAGGGCTGATGGTCGGGGACAAGAATACGGATCAGCATGCCGTCTTCAGTTTCTTGCTCTTCCCGGATCTTCAGAACTGGCAAGGCTAACAGGGCTTCCGCCTTGATCCTGAGTTGCTGCGCCAGTGCGAGTTCCTGTTCGCGATGTTGTTGGCGACGCTGCAGGAATTCTTCTTGTTCCCGCTGTCTGGCTGCCTCATCCTGTTCTTCAGCGAGGTGTCGCTGGTAATCATCAAAGGCTTCGGATCGTTCACGCCAACGAAACCGCCGTGTCGCCTGTTCCCATGACTTCGGCCAGCTTTTTGTCGCGCTCTTTTGCGCCCTTTTGCGCTCTTCGTTGTATGTCGCAAGAAAACTGCGCGACGACCCCAAGTCAAGATACAGACAAAACCGTCCGTACCACAAAGAATTTTCTCCCGCCATGCGGTTCCAGGGTCTCCGCTGATCTTGCCCTCCGCCTCCTCGCTATTCCATGTCCTCACTCCTTCTGGCTGGTCCACGGTCAAAGTTGACCATTACTATTCCTATGTGCCCTCCCAGCACGTCTCTTGCCGTATTTCCTC
Source organism: Binatia bacterium (assembly GCA_050187625.1). Lineage (GTDB taxonomy): Bacteria > Desulfobacterota > Binatia > Bin18 > Bin18 > JBFWXH01. The sequence goes on from JBFWXH010000085.1 coordinate 31,974, forward strand.
AGACCCTCGACGTCGGTCCTGCTCGTACAAGCGCCGCGTCTCTTTAACGAGCGCAATAAGCCGGGTTAAGAGCTTCACATATGACGCTTCTGTGTCATCTCCTCGCTCTAGCCGACTCAATACTACATCAAGATTCCGCATCTCCGCCCACAGCTTGAATTGCTTATTGATCAACCAGATCGAATCGATCTGTGCACCCTCTTCAAGGACGGTTTCCGCTGCCTGGCGGTAGAGGACGCGGAGGGTACCTGAGGGGATCGGCAGTGTCCTCGTTTCTGAACGTTTCGATTCTCTTGGTCCGAGGCTCATCAGTATTGCTCCTGTCTGGCGGAATCGCGCGGGTCGCGGGCATTGCGCCGGTTTTTTATTGCACCGCCTCCTGAGGGAGTGTCCACCACAGCCGACCATCTCCCCCGACAAAGGCAGTGACACCGACTGCCCAGCGGGCCTGCATCAGCGTATCGAGGCTCCGTCCGGTCGGGCTGTCCACCGTGCCCACCCATTCCGCAATGAGCGGGGCAATGAGTTGAGGCGTCGCCAATTTGGCTCGGAGCCAGTGCGTTGCCTCAGTATTAGCCTCGACCATGCTTTCTCGTGGTAGGCAATCCTCCCTCACCGATACGGTGAGATTCGACGCACCCTCTCTGGTCGCACCCCAGGCGCGACATGTGCCACAGTGCCAGAAGCGTGTGGGAACATGCTCCTCTCCTGGCTCAAGTTGTCCTTTCCCATGACAATGGGGACACCCATATTCACGAAGGAACAGCTTGCTACTCCTGCTACTTTCGCTACTCGGAGAGGAACAGGAGACCCCCGCTCTCGTGGTTGCCTGGCTGCTACTTTTGCTACTTTCGCTACTTTTTGCGGAAGGAGTAGCAGGAGTAGCAGAAGTAGCAGAGGGGTCCGTGGTCTGATAGCGAAATTTTGGAAATGAACTCATAGGGACCATACCTCCCACGCCTCTTTCCGGTGTGCGCCATCAATTTCAGCACCTCCGGGAATGCGGCGTATCCAACCATGCTTTTCGAGAATGTCGAGAATTTGCTGGGCTTTTTTCTTTTCACGAATGGCATTGGGGCCATACTGATACACTGCACGGCGATACAGGAGACCGCCGCGCGCCCATGCCCAGGCAAGCAATTGTTCCGCCAACAGCAAATCGGGATTAATCGCGGCAGAGTGAAATAAACGCAATGCTTCACTCAAATAGAACTCAACCAACGTGATCGCAGCCTCTATGTGCGCTGCGTCCATTGAACCTGCATCACCATGATCGACAAACGTGAGGACACCCGCGAGCCGGAGCGCATGTTCTGCCGCCTTTGCGGCAAACCCCTGTATTGGGGCGAGGGGCTGCGTTGGTCGCATAAGGTGTTGAACGTGATCGTGAAATTGTATCCATATCGGCTTCGCATCCGGGGCTAAGCCGATATGTCGTGGCGTCACCTCATTCCGAGTCCCCTCAGAGAGTGGCAGTGGGGCTTCGAGGATATCCAATATCCTATCTGCGTATCGTTGGATGTTGGGGTGTTGATAAATATCACTTTCTTTGTAGGGCTGATAGCCAATCGTGCTCAGAGGATAAGCAACCAAACACCGGGACAGAAAGCCTTGGGCCGTCAGTAACGTATTGCCGAACAGGAGAGTCGCAACCTCCGGCTGCACCATATAAATGGAGCGACAGACGGCGACCGAACAACAAGATATTTCCGTCTCCGCCGCGAGAACGATTGATAGGAGCACCATCCCAGAAATTTGACAGAGTCGCGATAGTCTTGAGTTGATTGTCCGCATTCATCCCGTAGCCGCCAAGAAAACGCCCACCCTCGTCTGAGAACACCCCCTGAGAGGGCAACCCATAAATAAAACCTTTCACGATGCCTTCGCAGGTCGGATCTTGTGCCCGAAAGATGGGATCAATCGGTCGTTCTGGCTCTGGTCCAAGTTCCATCAATGCCTGCTTCTTCGTCTCCCGAGTTGGGTAAGCCTTGCTGGACAGGATCTCATCCCGTGCTCGCCGCCAGGCGCTGTAATCAGCTGCGTATTCCGCGATTTTGTCTTGATACGCGCATTGGAGATTTCGTTGCCATTTTTCATGAGGAGCGAGGGCGACTTTGTCGGTCGCGGTCTTCCGGTCCCCAGATTGGGCCACCGACAGAAAAAAGTCAGAGGTCGGATAGACACGTCCGTCGATTTCTATATCTACATGTCCCTGGACCGCGAGAGTCGCAGCGGCAAGAATGCTTTGGGCACAGACAGCATCCGGTGATTGGATGATCTCCTGCGTAGCTCGCGTTGCTCCCCCCAAGATCCTGCCAAGAGCATCGGTCGGATACAGTTCTCCGGGAGGAATCGGACGAAACAATGGCTCAGCTTCAGGCCACGGTTTCACCTTCTTCTCATGTGTCGATCCTTGCGAATGTATCGCCGCCGCGTAGGTTTCTTGATACTGCGGCGTCGATTCCAAAGCGTGCGATTCATCAAACTGTGTCACGCAACCTTCCTCCCTTCCTCCTGTTGCCACCAGAGAAAACGGTGAGCCTCATATTCACGATATGTGAGGATATCCAGCTCATGCTGGAGCCACTCCCGGCGGCTGTAGAGTGAGCCCAGAGCGCGTGTAATCATGCGAGCCTGGGTGTCAGTCACACGAGTGGGATACAAGCTGGAGAACCGATACGCTTGTGCAAACTTGGTGATTCGGCGAGTGACCTCATGGGCCTCGCGACACAACGCACGATGTTTCTCCTCCTGCCAGTGGCGGTATTCCTTTTGCGCTGTGGTGACGGCAACACGACGGGCGCGCGCGCAAGCGCAGGCACAAGGGAAAGCCAAGCCGGAGGAGCGGACGGGAATGCAGACGACGGCGTTGATCGTGCAAGTGGGGACGTACCGGATTTGTCTCTATTACACGGGCCGCCGCCAT
>JBFWXH010000086.1:0-34023 GCA_050187625.1 Binatia bacterium
GCCGGTTGCGGGCCGTATCCAGCACCGCGCTGCCCCAGGCCGAAATGACCGTATGACAGGCATCGAAAAACCACCCGGGCGGCGTGATATTGCCGTAATTATTGGGCGGACACACGCTTTGCAATTGGGTATTCGACACCTGCTCCCAGCCGCTCTGCCCTGCGGGGGGCGGCGGCGGCGGCGGTGATATCCCATCATTCAAACGGAAGGTGTAGGCATTCTGCGCCATATCATTAACCAACACCACAACACCGAGACTCGGCACATACTCCCAGCGACCAAATGTCCCGTTCGGACTCGCAGCCCCAGGCCCACCAGTATTAGTGGTCGCGGTCCACACGCCAGAATCAGGATCTAGCGCGTACACCGTACTGCCACCAGCCCATGCAAGAAGACGATCACTTACCGTATCGTACGTGACGCCAGGACGAATAGCGTTAAGAATAGTGTTGCCGCCAGAAGTCACTTGCTGCCGGAGTACTGGCGGATTCTCATTAAGGTCATAGTAATAGACACGCCCAGTCTGGGCCACCGAATCGTAGCCAACGATATAAAAGCGCCGACGTTTCGTATCCATCGTCGCGTTCAAATGATAGCCCAAATTCACCGCAGCACTCGTCACCCGAGTGTAGGTATTTGTAGAAAAATTATACGCGTAGAGATGGGTTTGATCATGAATATACGCTCGCCCCGATTGCGGGTCGTACGCCGACATTTGTCCCACAGCAGCACTGGGAAGCGTTCCTCCTGGATTTTTCCTCTGCCAGGTATTGGTGGCAAAACTATAGGTCCATATCGTAGTCGACGACTGCGCTCCGTAACAGGAAAGCGACCCTCCCCAGGCCAGCAATTGATCTTCATTGGGCAAATATACCAGACCATCGTAGGTCGCTCGGGAGTTCGGTGTCGAACCGTTGCCGTTCGTCTCCTGACACGGTGAACTAGAGGCAAAGGGGAGACTCGGGTTTGTCAGCCGCGCAATGCTAAGAGTGTTGAGATCAAGGGCATAGAGTTCGTTTCCGGCATAGGTTGGCCCCCCTCCCCACAGAATCAGCCGATTGCGTCGCGTGTCTAACGCCCCCCCACTCCACGAGCGAGTCACATTTACGCAATATTCTCGAAAGAAATATCCCGTGCCGTTAAAGCCATCAGGGGGACACACAGTTTGCAGCGTAGTGTTAGGGATCTCATACCAGCCGACGCTTGACGGTATTTGAGCAGAAACAAGGGGACATGGCATGAATACCCCGAGGAAGCAGAGTAGCAGAGCAGGAATAAGTGGTTTCATGGTTCTCCTCTCAGAAACAAGAAAATTCCCGACAAACTTTTATGCTGTGTGTATTACTAAGTCTTCTAGACACCTCCTGCCTGAACCCTACTTCATGACATCCACGGCGACATCACTCTCCCCTCTTCCCACGCTTGATACGCAGACAACCCCGCTCGTTCATCAACATTAGGCACTACGCGCGTACTAAATGGCACCTGAGCTAGCATACCTAAACAAAATAGCCAAAAAAGAAAGGGCTCAGTTTATAAGAACGGGTAAGACCCTCTAAGCGAAAAATTTGAACTCTCCCGCCGTCTTCGCAGGCATCACGAGAGGACGAGAATACGGGCAACGAAACGTAGAGAGACCTCTACGTTTGGAGGAGACGGCTGAGTTCGCCACCGTCAAGCCACACACCACGGCATTGTGAGCAGGCATCAACAACAACAGAAGAATTCTGCGCACTAAAGACACGGATCAACGGGGTCGCGTCGCGCGGGCACACGCCACGTTTCGTATCAAGATCATCTCGCTCCGGCCCCTTTTGTAGTGGCTTCAGCTCTTGCGATGACACGCGCAAAAGAAGCGGTAGCTCTTGGTCATCGCACCATACACCGCCGCACGTCGTACAACGATCGACTTCAATAGTCTGCACTGGCCAGGGAGAAAGGGTTTCTGTCGCGCATTTAGGGCATTGCATAGGAACACCTTCTCTTTCCTATTCCTCGGGTTTTTGATTTTTAGCGATCTTCGCCCATGCATCTTTCAACGTTACCGTCCGGTTGAACACTGGCTTCCCAGGCCGCGAATCAGGATCAACACAGAAATACCCCTGTCGCTCAAACTGATACCGACCGCCCACCGGGACTTCTGCCAAGCTAGGTTCTATCCGACAGGAACTGATGACCTTCAGAGATTCAGGATTCAAGGCACTGGTAAAATCCTCAGCTTCTCCAGGGTCCGGCACCGTGAAAAGATGATTATACAAACGCACCTCAGCAGGCAGTGCGTGCGGGACCGACACCCAATGAATCGTCGCTTTGACCTTGCGCGATTCCGCACTCCCACCGCTGCGGGTGTCTGGATCGTATGAACAGTGCAACTCGACAATTTCCCCGTTCTCGTTCTTCACCACCCGTTCACACTTGACGATATACGCGTAGCGCAAGCGGACTTCACGCCCTGGTGCCAGACGGAAGAATTTTTTCGGTGGGTCCTCAAGAAAATCTTCCCGTTCAATATACACCTCACGAGAGAAGGGAATCTTTCGGGTTCCCATGGTCGCATCTTCAGGGTTATTCACCGCCGCTAACTGTTCGACTTGACCCTCAGGATAGTTTTTGATCACCACTTTTAGAGGCTGGAGTACTGCCATAACCCGTGGGGCGCGCTTGTTTAAATCTTCGCGGATCTCGTGCTCAAGCATAGCAACTTCAACCGTACTATTACGTTTCGCCACACCGATGCGCTCGCAGAAGTTTCTGATCGACTCTGGGGAATACCCACGCCGACGTAGGCCTTGAATTGTCGGCATACGCGGATCATCCCATCCACGCACATGTTTGTCCCGCACGAGCTGTAAAAGTTTACGTTTGCTCATCATCGTGTAGGTGAGGTTGAGTCGGGCAAATTCAATCTGCTGCGGGTGAGCTGGCGTATGGAGTTCATCAAGAAACCAGTCATACAAGGGACGGTGGTCTTCAAACTCCAGCGTACAAATCGAATGCGTGATTCCTTCGATCGCATCTGAGACGCAATGAGCAAAATCGTACATCGGATAGATGCACCACTTGTCTCCTGTGCGATGGTGATCAGCCTTGAGAATGCGATACATCACTGGATCACGCATATTGATATTGGGCGAGGCCATGTCAATTTTTGCGCGGAGCGTATATGCACCTTCGGCAAACTCCCCAGCCCGCATCCGCGTAAAGAGAGCCAAATTCTCTTCAATCGACCGGTTGCGCGAGGGACTCTCTTTGCCTGGTTCGGTCAGCGTCCCCCGATAGGCACGCATTTCGTCCGCATTCAGGTTGTCCACGTACGCTTGCCCTTGGCGAATGAGCTGAACCGCATACTGATAGAGCTGCTCGAAATAATCCGACGCGTAGAACATTTTGTCGTGCCAATCGAATCCCAGCCAGCGTACATCCTCTTGAATGGACTCAACATACTCGACCTCTTCTTTGGTCGGGTTGGTATCATCGAAGCGGAGATGACAGACGCCGTTGTTTTCCCGCGCAATGCCAAAATTCAAACAAATCGATTTCGCATGACCGATATGGAGATAGCCATTGGGTTCCGGCGGGAAGCGGGTCACCACCCGACCCCTATGTTTCCCTGATTTGTTGTCGGCAGCAATAATTTCGCGAATGAAGTCGCCTCCTGTCGCCGCTCCTGTTGCAGATTTCTCTTTCTGTATGTCCGTCATCGCTCGTTTCCTTCAATCAATACTCCGCCTCGAAGCTAAGGTTCCCTCTCCCACCGGGAGAGGGACAGGGTGAGGGAGTAAAGTGGCATTATTACCAATTCTGATCAGCAAACTTCATGAGCCTGTCGCCAGTCCGAGCCGTTCACGCTGATAGCGTCCAGATTGTACAGTTTCGCACCAGTCCCGATGGGTGAGGTACCATTGTATAGTTTGACGTAGACCCGATTGAAAATCGTGGCGCGGCACCCAACCAAGTTCTCGACGGACTTTCTCAGCATCAATGGCATACCGTCGGTCATGCCCCGGTCGGTCAGGGACAAACGTTTTCAACGCCTCGTAACTCGTCAGACCTTTGGCAGCCAAGCTCGTGTTCTGCGCTGCGGGGAACACCTCTTCAAGCGCTCCACAAATATAGTCGACCACCTCAAGATTACTCCGTTCGTTGTTCCCGCCAATATTGTATTTCTCGCCCACGGTTCCCTGCTGCAGCACCCGCAGGATACCTTCGCAGTGATCTTCGACAAAGAGCCAGTCGCGCACATTCCCCCCGTCACCATAGATTGGCAACGGCTTTCCTTCGACGGCATTCAGCACCATCAAAGGAATAAGCTTTTCGGGATACTGGTACGGCCCGTAATTGTTCGAGCAATTGGTAATGAGGGTCGGTAATCCATAGGTTTCATGGTACGCGCGCACCAAGTGATCAGCCGCGGCTTTCGAGGCGGCATAGGGCGAGTTCGGCGCGTAGGGGGTTTCTTCGGAAAACAGCCCGGTTGGTCCGAGGGTGCCGTAGACCTCATCTGTCGAGACATGCAGAAAACGAAACTCTGATTTTGTCGTCGCATCAGCTTCGGCAAGATACGTCCGCGCCGCATCGAGGAGTTCAAACGTGCCGTTGATATTAGTACGGATGAACACACCCGGACCGTCAATCGAGCGGTCGACATGCGACTCCGCCGCAAAGTTCAGCACCCACCTCGGGCGATGTTCTCGGTAAATACGTTCAACAGCCGCCCGATCAGCAATATCAGCGTGCACAAAAGCAAAACACGGATTCTGCGCCACATCGTCAAGTGTTCGCAAATTGCCGGCGTAGGTCAGTTTATCCATGACCACGACGCGCACATCGCTCCGCGCCAGGGCAAGACGCACAAAGTTCGAGCCAATAAAACCAGCCCCGCCAGTAACCAACATTGTGTCCATAGGTTTTCCCACCTCAGGGTAAGATACCGTAAGCCTGGGGGAAATTACAGTTGGGAGGCAATCACGGTGGAGAGGACGAAACAAAGGGACGGTCCGTCATTCCCGTCCTTCGACGTTGCTCAGGATAACCTCTGGCGGGAATCTAGACTGGTGGCTTCTTTCCTGGATTCCGGGTCTCACAGCGCGCACCCCGAATGGTCGTGCGCCTGCCGCCGTGCACCCTTGCGCATGAAAACAATGTAGCCCGGATGGAACGGAGTAGAATCCGGGATTCCTGCCACCCTCAGGGTCCCCTTCCTGGATTGCGCTTCGCTTCATCCAGGCTACCTTCTGCACGAAAAACCCTGGCCAAACTCTGGACTCTCCACCGCAAATCTGTCACAACAAGACAGCGTCTCTCGATGAGATGAGTGACTGCCATGACTCAGCCTACGGTCGTGCCAGAACAGTCATTTTTGCATCGTCCTAACGTACAGCACCTCCTCCCTGTGGTTGGAGCAGTAGTGGCAGGGGCGATGTTGCCCGTGTATTTCCCGGCTTTTGCACAGGACGGGACTCTCCTCGCCGGAACCACCAACGCTGTCGCGGGATTAGCCGGAAACTTGCTCGCCAACTTCATGCAGAAATGGTTCGATCGCCGTGAGGCTGATCCGACCATACCAGATGTCAATGGTGATTTCTTGCGCTTAGTGGGAGACGCCATCGCCGGACACATTGCCAGGTTTGCCAATGACCCACAGGTTAACACAAGCGAGCGTGATCTTCTTTTAACTTTCGCCAGGAAAGCCTCGGCGGGGTATATCACTTTGGTGCAGCACAATAAAACTGCCCCTTTGCAAGCAAAGGATATGAATGCTCTTCTTGCCGCGGTTGCCACGAACGAATCCTCTGCGGCAGTCGGTGAGATCAACAATTGGCGCAGACTCGTCGCACAGTTGGCGAACCACTGCCATGTGACGCTGCCTCTCAATACAATGGTCGTTTTGGCGCGCTGGCTGCACGATCACCTGTGGCAGTCGTTAGAAAGTGAACTGAAAAAGGACTTTGCCGGGGGTGGCAAGGCGTATGCGGTGTTGCATCTATCGTTTATGGGTGCGGTATTGTCGCAACTGCAAACCCTGACCGTACGGCCACAGCAGCAAGAACGACTGACACAGGAAATCAAAGACACAGTCGAGCGCTTGCTTGCGCAGGTGAACGTTCCGGCATTTCAGCAGGAGTACCAACCTTACTTCGACGGTCACTTTGAGCAGATTCATTCTACCCTTGCGCGTATCGAGGCCAAACTCGATGCCCGCGACGATGTCGTGGTAGACAAACTGCTGGCACGGGTCTCGGAAAAAGACCAAGAGATTGGTCGATTGCGCGAGGCGTTGGAGGCCGCGCAACTCCGTCTCGCCGAGGCCGCGGCAGAAGGAAACGTCACCGCTGACCAAACGCTGAAAAAATTGCGAAAGGACGGAGACCCGAGACCGTTAGGGGATTTTCTCGACCAACAGTTAGCAAAAAACCAAGCGAACAGGATCGAACTACTGCGCGAACGCATGGCAGTAGCCTATGTCTCTGGCGAGATCGAGCGGGCAGCGCACTGCGCCCGGCAGATTCTCGCTGCACTACCGAATGACCTCGATGCCACCAACAGGCTTGGACATATTTATAGTCTGCGTGGAGACCTGGCAGCAGCAGAAAAGCAGTATCGTTGCTTACTGGACCTTGCGCCGAATGACGAAGGTTGGCAAGCCAGTGCGTTAGGCAACCTCGGGCTGATCTCCCAAACCCGCGGCCAACTCGACGAGGCCGAGCAGTACCATCGGGACGCTTTAGCTATTAACCAGCAGCTGGGGCGCTTGGAAGGGCAAGCCAATCAGTTAGGCAACCTCGGGGTAATCGCTGAGCAACGGGGCAACGGGCAGGAGGCGCGACGGTTGTGGACCGAGGCGCGCGAGTTGTTTGCCCGTATGGGCATAGCTCCACGAGTACACTTGATGGACGAGTGGCTGGCGGGCTTGGGGGAATGAGAACCATCGAGCCAGAGGGAGACTTGGCCAGTGTGAGATTGCCGCAAAGGTGGAAACACAGGTTTCCTGAATGACTCAATGATCGATGACCCAATGCCTCAATAGCCCAATCTCCCTTCCCCTCTTGTGCCTACTCACGACTCCGCGCTAAGAGCAAATAGCCACTTTTGGAGAGGAGTGTTTATGTCGCACAATCTTTTCAATTCATTGCAGACGTTCCCCCTGAGCGGTGGCCGCAGTGGAAAATTCTACTCGTTGCCACAACTAGAGAAGGAAAGCATCGGCCCGATTGCCCAACTGCCAGTCAGTATCCGCATCGTGTTGGAATCGGTGTTACGCAATTGTGATGGTAAGAAAATTACCGAAGACGACGTTCGCACTTTAGCCAATTGGAAACCGAATGCGGATCGGACCGATGAAATTCCCTTCGTGGTTGCGCGCATTCTGTTGCAGGACTTTACTGGTGTGCCGTTGCTCGTCGATTTAGCGGCGATGCGCTCCACTGTTGCTCGCCTCGGCAAAGATCCCAAAGTGATCGAACCGCTGGTCCCTGTAGACTTAGTTGTTGACCATTCTGTCCAGGTTGACTACGCCGGCACGAGTGATGCGCTACAGCTGAACATGGAGCTGGAATTTAAGCGCAACAGCGAACGTTACCAATTCCTCAAATGGGGGATGCAAGCGTTTGACACCTTCAAAGTTGTCCCGCCGGGGATTGGCATTGTGCATCAGGTCAATCTCGAATATCTCGCTCGTGGAGTACTGGAAAAGGAAGGGATTTATTATCCTGACACTCTCGTGGGCACCGATTCGCACACCACGATGATCAATGGGCTTGGCATCGTCGGCTGGGGCGTTGGTGGTATCGAAGCCGAGGCAGGGATGCTCGGACAGCCGGTCTATTTCCTCACTCCCGATGTTGTAGGCGTGCATCTGACTGGTACCCTTCGTGATGGGGTCACCGCTACCGACCTGGTGCTGCATCTGACGCAACTGCTGCGCAAGGCCAACGTGGTCGGCAAATTCGTTGAGTATTTTGGCGAAGGCGCCACCTCGCTACCGCTGACCGACCGCGCCACGATCGCCAACATGGCCCCAGAATATGGCGCTACGATGGGTTTCTTCCCGGTCGATGAAGAAACCTGCTCTTATTTGAAAGTGACGGGGCGCTCAGACGAACAAATTGAGGGATTTCGTAATTACTTCCAGGCGCAAGGGTTATTCGGCATTCCGCGCCAAGGGCAATGTCAATACAGCCAAACGCTAGAACTTAATCTTGCCGAGGTCGAACCTAACGTTGCTGGCCCCAAACGCCCGCAAGATCGCATTGCGCTCTCTAATCTCAAGAGCACCTTTATTGACCTATTCAGCAAGCCGGTGAATGAGAATGGCTACAACAAACCGCAAGAAGCACTCGGCCAACGCTTTCCCCTTGCCAACGGCAGCAAACCTGTGGGAGACCTCGGACATGGCGACGTGCTCATTGCGGCCATTACCTCATGTACCAACACCTCGAACCCCAGCGTGATGCTCGCCGCCGGGTTACTAGCCAAAAAAGCCGTCGAAAAAGGACTTTCGGTCAAGCCCACGGTGAAAACCTCACTCGCCCCTGGTTCTCGGGTCGTCAGCGAATATCTGCAAAAAACCGGACTCCAACAGTACCTTGACCAAGTCGGCTTCAATATCGTCGGTTATGGCTGCACAACGTGCATTGGCAACTCAGGGCCACTCGAACCACGAATTGAAGACGTGGTCACCAAGAACGACCTGGTCGGCGCTGCAGTCCTGAGCGGTAACCGCAATTTCGAGGCGCGCGTCCACCAAAACATCAAGGCCAACTTCCTCATGAGTCCACCGCTGGTGGTCGCCTTTGCGCTCGCTGGCCAAGTTACGCTTGATCTCGCTACCGAACCGCTCGGGAAAGGGAAAGATGGCAAAGATGTCTATCTGCGGGACATCTGGCCGAGCTTGCAAGAAATTCGCGACTTGCTGGTTACCGCGCGCGACCCGGCAACCTACCGCAAGCTGTATGGCGACTTTGCCGAGCAGAATCCGCTGTGGAACAACATTCCCAGTAGCAGCGGCGCTGTGTATCAATGGGATACCAAGTCCACCTATATTCAGGAGCCGCCCTTCTTCGAGGGTTTTGATGGGAAACCGAATGCAATTTCGGACGTGATTGGCGCGCGTCCGCTGGCCATTTTGGGCGATTCAGTGACGACCGACCACATCAGTCCCGCCGGTTCGATCAAGAAAACCTCCCCCGCTGGAGAATTTCTCATTGCCAACGGAGTGACCGTCGAGGACTTCAATAGCTATGGCGCGCGTCGCGGCAATGATCGTGTGATGACTCGTGGCACCTTCGCCAACGTGCGGATTAAGAACCAGATGGTCCCCGGCGTTGAAGGTGGAGTAACCAAATATCAACCCTCTGGCGAACAGATGAGTATTTATGATGCCGCGGTGAAATACCAAACGGCCAATATCCCTCTCGTGGTTTTTGCTGGTCAAGAGTACGGCACCGGTAGCTCACGCGATTGGGCGGCAAAAGGAACCCGGCTCCTCGGGGCTCGTGCGGTAGTCGCGCAGAGTTTCGAACGTATTCATCGCAGTAATCTAGTGGGGATGGGCGTATTGCCCTGTCAGTTTAAGGACGGCACGACGGCCAAAACGCTCACCTTGGATGGCACGGAAACCTTTGATCTGGTTGGTCTTTCCGACAACATCAAACCACGCCAGGACGTGACGCTGGTCATTCATCGTGCGAACGGTGCGACCGAAAACGTTCCTGTCACCTTACGGATCGATACGCCGATTGAAATCGAGTATTACCGCCACGGCGGCATTCTTCCGTATGTTCTTGGTCAGTTGATCAGCGGAAAGTAAGCACTTCCTTACCCGGCGACCTATTCCCCCTTCCTTAAAGGAGGGAACCTGCGCGGGGGGATGTCCCAACAGAGACAGCAATTGTCAGGCGACCGGACAGTGCTGGATGAAGTCTCCTCAGAGCCTGGTTTACCAGGCTTGAGATAACGTGAGCCCGACGCTTGAGCGTCGGGTGAAGAATCGGTATGCACTTCACCAGCACTCTCTTTCCTCGGTCCACCCCGACTTCACACCTTCCCCCTCATTGCACTTCCTGTACCACTTTATATGATCTGCGGCGCATGATGGGGCAATGTTTCACTGTATCGCTATTCTTCGTCCTCCTGGCATCGTTTTGCTCTTTAGCAACCGCTGACCTGATGGACGACTATCTCTCACTACCAGGGTCCTATCAATTTGTTCGGCGTGAACCAGAAGGCGCAACCTCAACACGAGTCGTCATGACCGTGTTCGAAGATTTTCTCTGCCCAGCATGTTATCGCACGGTCACCGAAATGCTTCCTCCTCTACAAGAAAAATATAAAGAGCGATTGGAAGTCCGTTATGTTGCCTATCCTCTCGTCCACGAAGAATCGCGCCTCCCCGCCCGTGTGTATGTCATCGCCCAGAACATGGGACTTGGCAAAGAAATGCAAGCCGCCTTATTTCGTGCATCCTTTGAAGAACAGCTCGATACTGCCAGTCGTGGAGGTCTTGCCAGAGTTGCCGACAGTATTGGTCTCGATCCCGAAGAACTCTTCTCGCGTCTCGACAAAGGCGAGGGAAATAGCGAGGTTGATAGCAATCTCGCCCTCGGTCAGAGCTATCGGATTGAGGCGGTCCCAGGCATCGTTTTCGACGGCTGGATTATGGCCAAGGATATCACCCCCGACAATCTGGAAAAGATCATCGCTGGACTCTTAGAAAGAAAACGCGAGACAACACCAAAAGGGAAAAAGCCCGTGAGCAGAAAATAGACTGGCAGGGATACGCACGGGTAAAACGTTTCTATAATGAGGAACCTCAATTATGGGTGAAGCAGACAAAGGCCACTTGTATCGCCTTGGCAAACAGATCATTGCCAAGCGCTCTATCGTCCTCCTGGTCGTGGGTATTCTGACAGTGATCTTTGCGTTGTTCGCGTTGCGGCTTGACATGGTGACTCGTTTCGATGAATTGCTGCCGCAGAAACACCCTTTCATAGAGGTACACAATCAGTACGCGCCGATGTTCGGCGGGGCCAATACCATTCGGATCATGGTAGAGGTCCAGGAGGGAACCATCTTCACCAAAGAGACGTTAGGGAAGATTTTCGAAATCACCCAACGCCTCGACCAAGTCTATGGCGTCAATCACGATCTCATTAACTCTATCGCCCATCGCACCAACCGTCGCGTACGGATGCTGAGTGGAGGCATGACGGCCATGGAACCCGTCATGGCCAAGGCCCCCGAGACCGCTCAGGACGTCCAGTTAGTCCGCCGTATTGTCCTCACTTCGCGCAATCTGTATGGCGTCTTGGTCTCCCTCGACGAAAAAGCCGCCCTCATCCAAGGAACGTTCATCGAAGGCCGACTCGACCATCGGCGCGTGTTCGATGAAATCAACCGTTCAATCGTTGAACCGTTCGAGGACGCCAACACCAAAGTCTATGTCGCTGGTGAGCCCTGGCTCTACGGGTGGGTCTATTATTACGCCACGGAGGTCTTCGTAATCTTCTTGGCGACAGCTGTCCTCATCTGGGTCGCGTTGTACGCGTACTTCCGTGATTTTCGGGGCGCGCTGCGTCCGACAGTTACCGGGGTCATCTCGGCAATTTGGGGGCTGGGATTCATAAAGATGATCGGCTTCAGCCTTGACCCGCTTACACTCGTTATCCCGTTCTTTATCACCGCACGAGCCGTGAGCCATTCGGTGCAGATGCACGATCGTTATTACGAAGAATACAAAAAGGCCAACTGGCAAAAGGAGCCCGCCATCATCGCTGCCTTTGCCGAACTGTTTGTGCCGACCCTTTCCGGGATCTTGACCGATGCCCTGGGGCTCTTGGTTATTCTTCTGGTCCCAATCGTCTTGCTCCAAAAGCTTGCCATCAGTGCGGCAGTGTGGATTCTTGCCATTACGATCAGCGAACTCCTCCTGAATCCCATCTTCTACTATTACCTGCGGGAGCCAGATATTCGGGTGATCGAGAAACGCGAGCACGGCGTCTTTAAGCGCTTTATTTACCGTGCGACAGACGTGATCCTTTCCCCCACTGGGCGGGTCCTGACCGTTGCCTTCTGGGGGGTGCTCCTCATCGTCAGCGCCTATTTTTGGCAAAACCTCACTATTGGAGATCCGACCGCAGCCACGCCACTCCTGCATCGCGATGCGCCTTATAATACCGCCTACCAGCGGATTCAGGAGACCTTCGGCGGTGTTGAAGAGCTGATTGTTGTCGTGGCCCGCAAAGAGGCGAAAGACTCAGTCGCTGACCCTGCCGTCTTACCGGTGATTGAACATTTTCAACGCTACATGGAAAAAGACCCGTCCGTAGGAGTAAGCTTTTCTTTCGTCGACATTCTCACCACGGTGAGTGCCTCTCTTGCCGAAGGCGAACCGAAATGGGAGGTCTTGCCACGCACCAGGACACAAGTATTGACGCTTTTCGGCACCTATCTCGCCGGAACGTCATATAACGAAAGTAATCGATTTATTGAATTCAAGCAGAATGCATTTGTCTCCGCACCTATTCGCTTCTTTTTAACCGATCATCAGGGAGAAACCGTTCGACGCGTTATCGCCCGCGCTCAAGAGTTCATCGACACCAATTCTGCTCCGGGTGTCCAGTTCCTTCTCGCCGGTGGTATTATTGGCACGCTTGCGGCGGCGAATGAGGAATTGTTCACCAATGATATCTTAGTGAACATCCTCGGTTTCGGGACGATTTTCCTTATTATCTCTATTACCTATCGCTCTGTAATGGCGGGCGTGTACTTGCTGATTCCGCTCCTTGTCGCCAATGCTGCAGTTAATGCCTATATGGGTGCACGCGACATCGGTATCAACATTAACACGTTACCAGTCGTCACAGTTGGTATTGGTTTCGGTATCGACTACGGGCTCTATATTGTCAGCCGGATTATCGAGGAATATCGATCGGGCATTTCGCTGTTCGACGCAGTCCGTCAGGCCGTTGCCACCTCAGGGAAAGCCGTGACGTTTACTGCCCTCACAATGATCCTCGGCACGTTATTGTGGACCTTTTCTAATATCCGTTTCAACTCAGAAATGGGGCTCCTTTTAGCGCTGTGGATGGCAATCAGTTTTCTGGCGACCGTGACGTTATTGCCTGTACTCATTGTCATGCTGAAACCTCGCTTTATCGTTCGCGAACGCGCGGTACATTGACTTTTTCTGCCTAAACAAGCAAATGAAAGCGCTCAGTTTTTGTGGAGACCTGGGATGCAGAAGCTGCATCTCCACCGATAAAGCCATGCGAAGGGACACGTCAGTTGTTCGTGGACAAGAAGACCGGTGGTTACGGGGAATAATTACCCTGCTCCGGGAATTATCATTTGGTCAAGCAATACCCCGACAAGCTGTCCACCCACCCCTTCCGCAGGAGGGTAAAAAAGCCTTCATAGGGATTATTGACCAAAAACACCTTTCGTGGGCAGACTAGGATTGGAGGCACAAAAGGTTTGAACTGTGATCCACCAGTAGATTTTCTTGAGTCTCCCAACCACAAGCCAGGAAGCTAATAGTCGGACGTTAATACTAACCCCTAACCACGCTTTGCCCAGAAAGGAGGGCATATCATGCAGTTACATCGTCGATTGCAGACGGCCTGCGCGGTACTCGTTGCCGGAGCATTAGGATTCCTCTCGGCCTCAAGCGCTGTCGCGGACGTTAAAGCTGGTGACACCATCACCAAAGAAAATATGGCGCAAGCCGAAGAACTACTCACCCCGGCCATGAAATGGTATGTCGAGAACGGCATGCCGATGGAGATCATCGACTACAAAAAGATCGAATGGCCAAAGGCGTACAAGGAGGCCACAGAAAAGTACTCCGGTCAGGTGAAACTCTCGCCTGATGGTCGCGACATATTTAATTACGTCTCGGGAGCCCCTTTCCCAAAGATTGATGCCAATGATCCGCTGGTCGGTTTCAAGATTATGTGGAACCAAGAGCAGAAACCCGCCTACACGGATAATGTCGGAACCGAGTGGATCGTCGAACTGATCAACAGTAAAGGCGAAATGGAACGGCGCTATTCTTCAGGTTTCTGGCGTCGCATGATGTGGACCGGTCGGCTCTATCAAGATCCCAAACCGGTGGTCCCGCATAACCCACCGATGCGTTACACTGAGCAATTCGGCCCCCTCTTCGAACCAAATGATCTGAAGGGCGCTGGCGTACTGAGCAACCGTTATATGGCTGCCGATATGCCGGACGATTCCTACATGTATCTTCCTGAGCTGCGCCGCGTTCGTCGTATCAGCGTGTCGAACCGTAGCGACGCGTTCTGGGGAACGGACTACGATTTGGATGCGCTGTGGGGGTTCAACTCCAAAGTGTCATTCTGGACATTCCGGCTATTAGCTGAGAAAGAAATTCTCGCCCCGATGCACGCTGGGGGATATGGCAAACGAATCGCCTGTGCACCATCTGATGGGACGCAAGGCACGCGGGCCTTCATGCCTTGCGGCATCAAGTGGGAAAAACGGCCAGTATGGATTGTCGAAGGCCTCCCGACTGCGTACAGTCAATATGCATTCTCCAAGCGCATCATGTACATCGACAAAGACACGCTGGGCGTGATCTTCATGGAAGCATATGACCAAGGTGGTGAACTGTGGCGCTTGTTCTTCAACATGTTCAGCTACACCAAGAAGCCGTATGAAGGGTATCCAGCACGGCCTCTGCAAGGTGGGAAGTACAACTACGAAGATGAGTGGGCCTTCGATCCTCATGGAATGACGGCTGACCTGCAGACCGCGCATGCCAGCCCTTGGGATGCACCGTCAGGCTATGCCAAGCCGACTGACTGGGTAAATGAATGGTACTTCAACGAAGCAGTACCGATTAACACGGCGGAAGCCTTCTCGATCAACTATCTGATCCAGAGCGCTCGCTAACCTAGGATAAGCGGGGATACGGTTGTGTCCCCGCCCCTTCCGTTACACGGTTTCTCTTATTGTGTAACAATGACTCCGCTTCCCCCTGGTTTTCTTTTCTGCTAGTTAAGTGCCCACTCAATTTTTCACAGTCTGAGAGCTGACAGAAAGGAACAGGAGGGATTATGGCAGAAACGAACAAAAACGCACCCGAAGAACAATCACTAGAGAAAGCCATATGGGGAACAGTAGGAACAGGAGTTTTATGGCTTGCTTTGATCCTTTCTGGCCTTGCAGTTGAACGACTAGGCATTTCTTCAAATATTCTTTCGGGCATCTTGCCTGGAGAAGTGGGCTCCTTACGGGAACAAATTGAGTCATGTAACCGTGACCTCGGTGCGGTGAAGCTGGAACGAGATAACCTGAATCAAACGGAAGGGGCGTTACGCGTAGAAATCAGCAAACTCAAGAGACAGCTTGAGGACGCCACGAAAGCCGCTGCGGCACCGGCAGCTACAACACCAGCACCGTGACACGTACAAGCACGACGTCATGATCGAAGTACAAAATGTGACGAAATACTACGGCCAGGTCTGTGCCCTCGATAACGTGTCTTTCGACGTACAAAAGGGCGAGATCGTTGGCCTTTTAGGCCCCAACGGGTCAGGGAAAACGACACTGATGCGAATCCTGACCGGCTTCTTTTCGCCAACGCAAGGAAAAGTACGAGTTGCGGGGCTCGACGTCGAGACGGCATCGTTAGAAGCGCGCAAACGACTCGGCTACCTGCCCGAGAGTGTTGTCCTCTACCCAGATATGACTGTGCGATCGTTTTTGAACTTTTGTGCTCGGGTTAAAGCCGAAGTCATTGGACACCGACGGCATCAGGTCGATCGAGTGCTCCGCGAATGCGCGCTTGAACACATGGCACGGAGGCATATCGGCACTCTTTCTAAAGGGTATCGTCAGCGGGTAGGTCTCGCACAAGCGCTCTTATGCGACCCAGAAGTGCTCATTCTTGACGAACCAACGGTCGGTCTCGATCCCAATCAAGTCATCGAAATGCGCGATCTCATTAAAAACTTAGGGGGGAAAACCACGATTCTCCTGTCAAGCCACATTCTCCATGAGGTTGGTCTCACCTGCCAACGTGTCGTGATTATCGATAAAGGAAAGATCATTGCCGAAGATACAGCAAAAGGCTTGAGCGAACGGGTGCAAGGAGCGATGCAATTGCAAGTACGGATCGAGGGCCCCCAAGCCGAGGTTCTTGCCACTCTGCGTTCACTTCCTGGCGTGAGAGAAGTGGCTTCTTCCTACGAAGAAGGACAGACCCAAGAAGGCACGAACTTTATCGTCTCCTCCTCGGATCGAACCATTGCTCGTGAAGTCGCCAATGTCGTCGTCAACCGTGGGTGGGCGCTGTACGAACTCAAACCAGTGATGCTCGGGTTAGAAGAACTCTTTGTTCGTCTTACTGCCGATCAGCACCAAGAGGCAGCGTAACAATGGTTGTCAGAAAGCAACCGAGAAAACATGCGGCCACAGTTTTCGCTTGATCATATTTTCTGTTGATTCCCCTGATCATTTTTTGAGGTGAGCTATGGCCCGGAGCCGAGGAAGATTAACAAACTTTTGGGCGATTCTACGCAAAGAGCTTCGTTCGTATTTTTTCTCCCCCTTTATCTATCTGATCTCCTCAGTGTTTTTGCTGCTCAGCGGCTATTACTTCTATACGGATTTGATTTTCTATGTGCAGTTCGGCTTTGGTCTGAATATCCTCTCTAACTTCTGGCAACTTTTCTTTACCGACGTTCGCTTGGTGGTTCTCCTCACGGTACCGTTTTTGACTATCCGGCTGTTTACCGAAGAGAAGCGTTTGGGCACAATTGAATTGTTGCTCACCTACCCGATGCGCGATAGCGAGTTATTCTGGGGAAAGTTTTTTGCATGTAGTATCGCGACGCTGTTTATGTTGTCCTTCACGGTCGTCTATCCGATTCTGTTGTATCAAATAATGCCGTTTGATTGGACAGTGACGATCGCTGGGTACACCGGCCTCGTCCTTATTTCACTGGCGTTCATTGCCTGCGGTCTTTTTATTTCTTCTCTCACAGATAATCTGGGCGTTGCTGGTTTGTCGGCTTTGGGTCTTTCGCTCCTCTTCTGGATTCTGAGTTGGAACGAAGGGGCAACTGCGCGCGGCATCTTGAGTATGCTGGCGGAAATCTCAATGGTCACCCATTTTCAAAGCTTCGCGCAAGGATTTATCGATTCGAAAGAAGTCACTTTTTTTGCCGTATTCGTGCTCTTCTTTAGTTTTCTCACCCTACGTTCGCTGGAAGCACGGCAATGGCGGGGACGGAAATGAGCGCGAACACCCGCAACATTATCAAGCTCATTCTTGGTACGTTCGGCTGCTTTGCTGTTCTCCTTGCGGTACAGGCAATTCTGACCAATCACAATCGTCGCCTCGATCTGACCCCTGAGAAGAAATTTACCCTCTCCCCGCGCACTGAAAAGATTGTGAGCAACCTCAAGAAGGACGTACAAGCAATCGCGTTTATTAACAGCGATCGTCCAGAGAACTTTTTCGTCGAAGACATGCTGTGGCGCATGAGCCAATTATCCAACCATTTCCACTACAACATTGTCGACATGAATCGGAATCCAGCGTTGGCGCGGCAGTATAATGCCGTGCAGTACGGCACACTGGTCTTTGAATCCAACGGCAAACGAAAAGATGCACTCGTATCGAGCGGAGAAAGCATGGTCGCCTTGACCCTCCTGCAAGTAACGCGAGACAAAGAGATAACTATCTATTTTCTCACAGGCCACGGCGAACATAGCCTAAACGATGACGTTCCACGGAGCGGATATTCGAAACTGCGGGGGGCCATCGCTGATGAGTCCTACGAAGAGAAAACCCTGTCTTTGGCGACAACTGGCACAGTCCCGGATGATGCCGATGTTGTTGTTATTCTTGGTCCGCAATCGCAGTTTCTTTCCACCGACCTTACGGCCCTCGATGCGTATGTACAAAGAGGAGGGTCGCTTTTCGTTTTGCTTGATGTCAATGGTTCCTCTTCCTTGATACCACTCCTGGAAAAATACAACATACACCTCCCCGAGCGGGTTGCAGTCGATCCGGCAAAACGTCTCTACGCTGGCGAAATTATTACCTATCGCGTTTCCGCTACTGCCCAACCACACCCCATGCTGTTGTCGGTGAATGCCCCGCCGATTTTCTCCTTGGCTCGAATCGTTGAGGTGCGTGAGGATGCTGCGAAAGGCATCATTGCGCGACCAATCTTAGCAACATCAGGAGAAGGGTTCGGTACGGAACTCAGCAATATAAGTAAAGAGGGAACTGCAGAGTTTGTCGCCGGACGCGACATCTCGGGGCCAGTACCTATTGCTGGCGAGATCGCATTGAAAACTGGCGACACCTTTGGCCGGATCGCGGTCTTTGGTGATGCAGATATGCTCAACAACAGCCTACTCGACCAAGGAGGCAACCGCGATCTCTTCGTCAATGCAATCAACTCGTTGGCGGAAGATTATGATATTCTCGGCGAGAGACCTGCACGAGAAACTCAGGGCATGACAACGTTTGTTCTCACCGAAAAAGAAGGTCAGTGGATCTTGATGATGAGCACCGTAGTTCTTCCAGGCCTGTTCTTCCTGACCGGGATAGCGGTCTTCTTTTGGCGGAGGCAGCGCGGA
Organism: Binatia bacterium; assembly: GCA_050187625.1. Taxonomy (GTDB): domain Bacteria; phylum Desulfobacterota; class Binatia; order Bin18; family Bin18; genus JBFWXH01. The sequence continues at coordinate 18,619 of JBFWXH010000086.1, forward strand.
TGACATGGCGGAGAGTTGGTCTCTATTATCTTCTCGCAGCGGTACTGGGATCCTATTTTTTCCTGTTTGAATGGCGCCCGAATAAGATCGCAGGCCTGGTCGATCCGGATACTGCGCTAGTCCAAGAGAGCCGCTTTCTGCCGATTTCTCGCGACGACGTGCATGAATTTGTCTTGAAACGAGGGAACACTGCTCTGGTGTTCCGTCGCAATGGCGAACAATGGACTGCTATCGAACCATCTGATCTTGATGTTCCTTCAGACCTGCTGACCAGTTTTGTCGAAAATCTCACACCAACAAAAGAAGTACGAGTTGTTGATACGAACCCCAAAGACCCTACCGCTTTTGGACTGAACCCCCCAAATACAACGATCATCGTGAAGAACAAAGCAGGAAAAGAAATTGCCACAGTCTCTTTAGGAAGTCACAATCCAACATCATCCGCGGTCTATGCCCGCATAGAACCTGCCCCGGAGGTTTATCTTCTAGGGTATAGTGTCGGCTACTATGCAGAACTTGTCTTCGAAAAGGTCGGTAGTGGCACACCGTCGTAAATATCGGCTCGCGGTCAATTCTCAACCGCAAATAACCAACCCTACGTTTTTTTGTGCCATTGCACGAACCGCCCTTTTCTTTCGTCTTGCTCCTACTCTTGGTCTTGCCCTCTGTTTTCTAGCCGCGTGTTCGCAGCCCAAAGAAGTTAACCTCAAAGAAGACCTTACCAAGTATTTGGCGCAAGCACGGCAATGGACCGCACCAGAAGCGCAGATCAACAATGCAATTATCGCAGTGAAGCAGGGTCAGTTCGTTGACGATGCGCAAACCCTCCAGACGCTCAAACCTATCCTGAGCGTCGCCCTAGCGCATGTGCAGCAACTTGAAAACTACCAACCCGACTCGCAACCGTTACTGAACGTCCACCGAGAATATATTGAAGCGTGGCGTGCTTACTATCTCGCAATAGCAGCCATCATCGATGCCGTTGAGAAAAAAGACTATATCCAGCTTGCTAAGTTTAAGACCGAACTTGAGCAAGCACAACAGTCAGTGGCCAAAGCGCTAGGAAACCTCGCTCGCCTCCTGCATACCGCTGGACTGCGTTCAGAACCTATATCAGAGCGTCCGCCTGCGGATGCTCCTTTTCCCAGTTCAGGATCTCCCAGCTCGCCTTGAGAAGCGCGAGAAGAACTGCGACACTGCCAAGTTCGGTTTTACAAATCTATAGGTGAGATTTCTCACCTTCTTTTCCTCAAGAAGAAGTTGCATGAGTATTTTCTTTACGTTATAAGGCGTTTTTGTTTCATGGATTTAACGTTATAAGGCATGCATGAGAAGGAGAGTCCCGCATATAGAGGGGGATGTCGGACTGTAGTTCTTTATTGATCCCTTCTCTGACCCATAATCAACGGGAACTCCATATTTCGTCATACGATAAACACACGGCGATATTCCCTGGGAAAGACTAGGTTACGTAGGGGTAGCGAACGTCTGAGAAGGGAAGATGAAGAAAGGAGGGCAACAACTCTCACGGTACAAAAACTCTAGGTGCGTTTGCTGGAAGAGCCAGGAGAAATCGCTCTCGGCTCGTTAGACCAATACTGAATTTTCAGCGTTAAGGGGTCAGGAGGGTAGTATATGAACAAAGGGACAATACGCAGTACACGCTGGATCGTTTTGACCGTGTTGCTGTATATCGCGATGACTTTTGCGGGGATCACCGCATCTTGGGCATCGACGCGGGTGGGGAATGCCGAATTGCAGATGTGGTATCGGACCCGCAATACGTTTCATACCAATGGCCGCGATAGCGTAAATTGGGTGCAATGGCGCAATGAAGTGTTTTTCTGGCTCGTCTATGACCGACTCGTCGAGAACGGCAAAGTTTTTGGGCAAGATAGGCTCGAAATTCCCTTCATCAAAAGTGCAACACTCAATGCTCGGTATCGGTTTCGGGCCGATCCAGTGTGGACAATTCGGGAAAGCTATAAAAACCAATACGACCCGCACGAACGGGATAGCTATCTCTTCCCCGAGAATGGCTTTCGCGATCTCTTCTTAGATATGGATTTTGGGGACGTCGGCCCGGGGAAACTCTCCATACGCGTCGGAAATCAGCAGATTGTCTGGGGCGAATCGGATTTGTATCGCTCGATTGACGTGATCAACCCGTTACGGATCGATCAGAATGGCCCGGTAGGGGAAAAGTTCGACGAGTTTCGTTCACCGATTTGGGCGCTGAAGGCCAACTATTATATTGGCAACGTGGGGAGTTTGTTCTCCAACGTGTTCATCGAACCCTTTTTCACCCCCGGATTTCGTGGGCCCAACTCCGACTTGATCACTGATGGTGGCGGCTTCCGCACGCCGTTTCATATGAAAGGCTGCTTAAATGATAATAACGAGCTGGTAGAGTACAGCGCTACGAACTGTTCATTCCGGCGGTCGGATGGCTCGCGGGTGTTCGTCCCCTGGAATCCGAGCTGGCGCGGTCGGAATCAGTCTCGCCATCCCTGGTCCTTTATTGGCCGGACTACAAATGTAAGATCCGGCACTCCCGACTTCGACAATTCGTCAGATTCCCCTGATATTGCGAACTCGCGCATCTCCTACATCCCCCACGTCTACAGAGGGAAGTGCACGTTAGCGCTGAACGGCATGTGGAACCCGTGTACCTACGCGGGAGGGTTTCGCATCTTTGGTACGAGCATCAGCGGATTCGATTTTTCGCTGAACTACGCCAACATTCCGGTGGGCACTTCCGCCACCTTCGACTTTACCGATAACATTGGCGCACAGGTGTATGGCGATGCGGACATCGCGCAACAGCTCGGGCTCGGCACTCCCGTAGGGACGTTTGAGGAAGGGTTACGCCGCTGTTTGAACGAGAAGGGGCAAATGGACGGACCCAAGCAACACCCCTCCCAGAGAGGAGGAAACAAGACCACGATCTTAGTCGGCGCTGACCTGAATGGCTACAACAATCCCGCTCGTTTCAGAAGCAATAATAAACACGGCGTCTTAGATGACAACGGCGAGCCGTTGCCGGGAAAACACAACGCCGTGCGTCTCCCGCGAACGGACTGCTTTGCCGCGCACCACGATTGGACACGGTCGCATATCATAGGCTTTACGTCCACCTATAATGACTTCGACTATACCGGCGCGGTGTTCCGCATCGAGCAGAGTTTTAGCAGCAAAGAGCACGTGCGTAAGCTGCCGGTCGGTACCGGGCGCAACGCAAACCTGACCGATCCTGGGACCATTTCCCGGTTGACCGATTTCTCGATCAACAAAAACTACCATACCTACTCTCCGGTGTGGCGATCGATGGTCGGTTTCGACCTACTCCGGACCTATCAGTTCTTTAGTTATATCCCATTTCTACATCGCTCCTTCTCTGAGCAATCGTGGTTTCTCTCAGGTCAGTGGCTGATGAAGAATCAATGGAGCAACGTCGCCAATCCGCTGTGCTACATTGTTGACAACGGAGGCAATGGGATCACCAAAGAACAGGCGCGGGAGTTGTCACGGCAGGATGGCAAGCGGCATTATAGTAATGCACAGTGTCGCGTCTATCGCTGGGAGCACCTCTTTACGCTCGGTTTTTCCAACCAGGGGTTGTTCGGCAGCCGCTTGGAAACCCGCAATGCGGTGGTGTTCGAACCCCGGGCGAAGGACTACTTGTTGTTCTCGCAGTGGTGGTGGCGCAACGTGTTGGGCTATCGCAACCTCGAACTGTCGGCTGGTGTGGCCTGGTATCCGGGCAGCAGCATGAGTCAAGGCTGGAGTGGGCTCTATGCCTATGCGGATCGCGATCAGTTCTGGTTTGAGATGACCTACTACTTGTTGTAAAACCCCGATAGGCGCGTCACGGTACACGCCTATCGACCATAACACCAAGGGGCGGGGTTTTCCCGCCCCTTGCTTTTTCTATTATCGAGAGTTGGGGCAGTTTATTGTATTTTTCGCTGATTCTACGGGAAAATTTTTTCGCTCCCCAGTCATTATCTTGACATTTGTGAAAAAAAATAGGAAAGGACGGGGCTAAATAATTTTCCCGCCAAGGGGACACATCTTTTTTTTCATGCATAGGGAGGGTTAGGTATGATTCAGAAGGGGGGCAGCCGTAGCCAACGACGCCCAATCCTATTTTTCTCACTTGCAGCTCTCGTAACACTGGCAAGCGTCACGGGTTGCGATCACGGTGTGCAAAACTACGAGGACGTCCTCAACAACGACTTGGTGAAACGCACCGACAAGTTCTTTGATGTTGCACATGTCAGCGGGAATACGTTCGTGATTGTCGGCTACAACGGACGAATCATGCGTAGCGAAGACAATGGCGTAACATGGACAGATCTAGAGCGCCCAGTTCCCAACAGTTTGACACAAGTCAGTTTTGTCGGTGAACATGGGTGGGCAGTAGGGCACTCTGGGGTCATTGTTCACTCGCGTGATGGCGGGAAAACCTGGACCCCACAAAACGCCAATACCAAAAAAACCCTCTTTGCGGTGTCGTTCGTCGACCAGAATCACGGCTGGGCGTGTGGCGACGAATCGACGTGGTTATGGACTGATAACGGCGGCGAAACGTGGAATGCCGAACGCATGGACGTTTCACAAGTGGGCTTGTCAGAAGATACGAGCTTAGCAATCCCAGATCTTATCTACTATAGCGTGCAGTTTATCGACCAAAACAACGGCTGGATCGTTGGAGAATATGGCAACGTTCGCCATACTTCCGACGGCGGGAAAACCTGGGATTCACAACATGAAAGCCTCCTCTCTCATTTACCGGCTGCGGCGCAGGATGTTATGACCTTGGGGGCCTGGTTCCGGGTGAACTTTACTGACCTCAACAACGGCATGCTGGTTGGGGCTGGCGGGGCAGTCGCAGTCACTAGTGATGGTGGAAAAAACTGGGAGTGGATCGCACGAGAAGGAAATAATCCATCCATACCTCCCGTCCATATGTACACAGCGGCAAGACCTGGAGTGGATGGTCATATCATTATGACCGGGACAAACGGGATTATTCTGCACTCTGAGGACAATGGAAGAAACTGGCAACCAGCCAAGGCTCCGGGTGGGGTATTTACCTGGATCAACGGCGTTGCGTTCTCCCCAGAGGGTAAAGGGGTACTGGTAGGCGGTAAAGGCCTTATCCTCCTGTCCGACGATGCGGGACTCTCGTGGCGGGCGTGGGAAGAAAAGAAGGCGTAACAGCTTTATTGTTCATAGTTCTGTGTTTTGAGTTCCTCTTCGACGAAGAACAAGGAGAGACATCGTGGCAGACAACAAACAGCTCACAGCAATAGAAGAAGCAGAGCAAAGTAAAGCGGCGCTGTACCGCTTAGGGGCAAAGCTTATTCAATGGCGCGTCCCGGTTATTATCCTCTCAGTGATTTTGACTGCCTTCATGGGGTATCAGGCTTCAAAATTAGAAATGGCGACGGCATTCAATGACTTGTTACCGTATCGCCATCCCTTCATCCAGGTACACTTCAAGTTTGCCGATCAATTTGGTGGGGCCAACAACGTCAATGTCATGCTCAAAGTCGATAAAGGTGATGTGTTCACCAAGGAAATACTCACCAAAATCTATGACATGACCCAGGCGATGGACCGGGTTTTTGGTGTCAACCATGACCAGATCGCCTCGATCGGTCACCGTACGACTCGTTACCTTACAGTGCTGGGCGGAACTATTGCGACGCCACCAGTCATGCGGCGCCCACCCAAGACGCCGGAGGAAGTCGAGGAAATCAAGAAAATTTGCTACAACAACGACTCGATTTACGGCCAGCTCGTTTCCCTCAACGGCCAAGCGCTCCTCATCAAAGCCAATTTTATCGAAGGTCGCTTAGACTACCGACGAATCTTTGACGAAATCGAGCGCACGGTTGTTGAACCTTTCGCCACCGACGAACATACCATTTGGGTTGCAGGTGAGCCGCAGCTCTATGGCTGGATTTACTATTACGCGAACGAAGTGTTCTACATCTTCATCGCCGCAACGGTATTTTGTTGGCTCTTACTGTATATGTATTTCCACGACTGGCGCGGTGCCCTGCGCCCCACGATTACCGGTATAATTTCCGCCATGTGGGGGCTCGGAATGCAGCAAATGATGGGGTACTCAATGGACCCCTTAGCCTTAGTGATTCCGTTCTTCGTCACGGCACGGGCCGTCAGTCATTCCGTGCAAATGCACGAACGCTACTACGAAGAGTATCGCAAATGGAATTGGGATAAAGAAAAAGCCATTATCGCTGCCTTTGCTGAATTGTTTGTTCCTACCATGAGCGGGATTGTGACCGACGCCTTAGGTATGTTGGCGATTGTGGTGGTTCCCGTGGTTATCTTACAACGGATCGCGATTTCGGCCTCGATCTGGGTAGCATCGGTCGCTATTAGTGAACTGCTCCTCAACCCGATTGTCTATTACTATCTCAAGGCACCAGAAAAGGAAAAAGTTCTCACCCGAGAAGAGGGGTTCTTCCAACGGTTTATTTCTGCATGCGCTTCGTGGGTGGTGAAACCCGCAAATGCGAAGGCGATCATCGTCTTTTGGGTTATCGCCTTTTTACTCTCGCTCACGCAAATTCGTCACCTCACCTTTGGTGATCCGACGGCTTCAACTCCGCTCTTGCACGAAGATTCTCCCTACAACCTCTCTCACCTGGAGATTCAAAAATACTTTGGCGGTATTGAACCGCTGATTATCGTTGTGGAAGGCCGCGATAAAGATGTACTGAAAGATCCAGACCTCCTGCGGACCATGGAAAGCTTCCAACGTGCCTTGGAACGCGATCCAGATATTGGCTACAGTTTCTCTTTGGCTGATATCGTACAGTCGATCAATATGACGTTTTACGACTTACAGCCGCGGTGGTCGGTGATCCCGCGAGAAATTCCCAAGATCAGTTCATTGTTCTTCTATTATTTTGCCGGTGCACCTCCAGGAGAAACCTCACGCTTCCTCGATCCGAGTTATACGGTCTCGCACGTCACCTTTTACGCTAAGAACCATCAAGGCGATAACGTGGCGCGCATGCTTCATGAGGCGCGTGAATTTGTCAAAAACAATCCTATGGAAAAAGCCGACTTTCGGCTGGCCGGGGGGCTCATTGGTGTCACAGGTGCGGCCAATGAAGAAATCCTCAAGAACGACATTTTAATGAACGCGCTGGGGTTTGGCACGATCTTTTTGATCGTGATGTTCACCTATCGCTCAGTAGTGGCGTCCTTGGTGATGATGATCGGTTTGTTCTTAGCTAACGGCGTGGTGAACGCGTACATGGGCTATCGCAACATCGGGATCAACTTACAATCGTTACCGATTGTGACTGTCGGTGTCGGGTTCGGTATCGATTACGCTCTCTATATTGTCAGTCGTTCGGTCGAAGAATACAAAGGCGATGTTTCTGAAGCCGTGCAAAGAGGTCTCGCTACAGCTGGGAAAGCGGTGGCGTTTACTGCCATAACACTGGTGATGGCGACATTGCTCTGGGCATTCTCCAACATCCGCTTCTGTTCGGAAATGGGACTGCTGCTGGCATTGTGGATGACTATTAGCTTCTTTGGGTCGTGCACCTTCGTGCCAGCCGCATTGGTCCTCTGGCATCCGAAATTCTTCGTACGCGCAGCTGAAGAAGGCATTATTGCGTAACAACCGATAGCAGTGCTGGAATGAAAATCTCATTCTAGTATAGCCAGTGACAGCACGACGGGGCGAGTATAACACTCGCCCCGTCGTTTTTAAGGGAGGCTCTGAACAAACGCCTCCCTTTTTTTATGTTAGCGAATATGGGAAGATGCCCCGCCGATACTCGAAAGGAGGAATGACCCATGGCTAGTGTGGATGGTGGTGCGCTCATTGGGCGCATTTTGAAAGAACAAAAAGTGAAATACATGTTCGCTGTCAATGGAGGACATACATTTCCAATTCTGGCCAATTTGATGAACAACGATGTGGATCTCATCCACATGCGCCACGAACAAGCCTGTGCCTATGCAGCAGACGGGTACGCCCGTGTGACTGGAACACCAGGGGTGTGCTGCGTTACCGCAGGGTGTGGATTGACAAACGCGGTGACAGGATTGTGCGTCGCCGGTCTGACCAACAGTTCTGTGGTCTGCTTATCAGGCCAGCACCCCACAACCGAAGACTACATCGGCTCGTTCCAGGAAGCCTATGGTTCTGACGTTGTTCGTACCTTCTCAAAATTCGCCAAGCGCGTACTCGATTGGTCGACAATTGAGATTGATCTCCGTCAAGCCTTCCGTGAAGCGATCAACCCGCCGCAAGGCGTATCCATGCTCGAAATTCCGACCAATATTCTCTACCACGTCGATGACGAGAAGAAACAGCGTAAAGGAGCGAAGGTGTACGGACCTGACGAACTACGCTCTCAAGGCGACCCACGCCAAATCGAGCGTACCGCCGAATTACTATTCAAAGCCCAGAAGCCACTGATTGCTGGTGGAGATGGCATCTTCTGGTCAAACGCTGCTGCCGAATTGAAAGAACTCGCTGAACTCACCAGTACTCCCGTCTACTGCCGACGTGCGGGACAAGGGGCGGTCGACGAAGCGCACCCTCTGGCGATTCGTGGTGCCTGGAAAAAACCGTTCACCGGTGACGCAGATGTTGTCCTCGCTGTGGGCTTCAAATACTGGAGTGGTGAGAAATTCGGTGAACCGCCGACGTGGAGTGACAAAGCAACCTACATCCAAGTAGACGCGACCCCGCAGCGCGTCGGCTGGCATGTACCCGCCGAAGTTGGCATCGTTGGCGATCCCAAACTCGTCCTGCGTCAGATTATCGACAAAATCAAAGAAATGAAGCTGGATTTCAGTGCCAAGCGAGAAAGCCCGTGGATCAAACAAATGGCTGACGTCCGGGCAAACTATGAGAAACTCATTGCCGAACGGGCAGTAAAGTACGCAAACAATACGCCTATTCATCCAGATCGTCTCACCAGCGACCTCATGAAAGTGATCGATAAAAGTGCTTCACTGATTATCGATAGCTTCACTTTGAGCGGATATACTAGCCAATGGTTTACCGCCCATGAGATGGGACAAATCGTTGATGCTGGGCCACTCGCCCCGGTAGGTCACGGCGTGGGCATGGGTATCGGCGTCCAGCTTGGACGGCCTGGGAAACAGGTCATTGTAGTCAGTGGAGATGGTGGCCTTGGCATCGGTGGAATGGATATGGAAACTGCGGCGAAGTACAATATTCCCATTATAACCTTGCTGTGGAATAATAGTTCGTGGGGACCGAGTTTCGAGTCGATGCCGATCCTCAAAGGACGCACTAAGCCGTTCGATATGGTTCCCAACATCCGTTACGACAAAGTATTCGAGCCGATGGGCGTATATACCGAACACGTTGAGAAACCAGAAGAGATCATTCCGGCCTTAGAACGTGCGTTAAAGTCTGGGAAGACCGCTCTGGTCAATGTGATTGGCGACAAGCGCTTTGGTCACCCAACCCTGGGTGGCAACTTACTAGGATCAACGCAAGTGTAAGCTTCAAGTTAAGGATAAATGGAGAAAGGGAGAAAGGGAGAAACGGAAGCGATAGGGCGTCCTTTTTTTCCATTTTCCCATTTGTCCATTTATCCGCTTCCTTTATTCTGTCTAAGGATAAAAATCATGGTCAAAGTTTTCTGCGATCGTTGCGGCACTGAAGTCGAAAATCTTGATGCATTACTCCAATTTTCCATCGACGTCACGGAACAACCGAATCGTTCAGCGTGGAGTTGGCGGGCGGAGATCTGTCAAGACTGTTTTACGTTGATGAAGGAAGAAATCTCTCGTGTGGCTCAGCCACCGGATGATAAGAAAAAGAACCCGAAAAAATAACGAGCCGGGTCCCCTATCGGGCAGGAAAATGCCTTGGACGCAATGACGAGAAGACCCAACGGTGAGGAGAGCGATCCAAGACGAACAAGAAAGATCCTTTTTTCTCTTGCCTCTTCTCCCTTTTTTGAACCGCTACGCGGCTCCCCTCATCCCTTGAGCCCTAAAATAGCGAGATCCTGCAGATAGTCTTGAGGTGGGACCATGCCAATGCGCCGTCGTTTTCCTCCAATGATTACCGTCGGTACCGCCGTGACGTAATAGATTTCCACGGCTTCTTCACACTGTTTACGAACAGCGTCCTGGAACACTGGATCGTCAATGTCATGGAGAAAGCTCGGCATATCGAGACCAGCATTCCGCGCTACCGTTACCAGATTATCCTTGTCGATCAGACTTTTACTCTCGACAAAAAATGAGCGGAACAGGGCAAGATGAAATCGTTCAAACGCCTCGTTTCCCTGTCGCTGCGCTGCAACCCCAGCTTCGAGACCTGGCATACTCCAACGGGGAAATTCGTCATGTTCCCACATCGTGTATGTGAGGCCTTCAGGTGCAGCCATCGCTGACACACGGCGCCACGCTCCTTCTACGTAACTGCCCGCAAAGCGAAATGGGGTCGGATCGTAGTGTGATCGCAGAGCAAAAGGGTGCCAGCGAATGACAACCTGGTCGCCAAAACGTTCTTTAATTTTCTGCAAGCGTACCGCTGCAGGATAACACCACGGTCACAGATAATCAGAAAATTCTACGATCTCGATAGGAGCATCCATATTCACTCCATTTTCTGTCCTATTGTCCTTGTAAAATTTTCACTACAGTATCGTGCACTAAGCCATTAGAAATAACAGCATTGCCGGTATAGATAGATGGGGTACCAACAAAATCAGAAAAACGTCCACCAGCTTCGGTGACCAGAATCTTCGTGGCCGCCACATCCCAGGGCTTGATTTCCGGCTCCAGGGTAACTTCCGCCTGTCCACAGATCACCAGACTATGCCCCAATGCGTCGCCAAACCCACGCTGTCGCCCGGTAGCCTCGACAAGGCGCAAGAACGGTTCCCAGCACGGACGAATTCTCAGGTCATTGAGTCCACCATGAATAAGCATCGCTTCGTTCAATGTCGATACAGGTGATACATGCACCCGTTGATCGTTGGCAAAGGCCCCCTGCCCTTTCCGGGCGTAGAGAAGATCCTTCGTGGCCGGGGCATACATCACCCCCGTTGAGATCTCTCCGTCCTCTTCTAACGCAATCAGCGTGGCAAAAAACGGAATGCCACGAATGAAATTTTTCGTTCCATCAATGGGGTCGATAATCCACCGGGCCACAACGCTCCCTGAGCGCTCGCCTAACTCTTCACCAAGAAAGCCATGCTGGGGAAAACGGGCGCTGAGGAGAGCGGTAATTTTCGCCTCACACTCACGGTCTGCTTTCGTGACCGGCGTGCGATCAGCTTTAGTCTCCACAGTGAGATTGGTACGAAAATAATGTAACGCCACTTCTCCAGCGGCTTTCGCTGCGTCAATCGCGGCGGTCAGGATTTCGTCCATACATCACATACCAGGAAGGGCGAAATGGGCAAAAGGGGAAACGGCAAAAAGGAATTCAAGGCCCACGATGAAGGGGCAAACATTCTCCTTTTCACCTTTTTGCCGTTTCGCCCTATTTACAATAACCCCCTCACTAATCCCCCATCGACCTGAATACTCACACCACTCACATAGCTTGCAGCCTCAGAACCGATAAACACGATCACATTCGCCATTTCTTGCGGGTCCCCAATACGACCCACGGGAACATCGGCCGCACTATCCTCAAGTGCCTGATCTACATTCTTGCCTGTCCGTTGGGCACGAGCGGCAATGCCCCCTTTCAAACGATCAGTCAGAATCCGTCCTGGAAGAATGGTGTTCACAGTAATGTTGTGTTTTCCTACCTCGCGAGAGAGCGTTTTTGCCATGCCCACCACACCTGGACGTATACCGTTAGAGAGAATGAGACCATCGATCGGTTCTTTCACTGACATCGACATTACGCTCAGCAAGCGTCCCCATTTTTGTTTTTCCATGTAGGGAATCGCTCGCCGAAAGAGCCGCACAGTGCTGAGAAAATTCAGAGCAAAGGCCTTTTCCCATTCCGCGTCTGACATCGCGCCGAACCCACCGAGCGGAGGTCCACCGGTATTTGCAACGACAACATGGACGGTACCGAACTTCTTAATCGTTTCGTCGATAAATTTGTCGGTGGCGTCCGCTTGTGAGAGGTCTCCAGGAACCACAAGGATCTCCGCTCCCGTAGCACGACGAATCTCATCCGCTGTGTTTTCCAACTGACGCGCATCACGTGCACTAATGGCGACCTTCGCCCCTTCTTGGGCAAACCCTAGCGCCGTGGCTTTTCCAATCCCCTTACTCGCACCACCAACCATGACGACTTTGCCCTTTAATCCAAGGTCCATAACTACGCCTTTCCCCGTGAAATAAGGGATAGATGGATAATTGGGGAAAAGATAACGGCAGGGGAATGAAACTTGATCAATCTCCTTTTCTCCCTTATCCGTTTATCCTGTATCCTATTTTTCTTACAGATATCCCTTTTGTTGATAAAATGTTCGCACCGCGGCTTCAAAGCCCGGAGGATTGTCTCCCATCACAGAATGCCCTGCTTTGGGCACGAGTGCGAACTCAGAGTTGGGGATGAGTTCCTGAAATTCTCGCGCACCTTCAAGCGATAACACGTCGCTCTCACCGCCCTTCACCAAAAGGGTCGGACACGTGATACGTTTTACCTCAGCCGCAAGTTCGTCATGCATCTGCTGCACATTCATCGTCCGATGCCCTTCGCTAAAATAGGTATCGTATTTCCACCCCCATTTGCCATTGGGCAATTGCTTCAAATTGTACACACAGGTGAACTTACGGATAACTTCCAGCGAGCGTCGCGGATTGAAGCGATGAATAACTGCTGCGGCTTCATCGAGGTCATTAAACTCGCGATAGTTGGTCATGAAATCGCGAATATGTTTGACGCCTTCTTTTTCCACTCGTGGACCAACATCAACCACAATCAACACTTCCACCTTCTCAGGGTAATTGGCAGTAAAGGATAAAGAATTCGCTCCCCCCATCGACATCCCAGTCAGGAAAAAGCGTGAAAGACCGAGCGCATCAGTAAAGGCATTGACATCCTTCACCATCGTTTTCCGGCTGTAATCTTTATCTGGTGCCCAGTCGGTATCGCCGTGGCCCCGCTGATCAAAGGCCATGACATGAAAATGAGGAGACATCGCTGCAGCAAAAAGGTCCCAGGTGTGACAGGTCTGCCCTACTCCATGTAACAACACCAGTGGTGGTTTTTCGGGATTGCCCCAGTCGAGAAAGTGGAAATTTAATCCATTCGCGTGAATATAACGATCAGTGAATTGTGCCGTCATGCATTTCCCTCCTTACAGGCTTGTACGGCCGTTGCGGCGGGTAGAATAAATGAAAAACGCGAAAAGGCAAAGAGCAAAAGACTCAAAAACTCAAAAGCTTGTCCTGAGCCTAGTCGAAGGGTCAGAAATATTTCGTGTTCTTCTACTTTTTCCCTTTGCCTTTTGCTTTTCTTACTCAAGCAGTCCTCGCACCACTTCGACTGTTAAGGCGGCAAGATTGGGAAGAATGAGACTCGCACGACTGAAATCGTTGTGCAGGGTGTACTCATTCGGAACCGCAACACACCGTATCCCTGCGCGATCTGCTGCCGTTATGCCTTTATATGTGTCCTCAACGACAATACACTGGGTAGGAGAAAGACCAAGCTTATCTGCTGCGGTAAGAAATGCATCAGGCTGCGGTTTTGGCTGACGATAGTCTTGACGTGCCACCGTCATGGGAAAGAACTGTGCAATCTCCATCCGCTGCAACACCGCGTCCAGATGTTCACGATTGCTATTGGTGGCGACCGTCAACATAAAATGGGGCGCCAGCTGGGCAAGCGTCTCAGGAACGTAGGGCATGAGTTTGACTTCTCTCTCCAACAGTTGCAAATAGATCGGGGAACGTTGCTGACGTAACTCATCTGCCGAGAGAGGCAACTGATGTTTCTCAACAATGTATTCTGGCCCATTTCCTTGCGCGATCCAGTAACGTTCGTACTCGTCTCGCGAGACCGTCACCCCGTACGATTTCAACACTTCCGAATAGGCACGATAGTAGAGCCCTTCCGAGTCGATGAGGACACCATCGAGATCAAAAATTACTCCGTACTGCCGTTGTTTGTCTGTCATACTCTCCTCTTTAGGGGTTCAGCTTGCCAGACTTTTCGGTTACAGTCATCAGCAATGCCAAACGTTCCTCCTTTCGATGTTAGTGATCCATCCGCTGCCTGGGCTGAACTATTTCGCACCCTGGGATTGCCAGCCTACCGTGTTCGAGTCGAAGAGAAAGACAAAACGGTGTGTATTCAGGCGCCGGCGAAAGACTTTGATCGCCTTGTACATCCAGACGTACGACCGGTGTTGGTCAAACACGGAAAATCGTTGGGGTACCGCTTTATCACAGTCGAGCCACAGTGACAGATGGTGGCATGTAGACCTGCTCCCTTCAGTCACTACTATAGCGTATGGCTCGTTCGCTGCGCGTACGTTATGGCAGAACCTTTTTCCCATCAGCCAGAAAACGAACATGGTGAGCACAGGCCATTCGCTATGCTCCATCCAGCGTATGGCGATTTCGTTCCCATTCTCGGCCGTTAAATGGCTGAATCGTCAGTTTCTGTAGGTCAATACCTTCGAGACAACGGACGTTCACATCGATTTTGTTCGGATGTGAGCGAGGGACGTAATACGAATGGATGCCACACACTGAACAAAAATAGTGCCTGGCAATATTCGTATTGAACTGGTAGAGCGAGAGTGCTGATTCAGGGGTCAATAGACGGAATTGCGCCGGATCGACGATGAGATGAAGGAACCCCTTCTTTGTACAGATCGAACAATTACAGTCGATGACAGTGACTAGCTCAGTAGTCACCTCAAATTGCACGAGACCACAATGACAACCCCCTTTGTAAGTTCGCATACTGACCTCTCTTTTCTGTTATTTTATACCTCCTTTTACTTTGTGGGCCACTGTGCTCTCCGGCTCGTTCTGATTTTTTATTTCTCGTCCTTTTATCCTTTTTTTCTGTCTCCTAGCCCGTATCCATTTCGCCGTTTCCCTTTTTTGCTAACAATGGACAAATAAGCAAAACGAACGAGCTCGCCGCGATCGGTTGCCCTCTTGACCCCCTTAAGCAAGAGACGCTATGAGAAGTAGTCCAGATGCTGTTTCGTATCGGGGTGTAGCGCAGCCTGGTAGCGCACTCGCTTGGGGTGCGAGTGGTCGGCCGTTCAAATCGGCTCACCCCGATCCTTACGCAAAAGGCGACCGTTGCTCGCGGTCGCCTTTCCTATTTGTCCTGTTTCTGCTGAAATACGGCAATGATTATTCTAGTTTCGAACGATGACGGAATCCACTCTGAGGGGCTCCATGCCTTGGTAAACTCCC
>JBFWXH010000087.1:0-33675 GCA_050187625.1 Binatia bacterium
CAAAGGATGACACCATAAATGTCGCCATGGCAAGGTCCTCCAGTCCAACCGTTTGATGATGCAATCAACGATCATACTGGAAGCGGTCTGGCCGTGGCACTCCTACGCAAAAATCACGAAACTAATATCTAGTGGTGTGCCACTGGCGGCTTGCCCGCCAGTACGGTGGAAAGCACGGGCGGTTTTTCAGTCAAAGCTGTACCACGTGTACCCGCCTGTGGGTTTGAACCGATACGCGACGCCCTCGAACTCGTCGATGCAGCCCCAGGGGCAGCCGCGCAGGTAGAAACCGAATTCGACGCGTTGATCTGCGCCCGCGGCCACAACGTCACAGCCCGCGGCCTGGGCCAATGCCGCGCAGAACGCCATGCCATTCTGGCCGGCAGCTACTCCGCGGCCGCGCGCGACCTCACAGGCCACCAGCCAGATCGTGCCGACGTCAAGACCGCGCAACATAGCAAAGTCACCCACGTTGGCGATGCCGAAGGCGGTAGCACTCGTGCCACCAATGTACAACTGCCCGGCGTTGCCGTGACAGTTAATGATGATGTTCTCCAGCCGCTGGCGTTGCGCCCCGAACTGGCCGGAGTTGGCATGGAGCACCCAGTTCGCGATATCGCGGGCGGTGGCATTGCGCTGCATCTTCCAGGTCCACTTCATTTGGTACTTGTGTCCCGGCACGTCGTGGGAATGGGCGACCAACGACGGCTGCTTCATGCGGATTGAACCCATAATCGTGTCCCTCTTTCCGTGTGTATTCCGAGGCTGAGAGCGGTGCTTGTTCTTAGCTCCACTCTGAGTCCCGTGTTACTCTACAGGCGTGACGTGGCTGTGCCGCGCGACGGCACAACAAGAGTAGGGGTTCCCAGAATGACTTGGGCGCTGGTCTCGTCGGTGACCTTCAAGAGGACCGATCCTTCCCTGGACGCTCTCCGAGCAATAGTTGTTTGGTAAACTCGCGCCGCTCCTACAGAAAACCCCCGCTTCCCCCTCTCTCGGTTTCTCTCCATTGCACTCATTTTCACAGCAGAGTCCCGCGAATTTTCACGACAATCACAAGAAGTGCAAAATTGCCCCGCGATGAGTGCCCACCGGGGCGCTAGCGAACACTGCGTTGTCCGAGATGCGTGGTTTTGAGTGGTCCTTTGGGAATGCGGCCTACGCGCTCGAAGATCAACTGACAGACCGCCAATTTGCCAGGAGTCAGACGTAAGGAGTAGGGACTGAAGTTGAACATCTCCAGGACGATTTGTCCGTGAAACCCGGCGTGAATAGTCGGGGCAGTGAGATGCACCGCCAAGCCAAGACGCGCAAGGGTACTCCGTCCTTCAACCCGAGCGGCGATCTTTGCCTGTTTTGGTAGTTCGACGCGTTCTCTGGTAATGCCCAAGGCAAAGCGTTGAGGGGCAAGGAGGAAAGATCCATCTGCGTCAGTGGGGACGGATTTGGCATATTTGTGTAAGAGCGTGCGAATGTCTTGAACCTCTGCCAAGTTCACAATAAGCGGACGCTCAACCCCTTTGGGTTCTTCCTGGGTTAGTTCTTCGGGAGTCTTCAATTCAAAAAGCTCGTTGCCAAGAATCAAGTCGAGAGCAGAAGTGGTGTACTGCTCTTCGGTCGGATGCGGATCAATGACGATATTCCGCTCCCGAAGAGCCGCTTTGATTTCAACGTCGCTCAGAATCATAGTGGACCTTAATCAAGGAAAACCTTGGGAACCCGTAGACGCGGCCCCCCAGTGATCGTCGGTTGAGGAAGGTCCACAATCACAGAGTCTTTGTTCTCCGCGACGACGGCCACTTTTACCCGACCACGCACTTCTTCTCCTCTGGCAGGATCACGGTCGACAATGACATCGTGCTTATCGACGAAGGCGGTGACTTTTCGTCCATCAGGCAATTCGACCAGCACCCCTCTTTCACCGGAGAACATCCCCTGGGACACCGTACAACTGATACTGGCTTCTATTTTGGGAGTTCGCTCCTTCATGACTGCTTCTTCCTTTCTTTTTGCAGACTATCCACATACAACGCTACGGCTTCCTGAATGTTAGCTAAGGCTTCCTCTTGCGTCTCTCCTTGCGAATGGCAGCCCTTTAAAGCCGGACACCAGACATGAAATCCGCCTTCTTCTTCAGGCTCCAGAATGACCGTGTAGCGCATCGTAGCTCCTCAATAGAATGCGAAAGATTCTCTTTCACACTATATCGGAGTGCACCGGGGTAAAAGTGGGAAGACACTAGAGAGCCCGAATGATAAGTTTTGATGAGACCTACACTAAGCCAGCGAAACGGCGGTTTCTTTCCTGTCCGCCTTGGTCCCTCATTTCCATTGCAGGAACAGCCTGGAGGAAAACAGGGACATGAAACCTTCTGATACGCAGCAACAGGCAAAGAGAAAACGTCGCATCTTTGGGAAAGAGAAGCGAGCAGCGACTCAGGCACTGGCAACTCGCTTTCCCGAAAAAAGTCCCATCAATTTTCACAACACCCCCTTTCCTCCCCCCCTTTCGGAAGTAAAGAAAGCCATGTAGATACGGACACATGGAGGAGGATAGGGCCCGGTGGCCCTACCGGTCTTCAAAACCGAGTTGCGCGGCGTAACGTTGCGCGGATGGTTCGACTCCATCCCTTCTCCGCCACCCTGCATACAGTCACCTTCTCTACTACTGGCCGCTGGTACTTCCGCCTCCAATGACATCGTTGCCTCGTGCCCCTCCTTTTTCCTTAAGACCCCGAATCAATTTCTGCACCTTTTTCTCGCTTCCAACCCGGATTTCTCATTTCTGCCCGATACGGCAACCATGCCGGATGTAAACTTTTTCGTAGTAAATCCAGCCTTTCCCCTCCGGAACATGGAGGTCTGGCGTCGGTACCCGACCAGCAACGGCGTTTTGCAAACGTCGCACTTATAAAATAGTCGTAGCCTAATCAACACTTATAGATATCCGGGCTTTTATGGCGTCTTGGTACCAATATTGCCTATTTATTTGTCCAGATAAGACAAATGGTTCATATGATGAGTTCATCCATTCCGGCTCCCTGGTACGTCGTCTACTCCAAACTGCGTAGGGAGGAGTATGCCCAGGTATCGCTGAAGCGGAAAGGCATTGAGGTCTTCTTCCCTCGTCTGTTGTTCTCGGCCCCTTCTTCAGGACCGCGTGGACCGGTCGCGCTTTTCCCTCGGTATCTTTTTGTGAGATTCTACCTTCCGGATCAATATTACGATGCCCGGTGGTGTCCTGGGGTCCAAGGGGTGGTGAGCTTTGACGGATCACCAGCGCCACTTGCGGATAATGTCATTACGTTTCTTAAACACAACGCAAATCCGGATGGGGTGCTGATCGCGCATAAGAAACTCACGGTCGGACAAGAAGTCGCTATTACTGATGGCCCGTTTGAAGGGCTCAAAGCAATCGTCCAAAACCCGCCCGACGCGAAAGGACGGATTCGGGTTTTGATGCGGCTACTGAATCGTGACCTCACGGTTGCAGTCCCCGCAAAACGTGTAAAAAGCGAATGGGTGATTATCGGACAGCCCGCAGCAAACGCAACCAGCTGCTAACTGTACCTCCACCCCGATAATAACGCGCTTACTGCAACCGCACAGTAAGCCGCAACGAGAGCGAAAGGAACTTTACGGGCGGAGCCATGCCCACGAAAAGCGGCTCTCTCTTTGTCTGCTACATCTCACTTTTCTTCCCAACAACTGCAAACAATTGTTCTTGACATATGAATACTTACAGTGAGTGGTTTCGCGACTTCTGGCACTACCGAGAACTATTTTATTTCCTCGCCTGGAGGGATATCAAAGTCCGTTACAAACAGACCGCGCTAGGAGTGACGTGGGCATTGATACAGCCAGTAGTCAATATGCTAGTATTTACTCTACTATTCGGAAAAATTGCCCAACTGCCAAGCGATGGTATGCCATACCCGGTTTTTTACTTCTGTGCATTGCTTCCTTGGACCTACTTTGCCAGCACCCTCGGAACAGCGGGGAATAGTCTCGTACATGATCCAAACCTCATTACCAAAGTCTATTTCCCCCGCGCGATCCTTCCAGCTTCAGCTGCAATAAGCGGGCTCGTTGATTTTTGCATAGGCTCGGTACTTTTACTTGGCATCCTCGGCTACTACGACATAGCGTTCGATTGGCGAACGATGCTATGGCCAGTCTTAGTAATATTACTCGTTATCTTATCTTTTGGCGTTGGTTTGATTCTCTCGGCGTTGAACGTCCAGTATCGCGATGTAAAATATGTCATTCCGTTCGCAGTGCAGTTCTTGTTGTTTGCAACACCGGTTATCTATTCGACCAATATTCTTCCCGATCGCTATCGAGTACTCGCTGCCTTCAACCCCCTCACTGGTATCATTGAAGGATTTCGGGCGGTACTGGTGCCAACGCGACCAATGGATTGGTCCTTACTCGGGATATCTACGGTTCTTACTCTGGCGATACTGCTTGGCGGGACCATGTACTTTCGTAGGACAGAACGTTTTTTTGCGGATGTGATCTAAATAACTCATACTTGACGGAAAGGGGAGGCCTGGAACAACGCCCTATGCCACTGACAACCTCAGGTATCTCTTCTTCATCACATCTCTCTGATTTCCTCCATTATACCTTACTTTGGAAGTAGAGACAGAATAAATGACACCAGCCATTGTGGCTCAAAATCTCTCTAAGCAATACCAGCTCGGACAACTCCATCGCGAAGACCTCTTTTCTCAGGTCGTTCTCCAATGGTTTCGGAAGCGGTCAGCGCAACGAGAGCGAAAGAGTCAAGAGTCAGTATGGGCGGTGCGTGATATTTCCATGCGTGTCGACGAAGGTGAAGTCGTCGGGATTATCGGTCGAAACGGAGCTGGGAAGAGTACGCTCCTGAAGATTCTCTCGCGCATTACGTACCCAACGTCCGGTAAACTGGACATCCGTGGGCGCGTTGCTGCCTTGTTAGAGGTTGGCACTGGCTTCCACGGAGAACTTACAGGTCGCGAAAACATTTTTCTTAATGGCTCAATCCTGGGTATGAAGCATAAAGAGGTTGCCAAAAAACTCGATGCGATTGTCGATTTTGCTGGAGTAGAGAAATTCCTCGACACCCCAGTCAAGCGTTATTCGTCGGGCATGTTCCTGCGGTTGGGGTTTGCGGTTGCTGCCCATTTGGAGCCGCACGTGTTGATTGTTGATGAAGTGTTAGCCGTAGGGGATGTGGGATTTCAGAAAAAATGCTTGAACGTCATGAGTGAACTGCGGCGTGGTGGGAGAACAGTGCTCTTCGTTTCTCACAATATGTCCGCTGTCGAAAACCTCTGTTCGCGCGTACTGTGGATCGATAACGGCCAGGTGCGAGAAAATGGACCCGCCAAGCAAGTTATCGAGAGCTATATGGCCACCTTTGCCGAAACCACGCAAGTGAGTGTTGATTTACGTGGAGTGACCAATCGGCTAGGGACCGGAGATGTCCGTTTTACTCGTGTGGAGTTTTTGAGTAGTGAAGGGTCGCCGCTGCGCATTGTTCGCAGTGGCGACCCCATAACGTTACGCTTGTCCTATCGTGCAGAAAACATCATCCCAGCTCCAGCATTCGAGGTGAGTATCACGACTGATACAGGTATGCTGATTACCAAATTTAGTACTTTAGTTGACTATGAGATTTCTTCACTACCACCTGGGGAAGGGTACATTGATCTGCATATCCCTTGCTTCGCTTTTCAGCCTGGCCGCTATTTTCTGTCCCTGAGCCTGCAAACATCAGGTCCGATTTATTATGACGCGCTCGACTACTGCCTCCAATATGAAGTCGAGACGTCGAACTATTTCCAAACCGGCAGAGGTATTAGTAGTAACTTCGGCGTCGTCTTCTTACCGTGGCGCTGGAATCTCCAACCACTGTACTCCCTTGATCCTCAACTGAACGGGAAGAACTCCGAACTTCATGAAGAAGCGCCTTAGCAATAAGGAGAACGTTCAGTGCAAATGAGTCCGGAAAAGCAGAACGGCAGGCTCAACTTACGTGTCGGAGAGGTTGTCGCAGTCCGTAGTGCGCGTGAGATTCTTGCTACTCTTGATCAGGCGGGAACCTGTGAAGGGCTGCTGATGATGCCCGAAATGCTCCGGTACTGCGGCAAACAGTTCACGGTATTTAAGCGCTCAGATAAAACCTGCGACACCGTCAGGAAGACCGGCCTGCGACGCATGCAGCATACCGTGCATCTGCAAGATGTCCGCTGCAACGGCGATGCACATGGGGGTTGTGAGGCCGGATGTCTCATTTTCTGGCACGAGGCTTGGTTACAGAGAATACCGTCAAACACTACCGAACCCCAACCGCAGACAACAGACAGCGATTCTGGGTCTCAGATGTCCGAAACGGAAGTACTGGCGACACCCATGGCTATGCTTGAAAAAGCAACCCGGCACGCCGGCACAACGGAGCCCACAGACGATGTTCGGTACCGTTGCCAAGCGACAGAACTGCTCCAGGCGTCCTCACCGCTGTCGTGGTGGGATATCCGGCACTACGTGCGAGATGTACGCGCAGGAAATATCGGCGTTCTCACCGCAGTCATTGATTATGGGTGCACTGTGCTTATTCGGGTCTTTAATACGCTCCAACGCTGGCGCGGAGGGAGAGAGTACCCTCCGTTATTCAGAGGAATCCTGACGAAAACACCGAGTGGGACCTTACGTTTGCAACCAGGGGAACGGGTGCAGGTCAAAAGCAAAGAGGAAATTCGCCAAACCCTGGATACCGCTAATAGGAATCGCGGCTTACATTTCGACAGTGAAATGCTGCCGTACTGTGGCCGGACGTTTACCGTGTTACGTCGGGTTGGCAAAATCATTAACGAGCGCAATGGGACAATGATGCGGTTACCAAACGACTGTGTCATTCTCGATGGCGTCATTTGTGCGGGGAAAGATCATCAGTACTGTCCACGCAGCATTTATCCCTATTGGCGAGAGCTGTGGCTGCGCAGAGTCACAGCGGACAGCAGCCGCCAGCCGAGTGTGACGCAAGGGACAGACATAGCCTCCAGATCTATGACCTGAATCTGCGGAAAAAGAACTCGAAACGCTATGAAGGAATACCGGGCAAGTATTGGATTGCCAGTGTACAACGGCGAGAAATTCCTTCCGGAAGCTCTCGACTCGCTGCTCGCGCAAACCTTCATAGATTTTGAGGTCGTTATCTCAGATAACGCCTCGACGGACCGCACGCGCGAGATTTGCTGTACGTACGCAGCTCGGGATTCCCGTATCCGTTACTTCCGGAATGAAGCAAATCGCGGTGTAGCTTGGAACCATAATAATGTTTTTTCTCTTTCAAGAGGAAAGTATTTTCAATGGATTGGTCATGACGATGTACTGGCGCCACAATACCTTGAGCGATGTATTACCATACTTGACCAAGATCCTTCGATAATCCTGTGTTACTCGCGGTCGAAACGGCTCGACGAAAACGGGCAGTTTTTTGATGATAAGCACGACCATCTAGCCACCGACTCAGCGAAGCCTCTAATCCGCTTTCGCGATCTCGTTTGTATTGAGCACTCGAGCTTGGCCATGTTTGGTGTCATGCGCGCTGAAGTGTTAAAAAAGACCGTCCTCCTCGGGTATTATCCAAGCGGAGATCGTGTGTTACTCGCTCAGCTTGGCCTCTTCGGTCGTTTTCATCAAATCCCTGAGCCCCTCTTTTTTCGTCGGGTTCATCCGGGTCAATCTACCAACCTTCGACGTCACATACGAGCCCTTCAGTTTGATCCGAAGAGATCAGGATTCTTTGTCCTGCCGCGATGGGAGATGTTTGGTGGATATTTTTCTTGTATCAGTAAAGCTCCTATTAGCCGTTACGAACAGCTGCAGTGCTACATATTAGCAATCAAGGCAATTAAGCTCTGGTGGCGAGAAATGAGAGACGATGTTCTCGTCGCTATCAAGCAAATATTGCTACCGTCATCTAGCAAGGGTTAACGCTCGTGGCTCACCGGTCGGGAATTATTCATAGTTTGTCAGCATAGATGTAAAGAAAAGAACATTCCGTCACTACACTACCGCTGACGAGCTGCGGCAGTGAAGAATAGGTGCATTTAGTCTCTGAGCAAGCTGCAGTCCCCCTCTTCTTCGAAAGCACCGCCATCCCGTGCTGTGGTGAATGAAAAGCCCTACGCTGGAGAAGGAGTGAGAGTATGGGTTACAGATTTCTCTCCTCGTCAAATGGAGATTTGAGCTTGGTGCGCTGTCGATCAAGGATGCGAGTTTCTCCTATCCTCGCTGTGCTGATTGTTTTGCTGGTGACCGCTTCTGTGCTCGCGGCACCTGCTTATCCCGTGAAAAAAGGGCCTACAGGCCGATATTTAGTTGACCAAGACGGGCTACCGTTCCTTATCACTGGAGAGTCTCCACAAGCAATGATTGGGAATTTGAATGAAGCAGAGGCAGAACTGTTCTTTGCCAATCGCAAATCTCACGGGTTCAATACCGTGTGGATCAACTTGCTTTGTACGACGTATACCGGCTGTCGTCCTGATGGCAGCACATTTGATGGGATCCTTCCGTTCGCGCTGGAAAGCCGATTTTGGCGCTGGTTCAGTATGCTTCCGCTTACAGTGAAAAGCACGTTTTTTTGGGGATTCAATGTCCTTCCTGAGTTTCTGACGTCGAGAGCGCTTCGTCGTCTACCCGGACCAAACCCTGATTTTTCCGCACCGAACGAAACCTATTTTGCGCGTGCTGATCGCATACTGCGATTAGCGGCGACATACGACTTTCTCGTGATACTAGACCCGGCCGAAACTGGGGGTTGGCTCAAAGCACTGCATTATAACGGTATAGACAAATGTCGAAGCTACGGACAGTTCGTGGGGCAACGTTATGCGAGTTTCGACAACATCCTTTGGATGCACGGGAACGATTTTCAGAGCTGGTCGAATCCGCGCGATGCGGCGGTGGTGCAGGCAGTTGCGCGGGGAATCCAGGACATCGACACGCGCCATCTTCACACCGTGCTACTCAATTATCAGCAAAGTAGTTCACTAGACGACCTCAGCTGGGCACCGCTCATTGATCTCAATGCACGCTATACCTATGTCCTTAGTCCAGCAGGAATTACGGCCGGCTTGAAGCCTCCGTACGAGGCAATGCTTGCCGACTATAACCGCTCCAACTTCCTTCCTACGTTTCTGGCGGAGGCCGGTTACGAGTTCGAAAAAAACTCCGAGAACTATGTTCCGGGCGTGCCACGGGTGCTCCGGCTCCAGTCCTATTGGGCGAACCTGAGCGGCGCCACCGGTCAGATGTATGGCAACAAGTATACCTGGCAATTCATGGATGGCTGGAAAGAACAACTAGATACGCCTGGGGCTGTACACATGGCGCATCTGGTTGCCCTCTTTGAGTCACGGGCCTGGCATGAACTCGTTCCGGATCAGGAACATACCGTGGTGACGGCTGGGGTTGGCAACTTCGGATCCAATACCTATGCAACAGTCGCGCATACACCCGATGGAAAGTTGGTGATAGCCTATATACCGTCCGCTCGCACCATAGAAGTGAATATGAGCAAACTGAGCGGGCCTGTAACAGGAAAGTGGTATGATCCCACGGTGGGTACGTTCGTAAACATACCTGATTCTCCGCTCGCCAACACAGGGACGCGGAACTTTACAACGCCAGGGAACAATGCCGACGGTGACGAGGATTGGGTGCTCGTGTTAGAGGTGTCGGCCTCGTAATGTAGCTGTTTTCTTCTTGTTGACCGACAAGCCTCGGAAAACTTCACTCGTAGAGAGACCTTTCTCTGCCCCTGAGCTATCACTAAACGCCGAGGCAAATCTTCCGTTATCAGCGGCCCAACTCTGATATGACTCCGGAGACCGTGCAGGTTTCGAGCCGTGAGAGTACTGGTACTACACTCTGAACTGGGAGTTTTACGGGGTGGAGGAGAGAATTTTACCAGGAATCTGTTCTCCGCTTTTGTGGCCCGTGGCCATCAGGTTTCCGCCGCTTTTACGGCTGATCCCAGGAAACATTACCCAATCGTCTTACCTCCAGGCATCGAGCCTCTCCCGCTTCCTGGCAGGTGGTCCATGAATCTTGGGCAGGCAACCTTATCGCTATGGGGACACTATCTACCGAGCCAGGGGCGCATACGAACGCAGTGGGATCGGGTGCAAGAAGCCATTGCGTGGCGCACGGTTCGCTGGCACTTTCGACGTTTTGCGCAACGGATAGAAAAACACGTTGCAAATCACTGGCACTGCTACGACGCGATATACGTTCATTGTGATGTCCTCTTGGCCGAGGCCGTAGCGAAGTACCGCCCCACGATACTTCGCCTCTCTGGCCCGGTTTCGCCAGAAAGAGCCTCAGTGCTGCAGAAACTCGATGCGGTGTGTGCAAATGGAGACGCCCTTATCCAGCTTCGGACTATTCTAGGAACGAAGGCTGTGGAATTACCGATTGGATTGAACACCACCATTTTTACCCCTACTGGGCCGTCGGTGCGCTCCGCGCTGGGCTGGAGTGATCGTGACAAAATTGTCGGCTATGTGGGTCGTTTGACTCATCTTAAAGGAGTGACACTCCTTGCGTCAGCTTTTCGTAAGGCCGTTCGTGAGATCCCAGGCCTCAAATTGCTTATCGTCGGTCATGGCGAAGATGAAAAAGCTCTCCGTACGATGCTGGCCACAGAAGCCAGTCTTGGACAGGTTCACATTGAACCTGATGTCGCTTCCGAACAACTGCCAATGTGGTACCGCGCCATGAATCTGATAGTGATGCCCAGTCGGTATGAGAATTTTTCCAACGCGATTCTCGAGGCCATGGGCTGCGGTGTTCCGATCCTCGCTTCAGAGGTTGGAGGGAACCCACTAGTAACCCAGTCTGGTGCAGGATCGCTGTTCAGATCGGAGTCGGTCAATTCATTGCATGCTTCGCTGACGCGAGCTTTCGCGGAACCGGGCGTTCTCCGGGTGCGCGGGAAGCAGGGCGCGGAATATGTCCATGGGCGCTTTAGTTGGACTGTGAGTGCAGAGTGTTTGGAAGGGATTATCGAGGCTCGACTCGGCTTGGGGTCTGCACGGGCATCAGACTACTACCACGAGGTAAAATCGCTACCGCCGTCTGCGCGCAGAGACAGTAACAATTCGCTAACTGTGTAGGATGTTTCTCCAATTATTCAGTATGTGACGGGATTCTGGGAACAGCCATCAACCGGAACTGCGACCTTGAACTGATTGAGGCTGACACGGGCGTTCGTCAAGAAAGCGTGCGATGCATTTCTGTATTCGTGATGATGATACCAGCTTCTTCACGTCACCAGACGAACTTGAAGCAGCCTATGGAACAGTCTCTCAACAAGGCCCGATCTCACTTGCGATTATTCCATACTGCCGAGCGGGTAATAGCAAAGGGGTACCGGAGCGATTCCGTGGACGATGGTCAATTCATCCCCTCCATCAGAATATGGCGCTGGTTGACTACTTGAGAGACAGGATCGCCGCCGGATGTTTTGAAGCCATGTTGCATGGTTATCATCATGATGTACCCAATGGGCCCGGAGAGTTTGCCGGGCGACAGGATTTGCGACACTACATCTTTGACGGCCGTCGGTATCTTGAAGATTTATTAGCAACAGAGATTCGGCTATTTGTCCCGCCGCAGAACGCCATCGGTGCACAAGGATTGCGCGCGGTGGTCAACGCTCGGCTCCATCTGGGAGGAACGGCTGGAATTCGTTGTGGTTGGCCGCTCCGCTCGCCTACTACGTGGCGCCTATGGTTCCAACTGCGTCGCTGGCGACGTAATGGCACTGTAGGTATGCCTTGGGTCCTTGATCTTGGGGATCACCGTGAGATTCCTGGGAACGCGGTCACCCCGACGTCGAGCATGCAACACAATGAATCTGCCCTTATGACAGCGCTGTGTATGAATGGAGTATTTTGTGTGGCGACCCATTACTGGGAACTACAGACTCCAAGCCAGAACTCCAACACACCGCCAGTTGGCGAGCAATTACGGCGATTGATAGCACAAGTCACTACTCACCCCCACGTCCAGTGGCGATCGGTTGGAGAGACCGTCACCAATCCTTCGTTAATCATGTAATGCCTATGTGTAATGCCTATGTGTGGTTTTGTCGCTATTCTGCAAGGTACACCAACGATTTCGCACCACAGTGCCCGACGGGCTCTTGATACTATTGCCTCACGTGGCCCGGATGCGGCAGGGGAATGGATTGAAGAAGCAGTCTTTCTTGGCCATCGTCGCTTGGCCATCATCGATTTAGTGTCCGGCGATCAACCTATGCAGAGTGCTGATGGGCGCTATGTGATCGTCTTCAATGGTGAGATCTACAATTTTCATGAATTGCGCAAGACCCTGCTGAGAAACGGCGCTGTCTTTCGTACGCGTTCTGACACTGAGGTCATTCTTGAGGGATATCGTTGCTGGGGATCCCAGGTGGTTGATCGACTACATGGTATGTTTGCCTTTGTCATCTGGGATCGAGTCCAATCGGTAGCTTTTGCTGCCCGCGATCGTCTCGGGATCAAACCCTTATGTTGGGGATTGCATCGAGGGACGCTCGTCCTGGCCTCGACACTAGAGCCGTTTTCAGTACTCGGACCATTTTCAAGATGTGACTTGATTGCGGTGCGAGATCTGATGGCTTTCGATTACATTCCGGCACCGCGGACCATTTTGGACGGAGTGGCAAAACTTGAACCGGGTAGCTATTTGCAATGGCACCTCGGTGCGCATGCGCCGACGGTCAAACGCTATTGGCGTCCGCCTATGGTTGACGCTGCACTCACCGGGCCGGATGAAGAAGAACTCGAAATGCTCCTGGCTCAAGCTGTGAAGCGACAGTTGGTCAGTGATGTACCGGTCGGTGCTTTTTTATCTGGAGGGATCGATTCCTCGTTACTCGTTGCCTTGATGGCGCGACAGAGCAGCAATCCCATCCGTACCTTTTCGGTCGCGTTCGCGGAGAATGAGGTAGATGAATCTCCGATTGCGGCTCGCGTCGCACAGGAATTTGGCACCGAGCATACTGTGTTGCGGGCTGAGGAAATGAATGCCGATGCGCTCCTTGATCTCCTTGGCCGATTGGATGAACCGTTTTGTGATCCTGCTCTTGTGCCATTATATGCCCTGTCGGTTTTGACTAAACAGAATGTCAAGGTTGTCCTGAGCGGGGATGGTGGAGATGAGGTTTTCGGCGGGTATCCCAAATATCTGGTCGGAACGGAGAATCGCCCTGCGCATCCGTTGGCCCCTCTGCTGCATCGGTTCCTCGAGATGTTCAAGTGGCGACCACGTGGGATGGGGCGATTCTATGGGCGAACCCTCTCATCGAGCGATCGCGTTCGCTACGATTGGGTAGGCTATGGGAACTTTCCGGTCTTTCGTAAAGACTTGCGGCAACTTATTACCCCGGCCTACCTTGATGCCGTGGACGTGGATAATTATTTCTCCCCGTGGGAACGTCGGGCTAAGCGTTATGGTCAACATTTCGACACCGATGTGCTGATGCGCACGGATTTGGAAACCTATCTCAGTGAAAATTGCCTGGTCAAAACCGACCGTGCCAGCATGCTTGCCTCACTCGAAGTGCGGGTTCCGTATCTCGATGAAACGATACTGGAGCGCATTCTGCCGTTGCCGGCAACCAAGAAAATAAACGGCAATCGCTTGAAAGCTTTGCTTTTGCCTCTGGCTCGTCGGTTGTTACCGCGTGAGGTATGGGCGCGCCCAAAACATGGCTTCGATGTTCCTCTCGATACACGCCTCGGTGGTGCCTGGCGGCCTGCACTGGAAGCCGTTTTGGATTGGGGAGAGTCACACGTCGATCTCTTTAACTATCGCTATCTTCGTCGTCTCCACGCTGTCAACCTTGCCGGAGGTGGCATTGATCGTGACCTGTGGAACCCGTTTGTCTTTCTCGCCTGGGCGATGACGCATACGGTGCGATTTGGGTGCATGTTGTTGTTCTCGTAACCCAAGAGAACCCCACCCCCGACGAACCGACCTGCTTGCAGTGTGACCCGGCATAACCTCCTCGAATTCCTGCTGTTTTATCACATCGGCCAAACTCTGATGGGTCCTGGGCGATTATGAAAATCACATTCATCAACGACGGCATTTACACCTACGCCCAAGATCTTGCCAATGCCGTCGGCGGTGCGGAACGACAGCAATGGCTTCTTGCCCGTGCCTTGGTAACCAAGGGCTGGGCGGTGACTGTCGGAGTGCGCAATCTCCTCACGGCAGGTGAACGGCGTACTATTAACGGCGTCGACTTTGTCGGCATAGGTCAAGGCCAATTTTTTCTCGCTTTCTATCGTTTTCTGGTCTCGGAACGCCCGCACTGGGTGTACTGGCGTGGGGCAGATCATCTCCTGGGACCATGCACTGCGATTGCGAGGTCGTTGGGGATACGTACGGTCTTTTCTCTCGCCTTTGATACTGAGGTTCAGCCCCGCAGTGCTTTATTTCGCCGGCAGCGCTGGTGGCGATTGTACGCGTGGGGACTCTCGTTAAGTGATGTCATTTTTGTCCAGCATGGACAGCAACTTGCCGGACTAAAGCCGTCCTTACAAACGAAAGCGCTGATTCTCCGGAGCATGGTGCACCAAGTAGCAAACACGAAGCCACACTCCGAACGAGAGCCGTCTATCGTCTGGGCAGCGGTTCTACGACAACCCAAGCGTCCGGATGTACTTATCCATATTGCCCGCCAAGCGCCAACGGTTCGCTTCATTGTTTGTGGTGGCACGACGGCGTACCAATGCCCGCCAGGATACGGTGAACGCATAGTAGCTGAACTACAAGCAACCCCGAATATCGAATATCTTGGACAAGTTGCACCGAACAAGAGTTTACAAGTCATTGCCAACGCCAGCCTCCTCCTCTCAACCTCTGATGAAGAGGGGTTTCCCAATACCTTTCTTGAAGCTTGGACGAGTGGCACTCCGGTTGTGAGTGTAAAAATTGATCCTGATCATATCATTCAGCGCAGGCAACTGGGGACAGTCTCATACAGCGTTGAACAGACGCTCTTCGACATAAAAGCACTACTAAACGCTCCGCAGCGGCGCGATGATATTGCGGCCCGTGCGCGAAGCTACATCGAAGCCAGTCATAGCGAAAGAGTTATTGTGAACGCGTTTGAACAGGCCTTAGAACAGGCTGGCGATTACATGAAACAGTCCTCCGTACGTGGCCTCAGAGATACGATTGCCTAATGCCAGCCTTCACTCTTGGTATCAATGTATGATCGTGCACCGTCTCCGAGGAGACAACCGTGTCAGAATCGCTCGAAGCGAATCCACAACAATCTACAACGTTCTTGAGTATGGATTCTACGGTTCACTTGGCTACGCCATTATAGGACCTGCTTTGGGTCTTACGGCAGGATTCGTCGGTGCCGGATTTCTCGCGGGTCTGGCAGCCTCGTGCATCCTATTTCATAGGTCTCGGGTCGCGCAGGTCTATCGACCGATTGTCGCTCCACTTCTTTGTGGAGTTTTCTTTGTGACGCTGCAAGCGCTGATACACAATGAATCGCTCCTGGATGAGTATGTCAGAGCGTTCGTTACCTGGATGCTGATGTTGATCGTTGCTCAGTCCTTGAGTCAACGCCTGGAATTCTTGCAGCGATTCACAGTCGCAGCCTTCGTGATCGGGCTGCTGCTGCTCCCGTTTCTGAAAATATCGAGCGACCCTTCGGAGCACGGGCGAGCGAGTCTCGATCAAACGGTGGGTCTCAATAACTCCAATGAATTCGGGGCATGGTTTGGGTTCTGTGCTGTCTCGTTCCTAATCGTAGGCATCGAAACTCGACGCCCTATCGTTCGTACGGCTACGTGGTTAGCTTCAGCTGGATGCTTGTACGTGGTTGGCCTCACTGTTAGTCGAGGGGCACTGTTTGCGACTGCACTCGCCGGGGTAATAGCCGCTCGTAGACTGCTCAAACGTGGATTCCTACCGATTCTGTTCCTCATTATGCTTGGCGGCGTGATTTATAACCTTGGCGTATTTCAACGGATTACCGCTGCCTATGAAGCGCGGGCCGGCGAGGAAACCGGTCGTTTTCTCATCTGGCCGGTGGCGATGAGTCGCTTTCTGAACTCGCCGCTCACCGGAGTCGGAGTGTCTCACGTCGGCACCTACGTTCCCTCTAAGCACCGTGAAATCACTCCACACAATGCTTTTCTTTTTATGGCGCTTGCGTCTGGCATTATCCCGGTGACCTTCTTCATGCTGTATTGCTGGCGTACTGCGCAAAGCGCGTTCTCCGTCAGTGCAACACCGCTCACTGTCGCGCCGTTCGTCCTGCCTCTCTATACTTATTGTTTCTTAATTATCAACACTTCCAACTTTCCGTTCATGTCAGCGTGCGTGGTGGTGACGATGTCGATTGTGCAAACCGCTGACGTGTACGCGAGACTGCTGCGTACTCGAATGCGACACGATCTCAGCAGGAGAAGGGCACACTTTGTTTCTCGACTTCCCGCGAGACAAAGTGTCGCGAGAGAATTGCCCTGGTCCGTGGCTCGTCCTCCTGTTCAATAGAAGCACACGAGTGGAGATGTACGGAGAAAATATGGGATGTCGTCTTCTCTATCTTGTTGGCCAACTCCATACCGGCGGCCTCGAGCGGCAACTGTACTATCTCCTGCAGTCTATGGACCGCGAGCGGTATGAGCCCGTTGTGGCTACTTGGAATTATGCTGAAGAGGATTTTCACCTTCCGCCCATTCGTGCACTTGGGATTCCAATCTACTCGTTAGCGGGTTATTCGTCCGCTTTTGACAAATTCAGGGCGTTCCGCCGTTTGGCGCAGCAGTTGCGACCGCAAGTCGTTCACTCGTATAGCTTTTACACAAACATCGCGGCGGCGTGGGCGACCTGGGGAACACAGGCAACCGCTCTGGGGTCGGTGCGTAATGACTTCACCTCAGAAAAAAAGGATGCCGGCCTATGGTTAGGACGGTTAAGTGCACGGTGGCCTCGTGCACAAATCTGTAATAGCTATGCGGCTGCCGAAACCTGCCGTTATTCGCAGAGCGCTTTTATCCCCAAGTATTTGCACGTGGTTCAGAATGGACTGGATTTGGAGCGGTTCCGACTGTTCCCCTTCAGCACGTCCGCCCCTGTCAGTCTCTTAGGGGTTGGCTATCTGCTACCAGCAAAGCGCTGGGACAGACTGTTAGTTGCTGCTCGGGAGCTGAAACATCAGGGTCTCAGCTTTGCCGTACGGATTGCCGGCGATGGTCCTTTACGCACCGCGTTGGAGCAGCAAGCTCGAACACTGGGGGTCGCAGATTGTGTGACATTCCTGGGGCATGTAGATGACGTAGCACGCCTGTTGGCTGAGACAACGTTCGTGGTCCATACGGCGGACAACGAGGGATGCCCCAATGCGGTGATGGAAGCAATGGCATGTGGGCGCGCGGTGGTCTCCACCGACGCTGGAGACGTTCCTTTTCTTGTCGACGATGGCACAACAGGATTTGTCGTACACCGCTCAGACAGTATGAAGCTGGTTGAGCGGCTGGCGACGCTCATGTCCAATCGTGACCTGTGCGGCAGAATGGGAGGAGCTGGTCGCCTCAAAGCCGAGCAAGAATTTGGACTCGACCGTTTTGTCGAGAGGACCTTCGCGGCGTATCAAGCGGCTGGCTGGTTGGGGCTATGCTGATTCAGACCTGGAAAATCCCAGAGATGGTAAAAGGAGGGCTGACATGGCTGCCAATCGTGAACACCTGGCGGCAACGTCGGGCAGCAACGGGAGGGACGAACTCCGCTCGTTATTGCTATGCGGTATGGTTTCGCCATCTGGTCACACTTTCGCAGTATGGCTTTCGCATTACTGGCGCACATGTTGGAGAGCTGGGGCCAGGAGATAGTATCGGTACGGGCTTAGTGACGCTCTTGTCTGGAGCAGAGCGCTATACCGGACTGGATGTTGTTCCCTTTTCGGCTAGCGCGAATTTATTGCCCTTTTTCCACGAGCTGGTCATATTGTATGATCAGCGCGAGCCGATTCCTGACCGCGAAGAATTCCCCTTTGTCCGCCCCATTTTACCCAGTTATGACTTTCCCGCTCATACCGTCGAGTGGCCAACCTCGGCTGCGAAGATTGCTCTCATACAGGAGAGTGTGAGAAACGGTATCAACAGCGCACCTCTAATTCGCTACTACGCGCCGTGGACTTCATCGGATGGAGTTGCCGCCGGATCGCTTGACTTGTTGTTCTCGCAAAGTGTTCTGCAGTATGTGGATGCACTTGAAGATACGTATCAGGCCATGTTCACCTGGTTAAAGCCCGGAGGGTTTGCCTCGCACTGGATCGGCTTCTGGGCGCATCAGTTTTCCCCCTATTGGAATGGTCATTGGGCTTATGCTGACTGGCAGTGGCGCTTGGTACGCGGTCGACGTGAGCTTCTGTTAAATCGTCAACCGCTCAACGTCCATCTGCACTACGCCACGAAAGTTGGATTTGAAGTATTGAAGCAGGAGCGGGAATACGCAAGTGGCGGGTTGCCTGTTAGGGCGCTTTCGAAAAAATCTCAGACATTTGATGGAGAAGACCTGCAAACCCGCGGCGCTATGGTCATTTTGCGTAAACCGCAGAGGCCAGACTAAACGGAGTCACAGCAGCTCGGTACACTTTCCGTTACGTCCCTGTGGCGCGTCCCTCTCTGAGGAGCGAAGTCGGAGGGTAACCACTGGAGAGAGCTCACTAAGCACGCGGAGAACAGGGTGCAATCCGTCGTAAGTAAGCCCCCAGGATGGGGTAGAGATCACATGAGGAAATGGCTACTGACAGTGGGGTGGCGGCTCCCCTTCCTCCGCGTGCTCTCCTCTCGTCAGCCAGTTATCCTTCTGTATCACGGTGTCCCGGCCTGGGGTGATGGGAGCGACATCGATGCGAACATTTTTGAGCGGCATATTGCCTTCTTGAAGAAGCACTTTGACCTGGTCTCTCTAGAGGATGTCAGCACAAAGCGCAGAGCGTTAGCGCGAATTCGCCTAACCCTGACCTTTGATGATGGGTTTCGCAATAACGCTGAAGTCGTTGCCCCAATACTGCGGAAGTACCAAGTGCCGGCACGTTTCTTCATTTGTACGCGGCATACGTCGCCGGGAAAATATCTGTGGTTTAGCTATTTACGTGCGCTCGAAACACACTTTCGCTGGAAGCGTTTCAGGTTTCGTGGCGAAACGATAGACGTGACCCCGCATCAGCGACAGCAAAGTATACGACGCTTATCAGAGATACTTCTCAACTTAACTCCGCATCCAGCCGCAATGTACCAGGCAATTGATGAAGAACTTCCGCGATTGGAAGATTTTGTCGATAGCAGAAATATCGCGGATCGTTATGCCGGCATGACAACCGAACACATTGCTGAACTCGCTGCCGACCCTTTGTTCTCGTTAGGGATCCATACGCTAGACCATCCTTTTCTCACGAGGTGCACGGGTGAAGAAGCCCGGCGGCAAATACAAGAGAACCGGGCGTGGATAAAGCGAGTAAGCCAACAACCATGTAGGACCATCGCCTATCCGAGCGGGGACTATCATGCTGGTACGGTGCAGTGGTGCCAGGATCTGGGGCTCTCTCATGGGTATGCGGTTCTTTCGCAAAACAATGCCGGATCAAGATTAGAGATTCCACGCATGGGCATTTACTCAACCTCTACAGATATCTTGGGTTTCAAGGCGCAATGGGGCAACCTCATGCGAAAGCTCCAGATCAAAGTCGGTTAAGACCCTCCCTCAGTATGGACTGTGACCGGTATCAGTGGCGTAGAGCAAGAGAGCGAACGGCCGCGGAACGAGAGTTCAAGCCGGACCAGCTCGTGGGGACAACACTTACAGTCTACCGGGCCGCGGGTTGGAAAGGACTATAACTATGTGTGGCATTGCGGGATGGGTGGGAACATTGCCAAATGGCGACCATTATGCCCGGCGCTTAGCGCGCGCTTTACATCATCGCGGTCCGGATGCCTATGGCATTCAGGCATGGCCTGAAGCAACACTCGTCCATACTCGATTAAGTATCATCGATCTCTCTCCATCGGGTGCACAACCGATGGCCAACGAAGATGGTACCGTGTGGACCATTTTCAACGGCGAGATCTATAACCATCACGAGCTTCGTCAATCTCTGAAAGCACGTGGTCATATCTTTACCGGACACGCGGACACGGAAGTTATTCCTCATCTCTATGAGGAGGAAGGAGCAAGGTGCATCACCAAACTTCGTGGCATGTTTGCGCTTGCGATTTATGATACCCGCTCTCGCACCTTGGTATTAGCGCGGGACCGCTTTGGGATCAAACCGCTCTTCTACGCCCCTGGGAGTGAGCGATTCTCTTTTGCTAGCGAACTCAGAGCCCTCCTCGAGCTGCCCGGCATCGATATCCGTCCGGATCGACAGGCAATCTATGATTTCTCTGCACTTTTCCACATCCCTGCGCCGGAAACATTTTATTCGGGTATTCGTGCTCTACAACCAGGAGAACTCCTCGAGGTCCAGCTGGACAGAGACCGTGTCGCTTGGAAAACGCAGACGTATCATCATTGGAGCATCGCTCCTAATCCTGACTTGACCTTAGGCCAAGCTGCGGCTCAGGCTGAGGCGTTGCTAATGACTGCCGTACAGCGACAGATGGAGAGTGATGTCCCCCTCGGAGCTCTCCTGAGTGGTGGAATCGACTCCTCCCTGGTTAGTGAGGCCGCCCAGTCAGCACTGGGTGGACAATTGCGAACCTTTAACGTGCGCTTTGCGGAAAAAGCGTATGATGAGACCTGGGCAGCTGTGGCAGTCGCCAATCACATCGGCAGCCAGCACCAGATTTTGGAGATGAGCAACACCGGTGGGACCTGGAATCAGATCACTGATCTGCTGTTACATGCGGGGCAGCCCTTCGCTGATACCTCAATTTTTGCCATGAACGCAGTTTGTCGTCTCATGCGTGACCACGTCACTGTTGCGCTGTCAGGAGATGGGGGGGACGAGGGGTTTGGTGGCTACGTTGATTACTGGCGAATTGCTCGGATCTCACAATGGCAGACAGTTCCTGCCCCGATGTGGTATGCGGCCTCATTTGCCTTGGGTTTTCTCGCCCCCCTTCGTCTTGTCTCAGATCATATACCCCAACGATTGAACGAGCTCGCGAGAGCCGATGACACCTCCATCATACAAAGCTTATACAGCTGGATACGCGAGGAAGAACAACAGCGCTTGTGCCATGATACGACTTTGCTTCCTATTCGTAGATTATTCGAACCCCAATGGGAATATGTACTTCCTGCGCAGTCCTCTCGTGTGGAGCGTCTCGCAGCTCATACAACCGAAGTGAACATTCGTCTCACGTTACCGAACGACTTTCTTTTTAAGGTCGATACCGCGAGCATGCGGGAAAGCCTGGAAATACGCGTCCCAATGTTAGATGAAGACCTGCTGGCCTTTGCACTTTCGCTGCCGTATAGCCTCAAAGTGAACGGGCGAACGTGTAAGCTTCTCTTACGCACCATCGCTGCTCAGAAACTCCCTCGTGCTGTTGTCAGTAAACCAAAGTGTGGATTTGGTATTCCGGTTGATACCTGGGTCGATCACGACTTTAAGGTTCGTTTGCGTGAAACCCTTCTAGGGCCAGCGAGTTCTCTTCCCGAGTTCTTTCGACCAGAAGCTTATCGTCCACTCGTCGAGGCTTTCTGCGAAGGACGCCCCTGTCGAGGTATTTCCCGGGAAGGTCTCTACCAACGGGCGATTATGCTTCTCTCCGTACATCTGGCGTTGGCTAATAGTTAAGCGGATACGCGAACAACATACCCGTCTTGTAACACATCATATGCGAATTCTCGCTGTTACCAACATTTATCCAACACCGCATCGCCCTGCGTTGGGAACGTTTATTGAACAACAAGTCACGAGCCTCCGTCATCACGGCGTTGAGGTTGACGTTTTCTTCCTCGACCGCGCCCGTCTCGGTATGAGGTCGTATGGAGGATTAGGACGGCAGGTGCGTGCCCGCCTGACCGCGTCACAACCTGACATCGTCCATGTCATGTATGGTGGGATAATGGCCGATGTCGTTACGCGGGTCATCACCGATAGGCCAACAGTTGTATCGTTTTGTGGGTCTGACCTCTATGGCGAGCATCTCTCTGGGTATCTGCGCAAAGTGATTGCTGGATATGGTGTCCTTGCTTCCCACCGGGCGGCGCAACGAGCGACAGGGGTGATTGTCAAATCGAAACTCTTGAGAGAAAAGCTCCCGAGAACGCTCGATCAATCGAAAGTGAGAATAATTCCGAATGGAGTTGATTTGGATCAGTTTCAACCACTCGACCAACAACGATGTCAGCAGCGACTTGGGTGGGAACGACAGCATTTGCATGTCCTCTTCCCGGCCAATTCCGGCGATCCAGTTAAACGTCCCCAGTTGGCAAGAGCCGCTGTCGAGCGGGTAGCCCAGTGCAGTTTTCCGGTTGAGTTCCATGAACTTCGTGGTGTTCCGCATCAAACCGTGAGGTATTGGCTCAATGCGAGTGACGTTGTCCTTCTCACTTCACGCCATGAAGGTTCACCAAACATTGTTAAAGAGGCGTTGGCTTGTAACATTCCCATCGTATCCGTTACGGTCGGTGACGTCCCCGAACGGATCGCAGGTATTTCGGGCTGTTACCTGGCTGACCCGGAGCCCAACGATCTTGCGGCGAAACTGCAGCTGGTTTTTACCGGCTCGCGACGTGTTGCCGGACGACCGCGGATGCAAGATTTATCCTTAGATACCGTCGCAGCCCGGCTCTGT
This sequence comes from Binatia bacterium, assembly GCA_050187625.1. GTDB lineage: Bacteria > Desulfobacterota > Binatia > Bin18 > Bin18 > JBFWXH01. Next base: position 22,844 of record JBFWXH010000087.1, read on the forward strand.
AATTTCTACGACGACATTCTTCAGCGGCATCAGCGCCCCACAGGTTTTTCCCACACTGCCTAACCTGTGTCCCTGACCGTGCGACTGTGAGACCCGTCAGTAGAGGACGAGACAAGAAAAACGGCTTTCACTCAATCGGCCCGGGATCTTCAGTAGGTTGTACTTGAAGATCGCTCGGCGCTGCAGAAATAGAAGAGAAATGAGAATCCGCAAATTCATAGGCCCCAACATCGGGCCCTGTTCCGGCGGCTCTACTCACACCACGAAAGTCTACAGTCACGTCCTTGAGGACTTCACCTGAATCGATAGCTGGGCTTCCGGGCTGCAGAAGAAAATTCAATGTTTCTGCGTCGACGAATTGAGGATCACTCGTCAGGTTATGAGAGAGTGTGGTATTGGTACCGAGGTCGTAAATTGGTGTCGCGTTGCGGTAGACAATATTATTCTTGATGATAGCGTCTACACTCGTTGTACGAATGCGAATTCCATATTCAAGATTATTGTACACCGTATTGTTATAGATTTTGGTATTTGTTGCATTATTGTATCCGATAGTGATTCCGTATTTATTGCGGTATGAAATATTGTTGTACACGAGGTTATCATTCCCCGATCCAGCTAAAATTCCCGCCGTGCAGCAGGAAGAGAAGCCATTGTCTCTCGTAACATTAGAACGAACAATGTTGTTGTTAACAGTTCCCCCAGGTTCATCGTAGAGATGGATGCCGTATCCTGAATTAGAATAGAACTCACTTTTTTCAATGAGATTATTGCTTGTAGAAATATAGGCTCCATGGTGCAATTTATTAGTTCCGTTATTATGTACTTTCAAATTGATGAACTCATTAAAGCTTGTACTCCCAGTGTTGTTTGTAATGATAATGCCTTGTGTCGGGGCGTTCTTTATTTCTCCATTTTGGAATCGAACATGGTGCGCGCCATGCATCATACTTACTCCATCGGCAGAGGTGTTTGCAGCATCAATGATCAGTCCGTCAAACACCAGATAGCAGATATATGAGTGAACAAGCCTGATGACCGCATACACGCCGCTCGGTTTCAGGGTGACTGACTCCCCCGGATAGGCTGCAATAGTTACGACATCGTTCCATGACGTACCGACGGGAATCACGCTGTCCTCGCTACTGATCGCCTCTTCGTACGTACCAGCCCCGATATATAAGGTATCCCCGGCAGTCAGGCACTTGAGGCCTTCATTAATGGTCAGCTTGGCTGTCGGACGGGATTGCGCGTCAGAACATGAATTGTCGTTATGGCCGTCCTTCCCGACATAAAAGGTAGCTGTACGAGCAAGTGCAGACCGCCCAATATCATGAACAAGTACGATACTTATTAATAGAGTGAGAACCGCGACCCTTTGATTCGAGAGAGTTTCCCTCGTCATCTTTTCCTCCTGGGCAGAGTATGAATCATCCTTCGAGCTATTGTCGGTGAGAGTCATACGAAGAAGGCGAGCAGGGACTCCGAAGCAGCGGCGAAAACTGGAGCGACTTTCACCCGAGAGAGCATAACAGGTCTCTCCCGCACTACCAAATCACCTGTGTCATGGAAAGAAACACCACCAGATCCACCTCCTCGCTGACGACGAGCCTCTCAACAATTCACCTCAAAGCTAAAGGCGATTCCCTATGAAAAAGAAAACGCACAACACCTCAGGCTCAGCGCAGAAGGTGTTGAGTCAAGCCCTACCAGAAAACCTGCTACAACGTGGGAGCCTTGACTTCGTCCGCCGGTACGAAAGTGCTCTTCAGCGCGTTGTTCGACTCTTGACAAGATTCGCCAGCCTCGGGCCCGCTGTGTTTCCGCGGCAATGGCGTCTCTCTCGCTTGCTGTGGACCATTTTCCTGCACGCAGGACTAACAGTGATATCCAACTTGCTGGCCTTGTGGCTGCGATTTGATGGCGCGATTCCTTCCTTAGAAAGAGCCCTGGCCCTACAAATGCTCCCGTGGCTCATCGTGATCCGGAGCATAACCTTTTTACCCTTCCGTCTGTATCAAGGCTTGTGGCGGTATACCAGTATTTGGGATTTGCGGAACATCGTGGCCGCGACAGTGACCAGTAGCATTCTTTTTTACATCGTCGTGCACTGGGGATATCACCTGGTCAACTACCCGCGATCAGTGTTTATCGTCGACTCGGTCTTATTGATCTGTGGACTGGGTGGAATCCGTCTCGTGTGGCGCTTGTTCGGAGAAGCCCGTCGTTTGAAACATCGAAGGCGAGTGCTCATCTATGGGGCTGGGGACGCCGGGGAATTCCTGGTCCGCGGCATGAAAAACAACGGTGCGCTTTATAATTACGACCCGGTGGGCTTTATTGATAATGACCCAGGCAAAGTTGGTCGTCGTATTCACGGGGTCCGGGTGCTCGGGACCATTAAGGATCTTCCGAGAATTATGACGGAACAAACTCCAAGCGAGGTCCTCGTTGCCGCACCAGGACAAGAACCTAAAGTGATCAGAAGCGTTGTGAACACCTTGCAGCCGTTCAAGGTGCCATTGAAAGTACTCTCACACTCGCACGATGGGCAGGAGGACACAATCGCTCTCGGTCGTATTCGTGATCTTGCCTTGGAAGACTTGTTGGACCGTGCACCGGTGGGCTTAGATCTTGAACCGGTACGGCGACTCATCCAAGGAAAGCGGGTGTTGGTGACCGGAGCCGGTGGTTCAATCGGGTCCGAACTCAGTCGACAAATCTCTCGCTATCATCCAGAAGTTCTGGTCTTGTTAGACAAGAGTGAAAGCGCGCTCTACAGCATCGACATCGAGTTAGGTCGACTCGTTCCAGACTGTAAGCGAGCGGCGGTCCTGGTCGACGTCAAACATGTCACACCGTTGCACGAGGTCTTTGCGCAGTATGCACCACAACTGGTCATCCATGCGGCTGCCTATAAACATGTACCGATGATGGAGTCTCATCCTGAAGAAGCTATTCTCAACAACGTTGTTGGCACCCGACGACTCAGTGAAGTTGCAGTGAAGCATCAGGTGGAGACTTTTGTCTTGATCTCGACCGACAAAGCAGTCAACCCTACAAACATCATGGGAGCAACCAAACGTGTTGGTGAGCTCTATGTACAAACGCTCGCGCAAAAACATAAGAGTGGCGGTTCGATGTTCTCTGCCGTGCGATTTGGCAATGTCCTTGGCAGTAGCGGTAGTGTCGTCCCCCTGTTCCGATGGCAGATTTCGCAAGGCGGACCAGTCACCATCACGCATCCCAATGTAACGCGATATTTCATGACTATTCCTGAAGCGGTTCAGCTCGTGCTCCGGGCAACGACCCTTGCCACTGGCGGGGAAATCTTCGTCCTCGAGATGGGGGAGCAGGTAAAGTTAGTTGATATGGCCCGGAACCTCATTCGTCTGTCAGGCTTTGTGCCGGAAACAGAAATCCCGATTACGTTTGTTGGTCTGCGCCCCGGAGAGAAATTGTATGAAGAACTCGTCGGCACCGACGAAACGCCCGAACCCTCTGGCGTGGAAAAGATTATGCGGGTCCGGTCAGCCGCAATACCCGCACCGGAAGTCCTGATTGCGCGGATCTCACTCCTCGAACAACTAGCGATGAAGGGAGATGCGGAGGCTGCGGTTGCAGTGCTCAATGAGTTAATCCCCTCTTTTCGCTCAAACGAAGCTTACACCCAACATTCTAACGTCGCGAACAGCGATGTTTCTTCTCTTGCTCTTCCTGCCCCACAGTAGATGCAAAATCCAGCGGCGTAACTCGCCGTCGATACAAGACTTGCGCCCCGAGCGTCATGTCCATGATATCGGAACGCTGTACCGACACCTCGACCTCACCAGGAAGGAGACGTATGCATACAAGCTACCCTCAGAGTAGGCCTTTTCTTTTCTTAAAATGGCGGACCACGCTTATTCTTGGTCTGATATTATTTGCGAGCTGCGCAGTGCACAACTCACCTCCGCGACTTACGCTCCCCGAGCCCTCGTCTCCGGAACCACAAGCAAACATCAATGACGTCCTGACGACGCTCGCTGCACGAACAGCGTCCTCATCTGCAGATTACCATGTCGGACCGCAAGATCTCCTTCTCATCACCCTGTACAATATCCCCGCCACAGAGGTTGGGGTGACGCCTCGGACCACCGAAGCGCTGGTGAGCCAACAAGGCGTTATTACTCTCCCGCTGCTTGGCGAACTTCGAGTTAGCGGGTTGACCTGCACGGCAATCGAAGAGGTATTACGGAGCCGATACAAAATGTATCTCCACGATCCGCAAGTTGGAGTCCTGGTCAAAGAGTATCATAGCCAGAAAGTTTCAGTTCTTGGATCGGTCCAACACCCCGGAGTATTTGCGCTGACTGGCCCCAATACTCTCATCGGTGTCCTGGCTTTGGCGGGCGGGCTCGATACCAGAGCCAGTTCACATGTGCACTTATCTCGCAATGGCCCTGAAGGCCGCCAAAATTACATTATCGATCTACAGGCTCTGACCACCAATCCCTCCTCCCTCAACCTCACCGTTCATAGCGGAGACATTGTCAACGTCCCAAAGGCGGATATGTTTTTCGTGGATGGGGCTGTTCATAAACCAGGTTCGTATCCACTTGAGCAAGCCTACACACTGACCCAGGCGTTAGCCACGGCGGGGGGAGCCGACAATACCGAAGCAAAATTCGACGAAGTCACCATCTTTCGCTATCGCGGCCCTGGAGAGAGAGAAGCCATTCCTATCAACCTGGACCACGTTCTCTCCGGTAGCATAGGAGACCCACCGATCAAGGCTAACGACGTTATCTTCGTGGCAACCAGTACGCCCAAATATTTCGTCAAACACTTTCTTGGTTCTCTCGGGATGGGGCTGAGCGTGCCTCTGTATTAACCTCCCTCTTCACCCCCTTCTTGTCCAGCCTTGCGACCTTGGAGGCCTCATGCTTCGACAACCTGCCATCTCAGCACCCCAGCAAAAAGCTTTTGAAGCAAAAGGAGTCGACAACACTGACTCCCAGCTCTGGGCGATTTCGGCCTATCGTGCTCCCCGTTGGAGCGAAACGCCGGATGGTGACACATTTGCGTTTCCAGAAGAAAAGCCCCTGGGACTCGCTGAAGTTTGGAAAATTTTGCGCAAACATCGTTGGTTGATCCTTTTTGTCCTCCTCGTCGTAGGAGGGCTAGGCGTCGTGTGGACGTTTTCAAAAATTCCTATGTACACCGCAAAAGCGACCCTCAAGATTGAGCCGCAAACCCTTGCGATCTTACGGGTCGAAGACCGTGTGGCGCAAACCACGGCTGATCCAGCAGTCTACGATTATTACAAGACTCAATTCGCACTCTTGCAGAACCGTCCACTCGCGGCTCGAGTGATTAAAGAACTGCAACTCGACTCGAATCCTACTTTCCTCGGAACGTCCACCCTTGGTGTCACTGAGCAACTACGCTCAAGGTTTTCCACAGTTTGGCAATCCCTCTCAGCTTTGGTGTCTCATCTGTCCCAAGTTGGGCGGTCGTCCTCTTCCTCGTCATCAGTAGAAAACGGAGCACGCCAACCTTCCTTCGCCTTTGATGTGCATCCTGGGATCATTCGTCGTTACCTCAGCCTCCTTGACGTCAAACCCGTCAGTGGTACGCGCTTGGTCGAGGTCGCCTTTACTACCCCCGACCCTGCCCTCTCCCAACGGTTAGCCAACGCCCACATCGCCGCGTTTATTCGTCAGGCTTTAGAGAGCCGCTTCGAGCTCACTGAAGAAGCACGCGAGTTTTTACAGAAAAAACTTACCGAACTCCGCAAAGACGTTGAGCACGCCGGGACGGCACTCAATCAGTTCCGCGAAGAACGCGGGGTTGTTTCTCTCGAAGGCAACGAAAACATTGGCGTCGAACGCATGGTGGAGCTGAATAGGCGACTCACCGACGCCAGAGCCAAGCGTATCGAACTCGAATCGCTGTACCAAATGACCGCACAAAACAATTCCCATTATCTTCCTCTCGTAGTGGAAGACGGGTTGGTGCGACAACTGAAAACAAATCTTGCGACCTTGGAAGCTGAATCTGCGCGGCTTTCCTCCACGTTTACTGCAGCTCATCCTCGGCTACGGGAACTGCACACCCAAATAGACGAAATCCGTCGTCGCTTAGATCAAGAAATTACCGATGTTTTACGGAGGATTGCCGTTGATGCGGCCACAGCTCGGCATAGAGAAGCAACCTTGCAACGCGAGGTAGAAGAGCAACAACAGCGGGTGCTCCGGCTCAAAGCGATTGAAGCCGACTATAATTTTCTCAAAGAAGAGGCCACTTCGAGTCGTGCCTTGTACGAGGCCGTCCTCAAACGCCTCCACGAAACAAGTCTCTGGAACGAAAGTGTCGTTTCCAATATTGAAATCAGCGAACCTGCGGAACTCCCACTCGCGCCGTCTTCCCCACAACGACAGCGCGATTTCACACTTAGTGTTATTGCGGGCTTGTTCCTGGCTGTTGGCCTGGCCGTATTTTTAGAATATTCAGACTCGACCGTGAAAACCCCAGAGGATATATGGCAGGCTGGAGCTGTGTATACTCTCGGCCTGGTACCACAACAGACTAGAACATTCCCCGCAACTTCCCTGTATGGACATTTTGCCAGGTTCTTACCCACGCACCACGACCGTGAGCCTCTCGTGACGCTCGTTTCTAGTAGTTCTCCGGCCCTCTTCGTCTCGACGCAACAACCGTTTGGCTTGGTTGAATTTTACCGTAACATTTGTGCCTCGCTCTTACTCTCACGGGCAGGAAATCCTCCACAGACAATTCTCGTCACCAGTGCACATGCGGGAGATGGGAAGACAGTAACAACAGTGAATCTGGGCATTTCCCTAGCGCAACTGGGATACTCGGTTGTGGTAGTCGACGCCGATCTACGTCAGGGTGGTTGTCACACCTTGCTAGGTCAGCGCAATGTTTGCGGGCTGACTGATGTCCTGCACGGTCTGTTACCAGTGCGAACGGTGCTACAAGAAACAACGGTGCCCGGGCTTTCTTTTCTTTGTCGCGGCGAAGCAGTCCCCAACCCCACCCGGCTTTTGGGCTCACAAGAACTCAAAGCCCTTATGGGGGACTTGCGTCAACGGTTTGATTTCATCGTGCTTGATTCACCTCCTGCCATCGCACTGAGCGACGCAGCGTTGCTCTCACAAGTCTGCGACGGAGCGCTGCTAGTTACCCGTTGGGGAAAAACTCCAGCACAAGTTGTCAGACGATTGGTCGATCGACTAGACGCCATCTATGCCCCAGTTCTCGGAGTTATCCTCAATGGCGTTGATCTTCGCGATCCAGACTACGTCGACTATCGACAATACTATCGGGCAACCGAAAATGCGCGACAAAGAGTCTCAGAAGAGACGTAAGGCCTATGTGAATACTCCGAGCATTGCGCATTGCGGGACAAGCCAGCAATACCACCCTAATCTGATGAAGAACCCCATGTCTGCCCTCTCTAGAGACAAGACCATCCCGAGAATTTCCGTCATCGTGCCCTGCCGTAATGAACAAACTGGGATTGAAGCGTTCGTACGCGACGTTCTCGCCCAACAACAACCTGCCGGCGGGTTTGAGGTCATTATCGCCGATGGCATGTCCGACGATGGCACTCGTGAGATCCTCGCCCGTCTTGCACAAGAGGATTCACGACTCCGCATTATTGATAACCCTGGTCGTATTGTTTCAATGGGTCTCAACACTGCTATTCGCTTGGCTCAAGGGACAGTCATTCTTCGGATGGATGCGCATACACGCTACGCGCCAGATTATATTTGCCAGTGCCTCACGGTTCTCCAGCAAACTGCCGCCGACAATGTTGGTGGGCCTTGGGTAGCGCACGGCACGGGGTTCATCGGAGAAGCAATCGCTGCAACGTTTAGTTCACCGTTTACAGTCGGTGGTGCGAGGGGCCATGACCCACAGTACGAGGGGATTGTCGATACAGTCTATTTGGGCTGTTGGCCCCGGGCCGTATTTGAGCGAATCGGTTTTTTTGACGAAGAACTTGTTCGCAATCAGGATGATGAATTTAATCTCCGCCTTACGCGGGCCGGTGGTAAAATCTGGCAATCTCCGTCCATTAAAAGCTGGTATGAACCACGCAACTCACTACGGGCGTTGTATCGACAATACGCTCAATACGGTTACTGGAAAGTGCGCGTTATTCAGAAACATCGAATCCCGGCCTCGATCCGACACTTGATTCCCGGGGGTTTTGTTTTGGCACTTCTTATCCTTCCCCTTCTGGCACTGTGGTGGCCCGTCACGCTGTGGTGTTGGCTCGGCCTCGTGACGCTCTACAGTGCAAGTGCGGTGGCCGCTGCTGCTTTCACTGCCACACGTCACGGCTGGTCTCTCTTCCCGCTCTTACCCATTGTCGCCGCGTGTTATCACACCGCTTACGGATACGGTTTTCTTCGCGGGTTCCTCGACTGCGTTATTCTGCGACGGCACCCAGGGAACGCTTACAAGACACTCACCCGAGATACTCACAGACAACTGCCTCTCCAGATTTCGGGAGAGCATTGATTCGGCCCCAGCTTAACGGTCGTCAGTTGCCGGTCAAACACTAACTCTTCGTACATATCTCACATTCATTAACACAAGGAGGGGTCGTGCACACTCAATTTCTGCCGTTTCATGTCCCTGCTATCACAGAGGACGAAATCGAAGCGGTGGTCGAAACTCTTCGCTCTGGCTGGCTGACCACAGGACCGAAGGTGAAACAGTTGGAACAAAACTTCGCCCAGTACATCGGGGCAGAGCACGCTATCGCCGTGAACTCTGGGACGGCGGCTTTACACCTGGCCTTAGAAGCGATCGGGGTCACGGAAGGAGACGAAGTCATCCTTCCGACAATGACCTTCGCGGCAACGGCGGAAGTCGTTCGGTATCTCCACGCGACCCCGGTGCTCGTCGATTGTCGTTCGGACACGCTCAATATCGACCCAGAAAAAATTGTCCCAGCGATTACAAAACGCACCAAAGCGATTATCCCCGTTCATTTCGCAGGCCACCCGTGCGAGATGGACCAAATTCTAGACATCGCTCGGGCGCATAAGTTAGCGGTTATCGAAGATGCAGCGCACGCACTGCCTGCACGTTTTTACGGACAGCAAATAGGAACGATCGGAGACATTACCTGCTTTTCTTTTTACGCCACGAAAACGATCACCACCGGGGAAGGAGGCATGGCAACGACTGCGAATCCGGAATGGGCGGACCGAATGCGGATGATGAGTCTCCATGGCATTAGCAAAGATGCGTGGCGACGCTATTCTGCCGAAGGGTCATGGTATTACGAAATCCAAGCCCCAGGGTACAAATACAATCTCACCGACATTGCCGCCGCCATTGGCATTCAGCAACTCCGTAAGTGTGACCAATTTTGGGTGCAACGCCAACATTACGCCGCGCTCTACAATCGCGGCTTTCATGAGACACCAGGAGTGATGGGTCCACGGGTAGCCGAGTGCGGGCAACATGCCTGGCATCTCTATGTGATTCAGTTGCAACTCGAACAACTCCGCATTGATCGCAACGCTTTCATTGAGATACTCAAACAGCAGCAGATTGGCACCAGCGTGCACTTTATCCCGCTCCACTTGCATCCCTACTACCGTGAGGCGTTCGGATACACTCCAGCGGATTTTCCCAATGCCAGCGCCGCGTTTTCTCGTATCGTGTCACTGCCAATCTACCCAAAGATGACAGAAGCCGATGTCTTCCGCGTAATTGACGTTGTCTCCACAACCGTGCACCAGCATCTCCACTAATGAAACGCATCGTTGACGTGCTAGCTGCAACGTTGGGGCTTGTCCTTTTATTGCCCCTGCTGTTGCTTGTCGCTCTCTTGATCAAGCTTGACTCTGTCGGGCCAGTGCTCTTCTGCCAGGAACGTATCGGCCGGGGATGGCGCCCATTTCGTATGTACAAATTCCGTACGATGGTGTCTGACGCCCAGCACACGGGAACACTCATCACCATTGGTCATGACGCACGTATAACTCGTGTTGGTCGGTTGCTGCGGAAAACCAAAATTGATGAACTGCCGCAGTTACTCAACATCGTGAAAGGAGAGATGAGTCTTGTCGGTCCACGTCCAGAGGTCCGACGGTATGTCGAGTTATTTCGCCAGGACTACGAAGAGATCTTACGACTCTCACCAGGATTAACCGATTTCGCCTCCCTTAAGTATCGCAACGAAGCAGAGCTTCTTGGTCAAGCAGTTAATCCGGAAGAGGCGTACGTTCATCACATTTTGCCCGAGAAGATCGTGCTGGCAAAACAGTACATCCAACAGTCATCACTCAAGGTTGATCTCCAGATTATCCTCAAAACGCTATGGTCTATCAGCCAAAGGTGAATGAACTGGCCCTCGTATGGGGAGGACACCACTCTCACCGTATTGTCTTCAAGTACCCACAGTTAAGGATTGATCAAAGAGAGACATGCACTTCAATAGCTATTTATTAAGATTCTTTTTTCTCCCATAAGGAAGGAAAAAATTCATAGCAAAATACATAAAAAATAAGTATGAGATAATTTCCATTCATAACTATTCAGGTCTTCACCGACAACAATGAGAAAACAAGACCCGATCTAATAAGGAAAATATACTATGAGTTAGATATTATTCTCTAACAAATGATTTTCTTGCGCCGTACGAGAATTGACGGTAGGCTCACGTCACTTGCAGTAGGAAATGGAGATTCAACTCGTTCTTTTTGGATCAAGACCGAAGCTTCGAACCAGGTATCTACCTTCTTGCCATCGGTCTCAACATCCGACTGGTCTTGCACTTAGATAAAAAATCCACAGTCGCA
>JBFWXH010000088.1:0-33575 GCA_050187625.1 Binatia bacterium
GCCGTAGCTGTGGGTGAAGAGACGTGCTCCGTGATGCTCCGTGGCAAGCCCTCTGCGCAAGGAACGCAAAAGTATCATGCCCGGTCGATTGGCGTCCTCCGCGAGCGGTACGCTCAGGTTAGCAACCGACCAGCTCTAGACGCGATTCTGGCGGAGGCTGATTGCCTTCGGTGGTTGCAATAGTCCGCGATAGAGTGTGGGGAAGAGGCCCGAACGTTCGGGCCTCTTCAGGAACTAGACGAAGGAGAAACGTACATGGCGGAAGAACTCGGCATCTTTGAAACCATCTACTCCATGCGAGCAATGCGACGACTCAAAACCGATCCGGTGCCACTCGAAATGATTCGCAAGATTCTGGATGCGGGGATACGGGCTCCGAGTGGCCAGAATCTGCAGGCGTGGGCCTTTGTTGTTTTGCAAGATCCGGCGAACAAGAAGTTTTTCCAGGAACGATACCATACAGCGATGATGGATCGTTTTGGTGAGCGGCTAATGCCGAAGCCAGACGATATCTCATCCGGTGCCCGGATTCTTCGTTCTGCTGTTCACTTGGCAGAGCATATGCACGAAGCCCCGGTATTGCTGCTAGTGTGTGGCAAACGCGACTGGCCGTTTTCTGTCCCTGCGGAACAGCGAGTGGGGAAAGCGCCACCCTCGTATGGCTCCATCTATCCGTGCGTGCAGAACATCTTGTTGGCATGTCGGGCGTTAGGGTTGGGGGCGAGTCTGACCACGATGCACCAGATGTTTGAAGACGAACTGTGCCAACGCCTGGGGATTCCTGAAGAATACGGAGTAGTGGCGACGATTCCCATCGGTTTTCCAGAAGGGAAATTTGGACCGGTTAAACGTCGCCCAGCACCTGGGGTCACTCACTTTGAGCGGTGGGGCCAACACGAGCCGCCGCAGTAGAGGCGGTTCACGAACCCCCGGATTGCATCCGGTCTACGGTTCTGGCTTTTTCCTGGGAGTGTGAGCACTCCCTCCTTCTCTTGTCTCCAGTTAGACAGCACGCTATACGAGTGCAGCCATGGCAGTTCAACGACCAATTGCTGCGGTTCCACGTCCTGAGGAGGTCTTCGCTCGACTCGAGAAAGCCCCCGTGGTACCGCTGTATCTGTTCTACGGCGAAGAAGCATACTTGGTCGAACAGGCGATCATGTGTGTGCGGAAGCGGGTTGGTGCTGGTTCTGCAGTGCGCACCTTTTATGGAGGAGAAGATGCTCTCGATCATTTATTCGAAGCGTGGGGAGCACCTTCTCTCTTTGCGGCGAATGAATTGGTTATTCTTAAACGTGCCGACCGCCTCAAGGCGGCAGATCGTGAACGACTGTCCCGAGAAGCCGGATTTCGTGATGCGACGCAACCGTTAGTGGTCTGCGCGCATGGTCGTATCGATGTGAACCAGAAGTTTTTTGCGCAGTGTGCCAAGACGGGGATTGTCGCTGAGTTCCGTCCTCCGTTTGCCAATCAAATGCCAGCCTGGGTGCAGCGATTGGCCCGTGAGCGGCAAGTGCAAGTCACGGAGGAAGCCGCGACCTTGATTGCTGATCTCGTCGGCACTGATCTCTTTGCTCTGGCGGGAGAGCTTGATAAGCTCATGGCGTTTGTATTGCCGAAAAATGAAATTGAGGTTGATGCGGTGGTTACCTGTACGGGTCACCATAGTACCTCTACGGTCTTTGACCTTGCCGATGCGCTTGGTCAACGTGACCGACAAAAGGCGTTGGGGTTGTTACGAGAAGTGCTGACGCGCGAGCGTGATGCGGTTCCGGTGTTGCAGGCTCTCGTGGGTCATTTCCGCCGTCTCTGGCGTGTGAAGGATCTCGTTGCCGCTGGGACACCGGAAGGTATCATTGAGCGGACGATCGGCCTGCGGGGTCTGCGCTTACGGGCGCTGTTACGGCAGAGTCAAACTTTTTCGACTACCGATCTGCGGCGATTCTTTCACCGCGCAGCCGAGTTAGATGTAACGTTCAAATCTACTCGACTGTCTCCGGATGCGCTTCTTGACGCGTTGATCTTAACGCTGAATGCCCGACGCCCCTAACACCCATTAAGGAAACGATACCGTGCAAAAAGTAGTGAAACCTTGGACGGAAATTCAACTGGGTTTTGCCTTTGTGGCTGAAAATGAGCCCCCGCTTTCTGAAGCTTCGGAGCGACCGAGTGCGAAAGAAAGACGAACAGCAACAGCCAGGCAGAAACCTTCAACCTTAGGACAGGCCTTAGCAGAAGCACAGGGGTGTTTGCTTGAGGCACAGCTCCGGGAAGTGTCGGAACAGCTCCTGCCTTTGCTCGAATTCTGTGAGGCGTCGCTAACCCGCGCGCTTGATGTGGTGCCGACACGTACGACTGAACCGTCGCTGACCACAGAAGAACTGCGGAGTCTCCGGGGGATTGGCCAAGCTCAATGGCTCTTAACCGAGCAGCTCACTCGTCACGACATCCCAGGTCGCGAGAAACGAGGACGAAGAAGAGAAGGATAACTACGAACTGATGAATGAAAGTGGATGGCCCGTTCGCTGCGCTCACTTTATAGCTTATGGCTCGCTCGTTTCACTCGCCTTATGGCAGAACCCTTTTCCCATAAGCTATTTACTATCGAGCGACCAACGGGAGCGAGCCACTTGCCAACTTCATTATTCATCTCTTTGCCTTATTTTTTGGTTCCGGCAATGAGTTTGCCGATCGTTTCCCTGAGTGGCAACTGCGTACGTAGCTGGGCGAGCAGTGAGACGATGACTTCTGTGCTGTACAGAAGAATGTCGAGATTATCTGGACATTCCAGCGCTTCGGCGAGACGTATACCAGTCACGAGAAAAACCGGTTCCTGTCCCTCTGGCGATTTGCTCGCGCCAAAAGGAAACAAGCCATACTGTATCGCGCGAGTGTTATACAGATGGAGAAGATCGGCTTGCGTTTCTTCTTGATCCTCTTCATCGGGACACGCGGCTTGGACGAACGACGGCACAGTGGCGCCGATCAGGCCGGTCATAAAGGATTGACGTAAGACTGCAGCTGAGTCCTCTGCGACTGTCGCGGTGAACGCTGCCGAGGCGATACGATCACAGATATGAAGCAAGAAGAGCAGTAACTCTGCGGTTGCAGCTTGATGCTTTACTGGTTCGGTGAAGGGGTCTTTGACCAGTTCCTGCGAAACCGCGGTGTAGTTTTTCAGTGTCTCCCATGAGGCATTGGCAAGGCCCAAAAGTTTGGTGCCCAACTCTTGCATCTCTGGAGACAGGCGTTCTTGGATCTCGGTCATCTTCATAGTGGATTCCTTTATTCGTTGTGGAACTCAGGTAAGATTACTGTGATGTTGCCGAAAAGCAGAGAAGAACGCAACGAAAATAGGGCCTATTCATGGTAAATGCTATCGACGTCAATCGTCAGCGTCAGAGTTCATTGGCTCGGCGTGTTCGGATTGGCCGTTTTCTGATCGTCGCGCAGATGGTGGTGCGTATCTATGGCGGATATAAAGGCATTCAGCTCTACGGACACTATATTTCTTCGTCTGGACAAGCTGAGCGTTATGCACGCCATCATCGCCGTAGTGCCGAGTTGGTGTATCGCACGGCTTTGCGTCTCGAGGGCTGGCTCATTAAAGCCTGTCAGTTCATCGGCACGCGTGCCGACATTCTGCCGCAGGAATATATTGAGGTGCTTTCGCGGTTGCATGATCGTGTTCCAGCGCGCCCATTCGAGCTGATGAAGGCGCGCATAGAGGGAGAGTTGGGGAAACCATTGGAGGAGGTCTTTTCTTCTTTTACGCCGGAACCGATTGCCGCAGCTTCTCTCGCGCAGGTGCACAAAGCCCAATTCCACGACGGACGACAGGCGGCAGTAAAAGTTCAGTATCCTGATGTCGCTGCACTGGTTGATCTGGATATGCAGAACATTGGGTTTTTCGTTGAATGGTTGGCACGCCTTGAGCCACGTTTTGATTTTCGTTTTGTCATGCGAGAAATGCGTCGCTACATTCCTCTTGAGCTTGATTTTGTCAACGAAGGGAAAAATGCAGAGGCGGTGGGGCGGAATTTTGCGGCGCGGAGTGACGAAGTGATTGTCCCGCGCATTTACTGGGAATATACGACACCACGCCTGTTAGTGATGGAATTCATGGACGGCATCAAAGTCACTGAGGTAGAGGAGCTTCGCAAAGCAGGGATCGATACGCGGGCGGTTGCGCAGAAACTGACGGAGGCCTATCTGCAACAAATCTTGCTCGACGGCCTTTTCCACGCCGATCCGCATCCAGGGAATCTGCTGGTGCAGCCAGGGCCGCGACTGGTATTTCTCGATTTTGGTTTGACTAAGGACCTACCACCAGAGTTTCCCGCCGAGATAGTGCGACTGACGACGGCTATTGTCCAGCAGAACCCGGAGGAAATTGTCGCTTCCTTCCGTCGTCTCGGCTTTGTTACCAAGCATGGCGGAAGCGAGAGTTTGCTCGTTCTCGGAGAGGCGATGCTCGGGCACTCTGTAAAAGAGAACAAAGCCTACGCTGATCCCGGCATGGTTGAGCGTTTCAATAAAGAGCTCGACGATGCGATGCGTAAAGATCCGCTGGTTGAAGCCCCCAGTGATTTGGTGTTGGTGGGTCGAGTGATGGGGTTACTCAGTGGAGTTGGGAAACAGCTCGGGTCAGAAGTCAATCTATTTTCAACGTTACTGCCCTACCTGATTGCGGACAATAAAAATCCCGACAGTGTTACGCCGTAGGGGCGTCCCGCCGGTGAAAGCAGGCTGCCGGGATTTCGGTGGTGCCTGGATGCCTCCAGGCGACCACCCCAAAAAATCTGGGTATGTCAGCCTAGGAGGCCACCACCTCACACATCACCGTAATAGATCGCATGCTGGATCACCTCCTTCCTCGGCGCACCAACCGCGGGTCCAGAAGCCGCTTAGCCAGGAACCGATCGCCGAATTACCGGCCCGAGGCTTGGTCCGCTCACGTCCTGCCGAATTACAGGAAACTGAGCGTAGAGGGTCGTGCAAACCCGACCAATAGCAGCACTTTACTCTTAAATTGGGGCAAGGTCTAGTCTTTTTTCCTCCCTCACACGGGCAGAGATTCCTGAGGTGCAGCCCTTGCGAGAAATTAGACCGAGCTATATAGTCCGCCTCACATTTTATGGCGTACTTTCATGTTACTGCGGTTTTCGAAACCCGAGGATCTTCACAAGAAGAAGCAGAACAGGCAACTGTCGCTGTCTTGTCATCCCTGCGCCATCCCCGGGTGCACTACTATGAACACGAAACGAATGGCGGAAGTGGACCGTCTCGGCCGGGGAAGTCGCTCTACTTCTCGACGCTCGCTGAGTTTGATGTAGAGGCTCACAGCGAAGAAAAAGCGGTAGATACTGTCGAGGAGGTACTCGACCGAGCTTCAACTGAGGCCGTGCAGTATCTCGGGCATGGAATTATAGCTGGCACTCAGCGCGTCCAACCAGAACAGAAAAAACCTCGCGAGACGGCACGGCGAACTGAACCTGAAGCGGTAGAAGAGCGCGAGGAGCAGGAACAGCAGGAAGCGGGAGGAAGAGGACGGCGCCCGCGCAGTCGGCGGAGAAAACGCCCGTCTGGTCGAGAGACGAATGATGGTGGAGTCGCACTGGCCCCTGGTGATGAGTCAATAGAAGAGGAACCGGCAGAAACACTGACCGAAGTGACGCGATCCGAGGAAGAACCGAGTGCACCTCCGCCTGCAGTGGTTTCTCGCCCCGCTGAAGAGCCTGCTGCGGTTGTTGAATCCCCCCTGTTCTTTGAGGAAGAGTTCCCTCCAGCTCC
The DNA here is from genome assembly GCA_050187625.1 of Binatia bacterium. Lineage (GTDB taxonomy): Bacteria > Desulfobacterota > Binatia > Bin18 > Bin18 > JBFWXH01. The sequence goes on from JBFWXH010000088.1 coordinate 5,794, forward strand.
GCCTGCGCGCAGCTCGGCAGTGATGCAGGTAACCTTGACAATCGACCTCCGTGCCTCGGAGCTGAGCCGTATGGAAGGTGAGGGCGTGCGAGGAGATGATGAATTGACGTCGCTGGCTGTTGCCGAGGCACGTCGTCGTCACTCCGAGTTGCCAGAGGATGTTGCTCCAGAGACGGCAATTGTGTCTCTCCCCGGAGGAGAGCGGCTTGTGTCCTTAACATGGACATATACTGCCCCGGTGCCTTCCGCTTCTGAGATTGGGTAGTTTTTGTCCGGAGATCGCGTTCTCGACTGGGGAGAAGTGCCAGCTTCTTCTCGGTCATGAGTGTTTCCCTAACCCCTACCTTTTTCATGCCTACAGTGCTAGACCTCAGAACCACATGAGGTCACTACCTGTGGAGGTGTCGCTAATGGAAAACAATACTCTTCCTTTGATGTTGGCAGACTGTAAGGTGCTTGATTTTACCCAGTATCTCGCAGGTCCGACGGTCACCCGTCTAATGGCGGAGATGGGGGCTAATATCATCAAAGTAGAACAGTCGCCTATGGGCGATCCGTCGCGGCTGTTGCCGTTCTTGAAAGATGGTCGTAGCGGGTACTTCGTGCAGCAAAATCGCGGAAAGAAGAGTCTCTGTATTGATTTTAACCGACCAGAGGGTATCGAACTCCTCCAGTCACTGGTTCAAACGGTTGATGTGGTGGTTGAGAACTTTGGTCCGGGTGTGATGGAAAGGCGTGGTCTCGATTATGCTTCGTTGAAGCAGATCAATCCAAAAATCATCATGGTCTCGATCTCGGCCTTTGGTCGCAAAAGTCCCTTATCTCATAAAGTCGGCTACGATCTGATCGCCCAGGCCTTCTCGGGTATTATGCACATGACTGGTGAGCCTGATGGTCCACCGCAGTTCGTTGGTCTCGGGATTGCCGATGTCAGTAGTGGGGTTCACGCGTTTGCTGCGCTCGGGTATGCGCTCTATTACCGCGAGAAGACTGGCGTGGGACAACACATCGATCTGGCGATGATCGATGCCCTGTACCATATGCATGAAGTCAATGTGCAGGTTCATTCCCTGAGTGAAGGTCAGTACGTGCCAAAGCGGACAGGAGCCCATCATCCGCTCGTCTGCCCAGTCGGGACTTTTAAGGGACCGGAGGGCTGGATTGTGATATTGGCGCTGGATCGCCAGTGGGAGAACGTGTGCCGTGCGCTAGGAAAACCGGAACTGGTGAACGATCCGCGCTTTGCGACTGGTGGCGACCGGGCCAAGAATCAAAAAGAGTTGATTGCGCTAATTGAAGCCTGGTTGCAGTCGTTCCCGACCGATGAAGCGGCGCTGCAGGCGTTAGAAGAACATCGGGTTCCCTCAGCGCCGGTAATGTCGATTGTCGATACCCTGAAGCATCCGTACTTCAAGGCCCGCGACATGGTGCGTACGGTTCCTGATCCGCTGCTCGGTGAACTCATGATTCCTGGATTTCCCTTTAAGTACTCGGAATTTCCGACTCTTCCTGACATTCAGGCTCCGTTGCTCGGGGAGCATAATGCAGAAATTCTCACTACCCACTTGGGGTATACGTCGGACGACGTTGCCGCGTTGCGAGAGAAAGGGATTTTGCATGCCGAACGCAAATAGAGGGCAGCGGATGAGAGGCCCTTCGTGTCTATCGTTAACTAGTTGACTGATGGGCTATTGCAATCTGCTCTGGGGTTCAGAAAAAGAATGTGGCTCTTGCTGTCACTTGAAAATTTGGTTCTGGGTTCGCGACCTGCTCTAGAGGACCGGGGATACGCACTCTCCGGTCCTCAGGCTTCCCTTAGGTGCTACACCTATGACCACACGTCAAAGCGATAAAAAACCCCAGACGTAAAGTTCCAATCCGAGGTCAACTGTATACCATTCACCCGCCGATACACAGCAAACTGCATGAAGGCATACGCGGCCAGGCTGTCGGTTAGATGGTAGCGTATCCCTGGGCTAAAAAACAGTTGCTCTCTACCGGTATCTGCCTGCACGACACCGGGCGCATGGTTGACATCATCGCGGTCTCGGTAGTGAAAGTTGAGCTGCCCCAACAACTCCAGCTTGCGGACGAGCGGATAGGCCGTCCCGATATTGAGAAACAACTCGCTGCCCGGCTCATAGCCGAACTTCCCGACTCCAACCGGAAACCGTAACAAGGCGGTTGCAAATATAGGGGCGAGAGCCTTTTCACCGCGCAGGGTCATCGCAGAGAAGTTCTGGGCGTAGGAGAAGCCGAGAATTCCATCCCAAGAGCCATTGCCAGGCTGCAACGTCAATTCCGCCTTTTCACCATCGTCGTTGTTCACGTTGGTGCGCCCAGTGGGTAGCTTTGCGCCAACGATCAGAGACAGTGAGGGACTATACGGCGTCGCCGCTTGCAGCAGCAGATAGCGAGCCGAAACCTGCATATCCCCGAACGCAACGTAGCGCCAGCGTTTGGGGATGCGAGACGTTTCCGCTTCTTCCAGTGCACTCGCGTGATCATCGTGTTCCTCCGCGTGGCCGTGGTCAGTTTCCTCTCCATGTTCAACATGGCGATGGAGTCGATCAAGCACCGGGAGCAGAACTCCGAGCGTAAAACGCGGAGTGATGCCGTAGTCAACAGTCAACTTATACGTGTGATTCCGGGTCGAGACCTCATTATGCTCGCGCGGGAGTTCTCCGACCTTTGCCCGACTCGTACCTATGAAGGGCCGGTCTTGATCGATATATTCGTACCCAAAATTGAAGTACAATTGGCCGCTCCCAAGCGGGTTCTCGACAATAGAAGAGGTTTCAATTGGACAGAATGCTTGCCCACACGCAGCGAGCAGCGAGGCTGGAGACGTCAGCATGAGGCTGACTGCGGCTACCCAAATGGCCATTATTTGCTTTCTCATATCCTACTCTCCCTATTTGGTTGGACATGGTAGTGCCCGTAGACCTTTTGCTCGGGCGAGGAGAGGCGCTGGCAGGCGTGGTCGCACGCCGACCTCTACCTCGCCCAGTCTGAGGTCACATTGAAAAGTACAGTCTGCGAAACACGCCATCCTAACGGAACGTGGGTGGAGGGTGGTACGGTGGAGGAAAAAAGAACCTCGGCGGGGTAAGTGTGGCCTCACGTGGAACGGGAATGGAGAGAAGCCAGGCAAAGGAATTGAACCTTGGGGAAGAGAGAAACTTGGCTGGCGAGGGAATCTCCCCGCCCGTACTCTCATGGTGCATGCACCCGTCTGGACATAAAAGGATCTTGCTATCGGTGTGACCTTGGTCGCTGTGGCAGTGGTGGCCACGTGATGAGAGTGGGCAGGACGCGCCCGGCTGAACGGGGGTAGCCTTACTGATTTTGTTGCAGCGAGCACACGATGTCGCTGAGGGCAAGGCAAGGCTTGCCCCGGCGAGCATGTAGAAGAGAAGTACGAGCGCTGTGCAGGGGCGTAGTACGACGCTCAATTTATTCAGCGGAGGCATGTGATGTTGTTTTTGTCAGTTGCCAAACTTTTGGATTACCTCTCTACGAGGTTTGGACTGCGATCTCAAGACTACCATAGTCTTATGAGATGCTAAATTTCCGTACTCAGAGATCCTCCGTTTTCATGCGCATGGGCAGAAAGATTATCGTGTCTATGCTCACCGAGGCGATGATGTTTCTCGCCTGAGGCGGTGACAGGGTCAATATGAATGGTGGCATCAAAGAGATGCTGCACATGATGTAAAAGCTGGTGGCGAACCTCTTTTGCTGTTGCGTGCCCTTCTTGCACAGAAAGTGTTGCATCCACGGCGACATTAACTTCTGCATGCAGCCGATGGCCCAACCATCTGACCCGCACTTCCGTGACGTCGCGAACCCCTGGGATGTGAGTCGCCGTGTTCTTGATCTCATCGACCACTTCCGGATCTACTCCGTCAAGCAGACGAGTAAAAACCGCCTTCCCCGATTCCCACACGATGCGGAGGATGACCACGGTAATGAGCAGACCGATAAGCGGGTCTGCAAGCGGATAGCCCAACCATACGCCCCCGGCGCCGAAAAGGACCGCCAAGCTCGTTAAACCGTCTACGCGAGCATGATCGCCATCGGCGACGAGCGCAGCGCTGCCGATCTCCTTGCCAACCTTTATACGCAGGATTGCCACGGCCTCATTGCCAAGGAATCCGATGACTGACGCTACTACTACTGCCCACAGCTGCCCTACCTCCTGTGGGTGGAAAAAACGTTCGATGGACTCATACCCAGCGACGATGGCGCTGAAGAGAATGGTCAAAACAACCGTCATCCCTGCGAGATCTTCCACCCGCCCGTAACCGTAGGTAAAGCGCCGGCTCGGGCTCCAGCGGGCAAGCCTGAACGCCACCCACAGAGGAATCGCAGTAGCGGCATCACCAAAGTTGTGAATGGTGTCAGCAAGAAGCGCCACACTTCCGGAAAGCCATACGATGGCGATCTGAAACAACGCTGTTGCTGAAAGTCCTAATAAGGACCACTTCAGAGCCCAGATGCCCCGGTCAGTCGTAAGAATTGCGTGATCTACAGCGCCGTGTATGTGGCCATGATGCCCATCGGCTGAATTACTATGAGAATGAGGGTCACTACGGTTAAACATAGGATAGTACTCCTGCGTACCTCTTTCGATGTTGGCCAATATGTCAGCGTGACGCTGGATCCGTGAAGCTGGAACAACTCCCCATTCCCCTGTCTGTCATATACCGTTCTGTTTTTTACACGTTAGTCTTCTCCGTCCTGCCCGGTCTGTTGTTCTTGTGTGTCAGCCTTCTCCACGTCTACGCACTGAAAAGCAGACTGTGCGTCCAATTCCAGCATGGCATAACGGTATGCGAGCACTGCGTCGATATACCGTAAACGGGTGGTGACGAGGCGGTCGAGGGTGGCGCTGAAATCAAAGATGCTCAGCTCTCCGGACTCATACGCCTTGCGCGTATACGCGGTGCTTTCAGTCACAGTGTTCAGATAGGCGGTGCCATACGAGGCGAACTGGCGCGCGGCGAGCTGCAGCCGCGCAAGCGCCGTGGCCACTTCGTGTCGGACCGCGAGGATGCGCGCGTCCAGCGCTGTCCGGTCCACCTGCAGATTCGCCATCGCCGCCGTGATCTCGTGCTGATTGCGGTTAAAGAACGGTAGCGGAATGGACAGTGCCCCGCCAATGACCTGATCTTCGTTGTCAAACTTGTACAATGGACCAATCGAGATGTTGGGAATCTTCCGTGCCTGCGCCAGACGGAGTTCGGCTTCGCGTGCATGGAGGGCAAAACGTGCTGCCTTCACGTCCGGGCGATGTTCCACTGCACAGGCTTCGAGTCTCTCTCGTGTGAGGGCCGGTGTGAGCCGTGTAAGGTCACGTGCCAGTGTTTCTATGTTGCCTGTGAGTTGCAGGGGAGAGGGTTCGCCCACGCCGAGGAGGAGACGCAACAGGTGTGCTTTACCAATGCGCTCTTCGTCCTGATCGGCTATGTCACTGCGAGTTTGGTCTCGATCCAGACGCAGTGTATCGAGTTCCAAGATAGAAATATCTCCGCGCTCAAAGCGTCTCTGCCCTGCCTGCAGGAACGACTCTTGCATTGCCAGCATATCTTGCTGCACCGTGATGGCCTCGTGTAGTGCAAGCAACTCGTAAAAACTCTGTGCGACTTCTCGTCGCAAGTGACGCTCAGCCTCCACTACTAGCGCTTCAGCCTGGGTAAGATGCGCGGCTGCTGCCTCTCTACGGTGTCCGCGCTGCCCGGCAATTTCGATCTCCTGCAGCAGGCGCACTTCGACATCGGCGCCAGACCTCCCCGACGGCTCAGCGAATCTTCGATGGCGAAAATCAGCATCGACACTCAAACGCGGGTTTTCTTGAAAGAGGAGGTCGGCCTGTTGCACGCGACCTTGGGCGGCGCCGAGCGCCTGTCGCTTGGCCTGTAGCTCTGGATTCTCGTGCAGGGCGCGTTCAATTGCTGTGGGCAGGTCAAGCGACAGCGACTGGACTTTGCCATCTGCCAGCGCGTTCTGAAACGACAGCGCCAGCCACAGGCATACGTATACAACCCTAAGAGACCGTCTGAAAAACCGCACCGTCGAGTCATTGCAAGCCCTTCGATTGTGCTCAGGATAAACTCCGCGAAGCAATCTTTGCCCGAAAAAGAGATTGCTTCGTCGCTGAAAGCTCCTGGCAATGACATCATGTCTCATACTGCTCGGACAGCCTCTAAGCACCACAACGCTTTGCACGGCAATTGCGCTTCAAGTGCTGGAAAAACCGAGGAGTTGCATCAGGTAGGCCATGCTCCACCCAGCCCGTTTACGCTTAACCTTCAGTGAACTTTTACCCGTGTCCCCTCGCAGCAGCGAGAGGGCCAGCCGGTGCATGAACGCTACATTCTCGGCGGTCGTGCGGTCATAGACCCGTCGCGCATCGTCCCGAAACACCACGTCTAACACCCAGTGCAGTCCATTCTCAATATTCCAGTGGCCGCGAATGGCTGCTCCCAGACGCCGGGCCACCGGTGGCAGACTACTGAGAAAGTAGCGCACCTCCGTGCTCTGGCGCCCCGCGGCCTGTTCCCACACGGTGCAGGTGACCATCACCAGGCTCACCACCCCCACCCACAGCGCCTGCTGCGCCGCCGACAGATACTCCCGCGCCGGCAACACTTCCACCGTGCGCTGCTCATAGCGCCCGTGGCCTTTGTCGAACGTCGTCGTCTGGCGCGAGGACCGCAGCTTCGGCGCGGGCGCCTGCGCAAAGGCCGCCTGGAGTTCGCCGTGCAACGTCGGCTGATTGCCTTTGACCGCTAAGACGTAGTCTCCTCCACCGACCACAATCGCCCGCGCTAGGTCCGTTTGACACCCCATCGCGTCAATCGTCACAATCTTGTCCTGGAGGTCGAGCAGGTCCAACAACTGCGGCAGGGCCGTGATCTCGTTCGACTTCGTGTCCACCGCCACTTGCCCCAGCGTGAGCCCCGTCTGCCCTGCCCACGCACTGACCACATGTAACGCCTTGAGCTTCTGGCTCTTACAGCGGGTTGCCCGCAGCGTTTTTCCATCGAGATGGACGAACTCTCCGGGCAGCCCCCGGCGTTCTACTAACCACGGGAGGAGGACCTCCTGCAAGGTTGAGGGCGACAGTACCGCAAAGACCCGATTAACCGTGTCATGCGAGGGGCTCCCATGCGGTAACTCCAGAAACGTGCCCAAGACTGTCTCATGTTCCTTGCCCCACTCCGCGATCTCCACAAAATCTTCACACCCCGCCAGCACGCCACAAAACCCCAGCATAATGATGTCCACCAAGGGATGTTTGAGATTCTCGCACTGACGGCGAGGATCGGGAATTGTCTGCAACCGCTCGACCAGCGCGCACGTCTTCGTGGGCATACCCCATCCTTCATCCTCTACACACACAATCGGTGTACCCTCTCTATCCTAACCCCTTCTTTTTCCAAGGGTCTAAGCGCGTTTTCCGTGATGCGCCGGGTGTCATCCCTACAGTCACTACCGTCCCAGCCAACGGAGAACGCAAGATAAACCGCTCTAACGTCTGAGGAACTATCTTCCCGCTCAGCGCTTGACTCATATCGAGCAGGGAGAGTTGTGAACGGGCTGCAGCAAGGCGTGCGCGCAGCACCTCCACGTCTTTGTGGGCTTGTTCCACTCTGCGCTTGGGAACAATGCGATCTTTGTACAAGTCTTGCACACGTTCCAGATCTTGTTGGGCAGCCGCAAGCTCAGCCTGGGAGGTCTTCACGGTGGACTCCAACTCGGTCTGGTTGGTTGCAGATTGGTGCAACGGGAGCACCATCGCCAGGAGTTCACCAGGTTCCACCCTCTGCCCAGGTGCGGGAACGCCTTTCGCTCCAGCCAGCACCCTACCTCCGATCGGAGCGGTAATGTGGACCTCTCCTCCGGCTCGTGGCTTCACCTCAGCGTGGAGCTTGAGAGTCGGCTGTAGCTCTTTGTCAGTGACCGCAGTAGTGGTGAACTCCATCCGCCATTGTTGCTCTTTCAAAAAAGTGATGCCTGCTTCCTGTGGTTCTCCCTCCGGGGGTGGAAGGCTCTCTTCCGTAGCTGCTACCTCGACGACCCCGGCTTCAATCGTATCGATAACCTTCTGGTCGCCTGCGGCGAAACGCTGAAAGATCAGCTGGTACTTGCCTGGCGCGTCAGGCTTGACGATTGGCCGGTAGATGCCTGGCACAGTCGGCGTCTCAGTACGAACAGTGACGCTGTGTCCGTTTTGCTCCTCCAGAGTGGTCGTCAGTGTATCGGAAGAGACAGGCTGATAGATGGTGAGGTCTGTCAGATGGACAGCCAGGGGTGTTTCTTTGCCCACCACAAAAGGTGAAAATTCAACAAAAAGTTCAGTTCCGACAGTCCATTTGGTAATACTGATTGATTGTTCGTGCGTCTCTTCGGTTGACGTGGGTTGCTGACAACTTGTTAGCAAGACCAATGTCAAACCAAGAGAGGTGTAGACCTTCCACGGCATTGGGTGTAGCCCTCCACTGCAAAGGCGAGAGTGTGCCAGATGCTCGGATACACCTCACCATAAAAGAAAAGTTGAAAACAAAGGATCACGTGGATCTGCAAGACCTACATGAAAAGGGGAGGCGAGCGGGGAGCGGAAGGAGGATAAGCGCGGTTCTGGACAGGTGGCGCGTGGTCTCGTGCAAGCACCTGGGTATGAGACGAGAGCAAGACGCAGGCAAGCAACTCCTGCAAAGCCAATGTGTCGAGGACGCGTTCGAGGATTGGTGCAAGCGGCGCGACGTTGCGAGAGAGGAGCGCAGGAAAGCTAATCTGGGTGCGAAACCTCGGCGGTACGTCGTCCGGCTCGCTCTTCCCCTCGTGACGCTCGCTATGGTCGTGGTGTGAAGAAGGAAAAAAGTCAGCGTGCACGACAGCATGATGCGTATGCGTACCATGCGTCCCATCCCGATGCTCAAGGGCTGGGTGTAAATGGAGAGAAGGCAACAGCAGCAACGCAGGGAGAAGAAATGGAAGGACCTTCACTCGCCAAGCTGGTAAATACATGCCGAACACGATGTTCATTCTACCGTTGACAAGAATCGAAAAGAAGGTCTTTTTCCTACCTCTGGGCGATGATATCAGCTGATCTTCATTCAAGGGCACAGCAAAGCGCAGTCATTCCCGACCTCGGTATGCAGCGCAGACCCTGACAACAAGTTCAGAAAAACTTCAGGAAAGTGACCTAGTAACATGCTTTAAGGTCGAAGAATATAGGGAGGTGTATGCATATCCTTGTTGTTGAAGACGAAACCAAAGTCGCACGAGCCCTCAAAGAGGGACTCGAAGGCGAACGCTACGAGGTTGCCGTCACGAGAACCGGCGAAGATGGCTTCTTCCGTGCGAATGTGGAGGCTTTTGACCTCATCATACTGGACCTGATGCTGCCAGGGCGGGATGGGATCATGGTACTTACCACGCTGCGCAAGCGTGGGATGCAGACCCCGGTTCTGATCCTAACTGCTAAAGATACCGTCGAGGACCGCGTCCTGGGGCTTGATAGTGGCGCCGATGATTACTTAGTGAAGCCCTTCGCGTTCCCGGAACTCCTCGCCCGCATTCGTGCGCTCCTGCGTCGGGGGCGGACAGACCAGGTGCTGCGCCTCAAAACTGGCGACCTGGAAATGGACCTCGTAACAAGGAAAGTTACTCGGGGCGAGCAGACTCTGGAGTTGACGGCGCGCGAATTTGAACTGCTTGAATACCTCCTGCGTCACCAGAATCAGCAAGTGTCCAGAGAGATGCTCGCCCATGATGTGTGGAAGGAACCAACTCGGGCCACACCGCTTGACAACGTCATTGATGTCCACATTGCGCGCCTACGGAAAAAAGTGGACCAGGATTTCCCCCTCAAGCTCATCCACACCGTGCGTGGTGTCGGCTTCATCCTACGGGAAGGTGAACCATGACTCGATGGTGGTGGCCTCGCAGTGTACGTGTACGGCTGACGCTGTGGTACGCAGGGGCGCTCACCGTTGTCTTGCTCCTTTATGCCGGTGGAGTGTTCATCTTTCTCAGACATAGCCTTGCCGCTGAACTTGACCGCCGACTCCGCGATGATTTCGAGGTTGCCGAGCAGATGCTGGAGCGCGCGGCTGAGGACGGTATCCGCTGGCGGGTCGATGACCACCACGAAGAAGACACTGGAGATGAAGGTTGGCTGGAAGTCTGGAGCCCCGAAGGGAAACTATTATATCGCAGTGCGTCATTGGTGGAAGCGAGCGGAGAGGCGATTGCTTCTCTCCCGTCGTTGGAACTTTCTGGCTACGCCTCCGTCACTTTACCCGGCGATGTTCCTGTCCGGATCTTAAGCGAACCCTATATGATAGACGGGGTGCCGGCCGTGATTCGGGTTGTCAGATCCGAGAAACGACTGCATCACGAACTCAGCGAACTGCTTTTGGTCTTAGGGCTTGGCTTTCCCGTGGCTGTCGGGATCGCCGGATTTGGTGGCTACGTGCTCGCGCGCCGTGCGCTGGTTCCGGTGAGTCGGATGGCAGATCGGGCAAGAATCATCACTGCAGATCGCCTCGGGGAAAGGCTTCCAGTGGTGAACCCCGACGACGAATTGGGAAGCCTTGCCACGGTGTTTAACAACACCTTCGCGCGCCTAGAGCGGTCCTTTGAGCAACTGCGCCGTTTTACCTCGGACGCTTCCCACGAACTGCGTACTCCTCTCACTGCGATTCGGAGCGTCGGCGAGGTGGGTTTACGCGAACACCGCGACGAGGCAGCGTACCGCGAGATCATCGGGAGCATGTTGGAGGAAGCCGATCGGTTGGGGCGTCTGGTGGATAGTCTCTTGACGCTTTCTCGTGCTGACGCTGGACAGGTGAAGCTTACGCTTGAGTCCGTAGACTTGGCGGAACTGGCGCGTGACGTGGTTAACCATTTAGGTGTGCTCGCCGAAGAAAAGCGGCAACCCCTCTCAATTGAAGCTGCCGGATCGGTCCCCATCATAGCGGACCGCCTTGTGCTCCGGCAGGCTATCGTCAATTTGGTCGACAATGCTATCAAGTACAGCCCGGAGGGTGGACGGGTGCGGGTTGTCGCTCAGGATCAGCCAAGTAGTCCTATCTTGGAAGTAAGCGATACAGGGCCTGGGATTACAACGGAGCATCGTGAGCGTATTTTTGACCGGTTCTACCGTGTGGACAAGGCACGCTCACGGGAGTTGGGAGGAACCGGTCTCGGGCTGGCGATTGCACGCTGGGCAGTGGAAGCCCACGGCGGCCGTATCGAATTAGAGAGCGAAGAAGGCAAAGGAAGTCTTTTTCGGATTCGACTGCCGTCAACACAAGTGTCGATGAAAGGAGGTGAAATATGAAACAAGCAATGTTTTCCTGGACTGGAACAACTTTCGTCCTGACACTCGTAATATTCGGGCAGGGCGGACTGCCCAGCCTAGCCCAAGAGGTGTCGAGAGAAGTTCTCTCGACACCGAGCACGCAAACGGCACAGAGAACACCTACACAAAGAGACGATGCCTGTCGGTCCGATATGGTGACCGCTGTCAAGAGCGCGGCGGCGAAAGACTGTGGGTGTAAATCCTGTGCAGCGAAAGGCTGTGAGCCATGCCACGGCAAAAATTGCTACTTCTGCGTGGCGAAGGCACTCGTGACAACAGAGTGTGGGTGCGGGATGTGTGACGCTAAGGGCTGCGACATCTGCGGTCCGGGCTGCGATGTCTGCAAGTTCCATCTGGCTCCCGTCGCAGGAGCAGAGGCACCTACCGAAAAGCAAAAAAAGTAATCAAGGCGAGACAGAATGACGAGAAGGAGGAGGAACGATGAGTCGTATAACGAGACGAGAAGCACTTGGGACGCTTATCACAGGTAGTGTGGTGATTGCCCTCATGGATGTGACAAAGGGAGGACAAGTTATGGCAGAAGAAACATCACAGACGGGCACCGTAACGCCACAACTGGCGCCGGCCTATCGCGGAGCAAACCAGATCAAACCACTTCCTTTTGAGGCGAGCAAACTTAAAGGACTGTCGGAAAAGCTTATTACCTCGCATCATCAAAATAACTACGGCGGGGCTGTCAAGCGACTCAACCAAATCCAGCAGCAGATTGGCAGTCTGCCGAAAGATGCAGCCCCGTATCAAATGGGCTCACTCAAACGTGAAGAACTCGTTGCCACGAATTCGATGATTCTGCACGAGTTCTATTTTGCGAACCTGGGTGGCGACGGGAAGGCAAGCGGCACTATCGTGGATTTGCTCAAAACGCAGTACGGGACGGTGGAAACCTGGGAGCAGGACTTTCGCCTGACCGGACTCTCACTCGGTGGAGGCTCAGGCTGGGTGATACTCAACTACAGTCCCCGTGAGAATGCTGTCCACAATTACTGGGCAGCGGACCACACGCACAGTCTGGCCTGGGGAGTGCCGCTGCTGGTGATGGATATGTATGAGCATTCTTACCAGATGGATTATGGCGCGAATGCTCGCGGCTATATTGATGCCTTCTTCCAGAACATTAACTGGGACGAAGTCAATCGCCGTGCCGAGGAGGCGCGTCTTCGCAAGTAGACAAAAGGATTCCCGCCGGTTACCGGAGAGAAAGCGAGGTGAAAGAGGCATCATGTTCGTAGTTGTCGTTCTGCTTACCGCGTTTCTACTCACCAACCTCGTCAGTGCCCAAGCGCAAGCGGGTGCGGAGACGGTGGTAGATTTCGACGTCTTTGCCACCGGCATGGTGCCTCTCGATTTCTCGGTCGCTTTGACTGGTGGTGGTGATTCAGCCTTTTGGGTGATTCAGGAAGATCCCACTGCGCCGAGTGGGAAACAGGTTCTCACACAAACGAGCACTGATGGGACGGCTTATCGTTTCCCGCTTTGCGTCTACGACAAAGTGACGGCGAAGGATGTTGACGTCTCTGTCAAATTCAAACCAATTAGAGGAAAAGAAGATCAAGCCGCCGGCATTGTGTGGCGCTACGTTGACAAAGACAACTATTACGTTGTCCGGGCGAACGCTCTGGAAAATAATGTCGTGCTCTACAAGGTTGAAAAAGGGAAGCGTAGTGACTTGAAACCGATCGGAGCGAGTTTCTTTGCCTACGGCAAGAAGGTGCCAGTGCCAGACAGACAGTGGAGTACCCTCCGCCTGACCGCTCGAGGAAATCATTTTGCGGTGTATCTTAACGAGCAACATCTCTTCGATGTCCAGGACTCCACCTTCGCGGAAGCAGGTAAGGTTGGGCTCTGGACTAAGGCTGACAGCGTGACGTCGTTTGATGATCTCAAGATCGAGAGTCATGATACAAATGACTAAAACTGCTGCGCTCTACGCAAAGTTAACCATATCGTGTCGGTGCAGGGGTGTTCTGACGATCATAATTGTGGCTGTCGTGTTAGGGCCTATCGGTTCAATGCTAGCCTACGGTTTCCCCCCGTACCGTTCGACAGACGCCGAAACGGCAGACGCCTGGACAGTAGAAGCACGTCTCGGTCTCTTGCGGGTCGAACGCGAGGGGCGCCACAATGCCTATGCAAGCCCGCTTCTCCGTGTGAACTTAGGACTTCCAGATAACCTGGAGTTAACGTCCGAGTTCGAATATCGCGCCGACGAAAGGGAAGTTGCCGACGCGGCGATTGGCATAAAGTGGGTCCCGATCCTGCGGGCACTCAGTTTCGGCGTCGAGACACTTGTCCTCCTCCCTGTTTCGCAGAAAAACGATGGAGCAGGAGTAGAGTCGGTACTGCTTACAACGCTACGTCTCGGTGTCCTCCGTATGCATATCAACGCCGGCGGATTCTACGACGGACGGTCACAGGTGTCTGAGTACGGATGGAAGAGTAGTGGCCTTATGGAGATGCAGTTGGGTCGCTTTCGCCCTGGAGTGGAGGTGTTTGCCAAGCAGGTACGAGCCCACCCGGTTCAGCTCCTGGCTGGACCCGGCGTTATTTTTGATGTAGGTCCTTTCGACCTCCGGGTTGGCTTGCACGTCGGTCTGACGAGGGAAGCTGCCGACCTCACTCCGAGTGTGTGGATGGCAAGCAAATTCCCTGTGTGGTGAAGTTGGTAGAAGCAGACCATGACGGGCCCGCCTTTAGACCGGACAAACGACCGACACGCAGGCGACTCGATAGCTGCCCTACGCGTTTCTTTCGCCGAGGCCCTCCGTTACTGGCTCACGCTTGGTTTCATTAATTTTGGCGGACCGGCGGGCCAGATTGCGCTCATGCATCGGGACCTCGTCGAGCGTCGCCGTTGGATCTCCGAAGAGCGTTTCCTCCATGCCCTCAACTATTGCATGCTCCTCCCCGGTCCAGAAGCCCAACAGCTTGCGATCTATATTGGCTGGCTCCTGCATGGAACTTGGGGTGGTGTGATCGCTGGCATCTTCTTCGTACTGCCGTCAATTTTTGTTCTGCTCATGCTGTCATATATCTATGCAGCGTATGGACACGTTTCCATCGTTACTGGTGCTTTGGCTGGAGTAAAACCTGTTGTTGTTGCCATTGTCGTTGACGCGGTCGTACGTATTGCTGGTCGAGCGCTCAAGCGGCGACTTCATGGACTTATCGCTGTGAGTGCGTTTGTCTTGATGTATCTTCTTCATATCCCATTCCCCCTTATCGTGCTGTGTGCTGGCGTGGCTGGGTGGTTGAGTAGTACACGACTAACCGATACGGCGGTTGTGGGAAACCGGGCAGAATCCCAGAGGAGGAGATTCCCTACACGGGCACGGACTTTGCGGCTCCTGGCTGGGTGGCTGGTATTGTCGGTCCTTCCGTTCCTTGCCCTTGTTATGGGATATGGCTGGGGTAGTCTTTACACACAGGTGTATCGCTTCTTTACCCTGACAGCATTCGTGACTTTTGGTGGTGCCTACGCCGTGCTCGCGTATGTCAGTCAAGCGGCAGTTGAGTCCTATGGCTGGCTCTCGCATGCACAGGCGGTGGATGGATTGGCCTTGGCGGAGACTACCCCAGGGCCACTGATTATGGTGCTCCAGTTTGTTGGCTTCATGGCGGGGTGGAATCACCCGCCCGGCATAGCGCAGGTGACGAGTGCGGCGCTGGCTGCACTCGTCACGACGTATGCAACGTTCCTGCCCTGTTTTTTCTTTATCTTTCTTGGTGCCCCGTACATCGTAGTCTTGCGAGGAAACACTCAACTGAATGCCGCCCTTTCTGGCTTTACGGCAGCGGTGGTCGGTGTCATTCTCAATTTGGCGTTCGTCTTTGGCTCTGCTGTGACCTGGCCGCAGGGAGTGGCGGGTGGAACTGATTGGTTTGCTGTCCTATTGGGCGTCGCGGCCTTTGGAGCGCTTTCTCGTTGCAAGCTCAACGTACTCTGTGTTGTACTTGCTGGTGGCGTGATGGGGCTCGGGCGAACATTGCTCTCTGGTGAGTAAGATGACAGGACGTTCAAGTCCCTGCGTTGCAGTGTAGTGAGGACTTCGGATAATCTCTCCTCGCAAGGTCTCTAGGAGCAGCACCGGTGATACCAGATCGAATCAAGAATTGGCCTAAACGCGAACGACCTCGAGAGCGGCTGATTGCAGAAGGACCAGAACGACTCACGGATGCCGAACTCTTAGCTATTGTCCTCCGAGTTGGGCGCGGGACGTTCAAGGCCGGTGTAGCTGGAGATACTGCGGTGACGTTCGCACGTACTCTTCTCGCTGAGTTTCGCGGTTTGTCTGGATTAGATCGAACTGATCGTCGAGACCTCCTAAAAGTGAACGGCCTGAGCCTTGCCAAAGTTGCTCAGATCAAGGCAGCTTTTGAATTGGGCAAGCGAGTTTGTGCTAAAGCAGAGAAGCCACGCTCATTTGATTCTGCGTCAGAAGTAGCAGCCTACCTTCGGCCTCGCTTTATCGGAAACCGGCAGGAGACTGTACTTGCATTGCTCCTTGATGGGCAAAACCGTCTGCTTGAGGAGAAATTCATCGCCGAAGGGACACCGACACAGGCAACTGTCTATGTCCGCCGTGTGTTAGAAGAAGCCTTGCGGGCCTCGGCTGCTGCCATCGTTCTTGCGCACAACCATCCCTCTGGAAACTCAGCTCCTTCCCCAGAAGATGATGAAACCACCCATGATCTTGACAAGGGCGCACGGTTAGTTGGCCTTGTTCTCATCGATCATGTCATTATTGGCGAGACTGGACATTACAGCTATGCCGATGCGGGGCGACTCCAAGAATTTCACGAGTTATAGTAGGAGGCACGACATTATGGCTGAAAAGGGCTATCCGAAGGCTGATCACCTGCGCATTCGTGAGAATAAAGTTTTCAGCCAAGTTCGCCAGAAATGGGTCCAACTCACCCCAGAAGAAAAGGTCAGACAGGAGTACTTGCAGATTCTAGTCAACGAGTACGGCTATTCGCTCGATCAGATCGCCGAAGAAGAAGACGTGACGGGGCGAGGTAGCGGAGACGCGCGTGCAGATTTTCTCATTTGGCGCACCGCCGAATCAAAACGGAAACAAGAGCATGCCTTCATTGTGGTTGAGTGTAAAGCCGATAACATCACTATTTCTCTCAAGGATTACCGGCAAGGCGCTAACTATGCTCAATATGAGCATGCACCATTCTTCGTTACGCATAACAATAAGGAGACGAAATACTGGAAAGTCGATGCGGCACGGAGGATGCCGAACTATGACGAGATCGAAAACATCCCGCACGCGGCTGCATCGGATAAACAAATCCAGGATCTACTTTCCCGACTGAAGGTCTTTAAGGAGGATGAATTCGCCAATCTCCTGCATCAATGTCACAATGTGATTCGTAATCGCGAGAAGAAAGATCCCGCCGCTGCGTTCGATGAAATCGCCAAGATGTTGTTCATCAAAGTTGGCATCGAACGGCGCTTACGGGCGAACCGTCAACGACAAAATCTGTTTACTGTCGATTTCCTGGATCAACAGGCACAGATTCACGACGACCCGATTGGCGTTTTGTTTGAACAGACAAAGAGAGAATACAAAGCGGATCACATCTTTGAGCCCGATGAGGCGGTTAACCTCAAACCGGCAACGGCAAGAGAAATAGTCCGGCTTCTTGAGCGTTACAATCTTTCCGACACCTCAGAGGATATTAAAGGTATTGCCTTCGAGCGTTTCCTGGGACGAACATTTCGGGGCGAGATTGGGCAATTTTTCACACCGCGGACCATTGTCGAGTTCATGGTCCAGATGGTCGAGCCTCAGGAGGGAGATATCATTTGTGATCCCGCTTCTGGCTCGGGCGGTTTCCTCATTCGGTTCTTTGAGATTGTGCGTGAGCAAATAATGGCTGATGTCGATCGGCAATACCGAGAATTCAAGGAACAGGTTGAGAATAAATCTCTCTCAGTTGTAAAACGTGCTGAACTCCTTAGTGAGAAGTATGAGGAGTTACAAAAGACTATTGATCCTAACCGCAAAGACTCACGAGTGTGGCACCTTGCTAACCATTGCATCTTTGGTTGCGACGCGAATGACCGTATGGCCCGCACCAGCAAGATGAACATGATTATGCATGGCGATGGGCATGGCGGTGTGCATCACCATGACGGTTTCATTAACGTTAACGGCATTTTTGAAGGGCGTTTTGATATAGTCCTGACGAATCCGCCGTTCGGTGCCAATGTAGAAGAGAATGACGTTGTTCATGAGTCTGATATCTCGGTGCCAGAGGAAGTAGAAGAGCACTATCAAAAAGACTATGGGGACGTATACATAGAAGCCATCGCACGCGTGCGTGCGGCGAAAGGAAAACCCATTACTTCTCTCTTTGATCTGCCGAAGAAATCCGGGCGGATTAAGACAGAAATCCTCTTCATCGAACGCTGCCTAGCGCTTCTCGCACCGGGTGGTCGCCTCGGTATCGTCTTGCCGGAAGGTATCTACAACAATCCTAGTCTTGCCTACGTGCGAGAGTATGTGGAGGATCGCACCTTCATCCGCGCGATCATTTCACTCCCGCAGGAGACATTTTATTCTGCTGGGGCGACGGTAAAAGCGAGCCTTCTGTTCTTACAAAAATTTACCAAACAGGAGCAAGTCGAGTTCGACAAAAAGAAGGAAGAGGCAAAGGGTGAGATAGAAGCGAAATACAAGGGGGAAATCACCGCACGTGTAGAGACGCTAGAAGCAGAAATTGAAGCAGCAAAGGCCGATAAACAACGCCGAGCTGAACTGAAAAAGTCACTAAGAGATTACCGTCGTGAGATGGATGCAACAATCGACCGCGAGGCGCGAGTACTGCTTAAGGAACGATTCGCTTATCCAATTTTCCTGTATGAGGCTGAAAAAGTTGGCATTACGGCGACCGGTGAGGAAGATCAAAACGAGCTTTATCCAAATCCAAGCGTGCCCCCAGAGGTCACAAAAACCACTCTCGAACTTCATAGGCAATTTCGTCAACATCCGAAGAGTTTTTTTCTTGAGGAAGCTGTATGAGCTTAGAGATCGAGACTGTTCCTCGGGCTTTTGCTGTTTGGTTTAAGGACCTGCGTCTTTGGAGTGTGGGGTCGTTTACCCGACTTCAATGGCAATGGCCAGAAGAATACGTCCGCCCTTTATCCGCGGCGCTCTGCCGAAGAGTTGAGGGAGTAGATCGAAAGCAGTATGCCGCCAACGATTTGCAACTGGTTACATTGCACTTCGACGGGAGCATGGAACCGAGAGGCCTGGATGGACAAAAAAGTTTTAAGGGGAAATTGTTTTGGGCATTTCCTAATGACGTTGTTTATTCACGAATAGATGTTCGGAACGGCGCTATAGGAATTGTTCCGCCTGAGATGCGTCGGATAGCCGTCAGTAACGAGTATCCTGTCTATAAAGTGTCTCCACAAATAGCGCTTCCACTATACATCAAACTGCTGTTTAGGACTGAGTATTTTCGACGCACGATCAACAGCATGATCAGTGGTGCGAGTGGACGGAAACGTGTGCAACCCGAGCAACTTGAAGGGATAAAAGTACCCTTTCCCCCTCTTCCAATTCAGCAGGCCATTGTGAGGCGATGGGAAAAGGTTCAACAAGAGATTGCTGAAATTCAGCGTCAAGTAGAAAAATCGGAAGCGGAAATTCCTCAAACGGTTTTGACTGAGTTAGGAATTCCCTTTCACCCCGAGACCACTCTGCCTAAGGTCTTTGCGCTGCCATGGAAAGACTTGGAGCGCTGGAGTGTCAACTACTTGGCTCGGATCATTACTGGCGTAGGAGACATTCATAAAGCTAAATGTCCGTTAACGACGCTCGGTGAGATAGCGCGAATTTCTTACGGCATCCAAAAGAGCCCAGCGAACAGACCCGGCAATTATGCGCGCCCTTATCTTCGTGTTGCTAACGTCCAACGTGGACAGCTAGATCTTTCAGAGATCAAATACATCAATGTTCCTGATTCGGAATTTGAAACTTACCGGCTCCAATGTGGTGATTTGTTAGTTTGCGAAGGAAACAGCGCAGATTTGGTTGGTCGTCCTGCTATGTGGAACGACGAAATTGCCAACTGTGTACATCAAAATCATATACTTCGGGTTCGCATAACTGCACCCTCAGTTCTTCCAGAGTTCGTGCTGGAGTATATGCAAACTCCACCAGCACGCAATTATTTTCGCGCTCGTGCGAAGTTCACTACAAATCTTGCCTCTATCAACAGTAATGACTTGCGGGAACTGTTAGTGCCTCTTCCTCAGCTCGATCTTCAACGTAGAATTGTAGGATGGGTAAAAGAGAGGAGGGAAGAAATTTCACGAGAACGAGAAAAAACTCGCCATCTGTCAACTATCACGAAGCGAGAAGTCGAAGAAATGATCCTTGGCACCCGTCCTGTACCTGAAGTAAATGGGAAGGTAAGGATGAGTGCATGACCCGGGGGCGGCGGAAGATCGAGTTTCATGGCTTGTTTCAACAAAATGTGTTGGGTACGTTTTCGGTCATCCGCGGCTTTGCCGACCTTAGAGACTTGGCCGCAGTATCTGTGTCGATGCCCTATGAGAGCAGCGGGCTTGGAGACGGCAAAGGATATCAACGCACCCTCGATGAAGCCCACGTCGAGGGACTCAAGCGATTTTTACAACGAGGCCGATACCGCTTTTTCCCCGAGATTATTCTCAGTCTACGGAGCACGGGAGCAGACGATCCTATCGTGTCGTATCGCAAACGACGGGCGTCGGAGAGCGACACCGCCTATGTGGTCCGCGTTAACCTTCAACCGCTCCGCAACAGCGCGATCAGCCCCATACGACGCATTGACGGCAATCATCGTCTGGAAGCCGCTCACCGACTCGCCGAAGAGCTGACACGGAGCGCCACGTTCAAAAATTTTGCTACTGCCCCTTTCTGTTTCGTTATCCTAAACTCTGACCGGCCCGAGGATGACGACCTCGCGGAGGCCATGCTCTTCAATTTGATCAATAGCAAAGCGTTGCCGATCGTCTCAGAACATAGCTTGTCGGTACTGATGCAAGATGAGGGCTCTCTTGCCGAGCGCTTCAACGAAGATCCCCAGGTCTATTTGACGCGCTGGATTCGGGACCGTGTGAAAGGATGGCCTACAGGCTTCTACGACACGATGGGAGATTCGCCGCTCTCACGGCTTCATGCAACGGCCAAAGTGTTACTCGGTCCAGGCGGATTTGCCACGGACAACCATACACAGCTGGAAGCTGAAGCAAAAGCGCTGTTCGACCCACTTTACGACCTTGCCGTGCGTCTGCGTCATCAGCACGAAACATTCGTGGTATCCCCAGCGTTTTTGCCAATCGCCGCGGAGGTTTATTCGCATCATACCCTCATAGAAAGAGGTCCAGGAGCAAATACCGGACAGGTTCGACTTCTACGGGCAGAGCGATGGTTACGAGATTTTGCACTCTGGTTCAGTCGGATTGGTGGGATGCATTTACCTCTTCCACCCGACCCCACCCTCTTATGGAAAGTCTTCAAAAAAGACTACGAAGGTCGAGCGCGGTCCGTATTCGTCGCCATGTCATTTCGCGAAGACCAGACCCTCAAAAGCGTCAGGCAAGCCATAGACGAGGCCATTCAGCAATTTAATGCTGAGCATCCCAACGCCCCACTTTTCCCCGTACGCGTCGACGAACAAGGTGGGGCGAGCTACGAGATTCCCGCCCGTATTTTTCAAGAGATCGACCAGAGTACCTTAGTCATTGCTGACCTGACTGATGAACGCCCCAACGTCTATTGCGAGATTGGTTACGCGAAGTCTCGCGGTATTCCGTTCATTCTAACCTTTCACAAAAAAGATCCCACGATTGGACCGCCTTGGGACCGAACGGATGCTCAGGGCAACAGAGTCCACTTTGACCTTGCAGCTTTTCGTTATGTGACATATGACAACCCACTACAGCTTCGAGATCTTTTGAAAAGCGAATTAGATGCGCTTTTTGATCAAGGTGGAAGCACGTAGAGTTTAGTAGAAATAAGTCAAGCGAAGAGGAGGATAAGCATATGGCAACGATCGCGACAGAACAGGTCGAAATTTTCGGCAAGGGGGTCCTGCAGTCAGAAGGCGTAGTCGTAGACAAAGAAGGTAACGTGTGGGGCGGTGGCCGCAACGGCAAAGTGTACAAAGTCAGTCCTGATGGAAAGGTGAATGAGGTCTGTCAATTGCCGGAAGGCTCGATTCCCAACGGCGTTGCGCTCGACCGGGCGGGAAACTTTGTCTATTGCGATCTCGGTAAGCAGGCAGTGATGAAATGCTCGCCTGACGGAAAAGTGTCGATGATCGCCGACCGGGCAGGGGATGTGAAGCTTACCTTACCCAACTTCTGTAGTTATGACGCTGAGGGTAATCTGTATGTCTCCAATTCCAGCACCGAAGACATCAGTAAAGTGCTCGGGGAGATTACGACTCCTTCCCCCAAAGGTGCACTGGTGCGGATTCGTCCCGATGGGCGTGGTGATGTCGTCGCGACCGGCATCTATTTGGCCAACGGTACTGCGATCGATCCTAATGAAGATGCAGTCTACGTGCTCGAAAGTACCCGTAACGATGTGTTGCGTATTCAGATTAAGAAAGATGGCACCTTCGGTAAACCGGAAATTTACTCGAAGGACTTTCCCGCACTCCCCGATGGGATGGCCTTCGACGTTGACCGCAATCTCTATATTACCCTTCCAGCGTTCGTGACGAAGGATGGAATGACACCGGCGAACAAAGTTATCAAGGTTGATACCAACGGTAACTGGACAGAGCTGATCGATGACCCAAAGGGCGAACGGACAATCTTCCCGACAAATTGTGCGTTTGGTGGCCCGAACATGCAAGATCTTTATCTGGCCAATTTGGAAGGTGAGCACTTCTCGCGTGTTCGTACCTCGTTCCGCGGTCATCCCTTGTATCATCAGAGATAATCGTGGGCTTTCGGCCAATGGTTTTTGGCAAAAGACTTCGGCAATGCTCGTAACGTAGAGACGCGCTGCGGCGCGTCTCTACAAGACCGTTGCGGAATGGGGAAGTGAGGAGCGATAATGTCAGCCACGAAGAGATCTTGGCTGGATCGCATGATGCAGGCGACACAGCCGAAAGTCGTGTCTTCTTATAACCCTGCACCGCAACAACTCGCCGAGGGACTGTGGGTCATCGAACGCCGGCTGACAATGCCTGGAGGACCGCAGCTACCAGCGCGAATGACAGTTGTGTGTTTACAAAGTGGCGGATTGTTTCTCCATTCTCCGACCAAGCTTGATGCCGACCTTCAGCAGTGGTTAGGCGATAGGGGTCGTGTCGAAGCAATCGTTGCGCCAAACTCGTTTCATTTCCTGTTTGCCAGCGCGTACCTTGAAGCCTTTCCTAGTGCGCAGTTCTTTGTCGCGCCTGGGTTACCTGCTCGCGTTCCCACACTCCCACCAGCGACGGAGTTAGGGAACGTCGCTCCAACGCTCTGGGCAGCAGAAATGGAACAGGCGGTATTTGGACCGGTGCGTGGCCTTGCCGAAGTGATATTTTTTCATCGACCGACAAAGACTCTGCTCCTCACCGACCTGGCCTTTAACATGACAGCAGACGATTCCTTGTTTAATCGCTTGTGTTGGCGTGTCCTGGGGGTACCAGCGCGATTTGGCCCGAGTCGTAGCGCGCGCATGACGCTCCTTCGCGACAAAGCTGCTGCTCGTACATACCTTCAGCCGGTGCTGGCCTGGCCGTTCCAGCGTATTCTGGTGACACACGGACTAACGGTAGAAAACGATGCACAAGCTGAGTTTCGTCGTGCTTATGCCACGTATCTTTGAGTAATGCTGCTATCGTCGCCGAGGACCGAGACGGTAAATATCCACGTGGAAGTAACAGAACTGGAGAAGTATATGGCTGATGCAAATACGATCATTCGTGAACTTGAGGCTGCGTACCATCACTACATTGAGGTATTCAATAACGAAGACGCAGCGGGATTTGTCGATTGTTACTGTCATCCCCATTCGATGTTGAGTGGTGAACAGGGCATGATTGTCACCAATACGGCGGCGGAGCATGAGCGTGGCTATCAACGGATGATGGTGGGCTTACGCGAGAGCGGCTGGGGACGCAGTGCAATCGATCGCATACAAATCTGGCCATTCTCCGAGTCGCTGGCCCAACTCGTCGCCGATGTCACACGCTACAAGAAGGACAGCTCAGTGTTAGAGAAACTTCGCGCCTCCTACATGTTCCGGCGTGTGGACGGGGCGTGGAAGATTCTCGCATTCTCCCTAGTCGAAGCTCCGTTCTCGGGGCCTGGTGTCGCCCGCTGAGTGGCCGTTGGGAGAGAGACCGTCATGCCCCAAGGGTCAATACAACGGAATCGCATGCAGTTGGGGCTTTTTATGTCGATCCGGCGGCAGATGCAGGCAGGGTAGCGCGATCTACGCCGCCCTTGCAACAGTCCGTTTTATCCGCCCTTTGCGGGTCGTTGGTTGGATAAGCGACTCTGCTGGTATTCCCCATAAAGAGTGAAGGCGGCGGATCATATTGAGTGTCAGGGGGCGCTTTCGATTCAAGATTTCTGAGACACGACTCTTACTCCCAAGAATCTTTTCTAGATCTCGGCGCGTGAACCCCTTTTGTTGCATGCGCAGTTCGATAGCTGCAATCGGATCTGGTGGATTGATCTGCCAGTGCTTCGCTTCGTATGCCTCCACCAGCGTTACCAGAATGTCGAGTCGATCGCCTTCTGGCGTATCAGGTTCCGCCTCCATGAGCGTGTCAATCTCAGCTAACGCGGCGTCATAATCCGCTTCAGTCTTGATCGGCTTTAGTGCTTTCATACAGTCTCCGCGTCGATCTGGTCGTATTCAGCATGGGTTCCAACAAAGCGGATGTAAACAACGTGATGCGGGTAATTGATCTGTACAATCAAGCGGTATTTGTTACCACAAATATTGAATACGACACGGCTGCCTTTCAGTATACTGGCGTTTCCGTATTGTGTTTTGACGTCGGCTGGTGTGTTCCAGTTTGCTAAACTCACCTGAGTATGCCAATCTTCTAACGCCTTCTTGGCGTCGGAAAAACGCCGGTCTCGTTTCCAGAATTGTCTGAGGGTGCGCTTGGCAATGATTCGCACCGTGGCACTTTATCAGCGAATTCCCATTTTGGGAATAACTTGAACCTAGTCGAAGAAATCGCGGATGTTCTCAGCATGATCGCTCGGACACAACCTTGCATCCGATACATTTCAGCACTAAACAGGGCGATAAGAAACATTGCATCCTGAAATAAGGAGGGGTGAAGATGTCAAACTACAGAATCATTTCCGCTGATTCACATTTTATCGAACCGCCAAATCTGTGGACCGAGCGGCTTGAGAAGAAGTATCGCGATCAGGCGCCGCATGTGGAAGAGAATGAGAAGGGCAGCTTCTTCGTTGCACCGGGTATTAAACCTTCTCGTGTGTCATTGGGATTCGCTGCTGGCCGCAGCGGCAAGGAACTTGGAGACTACTTTAAGAAGGCAGGCTTTGCCGCAGCGCCTCCGGGCGGGTGGGACCCGGTCGAGCGGGTGAAAGATCAGGATACGGACGGGGTCAGTGCGGAGGTCCTCTACACCACGTTCGGTATGCCACTCTTTCGACTCCCAGACGCAGATCTGCAACGCGCCTGTTTCAAAGCGTACAACGATTGGGTGGCGGAGTTTTGCTCGCACAATCGTAAACGCTTCCATGCGGTTGGCTTGGTATCACTCGAAGATCTGGACGCGGGTGTGAAGGAATTGGAGCGCTGCGCGAAGCTGGGATTGAAAGGCGCACAAATCTGGGGGGCACCGCCGCCGGATCGTCCGTTCTGGACCGAAGAGTATGATCCGTTATGGAAAGTTGCCGAAGAGTTGCGGATGCCACTGTCATTGCATCTCGCTACCGGCAAAGGGGGTGGTGCTAGCGATCAGCTGAAAGTGTCGCCGACTGGCAAGCGTCCACCATTCATGACACGCAATTATGTGAATCACTTTCAGGAGATTCAGCGTTCCTTTACCGATATTATCTTTGGGGGCGTGCTCGAGCGGTTTCCCAAGCTCTTGCTGGTATCGGCAGAAAACGACAGTGGTTGGTTTCCGCATTATCTTTACCGACTCGACCATGCCTATGAGAAATTCAACGCTATGTCAGATGACCCTCTGCCGATGAAGCCCAGCCTCTATGTGCGTCGCCAAGTGATGGTGACGTTTCAGGATGACCCGATCGGCCCGATGACCAGCCAGTTCTTCGGTGAAGAGAACTATATGTGGGCGTCTGATTTTCCGCACTCTGATTGCACCTGGCCGAATTCACGAAAAGTGATCGATGGGCAATTCGCCGGACTTCCCGAGCAGACAAGGGACAAGATTGTGTACCAGAATGTGGCGAAGCTGTATCAGATTACGCTTGAGGAGTGAAGGGGATACAAGGGGAAATGGCGAAACGGGTAAAAGGAAATAAGGAGAAATGCCCTTCATAAATTTCCTCTTTTTCGCTATTTGTCCCAGTCTTTAAGTCGACCTGTCGCTGGTTGCAAGTCTTTATGGCCAAACTTGTAATTTTAGGCGGCCTTTTTCTTACGGTAGAGCGGTTCCAGAACATCTTTGAGGATCTGGGAGGCTCTTAAAATTTCCACGCCGATCACTTGCCCATCTTCATCCAGCTCAACGTTTACTCCGGGAATGACTTCTTTGAACTCGGCCTCGGCTCCTTTGTGAGTAACAAGATAAAGAACGTCAGCTACGGGATCATAATTGACTAATGGCTCAGGTCTCTTTTTTTTCATAAGGTATCCACAGTTCTTCCAACAACGCCTTCGCCTCTTGTAAGTCCTTGGTATCAAAGCCTTCGGTGAACCAGTTGTAGACCTCGGACAACAGTGTGTGAGCTTCGGTGCGTTTGCCGTGTTGCTGCCAGAGGCGGGCAAGGCTCGTTGACGCACGCAGCTCCAGCGACTTGGCCTGTTGTTTCTGGGCAATTTCTATAGCTTTGAGAAAGCAGGCTTCGGCTTCACCTTGGGGATCGGGGGTCAAGGGTCGCGGGGCGGTGTCTTCAGACTTGTCTTGACTTGTTTTGACTTGCCCTGGACTTGCCTGAGACTGAAGCGTAAGCGTTCCCTTGAGCCGATACAGCTCCGCTTCGTAGAAACGCTCCTCAGTTTTGTCGACCAACGTCAGTGCTTCGGTCAGCAAAGAAAGTCCCTCTTCGATCTGCCCTGTTTTTCCATACAACTCAGAGAGCAGAGCAAGCCAATAGGGGACTCCTACTCCTGCCCCCATGGCCCGCGCGGCGGCCAAACCCTGGCGTATGTGCCTAATTCCCTCTTCTTCCTGCCCTTGTTGGGCCAGCGCCCAGGCGCGATACATTGTTCCCCAAGCGAGCAAAAACGGAAACCCTTGCTCGTTAGCAAGCATAATTAGTTCCCCTGCTCGCTTTTGGGTCGCGGGACTCTCCCGGCGGTATTGACGGATCCAGCACGCGTAGTGCAAAGCCAAAGCCAGGCTATGAGGGTGTGCCAGCTCCCGGATCAGGGTAATAGCTTTCTCACTGTTCCTCAGGGCCTGGTCCGGATAGCCAAGATACCACAGAGAAAAGGCCACAGCGGAATAAACTATCCCAAAGTCAACTCCATAGACAAAGGCCAGGGCGCTGTGTTGTTGAGGGTTGTAGAGAGTCATTGCCTGCTGCAAATGTACTCGGGATGGGACAAATTCTCCAAGCCAAGACGATCCTCCCATCACAAGGTGGGCCCCAAGAAGAAGATCTGGGTCTTGTGCCTTCTGAGCCAGGGTCAGGATCCGCTCTGCCAATTCGTGCGTTGTCTGGTGTTCCGCCCGCGCCGTATAAAATCTATGCAGTCCCGTCAGTACGGAGAAGAGTTCGGGAGTCTCTCCGATCTGTTGGCACAGCTCACGTGCTCGCGAGTACGCATTCCCCACTTCTGGAACGGTATACCCCCTCGTGGCCAACAGCGAAACGCCCAGGGCGAGCTGCAGCGTGAGTTC
The DNA here is from genome assembly GCA_050187625.1 of Binatia bacterium. Taxonomy (GTDB): domain Bacteria; phylum Desulfobacterota; class Binatia; order Bin18; family Bin18; genus JBFWXH01. The sequence continues at coordinate 33,227 of JBFWXH010000088.1, forward strand.
TTGCTGGGCACGGTCAAGGGTCTCTGGAAGAGTGTTGAGCACTGCTAATCCTTTGGTAAAGTGGCTAATCGCTTCTACATTGGCCGAGCGCCGGGCAGCGCTTTGGCCTGCTTGCAGCCAATAGGGAATCGCTTGTTCTATCTGGTTGGCTTCGGTGTAGTGATGCGCTAGCAGCTCGGGTTGTGTTTCCTTGGTGTCTAGGAATTGGGTCTCTAACACCGTGGCAATCTGCTGATGCAATTGTTGGCGTTTGCTTTTGAGTAACGATTGATAGGCCGTATCTTGAATGAGGGCATGCTTGAAGAGATACGTCGCCTGTGGCGGCAGCCCGTGCTGATAGAGCAGCTCA
>JBFWXH010000089.1:0-32950 GCA_050187625.1 Binatia bacterium
CCAGTAGTGCGGCGACGCCGACGAATGTGTGGTTCAACACGGTGTATCCGGGGGTGACGTATGATCCGGTGCGGGATCGGATTTTTGGGTGGGTTGGGGGAGACACGGTGCACGTGTTTAATCCGGCAACCGGGACCTGGACCTCGACGTCGTTTCCTAGTCTTGAGGCGCCAGGTCCGGCGCAACCCAATGGTACCCTAGGGCGGTGGAAATATGTGCCGGCCTTAGACAAGATTGTTTTAGTGAACGACATGGAAGAAGACGTGTATCTCTTCCGTTATCCATAGCACCGGAACTCCAGTCACAGAAAAGTCAGCCAGCCTTTGGAGTGCGGTGGCGGTGATGCTACTGTGACTCCGTGTGGAGCGCGTCTGGTGTGTTGCCTTGCTAAATCAAAACACAAAGGAGTCGTACACTCCGTCACTTGCTATGCCCTCCCTCCGCCCGACGATGAATCATCGGGCTCAGGCTGCAAAGCCTGGTAAACCAGGCTCGTAGGGGACTTCAGTCCCCTTTGGTTTGTGAGCCCGGTGCTTGAGCACCGGGCAACACTCGGGCAAAAACCGAGTCACGAGTGAGAAGACCACCTCGACAGATGGAGGTGGAGCAGGTATCTGACTGCCTCAGACCAGCCACATGCGGCCATTTGCAGTGCTGACAGCAGGGCCGGGGATGACAACGCGCCCTCGACTCATAGGCGGCGCTGACAGCGGCGACAGCTGTGGCAGGACATACCAAGAAGACGGAGGAGAGACGATGACGTGTATGGGAAAAGGATTGCGCCATACCATAACCGCAGTGGTGATACCGACTATCTTACTGGCCGCAAGCGTTAGCCAGGCTGCTGGCCCGGCTGACACAAACTGGCCCAGTTATAACGGAACTGTGAATGGCCAGCGTTATTCGCCGCTCGATCAGATTACAACAAAGAACGTCGCGTCGCTCACGGAAGTGTGCCGCTTGCAGGTCGACGATTCGGGCACGTTTCAGGCCGGGCTCATTCAGATCGATGGTACGTTATATGTCACCAACGCGCATGACACCCTGGCCATGGATGCGAGAAACTGCACCCAGCGTTGGCGTAACATCTACCGGTCCGAACAGGAAGATGTCTTCCAGATTAATCGGGGTGTTGGTTTCTCCAACGGTCGCCTGTTTCGTGGGACGCCTGATGGTCGCCTGCTGGCGATCGATGCATCCAGTGGGAAGACCATCTGGAAACAGCAGATAGGAGATCCTGCGCAAGGAGAATTCCTCAGCTCGGTACCCGCGATTTGGCAAGGACTGCTGATCGCCGGCACGGCTGGCAGTGACTGGGGGATTCGCGGACGGATTATGGCTTACGAGCAGGAGACTGGACGCGAGGTCTGGCGATTCTACACGATTCCCCGTGGCAAGGAGACCGGGGCGGACACGTGGACAGAAGAAGAGACCGCACGATACGGAGGTGGCGGGAGTTGGACCACCTATACGCTCGACATGGCGAGCGGCGAGGTCTTCGTGCCCGTCGGCAATCCTGCCCCCGACTTTGTGCCGAGCCATCGACCGGGGGCGAACCTCTTTACCAACAGCATGGTCGTACTTGATGCACGCACCGGCGCGCTCAAGTGGTGGCATCAGTTGCTCCCGAACGATGGGCTCGATCTCGATCTCGCGGCTGCGCCGATGCTGTACTGGACCAGCAAAGGACAGCCCATGGTCGCGTTGGGCAGTAAAGACGGGCATCTTTACGGTATCAACCGTGAAACCCGCGAGCGCGTGTTTATGACCCCGGTGACGACCATTAAGCAGCCGGAAAAGGCGCCGACTGCCAGAGGAGTCTATAGCTGTCCGGGGCCGGTGGGCGGGGTCGAATGGAATGGCCCTGCCTACGATCAACTGACAAAACAGATTGTCGTGGGTGCCGTCGACTGGTGTGCGGTTCTCAAGTCCGACGAGGTCGAGTTCCAGCCCGGCAAGTTTTTCCTCGCTGGGAGCTGGGAGTGGGATGAGGCAAAGAGTGGGTGGATCAGTGCTGTCGATCCGGATACCGGTGCGCTGCGCTGGCAGTATCACGCCGGTGCCCCTGTTGTGGCCGCCATTACCCCGACCGCAGGCGGCGTGACCTTCTCGGGCGACATGGAGGGCAATTTTCTGGCGTTCGAATCGACCACCGGCAAGGTCCTGCTCAAGAAGGCGACTGGTGGAGCACTGGCCGGGGGCGTGATTACCTATGCGCTGGGTGGGACGCAGTACGTGGCCATCACCTCAGGGAATGTGTCGCGGTTGTCATTCGGAGAGAGCGGTAAGCCGACGGTGATCATCTACGCGTTGGCAGAGCGTGAGCGGTCGGCTGCAGCCTCCGCGCAGCCGGCATCTACCGCGACGACAGTTCCGACCGCGGTCACCGCAGCTGTGGCGTCCCCGGATGCGGGACGTGGCAAGGATCTGTTCGTCAAAAACTGTGCAGCCTGTCACGGACGCAATGGAGAAGGCGGGTCAGGTCCAGCTTTGAAAGGCGTGGGGACGCGGCTCGATTTTACCGCCACCGTCAACTGGATAGAGAACCCCTCGGCGAAGATGCCACGACTCTATCCCTCCACGCTCGACGCGCAGGCAGTGGTCGATGTGGCCGTATACGTCCAAGGGTTCTGACGATGACGACACAGTGAAGAAATAGGAGGCGTTATGCTCGTGAATGGCAAATGGGAAGGGAACTGGCAGATCCATAAGTCAACCGACAGCCAGGGAAGCTTCGTTCGTCAGGTCTCGACCTTTCGCAACTGGGTGACACCTGATGGCAGTCCGGGACCGACGGGTGTTGGAGGCTTCCGCGCTGAACCCAACCGCTACCATCTGTATGTCGCCCTCAATTGTCCCTGGGCGTGTCGGACGTTAATCTTTCGCAAACTCAAGAAGCTCGACGATGTGATCTCGGTGTCGATTGCCATCCCCCAAGTGACAGACCAGGGGTACAGCTTTGGCGAGTATCCCGGCGCGATCCCCGACCCGTTGTACAACATTCGCTATGTTCACGAACTCTACACCCGTGCAGATCCCCACTATACAGGTCGAGCAACCGTGCCGGTCCTCTGGGACAAAGGACAGGGCACAATGGTCAATAACGAATCCTCCGAGATCATCCGCATGCTCAATAGCGCTTTTGATGCTTTTGGTGATGCGACCGTGGACTTTTACCCACAAGAATTGCGGGCCGAGATTGATGCGCTCAACGAACGCTTGTACTCCAGCCTGAACAACGGAGTGTATCGAGCAGGGTTAGCCACAAGCCAAGCGGCGTATGAGGACGCAGTCACAGGAGTCTTTGCCTGCCTCGATGAATTGGAGGAACGTCTGAAGGGACGTTCGTATTTGCTCGGTGAACGAATCACTGAATGTGATTGGCGTGCGTTCGTTACACTGATCCGTTTTGACGTCGCCTATCATGGGTTGTTCAAGTGTAACCTGCGTCGGCTGATCGACTATCCTCGTCTCTCGACCTATCTCAAGCGTCTGTATGACGTGCCAGGAGTGGCCGACACCGTCGACTTTCATCACATTAAGCGCACCTACTACAGTATTCCTCGCGTCAACCCGACTGGTATTGTTCCTGTTGGACCAGACAAAATCTTTGCCGAGGCTTAGAGAACCGCCTGCGACCACAATGCGCGTGATGGCGGTGCGCTGGTTCTTCCCACGGAGGGACAGCAAGGGGGAATAGCGGGTTGCCCATCCCTTTGAGTTTGAAAAAGGTGCGCAGAACCTGTTGACATTCTCCTTACGAAGGTGTGCACAGGAGTTGTCCTGCCAAAGAAACCAGGTAAGCTACGTAGGCATATGTCGCACTCAACCAAACCGTCTGTTCCGCTGTCCGAACGAGAACGCATTGCCAGGGAGTGGCTCCCCCGGTATACGGGCATGCCCCTCGATGAATTTGGCGATTACATCCTGTTGACGAATTTTCGCCATTACCTTCATCGCTTCGCTCACCAATTCAGCTGCGCCGTGTATGGTGAGGACCGTCCCATGCAGGCGGCCACCAACTCCCTTGGTCTGACGATCGTCAACTTTGGTATGGGCTCTGCCAACGCTGCGACCGTGATGGACTTGCTGCTCGCGCGGCATCCGAAGGGCGTCCTGTTTTTGGGCAAGTGCGGGGGACTAAAAACTTCGAGTGAGATCGGTCATTTTATCCTTCCCATTGGGGCCATTCGCGGCGAAGGCACCAGTAACGACTACTTTCCGCCGGAAGTTCCCGCGCTTCCTTCATTCAAATTGCACAAGTTTGTCTCGGAAAAGATTGTCGAGCATGGCTGTGAATACCGCACGGGCGTGGTCTACACGACCAATCGTCGCCTGTGGGAACATGACACGGAGTTTTTGCACAAGCTGCAGCTCATGACCTGCATCGCCATTGATATGGAAACCGCCACCCTGTTTATCGTTGGGCATTACAACGAAATTTCTCGCGGGGCGTTGCTGCTGGTGTCCGACGTGCCACTAACGCCCGAAGGGGTCAAGACCGAGGAGTCAGATGCCTTGGTCACGGCCCGGTGGGCGGATCTTCATCTGCAGGTCGGCATTGAAGCCATGACAGAGATCGGCGAACGAGGGGAAAAGATCAAACATTTTCGTTATTGATTCTTGGCTCATGCAAGGGAGGATGTCACGAGGAGTGAAAGAAGGTGGAAGTTTTCTGCGGTTTGATGTCGTCTAAAATTGAGGTTTTAAGAACCGGGGTTGTGCATTTCTTGGGCACCTTACGGGAAGAAGCAATCATGAACACACCTGCAACGACCTGGATCCGACTCTTCACGGTACTGGCAGCCCTGCAATGGGGAGCTGCTCCGGTCTGGGCCAATGCGATTGAATATCAAGTTGAGGGCCAGATCGATTTCCTGGACTCGCCCGTGCTCCCTTTACAAATAGGACAAAAGGTGTCTGGAAATTTTTACGTGCAGGAAGAATGGTTTGACGAATAATTCCTTGCCCCCGTGGTTCCCTCGCTTCCTTGTATCCCTCCAGATTGTGGGACGTTAAAGATCGAAAATTTGGTTTCCGGTGTTCAAACTACGTTGTTTATGTTCGATTTCTCTAGCGATGACGAGAGTGTAGGAATCGCTCCCGGGATAGTTGAGTGGGAGTTCTTGTGGAATTCGATCGCCTTCCAAGTGCAGCTTGATGTTGGGTACCATCTCGCCGCTGGCTATGGAAGTGGGGGGCCAGTGGACGTCCTCTCTCCCGCCTCCGGGCATGTAGCGGGGATAAGACTTGATAGCGTTCAAATTGTGCCGGAGCCGTCGTCCCTAGGGTTACTGAGCATGGGCCTCCTCGGTCTCGTTTGCCTACGCCTTGGGAGAAAGAACTTCGCCTAAATCAGACGATTGAGCGCGGGAAGGAGCGCAGGTAGTTCAGAAAGGGCGCTCTCTTGCAGCGTGAAGAGCTGGGGAATTGCCTCACGCAGCAGTGCACCGCTGACGGTGGGCGCCACTGCTGGCTTGGCCCAATACTGTCCGAAATAAGTTTGCCGAATTGTTGGACAAACCCTCGGCACCCGGCGCTCAAGCACCGGGCTGAGTAGACGAAGGCGGCTGAAGCCGCCTCTGAGCCTGGTTCACCAGGCTTGCGAGCATGAGCGCGACGATTGATCGTCGCGTCACGCCTTTCTCATACTGGCGAAAACGGATTCTCGTTTGTGCGAAAAGGGAGCTTGTCATCCCTCCGAGCAGAGTAGTCGTTGCGGTCAATCGCCTGAGAAGGCGACCCCTTACCGATTGCGTCCTCTCCTGGTCTCGCAGCCCAGGTGTCTGCGCCATAACGGTACGCTTCTTGCTTTTGCTGACTCACAGTATGTTAAAAATGAGGAGGCCACCATGCGATTTTTTCGTGTTTGTCGTGTCGTGCTGACGCTCAGTCTTTTGCTGCCCGCGCTGGCCCGGGCGCAGGGACTCACGGCGAACCTTGAGAACCCGGCCTCTGACTCGTTTCAAAGCGGCATTGGAGTGCTCTCGGGCTGGATTTGCGATGCCCAACTGGTTGAAGTGGAGTTTGATGGTCGGAATGACCTGCGCTTCCAGGTTGGCTATGGCACCTCGCGTGCAGATACGGAGAGTGTGTGTGGGGATGCGAATAACGGGTTTGGCATGACGGTGAACTGGAACCTCCTGGGCGATGGGCAACATCAGGTACGGGTACTGGCGGATGGAGTAGAGTTTGCGAACCACACGTTCAAGGTAACGACCCTGGGGCTTGAAGTCGTGACGGGAGAGCATGGCACTTACGCCTTGGCCTTTCCCGGGAATCAATTTGGGGATCAGCTTCTGATTCAGTGGTCCCAGCCGTTGCAAAATTTTGTCATCGTTGCCTCGTCTACAGACAAGGGCACGTTCCCGCTGGACGATTTGCTCGGACAATGGGATTTTAGCTACACCAGTAACGGCACGACGGTGCACGAAGCCTACAACTTGGAGGACGTCGACGAAAGCGAACCCGAGGCGATTATTCTTGGCACCGATCTCCAGGACAGCGGGCTTGTGATAGTCGGATACGTAGCCGATCTTTCTTCTTCGCCAGGGCCGTACAATTTCTTCCTGACGGATCCCGACAATGGCCAGTGTCAGGTTTTCTTTTTCAACGTGACAGGAGCGAACACGGTTGAGGGCATAAAGCAGACAGCTCCCGTGCAGGGGAGCTGTCTCTGTGATCCCGACGCGGCGACTGGGCCTGCGCTTGCGATGACAGGGACCAGAACCGCCCAAGCTCCCTTGGAAGCGACACAACTGGCCCCTAAAACTGTACTTCCGCGATGATCTTCCGATTCAATATTCGAGCGGCGGATGCCACCCCGCAAAGATCCAGAAACGACGTGCCTCAACGACATACTCATTGTTCATGTGGAGTGCTTCAACTGTTGCGGGCTTCGGAACTCAGACAATAGCCACAACGACGACCGGCATCGCTACGGATTTGCTGCTGGAGAGTGACGGGGATGTATGACGCCATTAGGGGGCGGCTTCGAGTTCTGCCGCGGTGGGGAGACGGTGTCCACGCCACTTGAGCAAGGCGTTGGCGTACGCTTTCCGTAACATATGACTGTTGGCTTCTTGATACAGTTCTTCCAGGGCGGCTTTTTCCTCCTGGGTGATCGTCTGTGTCCGCTCCTTTGCCAAAAGATCTGCGTAGCGCGCACTCCGTGTCTCTGGCCATACACTACGTGCAACTTGGCGCAGGGATTCATCTTCCAGCGTTTCCAGGGCGACCAAGTCCTTGCGGATCGGCTCCGGCATATCTTCCAGGAGAGGAGGAATGTTGGCATCCAGCGCCTGCAAGACCAGACTTTCCAGCGGACGATGGGTCAGCGCTGCTAAGCGTTGCAGTCGCTGCAATAATGGTTGGGGCATGTGAATCTCGAGAGTTGGTTCATTCATGAGCGGACCTTTCGACGCGTTCGTTCTCCAATCGTAACGGCACAATTAGTCTACCCTTACTCATAGCATCTAGGACCGGTTGCGAACGCTGATCCTAAGCCTTTCCAGCTGACGTTCAATCATAACGAACGAGAGTATATGCGCAACCCAGCGCCGGTAGTACGACAGAGTATTTGGTGGCATGAATCGTGATCCGCGAGTGAAGGGGATGCCAGTGTGAATTCGCAATGAAATTGGAAAGCTGACCTTATCTACACTTGCACTTCCGGCTTCTTTGACCAACGCCCGCTTATCACGGGATGTGCCACCATTCCACATCGTCTTGCAGCTCTTTCCTTACAACTACCCCATGTTCATCGAGAGTAATGAGAAGTCGGTACTTCCTGTGAGTCGCTACCGCGGCTCCCATATAAGAACTGGGAACGAGGAGGAAGAACTTTAATTTCTTCCAGCGGTAGACTAACTCGTTCTTGTTCCAGGAAAATCCGTCCGGCGCTCCGAGCATACGATACACCTCTTCTTTTGTGGTCTGTCCAGGGATAATAGCTGGGAGGAAGGTGTCTACTTTGCTTTCGCGCGTGCTCAGGTGCAATGCGTCAGGAACGTACAGACAGCCAGGGCATAGGACACCCAACAGAAAGCTCAATGTGTATCTGTGCAGATAGCGGGTACCCATAGATGGTTCTACTCGGGAACGCGCAACGTGTTTAGTATGGCAGGGCGCGCAGTGCACGCCCTGCCATTTCTGGCGCCGCTATCGCTGACGATTGCTGAGAGTGGCACGGGACGTAGTCTACACGCAGCCAAAGCGGCGTCACCGCCGCCGCACTCCAAAGAAAGATAAACAGCGTCACTGCACCCCACTAATGACAAAGTTCTGCAAACTCTCTTGCCACTGCAGAGAGACGTCGCGATCGTTGAATGGAACTACATACGTCCCGCTCGCCCCGCGCAGAAAATCGGTGCCAAAGGTGGCAACGGTCACTGCTGCCCGTCCCACTTCGCTGCCGTCCGCCAGCACCACGACCTCGTGTGGCCCCGGCGGCAGATTGCTCCAATTCACCAGCAAGCCAAAGCCAGTATTCACCCGGCCACACACCGATTCGGTGTCCGCTCGTGGCGAGCCATACGGCGCGATAATGGTAATGGTTCCGTCGACCACGACCGCAATCTGACTGGCAGTACACACCCAGCCCGAAATCAGACCGACGCCGCTGACCGGACGGTTGGGTTGGGGATTTTCCAGGTTTCCCTGAATGGGAGCTGGAGGATCAGTAGCTGGATAAATCGCCTTCACCCCGGCCCGGTCGTCGGCTTGCGGGGTTTCGATATCGCTGATCGTGTGATTCATGATCGCGACGACTTGCTGGCCGGCTTCATCCGGATGCCCGAGTCCAATCACGTGCCCCAGTTCATGGACGACAACCCGATGAAAATCAAAAAGAGTTGTGCCCGCAGCATTAGTCTGCTGCGGCCCGGAATAGGTCGTCCATGGTCTCCCCGCGGCAAAGATGATATCGGCATCCACGAACTCGCCGGTCGCCGGGTTGAGATAGAAGATGGTCACAGCTAGGGCAGTGCCAAAGTCGCGGCCTGCGCAGAGCAGAAAGCGAAAGGCGATGGTGTGCGCATCATCTACCTTGCACGGATCCGCAGTTAGCGAGGGCGGATCCTCAATCGTGAAGTGAAAGGCGGTGCTCGGATCCCGCCACTGATTGGCGGCATCGATCACCGCATCTGTCCAGCAGGGGCCCCACTCCAGTAGCGGAGGACTCGGACAGCCTACCTGAAGATTGAGGGAGGTGGTGGCATTGGGCCAGAACGCGAACCTGTCGTTCTCACTCATGCGTACGAAGGCGTGACTCAGGGTGGCAGAGAGAAGAAGCAGGAGAACACCAAAGATAATTGCGACTCGATGAGATTGCATACGTCCTCTCTCTCCCTATGAGCGATCTGCCGTGAGTCTGAGTTCGTCCTGAATCAACTGGAGAAGCGCAGGAAGGGAGAGCGCCGGTTGGGTGGTGTTGGTCGGAGACAGTTTGACAAACTTGCCACCCTGAATGCTTACAATTGGTACCCGGAAACTGTCACTCACGGTCTCTGCGTTCTGCTTCGGGTTCACGGCCACCCGCAACAAGCCTTGCCACAACCCGACCAACGGACAGAAACTGCGCTGATTGCCAGCGCAGAAGACGACGGTCTTTTCCCCGACCGTGAAGCGGGGTACTCCGGGAATGGTCATGATCAGACCGTTGGGCATGGGGCCACCAAGGAATTCGAGCGTCATACTGGTCCCCGGCTCGCCTTTGAGCGTAGTGAGATTGGTGAACGTTACCAATGTCAGCGGCACCTCGTGGGCGGCGTCCCATTGCTCACGAATCTCGGAGACCGTACCGACAGCGATGACTTCGGCCTGGGCCACAAGGTCGGGAAAGGTCACCTTGATGACGGTCGTGGCGTGGGCCGCCGATAGCGGGGAGAAGAGAACAAGACAGACGATCAGCCTCAAGAATTTCTGTCGTAACTTGTGCATATGGATGCTCCGGTGGTTTTCTCTTAACGGCAAATCTCTTTCTCAGCACGTTCTTCTTTGTCGGGTTTTTGCTCTACCCCTCTGCTAGACAAGCCCAAACCGTCCGAGATTTTTTTGATCTATGATTTTGATCCGCAGAATCCAGAGACAGTGTATGCGCGTACGCGCGTTGGCATTTTTAAGAGTACAATAGGCGGTGCCGACTGGACCCTTATATCGCAAGATTTGCCAGCGGGAGCCGTCCTGTCTCTCCTGATCGATCCCAGCCGTTCACATTTTGATCCGCAGAATCCAGAGACAGTGTATGCGCGTACGCGCGTTGGCATTTTTAAGAGTACAATAGGCGGTGCCGACTGGACCCTTATATCGCAAGATTTGCCAGCGGGAGCCGTCCTGTCTCTCCTGATCGATCCCAGCCGTTCACAGACACTGTACGCCTGTGTCGGTAGTGGTCCTGGCTGTGACACATACGAAAGTACGGACGACGGAGAAAGTTGGAGCCTTTTTCTGGTCACGCTCCCAGAACGGACCTCCCAGGGACTGACCGCTATCGATCCAAATAACTCACAGGTACTCTACGCCAACGGCTTCTACATCCCTCCACTTTCTCTGCACGCTTTTTGCGACGCTTTTCGGTCCACGGATGGAGGAGCGAATTGGACGGCGCTCAATATCTCTTGCGGCACTATCGTAGTTGACCCGCAAAACTCCGAGATTATTTATCGTTGGGGAGGGGAGGTGGGGATTGGCACCAGCAGTGTGTCCAAAAGCGTTGATGGTGGAGCAAGTTGGAAAACGATCTTTACCACTCGCGGAGTGAGAAGTTTAACGATAGATCCCAGCAACTCGCAGGTTTTATATGTTGGAGTCGACCCTGATAGTGTAGAGACAACGGGTCTCTGGAAAAGCCCGGACGGTGGAGACACGTGGATCCCAATACTGGACGGCGAGGCCATTCTCAATCTTGCCATTGACCCGAGCAATTCTCAGATCCTCTACGCAGTGTCCGACTTTGGCCTGTATAAAACGCGTGACGGTGGAACGACGTGGACTCCAGTGCCAGCACTGGAGATCGGCCACTATGCCACCCGGCTATTAGATATCGCCGTGCATCCGGCACGGCCAGAGACTCTGCTGATCGCCAGTAGCGACGGGGTATATAAAAGTACAGATCGAGGCGAGACCTGGGCTGAGAGCAATAGTGGGCTTATCGCTACGGGGATTTCCAGCCTTGCGCTCTCCGCGAGTAACCCGCAGATCCTTTATGCAACGACCGGGGCTGGGCGGTACGAGGACCTCTTATACAAAAAGACCATAGACGGGCAAAGTTGGGAGTTTATTGGCGAGGTCATCGACGAGGTTCCCTCGTTAAACGTACCGCGAGGAGGGAACCAGTCCGTTTTGCTGGTAGATCCAACCAATCCCGATGTCCTCTATGTCGAAGGACTCAAGAGTAGCGACGGCGGCCGGACCTGGGAGACTATCGGCGGGCGCCCGTTTTGGGCGGCCTCAGCCATTGTCATGGACCCGACCAATCCCCGCGTGCTCTACGCCGCCAATGAAGAACTCCCTGACGGGTACGATAATGTAGCGCAACAGTGGATTCCGCGGGCTGCTATTACCAAGACCAGTGACGGCGGCCACATGTGGACGGTGGTATACACCGACGAGCCGGTGTGTGGGTTGGCTCTTGCTCCCAGCGATCCGCAAATCGTGTACGCCAGTGAGCGTAGCACCTTTGGCTATAGCCTGATCAAAAGTACCGATGGCGGCAAAAACTGGCACCTTGTCGCGCAGGATCAGCCATTGGGTTGTTGGTTGACGGTTGATCCCCTCGATCCGCAAATCGTGCATGTTGCTGGAGAAAACTTTGCGAAGAGCACCGATGGGGGGATAACGTGGACAAGCCTGAACACGAGATCTCTCACGCCTGTTGTCATTGATCCGCTGAACCCTCAGATGGTCTATGCTGGTACTTTTAACGGTGTCCTGAAGAGTACCGACGGTGGAAACAATTGGAGCACGCTGAACGAAGGCTTGCCCGATCTCAACGTGCCAGTTCTCCTTATTGACCCTACTACTCCGCGGATACTCTATGCCGCGCCGAACGGTGGCGGGGTGTTCCATCTCGAGCAACAAGATCCCATCAGTGTGACAGATATTACGCCCAATTTCGGTTCGACGCGTGGCGGGACGGTTGTAGCCATTACGGGTGACAATTTTCTTGCGGGTGCGTCGGTCCTGATCGGCGGTACTCCGGCGGCGGATGTGACTGTCGTCGACGCGACGACGCTTACGGCCACCACCCCGCCGGGTACGGCAGGGACCGCCAATGTGGTGGTCATCAACCCTGGCTGTGCAGGTGCGCCAAGCTGTTCAGCCACGTTGGCCAATGCCTTTACCTATGTGGCGCCGCCACCGCCGAATGTCTCGCTCACGCAGGACGCACTAGACTTCGGGGAAGTCAAAGTCGGCAAACGACGGAAGGTCTCGTTCAAGATCCACAACCTGAGTGAAGAGCGCCAGACACTGCAACTCTCTACGACGCTACCGTTTAGTTTGCGCTCGTCGGCGACGGTGACAGTGAAGCCTGGGCGGCGCAAGAAGGTCAAGGTGCAGTTCACGCCCACCAGCGCGGGCACGTTCACCGGGACAGTAGAGGTGGTCGATCTTGCCACCGGCGGCAGTCTGAGCGTGCCGGTCAGTGGGGTGGGGGGTGATCGCTAGGATTGTGAGAGACCTCGTCTACGGCTCTTCGGTCCGACCAACGACAAGACCGGGTCCTCTTGCGAGAGCCTACTCGTACGCGGAAGAGGAGAATATGGCGTCGGAGGCACTCTTCCCCCTGAGCTATCCGTCGAAGGTCGTGGACCAACCCTCCGCATCAGCTTGCGGTGAGAACTCAGCCACACTCAGAAACTTGTGCCTATGGTATAACTGTTATACTCTGCGCTCGTGCGTGTGAAGTTCAGCAAGCAAAAAAGTGGGAAATTACGACAGAATCCGCGGCGCGGTATAGGATTCGAAGAGGTGCAGGAGATCTGGACGCATCCGCACTATGTTGATCAGCGCAATGACTACCCTGAACAGTACCGCGCCATCGGCTGGGTTGGCGGACAACTGTATGCTGTTGTTTTTGAAGTGCGAGAAGATACCGAAGGCGAATACTATCACCTCGTCACACTCTGGAAAGCGACAAAGGAGGAACGAACACTCTATGAACAGAACTCGTAAACCCGCGAAACCGGTTTCGGCTGAAGCCATTGCTAAGCAGGCTGAACAAGGGAAAGATGTGTCAACGTATTTCACGAACACGGGACAAATGATGCTGCCCGTGCAGCGAGTGAACATCGACTTTAGCCAAGAGATGTTGAACGAACTGGATACGACCGCCCGTGAGCTGAACATCAGTCGCCAAGCGGTGATTAAGGCCTTTCTCCGCCAAGCGCTTGACCAGCACTATCTCGCGCGGCAGGCTCGGCGTGCTGCCTAGCAACAATAGAAGGTGATTGTTTCTCCACCCAACGCCACCATACGGCAGTGCAGTCCAAATGGCGCAATAACGTTACGGCTGGACCGACGACTGTTTCTGCCGCTTCGCAACAAATTCGCGGATCGCGCGGGAGGTCGAGAGCGCGGTGAACGATTTGTGAAAAAGATCGTTGATCACCGCTACGCTTTGCTGTTCGGTGGGTGACAGTAGAGACCAAGTCGAGGAGCCTTCGCCTTTGATGGTGTCTATCCACACGACGTTGTCCTCCGCATCCCTCAGCGTCCACTCCAGGAGAATTGTCAAAGTATTGCCGTATCGTTCAGCATTCACAAACCGTGGAATGAGCACTCCAGGAAGCCTCGCTTGTCCTGGCCCTTCACTGCCACCAGTCACCAAAACCTCGGAAAAGACTTCGCGAGTCACATTCTCTGCATTGTAGGCGAGTACAGTCCCCAGATCTAACCGGTAATTTCCGCTACCTCTGGTTCCTTTTCCATGCCATTCGGCTGCACGCAGTTCGTCAGAGAGAAAGAGTTCTACATTCAACGGGATCTTTGTCGTTTGGCTATAGCCACTCACCAACACTCTCGGCGCCGTTTCCACCATGGAGTGCTGGGGCCCGCTGGTACAGCTGGCAAGCAGTAGGGTGGCAATAGAGACACACGAAAATGATCGACCCGTCTGGGTCGTTTGCGGTTTCATGGGTCGCTCCTCATTTCTTATCGAGGATGAAGTCGAAGATCTTTGTTTTTTGATTGGTCACATCCATGGCCTCCACCCGCAGCACCCAGTATCCAGAAGCGGGGTAACCTGGTGGACGTCTAAAATAGACAAAGCCATGAGTTCCCTCTCCCAACGATATCGTTTTGGCTTGCAGCTCTTCGGTGACAAATTTCGTTTTGACCTGCTCTTCGTGGGACTCAATGCTGCTCTCGACCAAAGCGAACGGCAGAGCGCCCACACCATAAAACCCAAAGTAACCCACCACTGCCAACGCGCTCATGACGTTCTGGGTAGCAGCAAGAGTGCTAGACCCGGCCTGTTCACGGTCAGAGACTTGAAGTTCTTCTCTGAGGGCGTTGTGCAGTGTGAACTGCCCCTTCAACAGGAGGAAGGTGTTGGGCGATTCCCGGTTCTCGGCCGCAACGAAGATGGCCAGGATGCCGCGGGATAACAGATCAGTGTGAAAATATTTCTCACTCTCTTGGGGGTCCGTCAGTGGTTTGATCCCGATGGCAAGTCCATCTTGCTCTTGGAAATACGGATACGAACTCGCCGCTTGCCTCGGGTACGGCGATAAAGTCTTCCCTGCACAGCCTGCGACGCTGAGTATTATTGTGAGTGCTCCCCTGAGCACAAAACGGACGGGAGAGGGCAACCGGAATCGGTTTGTCATTTGGTCATGTCCCATGGAGCTTTTGAGTTTCTTGACCAAAAGCCATGCCATCGATAGCACGTCGAGTGATAAGCAAAAATTCGCGATTCTGAGAAAGTTTGGGTACGAATCTTCGCAAAATAGAGAACGGCTTTCGCAATAATAGGAAACCCGCAACGGATTTTTGCTGTGAAGTAACGTACTCCGTATTGCCGCATGCTCCTGGCTGTGGCATTGCATTTGCTCCGATTAGAGAACAGGGAAAGGACTATGTAATGCGAGGACCATTGGTTATCTCCTACACTGATTATCTGCGCCAGCTGACATTGTTGTTAGGCGACCCGGTGTATCGAGGGACCAACGTAATCAAAGGGAAAGGGCAAGCGGTGTTACTAATTCCTGGCTTTCTCGCCGGCGATTGGAGCTTGCTGCAGATGTCCGGGTGGCTCAATCGTATTGGTTATCGAACCTACTTTTCTGGGATCGACTGGAACGTTGATTGTCCCAATAACACCGCGAAGAAGTTGCAATGGCGCTTAGAGCAGCTCACCGCAGAATCTGTCGGGCCGCTGGCGGTCATTGGTCATAGCCTCGGGGGCTTGCTGGCACGATTTCTCGGGGCAAACTTTCCCGCGCAGGTCCGTCACATTATTGCCCTTGGCTCTCCTCTGGATGTCAGCACGCCTGATCGGGTTCATCCGATGGTCCAGGTTGCATTTCAACTCCTCGCTCCGTTACGGGCACGGGGTGACCCGGCTTTCCGCGCGTGTGGCCGTCCGACCTGTAGCTGTCACTTTGCCCAGACCGCCTTCTCCCCGCTGCCGTCGGCTGTGCGGCTGACCTCGATCTTTTCCAAGCAGGATAAAGTAGTCGATTGGCGGGCCTCGGTAGATCCTGATGGCGACAACATCGAAGTGTCAGGCGGACATCTAGGGTTGATCGTCAACCGCGAGGTATACCGTGTGGTCGCCGAAACCTTAGACAACCGTTTGGCAGGAGTGCCTGCGCAAGCCGCGACAGCCTCCTGATGAAGAGAGTGCTCACAGAGAGGAAACCAGATGTGCCCAGAACAACGACCCGACTCCCCAGCGCAAGCTTCGGCGGCGCTCCGAGATAGGCCTGCCCTTGCCAGACATGCGCAGCTTGAGAAGGAAATAGGCGAGGTCTACGCCATCTTGGCTGATACCTTCCGAGACTGGCCGGAGCTGGCCGCATTTTGGACTCGCATGGCGCTGGAAGAAGGTGAACATTCCGTGTTGGTCCAAGCTTTGTACGACGGCTCCGTGCCCGGTGTCGCCCAGAAAACGCCGATCGAATTTCCTGCTCGTGTCGTCGCGAGCTTGGAAGCTCGGGTGCAGGACGTCAAGCAGCGAGCGCAAGCTGAGGTCTCGGTTGACGAAGCTTTACGCCTGACGTGGGACCTGGAACACTCGGAGGTCAACGCCTTCTACGAGATGATTCTCAACGCCAGTAATCTGGTCGAGCTAGGGTTGCCCACGACGTTCGATCCTGAGGGAACCGCGCATCTGCGACTCCTGCGGGGCATGATCGAGAAGTTCGCCACCGATCCGGACTTGCGCCGTGCAGCCGGGGTGTAGTGAAACGTCTTTAGTACCGTGTCTCATAAATTCGCGAGCAGTTTACCTTTGGAGCGCGGCGGCTGTGACGCCGCTTTGGTTACGCGCGGAGCGCGTTCTGGGTTCCGCGCTGCAGTTATCAGCCATAGCGCCGCCACCGGCGGCGCACTCCAAAACGGAAGAGCCGGGGACTGTTCCCCTGCTAATGCACTTGCGAGACATGGGACTAGGGACACGACATACCGTGCCCCGCCCTTTTGCAGGAATTCCCCCGGCAAACCGCTAGTCGACCGTAATCTCAGCAACCACCGCCGCGTGATCCGAGGGCCACAGGCGGTTGGGCCGGGTCTTGTCGGACACTTTCGTACCGAGAAGACGCGCCTTGACCTTGCGCGGCAGGAAGTCGGTGAAAATCAGATCAATCCGTTCGTAGAGTTCAGACCGATGATTCAGGAGATCTGCCGCTTGGCAACAGGTAGACTCGGGCGGGCTGCCAGGGCGCAAATCCCAGATGTCAGAAAAATTCGCAGCAATGAACTGGAGGTAGGGGGGGATGATCTGGTCGGAGGGCGCAGGATCTTCGAGCAAGGAATTCATATCACCCATAACGACGAGGGAGCGCCCTGCAGGCGTGGTTAACTGTAACGTTCCAATCAACTCCGCCGCCTGCACAGCCTGCAGTGCCTCAGACACCTCCCTGACCTCCAAATGGGTGGTGACAAAGCGATAGTCTCTTCCTTTGATGGTGGCGTCTATGCCAACAAAACCGCGCTCGAGCGTAATCGGGCCGACGGTTGCAACAAATTGATAGTTACATCCAGGCCCCCCATCCTGAGATGGTCGCGCACAGATCTGTGAGAAGGGAACGACGTTGAAGGGAATATCTGAGCGCACCAGGAGCACATCCCGGTCCGTAACCCCAACTGCAGCATCTGGGACGGAATCACCGGTGAAATCAACAGGAAGCGTGAGTTGGGAATTCTCGACACTGGCACCGACTACATAATGCGCGCCGAGTGCGTTGAGCGCATGCAAGGTTTCGTCCAACTGATCGATAAACGGAGCGACTCCGGGGGTGGTGGCGCCGTTCAGGGTGAAACGGAAAACTTCCTGCAACCCGACAACCTCTGGTTGCCAGTCCGCAATCTGTTCGGCTAAAGCGCGCGCACGCTCGGGAAAATTGTTGGCCTCAACTTGCGCCAAGGCTTCGAGAACTGCCTGATTCAACTCTGCCGGCGTGGTTGCGACAACGATCGGGGTGAAGTCGGTTCCAAGGTATTGGTTTTGTGTCAGGACGACGAGCGTGTTACCCTTTTTGGCTGCGTGTGCGGGTATGACAAGAGAGAGAAGTAGACAGGTCGTTAACAAGGTCCTCATATGATAGCTCCTCGGTAATAGGTTGTAGTGTAGACAAGACCTTCCGGGCTTACTCTCGTACGCTCGGAGTACAGCGGAGAGCAGTTACCTTCGCTGGCTGTGGGTCTGTCGTATGTCTAGGAGTGGAAGGGGATGTGAGCTGCTTCTAGGTCGGTGCCGGTCTCATAATGTCCTCCTTGTTGACTACAATTCCTGCGAGCGAAAGGGCTATCACTCTTGGGCAGGGAGGATCTGCTCGTGATCACTGATCGGCAGGAATCCCAGACCTGTCTCAGTGTGGATTCGTCTGAATTATGGCTCCAACAAAATTCGTGCCGCAAGGGGTAGAGGGGACCCAAAGTCAATCTCTTTATACAATTGCACTCCACTTTAGAGCGCGACAACCCGGAACAACTCTGGAAACGCATGCGAAACCACGGTCTGATAGGACCCGCGAATGGCGCTGTCGTCAAATCCGTTGCTACCAAGCAACTGACTGAGGACCGCGTAGGGCTCATACTCCCAGGCAATGGTGTACGTCGCATTATCGCCCCGTTTCACTTGAATGAGTGCACGCTCAAACTGCGCCAGCGAAGCGGTGAGCGAATCCGTCTCTCTGCTTAACATCTCAAGAAAGACCATCCCTAGCTGTTCGATAAAGGGAGACGGCAGATGAGTCCGCCCCATCGTCCGCACCGCCTCCTCAAACAGTCCCCGTCGCTTCAGGAGCGTGGTTGTGAGTGGACAGGTTTGCTCAAGCCCATACTCGCGCCACCACTGAATCACTTCTTGGACTATGGGCAGATGAGCCGAGCGTGCTACCGATTGTACATAGGGATCAGCACTTTCAGTGATCTGCTGCGTTCCTTTGAGTAAACCGAGCAGTTGTCGTTGATGTATAGCTAAATCCATGGGCTAGCTCCTGAAGGTATGGGCCAGGTGGTTCAAATGTTCAACAATCGTATCATGGCCTAACACTGGGACAGCCTGTGGTAAGAGTTCATAGGTGAGGACGGGCGGTTGTTCTCCCCGTTGGATCACTTCTTGTGCTAACGCCAGGGTCGAGGCATGGGAACAGCGCGAATGGACATCCAACAGAAACCCCTTGTGTTCTACGCCGCGGGCGACATGGATCTCGCGGACCGGCTGTAGATCAAGCTCGGCGAGGAATGCCGGAATGTCAAAAGCGTGGTTATAGGCGTCGCATTCGAGATTGTAGACATCAAGGAGGAGACCACAGCCGGTACGGTCGGCGAGGGCGTTGAGAAAGGCCGCCGAGGAATAGCCCTCCTCATAGGGCGGTAACAAATGGACGATATTTTCGATCAGGAAGGGCAGGGGGTACCGTTCTTGAATCTCGTAGATACGCTCGCAGAGCATATCCAACACCTGCTCGGTTCTTGGCAAGGCCAGCATCGTGCCCAGATATTCACCGTCAACCATGGTGTAGCCCAGGTGTTCGCTGTGCCAGGCGACCTCGACCTGTCCCAGCAGCTCCTCAAGGAGATGAAGGTACTGTTCGGAGTAGCCGTCATGCGAGCCCAGTGAGAGACCAATCCCGTGGACAATGATGTGTGCATCGCGCCCGATGGCTCGCAATTCTCTCATGGTTGGTGCGTGAAGGGTTACGCGACCATGGTCGATCATGGCAATGGAATCAGGGGTCACCTCAATGTACTCTACGAGCGGAAGCATACGCGCGAGAAGAGCAGGGTCCTGCCCCGCGTAGGTCGTGGCCAGGGCCGGGCGCTTTGGCAATGTCGGCCCCGATACGAATGCTGACCGCTGACTCGGCTCGTCTCGCGTGTGCATACGGAACCTCTAGCGGATCAGGGTCACGTCGCGAACGCCTTCGATGTCGCGAAACTTCTCGACTAGTAGGCTGTCTTCGACACGAAAGCGTAAGTCCAATCCGGCCAATCCACAGGCAACACAGCCGTGGAGACGGAAGATACGGTCAAGAATATCGTGGACACTCTTGGCTGCGATCCCTTCCTGCACGGAAACCGTCAGGGTTCCTGGTCGCAATGCACCGATGCCGGTCTGGGCCAGCGCCGCTTCTTGAGCCAGCCCCTTTTTCTCTGCCATACACGCTCCTCCTTCCGCGCAAGATCTCTGAGTGAACTACCGTCTCTCCTGTTTTAACGATTCGCCAGGGGCGACCATAATGCCCTCACTGTGATCAGGCGCAGTGTTTATGTTAGTTACAGCAAAAAAGAGCAATGCACGTGCCAGAGGCTTCCTTTAACTAACGGACTGTTGATGCCACGGGCTGACCTTTACTGCTTTGTTCCTTGGGCTTTCCTATTGATGCGCCTTTTGGAGGTGCCAAGCTCGCCGAACCGCGGGCACGGGCTGCGCGTCCTACAGTGTTCCCACTAAGCTATTCGTGAGAGACCGGACAGGAACAAGCATAAGCACTCCGTGTTTTCCCTGAAGAAGGACGATACTGCTGGCTAAGACAGCGGTGGCCTCCTCCGGTCGGTCCTGTCGTTAAACTTGCATAAAAGGGGTATCTGTATTTACCTCAATAGGAATAAAATAAAATATTCCTAAATATAGAAATAACATTCCCCTAATTTTCGCAAAAATGAGAAACTGCGGGAGTGTCGCTCCTGCTCCTACGCGATGCGTGCGCCGCATGCAGCCCAGTTTTTATACCGTGTTGGGGTGCATAGACAAAAGGCACAGTTCTTGCGCAGAGAGTCCAGCGACGGCGTTCCAAGGGGGGTATTCTCATGCGGGTGCGGCGCACCATTGACGATGAAAACATTCACCGAACGATGACCGGGGCATTACGAGTGCAGCGAAGCAATCGCGCCGAAGAGAGAGGCAAGCAACGAGGTTGCTTCGTCGCCTCCGGCTCTTCGCAATGACAGCATCGACCCGCCGGTCTCTTTTTTCAGGAGAATCACTCGTACACCTGCCCACACGCGCGAGGTTTCCCCAACGTGCCGAGATTCGTTCTCGTAAGTGTCGACGTTCGCAATGGAACCGTTCAACCGTAGTCGCATAACCACAATGGGCCAAAACACTGTAAGGAGAGCTTTTCATGCGAAGAACCTATGACCCAAGGCTTAAAGCCACTGTCACCCTTGACGATGCCAACCGAGTGCGAACCATTAATCACTTGGACGAGTACCGCGAGATTGAGTATCTACGCGGTCGCGAGGCTGCTGCGGCTTACGTTCGTGACGTCGCCCCAACGTTCGGCATTGCCCCCGAGGCCTTACGTTCTCTCGAGCAGCGTGTGTCGTATATCGATCCGCAACCGCAAGACATAGAGTACCGCCTCAGCGAGGAGAAAGCCTCCTTTGACTCGGCTACCTACGCCTACTCTCAGACCTATCTCAATATCCCGGTGTGGGCTGCCGGAGTCACGGCCACGATCAAACAGGCGCCAACGCGGGTTGTCGCGGCTACCAATACGAGCGAACACGGGATCGAGGCTACGATGCCATCGGCTGCCGCCATTGAACGTTATCGCAAGCTGTTCGCTACCGGCGAGAAGGTCGAGAGTGCGCTGAAGCGCGGAGCCGGCAAACGGATTGAGGAACCTGACGTCGCCGCCTCTGACTTGTTGGCTGAAATCCTCGGCGAGGCTGGGAAAGGCGCGATAGGAATCGACGGTCGGACGACCACTGCGCGGCTCATCTGTGGACGTTTCTTTGTCTACCGTTACGATCCTGCAAAGCGTACTACGGTTCATCCGCAGCCGGCACCCAACACTCACCCATTGCAACAGGAGCCAACCCAGGCTGTCGACCAGCCTCTGTGCGGAACCCCGCCGACGCTGCCGTTGCCGCCGGTGCCCGGTTCAATTCACGCCGGGCGTTGGTATCTCGTCGCTGAACTCGTCTTCCGTCTGCCGTATGAGGCTGGACGTATGAACTGGCGGGCACTGGTTGAGGTGGAGACCAATACGATTCTGTACCTGCGCGCACTCAGCTCAGGGGTAAACGGGCTTGTGTTCACCTATGATCCCATCTCTAGCACGGGCACGACAACCAACACTCCCAACCAAAGCAACGCGGTACTGAACCCTCAGCGTGATGATGTCGTGCTTCCCAACCTGAACCCGCCCGTCGCCGGCACGCAATCATTGCAAGGGACATGGGCCACGCTCACAGAGGAGAGCGCCCCGACTATCACGCCGCCAACGCGCCCTGTTGGCAGTGATTTCGACTATGATGTCCGGACGAACAATTTTGCTGCGGTCAACGCGTATTATCATGTGAACCGCTTCTTCTGGCTGGTGGAGAATCTCGGCTTCCCGCTTACCGGGGTGGGCGGCTACTTTGACGGTACCGATTTCCCGGTCGAGGTCGACCATCGCGGATTGGGCAATGCGATTAACGCTCAATGTATAGGTGACGGTGACGGCATTGACTTCACGCAATATGCACTTGCTGACGCCAGCGATACCGTAAACCCCATTGGGATTGCGACCGACTGGCGCGTGATTCTTCACGAGTTGGGTGGCCACGGTACCCTGCACGATCATGTTGGAGGGCCCAACTTCGGCTTTGCCCACAGCGCGGGTGATAGCTTTGCCGTGATCCTGAACGACTACCTGTCTGAGTGGCACAACGGTGCTGCACTCGATCGCTTCTTACTCGCGCCCTTCGTCCCCTCTGTACCACGACGCTCGGACCGGACCGTTGCCTCTGGATGGGGCTGGGAAGGCGTCAACGATACGGGTATAGGCCCTGGCAATCCCGGTTATCAGAGTGAGCAGATCCTCTCAACGACGATGTTTCGCGCCTACCGATCGATCGGGGGTGATGCGACGAGCGTGGCCCGCCGCGAGTTCGCCGCCCGTTGCCTGGCGTATCTGATGTTGCGAGCTATCGGTACCCTTACTCCATTAAGCAACGCCAACTCGCCGGCAGATTTTCTCAGCGCGCTGATCACTGCTGATGCTGGTAACTGGACGTCGGAGGGCGTATTCGGTGGTGCCTACGGCAAGGTGCTGACTTGGTCGTTCGAGAAGCAGAACCTCGACAGTGGCGCGCCACCCAGCGTTGACGTCTACATCGACGATGGTCGCGCCGGGGAGTATGACTACCTGCCAGTTCACTATGCGACCACAACGATCTGGAACCGGCGCAACCCCGACGGATTAGCCGGGCACGAAGAGCCGGCATTAGGGGCAACCAACTACGCCTATGTGAAGATCAAAAACCGCGGTACGTCCATTGCCAATAACGTGATCGTGAAGGGGTATCACTGTAAACCCTCGGCTGGCGTGCTGTGGCCCAACGATCTGCAGCCGATGACCACGGCGCAGCTCTCCGCAGGAACGCTCCAACCCAACAACAGCGAGGAGAAAACAGTCGGACCATTCGAATGGACCCCGGTGTCCAACGCCTGGGGTCACGACTGCATGTTGATGATCGTGTCGGCAACTGGTGACCCGAGCAATGTTGATAACTTCACTGCCGGCGAAGTCATCGAAGACTGGCGTTTGGTTCCGAACGACAACAATGTCGCGCAGCGCAATGTGACGCTCGCGCCGGGCGGGGGCGGATTACGAGGACTCGTCGCTGGATTGCACGGTAAAGGTTTCTGGGTCGGCAATCCTGGACGTACGGTCGCGACGATCGCCGTTTCGGTTGCCTTGCCGCCACTGCTCGCCTCGCGTGGCTGGCGGATCAGCCTGCGCGACTTCCCGGCAGACGGCGCGCGTCTGAAGGCTCGCGAGCAACGGCTGGTCACCTTTGAGGTCCACGCTGGTATGCCTTTTACCAAGGCCGAGGTGGCAGCTACCAACGAGCGGGATATCGTGGTCACCGCAACAGCGGACGGTGCCCTCCTCGGGGGAATGGTTTATCGTCTCGATCCCGATCTCGAGATACCTGTCAACGATCGTACGCCACAGGATAAGAAAGAGGAGTGCCGCGACAAAGCGAAAGAACTGCTTGACTGCTTAAACTTACCAAGCACCAAAGTGAAGCGGGTGCGCGTGCGTAAGGTTGCGATCGATGTCGAAATGAAGGACGATGACTGCGACTGTGACTGACGAAAACTAGGAGAGTCTGGCGCGGGGGATCAAGTGCGACCGTCCGCTCACCGCGCTAGGCTCGTCACTAGAAGGAAAGGGGCACAATGTCGATACATCTTCCTCGGATGCTACGGCTCGGTTTTGCAACCGCAGCGGTGGTTGCGGTTGTGACCTTGGGACAAACCCAGCTCGGGTGCAGGAATCCGAGCGTCGCGCTGGCGGGAAAGGATCTATTTGCGATGCACTGCGCTTCCTGTCACGGTAGCACTGGCGCCGGGAATGGCCCCGCTGCGGTCGCGCTCAAAACGCCACCGACTGACCTGACCAAACTCAGCCAACGTCATGGCGGAGCTTTTCCGCAAGAACAGATCGTGGAGACCATCGACGGTGAACAGCTGATTTCCAGTCATGGGTCACGAGAGATGCCAGTTTGGGGCTGGGTGTTTCGGCGCGATCGCTCGGAGGCTGAGGCTGAGAGGTCACTCTTACTGCTTCTTCGCTATCTGCAGTCGATCCAGGAGACGTAGGAACGTCGACTCCATTGGCCTTGGAAAGTCAAATACACCATAAGGTCCCCGTTCTCCAGGATGATTTTCACGATCGGACGGAAGGCCAACATGAAACAGAAGATTGCATCCTTGATGTCGTGGTTGTGGCAGGGAGTTGATCTCCTGTTTGGCTTCGATTTTTTTGTGTCTTACGCACATGCCGACGGCATGCACTATCCGCAGACCATCACCGAAAGATTACGTCAGGCCGGATTTCGCGTATTCCTCGATGCGCATGGCTATGTGGCGGGAGATGATCTGCCGGTAGCAACGAGACGCCGGGTGCGCATGAGTCGGTACCTGGTGTTGATCCTTCGACCAGCAGCGCTTCGATCGCAGTGGGTGCTGACCGAGGTACAACAATGTCTCGCCGCAAAGCGGATCCCCATCGCCATCAATGTGAATCAGACCTTTGAGCACGCTCCGACGGATTGTGCGATCAAACCGTTACTGCAAGAACGAATCTTTATTGTTGAAACGGTTGACTCGATTGACGGAAATCCTTCTTCCCGTACTGTTGAAAGTCTGATCCGGAGTTTCAAAGCGACCCGCCAAGACGTGGTGCGCTTCCGGGTCATAGGAGCTGCGGTCGTGGTGTTCCTTGCGGCCGCGGTGGCAGCTCTGTGGCAGTACCGAGTGGCCGAAAACAGAGCCTGGCAAGCGCAGGAGCAACGTGCGTTACGGTCCGTGGCAATGGCAGAGCGACTGATCTTCCAGAATCCGCCACAGGCACTCGTACTCGCAGCCCGGGGCTTATCAGAAAGCGATTCCGAGACTGCAATAGACGCTGCAACCACGGCCATCCATCGTGCGTTAGTGGTGATACAAAAACGGCAAGAAATCCAGGATGACCGTTTGTGGGGAGTCAATGTCTTCCAGCCTTACATCGCTGGCACCTGGTTCAAGGCCCAGCTGCAGGCGCGGTACAATAACGCAGGCAACTTGCTCTTGTTGGCAACCGAACGGGGAGAATCCGGAGCCAACCCTCCCGGCGAGGCGTTCTTGCTGGAGACGGAAACCCTCGAGATGAAGGAATTGGACGTGCCGTCGCGTTCTGGTCTCAAACGACGGTTAGAGTTTCTCGGCTTTGGCGAAACGGGCAAGAAAATCTACCTGGCTCGTCAATATAATGTAGAGGTGTACTCTGTCGCCGGCGTGTTCGATCGGGAGTTTAAGACTGGGGGAGGCTGCACTAAGTATCCCATTAGTCTGGTAACTGGGGTGCTGGATGATCGCCTGATTGTCTATGGCGATGCGGACGGCGCAGTGTATACGTTGGACTACGCTACCGGCGACTGTCACAGATTGTCGCGTAAGCCGGAACAGATTCTCATCCAATTTGCGTTGAGTTCGTCCGGGCGACTCGCGGCCATGCTGTTCAAGGACCAGACAGCGACTCTGTGGTCCATAGCGGAGACTAGTGGTCTACGTAAACTCTTCGACATAGAAGTGGGGAAGGTCAGCAGTGTTCTGTTTCACCCCCAAGCCGAGCAGCAGATCCTCACTGGAGGCGACGATGGACAGGTAGCGTTGTGGGAAATACACGACCGAGAACTGCGACAGCTACGAACGTATCAACACGCAGGTTTGCCGATACGTTTTCTTGCCTTCTCGCTGGACGGCGAGCGGGTCATCGCGGTTGACCATGAGAACGGCATATACATTTGGGAGTCGAGCACCGGGAACGTAGTCCGATCAATCCGAGGCGAGTTAGTCGAGGTGCAAGGCCCGACAAAGAAAGGATAAGCAGCGTACGTGAAGGCTTGTGGTGTTGGCAGAGACACCGAGGATGGCTCGCGTATTCATGGACTACCGCTGGGTTGGGAGGTAGTGGAGACCAAGAAGACGAGAAGGCCCCCGGCTGGGCAAGCTCCAGTGTTGAGCCGCCTTTGATTTTCTCTCCCCTTTCTGGGTGCCACCGGCGGCTTGACCGCCAGTGGCACCGGCTACCGTTAAGGTGCCTCCACGGTGATGTGTGGATTGACCAGTCGTGAGAGCACAGGGGCCAGCTGCTAAATAAGGAGAATAGCGCTTGCGTATGATCGTACAAGAGGGGAAGTACCGGCGCTCGGATGCTGGAAAAAGGGCACCCTCAGAGGGCTCGTGTCAATGGAGGTTCTCCGACGGTAGCAGCATCGAGAGCGCCAGGGCACTCACGGAGGTGAAGAGGTGCTAGTATCGTGTCTCATACATTCGTGAGCAGTTTGCCTTTGGAGTGCGGCGGCTGCGACGCCGCTTTGGTTACGCGCGGAGCGCGTTCTGGGTGCGGCGCTGTGGTTATCAGTTATAGCGCCGCCACCGGCGGCGCACTCCAAAACGGAAGAGCCGCGGACTGTTCCCCTGCTAATGAACTTGCGAGACATGGCACTAGAGACCAAGGAGGCGAGAGTGCCCCTGCAGGCTTACCCAGCAGGGGCACCTTACGACCATGATACTTACGGCTTTCCTGGAACAACGGTGAGGTTATAGGTGATGTCGAGCGTGAAGTTAACGGGGTCGCCGAACGTCCCAGTAAAATGAATGGTATGCTGGCCGGCTGACAGCGGTGCAAGCATCAGATAGTAGCCATCCGCTGCTGCGCTAGGGGTGAACGTGTTATTCGGCGGCGCGCCGGCATTGGTCGAGCCGGCGGGAGCATCAAAACCGAAATATGCGAGCACATTGTTGTCCGGGAGTGGACCGTACACGAATAGCGGTGAAACGGCACGGTAGTCGTACAAGTTCTCGACGGGTACGCCGTCAATCTCGGCTGCTATCTTAGTAACAAGGCTCATGGCAAAAGTGGGGAATTCACGTAGGTCTTCTCCGGTCAACCCGCTTTCTAGCGTTGCATCCTCGGCGTTGATAATCGGAAAGAAAAACGCCTTGCCCACAGGCACCGTACAGTTGCGGACGGCCGTACCGGATTCGTTGATGACGCCCGTGAGGAACCAGACGGGTCCAAACTGCCCGTTGGCACCGTTGGCGCAGCTACCCTTTTCATCGAACCAAGGGTTCTGGTCCACAGGCAATGAATATGCCCACTGCCACCACTTCGCGCTCCATTCTCCGTATGTCATACCGTGTGCTTTGGCGTGCGGTGGGATGATCCTTGGGTTTGCATTCCCTGCATAAACCGGCGATAGCGAGCTTGCCATGAGTCCGACGACCACGCCAACTGTTGCAAGGTTACCGTACCAATGCTTCAGATTCCCTTTCATACCCAGCTCCTTCAGGTTAGAAGTTTTACCAGCATGGGGATTTGCACCTGCCCTCACCCTGTTCCTTTCCTCGATGGAACGAAGGAACCCAAGAGCACCCTGCTTAGGCATGAGCAAACCACTGGAAGGAGGTGTTTCTGCTCTTGCTTAGGGCGGCCTTATGTTTCGGGAGTAAAAATATTATTGTGGAGCACTGTTCCCTTGGCTATATTCGGATCATGAGTGTAATCCATATTCAATCTGTTCGCGATCCGTTTGATCTTCCAGAGGTGGCACGGGCAGCGGTGACAACCCTGGCGCGGGCCGAAGCGATGGGCTTGCTGCCGCAAGGGGAGACCATTGATGTCCTCGATTTTCCTACCCTCCGCAAAGTGGTGAAGGGGATCTCCCGGGCGGGGATTGGACAAAACGTGCTTCCTGACCTGGCGGGAACGCGCGGGCGTGATCCCAAGCAGTTTTTGGCGGCCCTCCAACGGCTCAATGACGCACTTGATGCGTCCCCAGTTCCGGCAAGCGAATGGCCTGGATTGATGAACATCTTAGGGATCGATTTGCTTGCGCGTCTGCTTGGCGTATCGGCGGTGAGCGTCCGACGTTACGCATCTGGCACTCGTCCCACCCCTGACGACGTGGCTGCTCGTCTGCATTTCTTGGCCCTTGTCGTCGCGGACCTCGCCGGTGCCTACAATGACATTGGTGTCCGGCGTTGGTTCGATCGCGAGCGGACACTGCTTGGGAATAAAACCCCGGCACAACTGCTGACCCGCAAGTGGAAACCGGAAGATGCTGGACCTCAACAGGTACGCCAACTGGCGCACGCTCTCGTCTCTTCTCCCGCAACATGATCGGCTTCCGCCATACTGACCCCCGGTTCCCGTTCTTATGGGAAGGCACGGATCAGCCTGCGGGGCGTTGGCATGCTGCCGGTGAAGGACCAGCCCACTATTTCTGTGATACTCCAGATGGTGCGTGGGCAGAATTCCTGCGCCATGAGGAAATCTCTGACCCCGCAGACCTGTTGACGATACGCCGGACGATGTGGGTCGTTGAGCTTGGTGACGAGCCGCCACGCTCCATCGATCTGCCAATGGAGACACTCATGGGTGGACCGGAGACATACACTGCATGCCAGGAAGAAGCCTGGCGTCTTCGGCAACGAGGAGCGTCTCGTTTGGTCGTATCTTCTGCTGCTTTACTTCCCGGCGGCGCCCAAGGCTGGCGAGTCGACGGGGGATTACAGCCGGGGCCGCTACGAGATGGTCAGGTGATAGTCCTTTTTGGCCGTCGCCCAGAGTTGGTTGGCTGGCCCGCCGCCCGAGAAGGATGGCCCGGAGAAGAACTTCTCTCGCGGATACGACATTTCACCGAAAGAAAGTAAGAGTCGATCACTTGGTTGGGGCTGTCTCACCATCAGTTGTGGGCTATGCTAGGTCACACGCGGGAACTGTCAGCCAAAACGTTGCAACTGCTCTAACAAGTAGGCGACATCCTTCTCTGTATGAGAGGCTGAGAGCTGGAGTCGAATCTCTTCGTCCCCTTTTGGTACCACCGGATAATTCAGGCCGGTGACGAGGATATTGTGGGCAAACAAATGCTCTACCAGCGCGGCGGTCTTCGCGGTGTCACGAATGAAAATTGGTACGATAGGATGATCGCTCATCAGGGTTTCGTACCCGAGGCCTTGCAGTCCAGCGCGCAATTTGCTGCCGAGTTTGCGTAGCTGGGCTAATGCGGCTAACCCTTCTGCACTGTCGAGGATCTGTAGCGCTTTGTGTGCTGCCGCTGCCTCAGCCGGGGTAATTGGGTTAGAGTAGATATACAACGGTGCGCTTTCTCTCAGGTAGGCAATAACCGAGGCGTCGGACACTACATAGCCACCGTTCACACCCAGGGCCTTGCCTAGGGTGGCAATGAGAATGTCGGCTTTGGCGGTGGTATATTCTTCTGTCCCCCGTCCGGTGGTCCCTAACGCGCCGACCCCATGAGAATCGTCGACGATGGTGATGATGCCTTCTGCATACTCTCCTTCATACTGTTGGCAGAGCGCGGTAATCTCATGTAGCGGGGCGTGGTCCCCACGCATACTGAAGATGCCGTCCGTGACGACACACACTCGCTTGACCCGGCCCTGGTTGGCGACCAGGAGCTGCTCCAGGGCTTTCATATCGAGGTGTGGATACACGGCTTTATCCGCCGGCTGGGAAAGGCGTATCGCATTAATGATACAGTTATGATTGAGCGCGTCGCTGACGACCAACGTGGAGTTAGTCACTAACTGTGGCAACACTCCTACCACGGTCGCGTAGGCGGCACTCATGATCATGGCCGCCTCTCGGCCATGAAACGCGGCCAGCGCTTGTTCGAGCTCGATGTGTGGTCGGTATGTTCCACTGATAAACCGTACGGCCCCAGGGCCAGTCCCGAACTGTTCTGCCGCCCGTGTTTCTGCGTCAATCAGTTGCCGATGGCGGGCCAGGCCCAAATAGGCATTTGAGTTCATGCGCAAGAAAGCGCGGTTTCCATAGCCGTCAAGATAATAGCGTTCACTAAAACCCGCCTCCGCCGATTTGATGCCAGTGATGATTTTTTCGTTCCCTTTTGCGGTCCCTTTGGCTCGCAGTGCGGCGACATGATCAGTGAGTTGGCTGGCTATTTTTTGTAGTGACATGGTGCCCTTCCTTAGCAGATATTCCGTTGCGAGAGTTGTGCCAGCATATCGTCAACCATCGCCTCCAGGTCGTAGTCTGGCTGCCACCCCCATTCCTTACGGGCCGCGCTATCGTCCATGTGTCTGGGCCAGGATTCGGCAATGGCTTGACGGACGGGATCGATGGCGTAACGCAGCTTGAAGTCAGGAAGGCGTTTGGTGATCGCGGCGGCGATATCCTCCGGCGCAAAGCTCATCGCCGTAATGTTATAGCCATTACGATGAATCAACCGGCTGCCAGCCGCTTCCATCAAATCAATCGCGGCTTTAATCGCATCAGGCATGTACATCATATCGAGTCGGGTGCCTTCCTTGAGAAAGCAGTCGTAGCGTTTCTCCTTGAGGGCCGCATAAAAAATATGGACGGCATAATCGGTGGTACCACCGTGCGGTAAGGTTTTATGGGAGATCAGGCCCGGATAGCGAACCCCGCGGGTATCGACATCAAACCGTTTGTGATAGTAGTCGCACAGAAGTTCGCCACTGACTTTGGTGACCCCATACATGGTAGTCGGGTGCTGAATAGTATCCTGCGGGGTATTCTCTGGTGGCGTCAGGGGACCAAAGGCACCGATCGAGCTAGGAAAAAACACCGCACAGTGGTGCAGTCGCGCCGTTTCTAGCACGTTGAGCAAGCCGTTCATGTTGATATCCCAAGCGACCTGGGGCATCGCTTCGGCTTCGGCGGACAGCACTGACGCCAGATGGTAGATGGTATCGATGTTGTGCGTTGTGACTGTGGCTTGTAGTGTTGCCGCGTCCCTGACATCCAGTTGGCAATATGGACCGGATTCCACCGTGTCCTCGCTGGGTTCGCGTTTATGGCCGGCAGCGATGACATTCGCTGCGCCGTATTTCGTGCGTAAAGCTGGAGTTAATTCTGAGCCGATTTGACCGGTTGCTCCGGTGATGAGTATCGTTTTCATTGTGAGGTCATGTTAGTAGAGCAAAACGCTGCGAGAAAGGCCGTTACCTGCGGTGTCCTCCCTCCGCCCGACGATGAATGCTCAGGCTCACGCGGCAAAGCTTGTCCCGAGCGTGCCGAAGGGTCTGGTAACCCAGGCTCTCAGGGGATTTTAGTGTCCTTTGTTCCTTGAGCCTGGAGCTTGAGCGCCGGGCGACACCTGTGCAAAGGTTGTGAGGTCTAATCTAGCCAGACATACCATGAATTTCATTGAATTTTTTCGCCTATGCCGCGTCTAATTTACTGTATTCCTGGATAATTGCTACCGTTTGTCCCTTACCCCAATTGTTCCTGCTGGTTAAAGACCCCGTCGGGTCATGATGACCCCCGGACTCCGCTTTTGGCTCCCTGCTTGGGATATCCCAAGCAATAACGTGCTCTGTGATATCGGAGCGCACGAGGTATCGCACAAGACGACTATGGAAAAGCAATGGTACGCTATACGTACACACGTAGGTTCTGAAAAGCGCGTCCGGGCCGCACTGCAACGCAAGATTGTTGAGAGCGGACAGGAGGCAGCGTTTGGTGAGATTGTCGTGCCGACCGAAAAAGTCATCGACGTTGTTCGTGGCACCAAGAAAGAGGTCGAGCGCTATCTGTTCCCTGGTTACGTGCTCGTGCATATGCTCCTCAATGAGCACACCTGGCACGTAGTCCACTCTGTCCCGAAGGTGGTCGGTTTTATTGGAGAATCGGACACCGCGCCGACACCGGTCCCGGCAGCAGAGGTCGAGCGGATTCAACAGCAAATCGCTACAGGACATGCGGCACCACGACCACGACAAATCTTTACAGTTGGCGAACAAGTGAAAATCGTTGATGGACCGTTCCGAGATTTTAATGGTGTCGTGGAAGACGTACGGCCCGAGCGCGCGCGAGTACGTGTCGCTGTCAGTGTGTTTGGCCGAGCAACCCCCGTCGAACTCGATTTTCTGCAGGTCGAGGCGGCGTAAAACATAAGGGCAGAAATTTCCCTGAGGGCGATGCCGACGTGCGTTTCCCTCACGCAACAAAGGAGGACGAGTTCCACGGGGATTCGTGGAGAGTGATATGACTGATTTTGCCCCTTTTTCTTCGCTGGCAACGCCATCGGCTGAAGTTGCCGAACGTATCCGTACCCAACCAGAATGCCATTTGTTGTGGGCAGTGCTCCGTGAAGGGGTAGAAACATATATGAAGTATGCGACTGCTACTAACCGACGCGGGAAACGCCTGTTTCATGAGGCCGAAGAGTGGATCATGGATAATGATCCGACCCAACTCTGCAGCTTTATCAGTATTTGCCATATTTTGGGACTGGAGCCCGACTATCTGCGTACCGGCTTACGACGCTGGTACGCGAAAGAAGTCGCCCAGCAGTGTGAGCATGCTGCCTGAGGCAATGCGGGGCCTCGCGCAGTGGTTCCTTCCTCATAAGGGGCAGTTTTCCGTCCAACCTGCACGGATACGCTAGCCCGTCATGCCCGCGCAGGCGGGCTCCAGGCGGTTTTCCCACGACTGGCGGCCTCTTTCCTGGATTCCCGCTTTCGTGGGAATGACGTCTCGTTTCAAAGGAGCTTTCTTCCCCCCGAAAGGAGGAAGGGAAAAAACGTCGCAACCCCTATCTTGGGAGTATTCGGCATAGAGAACTGTAGACGGATGACCCTTGTCCCCCTGTGCTCATCCCTGTAAAGGTCTGTTGATTACCTGCGCATCGCCAGAATCCGCGCGGTCGATACATGTGTCTGCCCCTTGCCACTCAGCTTGTTGGGCGGTGGCTTCTTGGGCCCGCGTTTGTGTTTGGTGTA
>JBFWXH010000090.1:0-32408 GCA_050187625.1 Binatia bacterium
ATCTGCCTACCTGCCAGGAGGTCCGCCGACAAGACCACCGTTGGTGCCGCTCTTGTGGTGAAAATGCCTGAAAAGACAGGACTATCACGACAAGACTCCTCGTAACCTGTCAACTTTGAGTCATTAGCGATCTCAATTTTGCTATGGACGCCGCTTTTCGTGAGGCCGGCATCGAGATTCCATTTCCGCAGCGTGATCTCCATCTGCGCACCGCGCCAGCTCCCCTCCCGCCTGAGCACCCGCAGCCGCTACCTGCTGACGGCCACAATCTGCCAGGGGTGGCCACAGCAGACGACGCGAGACGGACATAGAGGGATCTTATTTGATTTGTGGATTATAATCGCTCGATGGATGCTCCCACGCCGCTGCCGCAGAAGGCCACGCCCCGTTCGACCTCGCCCCTGGCCACCGCCCGCGCCAGGGGCACAACCTAATCGGGGTAGTCATCCCCGAACGTCAGGATGGGTGCGCCGAAATCGACCACCTCATGGCCGGCGCTCTGCAGGGCATCCGCTATTTCTCGCTTCAGGGTAAACCCCGCGTGGTCCGCCGCCAGACCGATGCGCAGGAACGATCCCTGGGTCGTCATAACGTCTACTTCAACTTCCGATACCGCTGAATGAGGCGATTGGTTGAGGAATCGTGGTTGAGCGCCGGTTCTGCCTTGCTCTCCAGCTCCGGGATAATTCGCTGGGCTAATACCTTGCCCAGTTCGACACCCCACTGATCGAATGAGTCAATGTTCCAGATGACGCCTTGGGTGAACACCGCATGCTCGTAGAGGGCGACGAGCTTGCCCAGCGTTTCTGGGGTAAGCCGCTCGGCGAGGAGAGTGTTCGACGGGCGGTTCCCCTCAAAGACCCGGTGCGGCACGAGCCACTCCGGCGTGCCCTCCGCTTTGACCTGCGCGGGGGTCTTGCCGAAGGCCAGTGCCTCGCTTTGGGCAAAGACATTGGCCATGAGAATGTCATGATGCTGGCCGAGCGGGTTGAGTGGTTGGTCGAAAGCGATGAAGTCACACGGGATGAGCCGGGTGCCTTGATGAATCAACTGGTAAAAGGAATGCTGGCCGTTGGTGCCCGGCTCGCCCCAATAAATGGGGCTGGTCTGATAGGTGACCTCGCTCCCGTCCAGGGTGACGTGTTTGCCGTTGCTCTCCATCGTGAGCTGCTGCAAATAGGCTGGGAAGCGCTTCAGGTACTGCTCATACGGTAGGACCGCCACGGTCTGGGCGCCGAAGAAGTTGTTGTACCAGACGGTCAGCAGGCCCATGAGCACTGGCAAATTGCGTTCGAATGGGGCGGTGCGGAAGTGCTCGTCCATCTGCTGGAAGCCGCTCAACATGGCCCGGAAGTGATCCGGGCCGATAGCCAGCATAGTGGAGAGGCCGATGGCTGAATCCATCGAGTAGCGCCCGCCGACCCAGTCCCAGAACTCGAACATGTTGGCGGTGTCGATGCCGAACTGCGCTACCTTCTCGGCATTGGTCGACACCGCGACAAAATGCCTGGCCACTGATTTCTCGTCACCCCCAAGGCCCGCCAGGGACCAGTCGCGGGCGCTGTGGGCGTTGGTCATCGTCTCCAGCGTCGTAAAGGTTTTTGAGGAAACGATAAACAGGGTTGCTGCCGGGTCGAGATCGTGTACTGCCTCCGCGAAGTCGGTGCCATCAACATTGGAAACGAACCGGAAGGTCATGGCGCGCTCGCTGTACTGCTTCAGCGCTTCGTAGGCCATCACCGGCCCGAGATCCGAGCCGCCGATGCCAATGTTGACGATGTTGCGGATGCGCTTGCCGGTGTGGCCCAGCCAGGCGCCGTTCCGCACCCGCCGGGAAAAGTCCGTCATTTTGTCAAGCACGGCATGAACGTGCGGCACGACGTTTTCGCCATCCACGCTGAGGACTGCCCCTTGTGGCGCGCGTAAAGCGACGTGCAGCACGGCTCGATCTTCCGTCAGATTAATTTTTTCGCCCCGGAACATCGCGTCAATCCGAGCGCGCAGCCCGGATTCCTCGGCGAGTTGTAGGAGCAGTTTGAGGGTCTCGTCGGTGAGGCGATTTTTGGAATAATCCAGGTAGAGGCCGACCGCCTCGGCGGCCATCCGCTCGCCTCGTGCGGGATCGTCCGCAAAGAGTTGTCGGAGGTGCACCTCTCGAATCTGTCGAGAGTGGACCTCCAGAGCCTTCCAGGCCGGGCGTTCGGTGAGTGGTGCTACGTTGGTTGTCATCTTTACACTCCTTTCATCCTGTTGTGGTCAGCACGGAAAACGAGTCCTCATATGCCTGGCCGCAAGCGCAGGCTTTCTCGCAAATGGGAGCGATCGCCCAACAATTTCAGTAATGGTCCGTGCTTTGTCATTTCCACGACGCGTAACGAGGCCACCGGCATGCTGCTGCGGTATCCATAGTACGGCACGGCGCAGCGGATTGCAAAAGACCACCCCCATAGCAACGACTTATGGACGGCGACCAATTTTTTCTGCGCCGCGTTAACCTTCGAGTGAATCCTGAGCCGACTTTCCGAGATCGAAGGTCAAGATCCTAAACCCCCTCGGGCCACGTCCAAGCAGTGACGTCTTGTCGATCCACGCCGAACTCGTAGGCGTGATTTCTACACGCGAGCTGTTCATTGAGCAGCGCTTCACGCAAGCTGGACCCGGTCTCACGAAAACGGGGGATCCGATCGATCGCGTCAATCGCCAGGCTAAAGCGGTCGGTTTGGTTGCGGATAGCCAGCTCCAGAGGTGTATTGATGTTTCCCTTCTCCTTGTACCCCCGCACATGAATGTTGTGCTGGCCTGGCCGGCGGTAGGTTAAGCGGTGGATCAGCCACGGATACGAATGGAAATTAAAGACCACAGGCTTGGTCGCAGTGAAAAGGGACTCGAACTCGCGATCAGTCATGCCGTGCGGATGTTCGCTGTGCGGCACCAGCTTGAACAGGTCCACGACGTTCACGAACCGCACCTTTATACTCGGCAGGTGCTGACGAAGCAGGGCGGTGGCAGCCAGGGACTCCATGGTCGGCACGTCGCCGCAGCTGGCCATCACCACATCGGGCTCAGCCCCCTGGTCGTTACTGGCAAAGTTCCAGATACCGGCGCCCTTGGTACAATGCGACATGGCCGCATCCATGTCCAGGTACTGCAGGTGTACCTGCTTGTCCGCGACGATAACATTGACATAGTTCATGCTTCGCAGGCAGTGATCGGCCACGGAGAGCAGGCAGTTGGCGTCGGGCGGTAGGTAGATACGCACCACGCTCGGACTCTTGTTGACGACGACGTCGAGAAAACCGGGATCCTGATGGGTGAACCCGTTGTGGTCCTGCCGCCAGACCAGCGCGGTGATCAGCAGGTTGAGAGACGCTACTTTTGCCCGCCAGGGTAATTCATTGCATTTTTCCAGCCACTTGGCGTGCTGGTTGAACATCGAGTCGATGACGTGGATGAACGGCTCGTAGCTGTTGATGAAGCCATGTCGGCCGCTCAGAATATATCCTTCTAGCCATCCTTCCACCGTGTGCTCGCTGAGCATCTCCATGACCCGGCCCTGCAGGGCCAACTCCCCGCCGTCGGCGTCCTCGGGGAAATACTCGCCCAGCCAGACTTTCTTCGTGACTTCGTAGAGGGCCTGAAGCCGGTTGGATTGGGTCTCGTCCGGCCCGAAGACACGGAAGTTGTGCATGTTCTGCCGCATCACCTCACGCAGGAAGCAGCCCAAGGTGGGGACGTTCCCAGCCAGGGTCTCACCAGGGTTTTTCACCTCGACGGCGAACGTGCGGAAGTCAGGCAGGTCTAGTGGTCGGCACAGCACCCCGCCATTGGCCACAGGATTGGCGCTCATGCGCCGGTTCCCCTTCGGGGCCAACGCCTTTAATTCAGGGAGCAGGCGCCCCTGCGCGTCAAAATGTTCCTGCGGTTTGTATCCGCGCATCCACGATTCCAGCAATTGCAGGTGAGCCGGGTTGGCGGCGACGTCCGTGAGCGGGATTTGGTGTGCCCGCCAGAAA
Source organism: Binatia bacterium (assembly GCA_050187625.1). Lineage (GTDB taxonomy): Bacteria > Desulfobacterota > Binatia > Bin18 > Bin18 > JBFWXH01. Next base: position 4,014 of record JBFWXH010000090.1, read on the forward strand.
CCTTCCAGATAGTGCCCGTCCACCTCGCGGGGGGCCGTCCAGCCCTTGGGACTGCGCAAGATGATCATTGGCCAGCGCGGCCGGAAGGCTTTGCCGCTCTGCCGCGCCTTCTCCTGAAACTTGCGGATCTCCAAGACGCAGTGTTCCAGGGTGGCGGCCATCGCCTGATGCATGCTCGCGTGATCGCTGCCCTCCACGAAATACGGCGTATACCCGTAGCCGACGAACAGGGCCTGCAACTCCTCGTGGCTGATACGGGCCAGGACGGTGGGATTGTTGATCTTATAACCGTTCAAATGCAGCACCGGCAGCACCGCGCCATCGGTGATCGGGTTGAGGAATTTGTTGCTATGCCAGCTCGTGGCCAGCGGGCCGGTCTCGCTCTCGCCATCGCCCACCATCACCAGGGTGATCAGGTCCGGGTGGTCGAAGACCGTCCCAAACGCGTGGGAAATGCTGTATCCCAACTCGCCGCCCTCGTGCAGACTGCCGGGCGTCTCCGGGGTCGCGTGGCTGCCGATCCCGCCCGGGAAGGAAAACTGCTTGAAGAAGCGCTGCATCCCTGCCAGGTCCTCGCTCTTGTCCGGATAGATCTCGGAATAGGCGCCTTCGAGATAGGCCTGGGACAGGACTGCCGGCGCTCCATGACCGGGGCCGGAGATGTAGATCGCGTTGAGGTCGTACTTGTTGATCAAGCGGTTGAAGTGGATGTAGGTGAAGCACTGACCGGCGTCCGAGCCCCAGTGCCCCAGCAGCCTCGGCTTGATATGCTCCACCGTGAGCGGCTCCGTGAGTAGGGGGTTGTCTCTGAGGTACAACATGCCCAGGCACAGATACAGGCTGGCCTGCCAGTACGCCTCGATCTTGCGCACTTCCTCAGGGCTCAGCGGAGTTCCTGTGATCGTCGAGCGGGCCGGCCCGTACGCGCTGATGCTGTTAGCTCCTTGTTTATCAGGATTTGCCATACATGCTCCTTCTTTGTCACGAATGAAATTGCTGCGCTGCTGCAACGGACTCGCAAGTCGTATCCCTGCCCCTGTGGCTTCACCGCTGCCAGAGAATTGCGCCGGCTTCGAGGGGAAGCGCTACGCCGTCGCGGTGCGGCATCACTCGCGCCGTATAGTCGGTGGCGGGGCGAGTTGCGGGCGTCTGTGCGCGATAGGTGTAGCCGTTTATTGCACCCACCAGTTGTCGCGCGCGACCCATCTCCACTCGCTCTGGTGCGCTACCGTTAACGCCATTGGCATAGAGCTCGACTCGCACGGTTTCCGGGTCGAGGTCACCAAGATACGCCTGAACCTCAAATACGTGGTGCTTGCCGTCAGTCTCTACCTTCACTTCGCCGAAACATAGTGTGGCCCAGCTCTGCTGGAGCCGGTGCTGCCAATCCACCAGCCGCGTTCCCGCCGCGCCTTTGGCGGCGGCGCGCTCCCGATAGCTAGTCGCGGCCGGGAGGTAGAAGTGTTCGGTGTATTCTCGCACCGCGCGGCTAGCGCAGAAGTGTGGGGTCAGGCGCGCCATGCTCTCCCGCATACGCCTAATCCAAGCGGTGGGAACGCCGTTCGTGCCACGGGTATAGAACTCAGGGATCACCTCGCGCTCCAGCAGGTCGTAGAGGGCTTCGGCCTCAGCAGCATCCCAGGCCGGGTCGTCGCCATGTTCTTGTCCGTCTCCCAACGCCCAGCCCACTTCCGACGTATAGGCCTCCGCCCACCAGCCGTCCAATTCCGAGAGATTGATGCCGCCATTGACGAGCACCTTCATGCCACTGGTTCCGCATGCTTCCCAGGGACGCCGCGGCGTATTGAGCCAGACATCCACCCCTTGCACCAGGCGCTCAGTCAGGAGCATGTCATAGTCACTGAGGAAAATGGCATGGGGGCGCACTTGCGGCTGCCGGATGAACTGTGTCCATTGCTGGATCAGGGTCTGCCCGGCCTGGTCCGCCGGATGGGCCTTGCCAGCCATGATGAGTTGTACGGGGCGCTCAGGATTGGTCAGCAGGCGTCGCAGCCGCTCTGGGTCCTGCAGCAGCAGGTTCGGCCGCTTGTAGGTTGCGAAGCGACGCGCGAACCCCAGGGTCAACCTGTTGGGATCGAACAGCTGCTTTGCCTCCTCAACCGCCTCGGGCGCCGCCCCGGCGGCGGCCAGTTCGCGGGCCAAGCGTGTGCGCGCGTAGGTCACAAGGGACTGGGTGGCGGCGGTGCGAAATTGCCACAGGCTGGCGTCGGAGACGCGACGAATGTCCCGCTCCAGGGTTTCCGTCCTTCCCAGCCACCGCTCCTTGCCACACGCCGCCGTCCACAGATCGTCGGCTTGCGCCGAATCCCAGGTGGGCACGTGGATGCCGTTGGTGACGTGTCCGATCGGCACTTCCTCCACCGGCCAGCGCGCGAAGAGGGGAGCAAAAAGCTGTCGACTCACCTGCCCATGCAGCCGGCTCACACCATTGACCGCCCCACTCCCCCGAATCGCCAGATAGGCCATGTTGAAAGGTTCCGACGAGTCGTCAGAGTTGCGGCGGCCCAAGGCGAGTAGGTCGTGGCGTGTTATACCGAGTTTGTCTTCGGCATAGCTACCGAGGTAGTGTTCGATCAGGGACGGCGCGAAACGGTCAAAGCCGGCGTCCACGGCCGTGTGGGTGGTAAAGAGGTTGCCCGCGCGCGTGACGGCCTGCGCGGCGGCGAAGGGCTGCGCGGTCTCGTTCATGAAGCTGCGGGCCCGCTCCAACACGGCAAACGCCGCATGCCCTTCATTCAGGTGACAGACTTCGGGTCGAATACCGAGGGCGGCGAGCAGCCGCCAACCGCCAATGCCGAGCAGCAGTTCCTGTTTGAGCCGCAACTCCGGCCCGCCCCCGTACAGCTCGCTGGTGATCCCGCGATGGGTGGGAAAGTTTGCCGCGTCATTGCTGTCCAGCAGGTAGAGTTTCACGCGGCCGACCTGGACCTGCCAGGCGCGCAACCAGACCGAGTAACCAGGGAGTGCAATTTCCAGGCGCAACCAATCCCCGCTCGGCTCGCGCAAAGGCGTAATCGGCAACTGACCGGGGTCGTTGTACGGGAACAGGGCCTGTTGCGCTCCGTCCTTGTCGATCATCTGGCGAAAGTAACCCTGCTGATAGAGCAGCCCTACGCCCACCACCGGCACACCGAGATCGCTCGCGGCTTTGAGCTGATCGCCAGCGACATTGCCCAGCCCGCCAGAGTAGATGGGCAACGCTTCGCTCAACATAAATTCCATACTGAAATACGCGACACAGCCGAGCGGCGAGTGCGGGTAGACTTGCTGAAACCACGCGGGCGCCTCCAGCGCGTACCGCCTGGTCTGCAGCAGCGCATCAACGCTTTTACGAAAAACGGGATCGGCCAGCACGCGCTTAATCTGGTCCCGCGAGACCGTCTGCAGAACAACCCACGGGTTCTGGGTGATTTCCCACAGGTCAGGATCAAGCTGCCGCCACAGTTGGTCGGTCGCATGATTCCACGACCAGCGCATATCCAGGGCCAGCTCCGCCAGGGAAGCGAATCCCTCGATGTCGGTGGGAAGCAGATCGTATAAAGGGTTGCTGACACGGGTTTGACTGCTCATGAGTCCTCCTGCGAATTGTTCTTGGGCCGGATGCCCGGCTGATGAGGGGAGGCCGCCAGCGCATCACTGACAATGGTCTGGGCTTCCGCCACGATGCGGCGCGGATGATCCGCTCCGCAGATTGTGCGACGGCATGATGCCGTGGTGAAGCTATCACGATCAATAGCTTTCACGTCAATTGTTCCCCAAAGCTTTGTCCATCGGCGCGGTCTGGGGACGGTTGTGGCGCAGCGGACTCACCGGTGGCCGCGAATTTGAGACACAACCACTGTGCGTCAATATCCGCGAGCAATTTTTCCCGAACGGCTTGACCAAGAAGTCCGCGTTGAAAGGCGTTGATCGCCGAGTTTTTTTCCACTACGGTCGATTGCTTCGTGCCAGGGTCGCCATCAGCTTGTCGAAGGGCTTGTTGAATGTCTCAACCCCCTCGTCCTCCAGTTGCTGGGTCACGTTGTCGATGCTGACGCCGAGCTCCGGCAATCGCTCTAATACCCAGCGGGCGTGCTCGACATCTTGCTCGAGGCGGGCGTGCGGATCGCCGTGATCGCGGTAGGCGTTGAGGGTTTCCACCGGGACCGTATTGACCGTGTCCGCTCCAATGAGCGCTTCAACGTATTTCACATCACTGTAGAGCGGGTTCTTGGTGCTGGTGCTGGCCCAGAGCAGCCGTTGGATACGAGCCCCTTTTTTCGCCAACAGCCTCCATCGCGCGCCGCCGAAGATCTCCTGGGAGAGTTGATAGGCGACCTTGGCGCTGGCAATGGCGACTTGCCCGCGCAGTTCCTTCGCCAGCTCCCCCCGCTTGTCGCCTTGGGTGATGACTTTTTCGAGCACTGGATCCACCATGGCGTCGATGCGGCTCACAAAGAAACTGGCCACCGAGGCCACCCGCTTCACCGGTTCCCCTCGGGCTACGCGCGCTTCGATGCCAGCGATGTAGGCTTCCGCCACCTGTCGATACCGCGGCAACCCAAAAAGCAACGTCACGTTGATGTTGATGCCTGCGCTGATAAGTTGTTGGATGGCAGGCAATCCTGCGCCTGTGGCCGGGACCTTGATGAAGACGTTGGGCCGCTTCAATGTCTCCCATAACCGGCGAGCTTCCGCAATTGTGCCGCTGGTATCGTGCGCGAGGTGGGGATTGACCTCCAGGCTGACATATCCGTCTTTGCCGTCAGTCTTGTCGTACAGAGGACGGAACTCATCCGCAGCGCTTTGTACATCGAGCACGCTGAGGAATTGGTACATGTCTTTGACGCTTTTTCCCGCGAGAGCCATGACCCGAATGTCCTGGTCGTAGTCATGGCTCTCGACGATCGCCTTCTCGAAGATAGCGGGATTCGAGGTCATCCCCCGTAATCCATCCTCCTCAATCAACCGCCGCAGCTCGCCGCTGGTGATCAGATGGCGACGAATGTAGTCCAACCAGATGGACTGACCAAAGGTTCCCAGTTGTTTCAACGGGTTCTCTTTCATGAGCCGATCTCCTTGCTTTCCAGTTTCGCCACTTTCGCCAGCCGGCGACGATGACGCTCGGCACCGCTAAAGCGCGCGGCTAGAAATGTTTTGACCAATTCCCAGGCGAACGCCTGTCCGACCACGTGCCCGCCCAGGCAGATGACGTTCATGTTGTCGTCCTCAACTCCCTGACGCGCGGAAAATGCTTCATGAATCAGACACGCTCGTACGCCCGGCGCTTTGTTGGCGACGACGCATGCGCCGGCGCCGCTGCCGCACATGGCCACGCCGCGATCCACCTCCCCGGAACTTACCGCACGGGCGAGAGGCGCGACAAAATCAGGGTAGTCATCATCCAGAGTTAGGTGATAGGATCCACAATTGACCATTTCATACCCGGCTTCGCGTAACCTCTTGACGAGGTATTCCTTTAACTCAAATCCTCCATGGTCGGCGGCGACCCCGATGCGTTTCGGCAGCCTGGGCAATCCAGTCAGAGAATCAGGCATGATCCCTCCTTAACAAGGCCCGCGCGCGCTGACAGAGGTTCTCCACCGTGAATCCATACTCACGCATGACGACTGGGCCGGGAGCCGACGCGCCAAAACTGTCCACCCCGATTACGTCTCCGTGGTCACCCACGTAGCGATGCCATCCCTGGGTCACGCCCGCTTCGACCGCAAGCCGCGCGCGAATCGCAGGGGGCAACACCGAGTCGCGATAGGCGCGCGATTGCGCCTCGAACAATTCCCAGCTCGGCATTGACACCACGCGCACCGGGATGTGCTCTTGCTGTAACGCGTCTCGCGCCGCCACGATCAGGCTGACTTCGGACCCGCTGGCGATCAAGATCAATTGCGGTTTCCCCTCGGGCGCATCCGCGAGGATGTACGCTCCACGGCGGAGACCGTCAGCCGCGGCAAACTGATGCCGGTCGAGCGTGGGCACGGCTTGCCTGGTCAGGATCAGGGCCACCGGTCGGTCTCGTGTTGCAATAGCCAGCCGCCAGGCAACCACCGCCTCATTTGCATCCCCAGGTCGGATCACGATCAACTGCGGGATGGCCCGCAGACTGGCGAGATGCTCGACGGGTTGATGGGTCGGACCATCTTCGCCCACGCCAAGGCTATCGTGCGTGAACACATATACCACCTGGACCCCCATCAGAGCAGCCAGCCGTATGGCCGGGCGCATATAGTCCGAAAAGGTCAGAAACGTCGCAGCGAACGGCAAAGTCCCACCGTGTACGGCCAGTCCGTTCGCAATCGCGCCCATCGCGTGCTCGCGCACGCCAAAGTGCAGGTTACGGCCGGCATAACTCCAACCACCGCCAGCCGACCCCTGCAGATCACCGACCGCCTTGGCGGCGCTCTCAAAATCACAGGCGCCTTTTAGTTCCGTGTGCGTCGACGGATCCAAGTCGGCTGAGCCACCAAGCAAGCCGGGAAGTTTGGCGCTGACCGCCGCCATCACTTTCCCCGAGGCAACGCGGGTGGCGAGCCCTTGAGCGTCGGCGGGGAACTGCGGAATGTCGGCATCCCAGCCTTGCGGCAGCTCTCCGGTCATCAGCTGGCGCAGCTCGCGGGCGGGTTCCGGGTAGCGTTGTTCGTAGGCGGAAAACTTGGTGTTCCATTCCGCTTCGGCGGCTTGACCACGGTCGACGGCCAGACGAAAATGGCGCTCCGCTTCCGCGGGCACATGGAAAAGCGGTGCAACCGGCCAACCCAAACGCTGCTTGGTGAGCGTCACCTCTTCCTCACCTAGGGGTGAGCCATGCGCGGCGAAGGTATCCTGTTTGTGGGGCGACCCATAGCCAATGTGCGTCCGTACTATAATCAGCGAGGGCCGACCCCGGTCTTGCTGCGCCGCACGGATAGCGCGGTCGATCGCTGCGAGATCGTTGCCGTCTTCCACGGCCTGGGTCTGCCAGCCATACGCCGCGAAGCGCTGGGCGCAGTCTTCAGTAAAGGTGAGCTGGGTCGACGCGGCGAGCGTAATGTGGTTGTTATCATACAAGTAGATCAGCTTGCCGAGTTGTAAGTGCCCCGCGAGTGAGGCTGCTTCCGCTGTGATACCCTCCATCAGGTCGCCGTCGCTCACTAAGCCGTAGGTAAAATGCTGAATGATCTCGAACTCGGGCCGATTGTAGCGCGCAGCCAGATATGCTTCGGCGATGGCCATGCCCACACCGTTAGCGAATCCCTGCCCGAGTGGTCCGGTGGTGGTTTCCACGCCGGGGGTCACGCCGCGCTCGGGATGTCCAGGCGTGCGGCTTCCCCATTGACGAAATCGCTTCAGTTGTTCCAGCGGCAAATCGTAGCCGGTCAGATACAGCAAACTGTAGAGCAAGATCGATCCGTGGCCGGCCGAGAGGACGAAGCGGTCCCGATTGAACCAGCGCGGATGGGTGGGGTTATGCCGCAGAAACCGGGTCCACAACACGTACGCCATTGGCGCGGCGTCCAGCGGCAATCCGGGGTGGCCACTGCTAGCCTTTTGTACGGCGTCGACCGACAGGAAGCGAAGCGTGTTGATTGACAGTTGATCCAAGTTCGTTGGCTTGACAGTTGCCAGTGGTGGTGTGCTCATTGTCTATAGCTCCTTAAGTGATCCGAGGGTCCGCAGGCGCTGCTGTGGCAGCCCAACCGAGCTGGAAGGTCACATGCGGCTCCCGCGGGAGGGAAAACAGCCGCGAGCACCAGCAACCCAGCACGAGGGCCCGGCTTCTGCCGCCCGGAGCCATGCCAACGTCTGTTCATTAGCCATTCAAGAAGTCGCTGAAGCAATCCCGGCTCTCCGCAAGGCTCAGCGCTCTTCCTGAGACCGAAGATGTTCGAGTTCGTGTTGTTGGCGTTCGATCTCACGCTGCTGTTCCTCAATTTGCTGTTGTTGTTCAGACTGGGTCTGTTCTTGTTGCTGTAACTGATCCCCAGTTAACCCGCCGCCTACAGCACCAAGCGCGCCGCCAATCGCCGCCCCTTTCCCGCCTGCAATAAGAGCACCGGCGCCGGCGCCAAGACCGCCCCCAAGCAGGGTGCCTTTCTCGCGCGTGGTGAGCGGCTGCGAACAGCCCAGTACTGAGGTCAGCACCAGACCACTAAGCACTGTGAGCCGGACCATGCCCAATATTTTGCTTCGCGCCATATACAGCTCCTTGTCGCACTTCACTCCATGCCTGTTTGCCCTGAGGGGGAGCAAACAGCGTGCCGCTTCCAGGCGCGGAAAGCAGCTATAACGCGCAGTCAGACCGGGCACGATTCGTGCCGTGCACAACGTAACTTGAGCAACTCCGTGCCTCCAAGATTTTGCGGCGGAGGAACAGTCTGGTATTAAGATTCTTTCCCTCTTTTCAGTCGCACAGCCAAGAAACAGATAGCAAAAATATGCAGACGAATGAGCAAAGATGGGAAGGGAGATCTTGAAGGAGTTCTGCGTGAAGTCGAAGGCATAGTCCTGCTATGTCGTGAGTTCATTCCCGCGGTTTGCGTGCGGGACAATCGTGCCACAGTCCGCACACATTTTTTATCCTATCGAGCTTGCTGCAGCCTTTCCTGGAGGACTACGAATCGACAGCCGGGTTTCATAATGGAGTTCTTCCACGTGCATCTCTCTCATTGCGATCGCCCGCATTATAGTAACCGATGACATATTTTCAGGGACGGGCTAGAAGCCCATCCCATCAAGAACTCCGGTTGCCGATGTTGAGCGTCAAAGTTCATTTCAAACTATGGACGCCTTTCACCACTCGTTTTTCTTGTACCGTATCCCCGAAAATCTCTTGTTCCTGGAGGATGTTAGCCAGGCTGCGTAATCTCAGTCGAACGATACGGCGCATAAGCGGCGGGCGTGGCTTTGGTTAGCGAGGGTGTCTTGACAGCCTTGGACATGACTGCGGCTCAGATGCCGACCTGCAACCCCACCTTCATCGTCTGGGCGACGGGAATGTGATAGATGGCGGTGGCGTCTTGGGTGTTGCCTGCCATAAACGCAAAGAGTTTATCGCGCCACACGGCCATGCCGTGTTGTTTGCGGCCGGCCAGCAGGTCGACGTGACCGACAATGTAGCGGATCTTATCCATCTCCAGCGGCAATCCAAACCGGGCGGCGTAGTGACTAAGCTCGGAAGGAATGTTGGGGATCTGCATGAATCCATAGCGCAGCACGACGCGATAAAACCCGGCATCGAGCTCCTTGAATTCCATGCGCTCGTCTCCACTGGTCGTGGGTATCGGTTCGACTACCACCGATAACAGGATCACGCGCTCGTAGAGGACTCCCGTATGTTGTACGAGTTGCTGCAGCGACGGCGGCGCCTGTTCCAGCCGGCCGGTGAAAAATACTGCCGTGCCCGCGACGCGCGGGATCTTCTCGGCCGTTACGCGCCCGATGAATGTCTCCAGATTCGGCGTTGTGTTCGCGATTTGCTCGGCCAGTATTGCCGCGCCGTGGCGCCAGGTGGTCATGACGGTGAACAACAGCGCACCCATCACCAATGGCAGCCAGCCGCCATCTGGTATTGTGAGCAAATTGGACCCCAGAAACCCAAGGTCGATCGTCATGAATCCCGCAAGGAAAGCAAGCGCCGCGGGCAGGCGCCAGCCGCCGCTCTCGCGAAAGACCGTGAACGCCAGCACCGTCGTGATCGCCATGGTGGAGTTGACCGCCACGCCATAGGCTGCGGCTAGATTGTTGGAGGAGCGGAAAGCAAGCACCAGGCTGATGGCTGAGAGCATCAGTATCCAATTCACTGTAGGCATGTAGATCTGCCCGCGGGCATCGGCGGAGGTCTGCGCCACCATGAGTCGCGGCAGCTGGCCGAGCTGCACGGCTTGGCGCGTCAGTGAAAAGGCGCCCGTAATGACGGCCTGCGACGCGATGCAGGTCGCGGCCGTGGCGAGCAGGATGAGGGGGGAGAGTCCCCAAGATGGCGCCAGGTGGAAGAAAGGATGGATGCTCCTGGAGGGTTCAGCAATCAAAAGAGCGCCTTGTCCAAAGTAATTGACGAGCAAGGCGGGCAGCACGAAGGCAAACCAGACCTTGCGAATGGGCTCACGCCCGAAATGGCCCAGATCCGCATACAGCGCTTCACCGCCGGTGGCGACGAGGAAGACGGCATAAAGAACGTAGTAGCCGGTCATGCCGTTGTTCACGAAAAACCGGACCGCGCGCCAGGGATAGACAGCCAGCAATACTACCGGGGCCTGGAGGATGCCGTGGACGCCGAGCGCCGCGAGCACGGAAAACCACACCAACATCAAAGGACCGAAGGCAGCGCCAACCGCCGCTGTGCCATGGCGCTGCACGGCGAACAACGCGATCAGGATGATCACGGTGATTGGTATCACGTAGTCGTGCAGGGCGGGCGCCGCGAGTTGCAGGCCTTCAACCGCGCTCAGCACCGAAATCGCCGGTGTGATCATGACGCCGCCGTAGAGCATCGAGGCGCCCAGAACGCCGAGGAGAATCAGCGCGTGACGGCTCCGCCGGTCTTGGCCTCGTTCGGGCCGGAGCAAGGCAAGCAGGGCAAAGATGCCGCCTTCGCCGCGATTGTCGGCGCGCAGCACGTAGATCATATACTTGAGGGAGATGACGAGGATCAGCGTCCACAAAATGAGCGAGAGAACACCAAGGATGTTGTCGGGCGTAACGGGAATAGGATTCTTGCCGGCAAAACATTGGCGCAAGGCGTAGATGGGGCTGGTGCCGATGTCCCCGTAGACCACTCCGAGCACCGCGACGGCCAGCACTGCCAACGACTGACTGTGCGGCGTCGCCGCAGATGCGCGCTCCTGCGCTTCTTCTTGGGCGTTACGGCCTGTTTTCGTGGAGGATGTGTCTGGCATCGTTACTCCCAATTCCCTGACGAGCGATACGCTACTCGCTCCACGCAATTTCAGCGGGTGGGTGCTATCAGCAAACGGCTTGCCACGACCGGGACGGGCGTCGCCGCCCCTATTGTCGCGGCTCGGTCAGCAGGCGGACGATGCCCAACATTGCTGCTCCACTGATGCGCGCCAGCGGGCGCCCCCCGCTGGCAAGTTGGAATTGGTTTTCCGTAGGCTCCTCCGTTCGCTCTGCAATCGTCCTCGATTGTTTGCTCCTCGATCTAGTCCGGCATGAAATCTTCTGTCACTTCCCGAGATTGTCCGCGAGGCCCCGGCGCTTGATGTAAACGGGAGGGTACGCCCTCTGGACCCTTTTAGGTGCCCATCTTGTGGAGTAATTCCGGGGAAAACGTTCTTGTTTTCATGATTCAATTCTCCTTTGTTCCGTCAAGTTCGAGAACGCGGCAGACCGTCTTGGCGATCATCAGTTCTTCGTCTGTCGGAATCACGCGTACGGTCACCGGGCTGGCCGCCGCGGAAATCACCCCTTCGTTTGCCGCGTTGCATTTCTCATCAAGTGCGATTCCCAGAAACTCCAGGCCGGCGCAGATGCGGGCGCGCACCACAGGAGCGTTTTCACCGATGCCGCCCGCGAACACCAACGCGTCCAATCCGCCTAACGCCGCCGCGAACGCGCCAATCCATTTCTTGACTTGGTAGCAAAATAGCGCCACGGCCTCAGCCGCTCGCACGTCCCGCGTTTCACGGTCGAGCAAGTCCCGCATGTCGGAACTGGTCTCCGAGACGCCGAGCAGCCCGCACTCGTGGTTCACCATGTAATGAAATTGCGTCGCGGTCATATCCTTGGTACGCGCCAGGTAGCTGACCAGTCCCGGGTCCAGATCACCCGAACGGGTGCTCATCGGCACTCCGGCGGTCGGGGTGAATCCCATGCTAGTGTCAACGCTTTTACCGTCGCGCACGGCGGCCAGACTGGCGCCGTTGCCGAGATGGGCAAGAACCACACGGCCCTTCGAGGCCGCGGGGTCCGCGAGACGGGCGAGTTCTTCCATGAGAAACGAGTATGACAATCCGTGAAACCCGTACCGTCGTACTCCCTGCGCCTCATAGCGGCGCGGGATCGGCAACAATTGGGCCTCGCGCGGCAGGTCATGGTGAAAAGCGGTATCGAAACACACCACCTGAGGCAGTTTCGTATGACGCTGGCGGAACGCCTCGATCAGTTCGAGCTCGCTGGGCAGATGCTCAGGGTCATACGGACTGATGCGATGTAGTTCATCCAACAATTCCTGGGTGACCAGCTCGGGTGCGGTGTGTTGCATGCCGTGGACCACCCGGTGTCCTACCGCCCGGATCGATGCAAAACTAGTCTGCTCTTCGAGCCAAGCAATCAGGAAATCCGCCGCCGATTTGTGAGTGGCGGCGGCGAGGCTGCGACTGTCCTGCCGATTGCCGGTCGGGTCATTGAACGTCAGATCGGTCCCGCTCAAACCTATGCGGTCAACCTTTCCATACAACCCTCGTTTCACTGGTTCATCGACCTGATATAGTCCAAACTTGATGCTCGACGAGCCGCCGTTGATGGTTAGAATGTGGGGGTGAGCTGGTTTCATTGCTGACTCTTTTGACCGGTCGTGCCGCAAGCCACAAGTACAGCATTTGAGCGGAGGCTCAGGGGGGCTGGTGGAGGATCTGCCATGCGCTGCCGGCTCTGGTCTTTCTTCCGTTCAAGATTGCGGCGCCGCGAGAGCATCATGACTCCTTATCCCTGAATTTGTTATGGGCGAAATCGCAGTCGACGGCGGTATCCGCCTCTTTTGCAAGGCGGACGCGCGCTAGTGGCTCATAGTCCCTTGGGCGACGCTTTGCCACACCGGGGAATTGGCCGCTACGGGGAGTTGCATGGGGTCGAACAGCGCATCCGGAATCGTGGCGTCGTAGGTAACGTCGCTCACGCGCATCTCGGTGCTGCTCTTGCCTTGCAGGTCTTTCATCTGAATGCGGATCGGCGTCGGTACGCCATCAATCGTCTCTCCTTCCAATAGTTCGGTCTTCCAGAGCGCCCCCGCGACATCATAGTAATCGCGCTGGACGGGGAGCATTGAGTCTTTGGACACCCAGGTGATGACCCGCGAATAATACGCCCGCTCTTTGGGCACGGTCTCCTCGATCTTATAGGTCTGCTTGCCACCGTGCTCCTCCTCGCCTAGGAAACGATAGTGTGGATGGAAACGGACGAAACCGAGATCGGCGTACGTAAAGTCGGTGCCAAGAAAATGCTCGTACGCTTCAACGCCCGTCAGTTCCCGCACCCGGCGCAAGGCCGGCATGTAGGTCCAGATCACGCTGCCTTTGCCCTTGGGCTCCGAGATGACATACGCGTTGCCTTTGACGTCTTGGGGTTCTAGCATGACCAAGAGCATGCGGTTACCGTCGGGGAACCGCTTTATGGCCTCGCGCGCGACCCACTTGATCGTCTCACCTTCAGCGGTCATAGAAATCTCAATCTTCCGCGTGCTCGGCCGCACGGGTGTGAAGGCTTCCCTCATTTGTTTCACAATATCTTCGACCGGGGGTTGCGCCAGCGCCTTGGCAGGCGCACTCATCAACAGGCAGGCGGCCAGGGCCGCGCCGAGTACACGAATCATAACGTTCTCCCTTTCTCTTCTTAACAGATGCAACTGCGCCCAGGGGCAGCCTCTAGGCTTCTTTCACGTTCTTCCGCAGTCTCTCCAGAGCGTCAGCTTTCTCCTGCAGGGATTGACGATAGTCGCGATCGTCTGTGTGATGAATCTCGTGCGGTAACTCATTGAGCTCAGCGTCTAGGAGTTCGATGAGGAGCGTCTGTTCTTTATCACTTATAGTGATTACATGAATGCTCGTAGACATGACTTTGTCTTCCTCCGTGGAGCCTGTTTATCCGACCTATTTCGCCACTTGATCTTACCAACGAGCGCTCTCCTGAAGAACGCGCGTTGTGTCACCGGGTATCTGCAGACGGCTTTCTGTCAGGAATGTAGTCGCCGCAGGGGCGAGGTATCGAGATTTTTCTTCGTTCCACCTACTTGCTCCCTGTCCGCAAGAAACGTGCCTTTTCCTTTTTCGCTGTTGCTGAGAGATCTTGGGAGGTTCTGAGCGCAGTCGCGACCATCGCGCCACACTCCGCACACCTGCTCCTCACCGACCTGAGTATCTACGGGAGTTCTCCCCATAGGCGCGGATCTTTGCAAGGTCTGTACAAACCGGAATGGAATTTAGCGCCTAAAAACTCCACCAGGCGCGGTTGACGTTAGGGATCCCCGTTGACCTACCGGACAATAAACGGTTAACCATGAGGAGGCTTCAGACACGACAGGCATGCGTGGATCAACCAATCCAGGCACGCTATCTAGAGGATGTGGAGGAGGAGCAAGTTGTGACTGTTCCGGGCTAGGGGTGGAGGCTGCCGCCCCTGGCGCCGGGCAGAGCTCAGGTGTTGGTCATCACCTCCCCTCAGACGTCGACACGGTGGCTGGAGGAATATCCGGCTCCATCAGCATCATCGGGAGTCAAGAGGGAAGCGGTTTTTGTCGCTGTCCGGAACTAATGGCTGATGCGGATGTTATGATCAGTGCTTGAGGAAGGAGACCAGGTGCCCAACAGACGTGATACCCAAGCGTATCTCCGCGCGTTACAGGAGACGGCTCATACCTTCAGCGGCGCGCTACAGGAGCCGGAAGTCGTCCAGGCGTTGCTGACCCAGGTTGGCGCTGTCTTACCCACGCCTGGCGTCACCGTGCACCTGCTGAGTCCGGATGGGGAGGAATTCCTCTTGGCCGGCGCCCAGGGATTGAGCGAAGCGCATCTGGATAAAAGGCCCCTGCGCGTAGCCGAAAGCCGTCTCGGCCAGCGGGTGCTGGCGGGCGAAGTGGTGGTCATTGCCGATGTTACCCGTGAATCCGACTTTTCGTACCCGCAAGCGGCTGTGAGCGAAAGTGTGCGGGGGGTGGCGGCGGTCCCCTTGTCCGTGCGGGGGCGTACTGTGGGCGTGCTTCAGGTCTACATGAACAACACGGACACGCTGAGCCCAGAAGACCTCCTCCTGCTCGACACCTTGGCGGATCTGGGGGCTCTGGCCTTGGAAAAAGTGCGGCTCCAGCAGAGTCTCTACCGCATCGCCGAAGTCTTGAGCGCTTCCCTGGAGTTACGACCCATGTTGCAGCAGGTATTGGAAGCCACGGTGAAACAGCTGGGATTGAAGGCGGCTTCCATCCGCTTGCTGGATCCCAAACGCCAGATTCTGCTGCTGATGGCGACCTACGGCCTGAGCGATGCGTACCTCGCCAAAGGGGAGGTGCAGGTGACGAAAAGCCCACTAGACCAGCGCGTCCTGCGGGGAGAGGTGGTGGTGCTCCACGACGCCGAACACGAGCCAGGGTTGCAGTATCCAGCCGAAGTCGCGCGAGAAGGGATCCGGTCTGTTTTGGTTGTCCCTCTTATATTGAAGGAGCGCACCTTAGGGGTGGTGCGGGTCTACTCGGCGCAGCCGCGTGATTTTGGCCCGGTCGCAAGGAACTTCCTGGTCTCTGTCGCGGATCTGGTGGCCCTCGCCATGGAGAATGCTGAGCTGTTCGCGGCCCTGCGGGCTCGGCACCAAGACTTGGAGCTGGATTTGGTCGAATGGCGCCGCTTTCTGACGCTCGGCTGAAGGGTATGTACACCGAGTGATTCTTTTCGCCCTGTTGCTAACCGGACTCTTCGCAGGAATTTTGGGCGCTCTGCTGGGCTTGGGGGGCGGCATTTTTCTGGTCCCGGCTCTGACCCTCTTTTTTCACCTCCCTATGCAAATGGCAGTAGGCGCCAGTCTGGTGGGAGTCATCGCCACGTCAGCGGGGGTGTCAGCGGTTGCGGCCCGTGGGCGAGGGGGAGACGTGTCGTTAGCGCTACGACTAGAGGTGGCGACCGCGGCCGGGGCTATCGCCGGGGGTTGGCTCGCCGGGAAGGTCAGCCATCACGCCCTGAGCATTCTTTTTGCCTGCGTCGTCTTTTTCACGGCGGCCTATACTCTGTATAAAGCGCGGCGCCAGGCGGACAGCGGGGAGCCGGAGCGGTTATTTTCTCAGGAGTATCACCCGCATCACTGGCCTGTGGGTTTGGCGGTAGCGACCTTGGCCGGCATGGTCTCAGGGCTCTTGGGTGTCGGAGGCGGCTTCATAAAAGTGCCGGTGATGTATGCGGTGATGGATGTTCCGTTGGGAGTCGCCACGGCAACCAGCAACTTTATGGTGGGCATCACCGCAGCGGCAAGCGTGTTCGTCTACTACGGACGGGGAGACATCTATCCCTTGGTAGTTGTTCCCACGGCGTTGGGGGTGTTCGTCGGCGCCATGGTGGGCGTGTTTATCCTGTCGCACCTGCGCGTAGCATGGCTGCGCATGGCTTTGGTAGGATTATTACTCTTGATGGGCGTACAAATGTTGCTCCATGGGTTACGATCCTGACCTCGGGTATTAGATATGAGCAAGAAGGTTCTGATTGCAGCAGACACTACACCCGCCGCTCTGGAGGCCGCCATGCAAAAGGTCTCCATGCTGGTTTCTGTAATTGCTCTCGGCTTAATGGTTGTGGGTTTTCTGGACCTGGTCGTGAGCGGAACCTCCGTGACCATCCCGGGGGGTTCCGTCCTGTCCCTTCCTGCCCTTGCCCACCCAGGTCAGGCCCCCATCAGCCTAGTCGCCATGAGCGCCGGCATCATCCTCTTGGCCTTGCTGCCGAGTGTGCGGGTGGTGCTGGCGCTGAGGCTCTATCTTCGTCGGCGCGATGTTCTGAACGCGCTCGTAGCCCTGGTTGTGTTGCTAGAATTGTTGCTGAGTATGGGAGCAGGAGGGTGAGTCGCGCGCCGGATATAGACAGCATCGCACGTGAGTTTGCCTGAATGCCTGTTCAGGTAAAGGGAGGTGGACTCGTATGGAAGGACAATATGGTACCGGAAGCCCTCCTTGGCTGGGTTATCGCCTATGGCTATGTTGGCATATTCGTATTGCTGATGTTGGGGATTATCGGCATCCCGATACCGGATGAAGGGGTGCTCACACTCGCCGGGTATCTGTGTTGCAAAGGCGACTTACTCCTCATCCCCACTATTGCGGCGGCCTTTCTCGGCAGCGCCTGCGGAGTCACGGTGAGTTATGCGCTGGGATGGACGGTCGGGAACTCTCTCGTCAGCAAGTACGGACATTTCGTGCATATCACGCCCCAGCAGGTAGACCAGGCGCACCGCTGGTTTACGCGTGTAGGCAGGTGGGGGCTGTTATTCGGTTATTTTCTCCCAGGGGTGCGACATCTAACCGCCTTTGCGGCCGGCGCCGCAAAACTCGAGCGCTCCGTTTTCGCGCCGTTTACGTATACTGGGGGCTTCGTGTGGTCAGTCACTTTTGTGTCCGTGGGTTATGTTGTGGGCAAAGAATGGACTCACGTCGCCCCCCGCCTCTACTCCGTCCTTGTTCTTAGCTCCGGCGGCGTCGTGATCTGTTTTCTATTGTATGTTCTCGCGCGCTTTCGAGGAAAAGAGCGCGCAGACAGACACTGGTAGTCAGCAATGCATACACGGCGATCGCAGTGACGAGTTAGCTGGTTAAAAACCACCGTCGCGGGCGTTCACAGAAACTCGCGAGTGAGAGTCAACGTCGCTTTTCGGGAGATGATAATGTCGGGGGATACGCTGCTCATTACGGGGCTGGGAAGGGCACCTCGAGTTTCGCGGTTTTCAACCTCGACCGCGAGTCTCTTGCACCTGCTGTCTGGACGATTCTCTGATCGATAGCGGCGACGGACGCCGCTGGGGGGCTGGGCATGATGTTCCCGCGCCAACAACCGCGCTTTTTTACGTCGCTACCAGCCGGGGAATCATCACGGGCGCAAGGCGTTTATACGCTGCCACCCTCCACCTGCGGCGACAAAGAGCGCGACGGTATCTTGCAGGCGTTGCGCCACGGCTTGCACATAGCCGAGCTTGGCCTGATGATATTGACTGTTGGCGGCGAGCACTTGCAGATAATTCGCGAGCCCCGCCTGATAGTTGGCTTGTATCAACCGCAGCGCGCCCGCAGCCGCCGCGAGCGCTTGCGACTGCGCTTGTAGCGTTTCCGCGTCATGTTCTAACGCCCGCAGGGTATCCGCCACCTGAGCAAAGGCGCTGAGCACGGTCTCCCGATAGGTCGCCTCCGCTTGTTGATAGCCCGCGATCGCTGCCTTGCGTTGGAACCACAAGGTCCCGCCACGGAACAGCGGGGCGGCCAAGTTGGAGCCGACGCTCCAGAAACCACTCGTCCCAGCAAAGAGAGCAGAGAGGACAGTGTTGTTCACCCCATAGGCCCCGCTCAAGAGGACGCTCGGGAACAACGCCGCCGTGGCGACGCCAATCTCGGCGCTACGGCTATGGAGCTGGGCTTCAGCCGCGAGAATATCGGGGCGCTGACGCACCAACTCCGACGGCAACGTAACCGGCACGTCGGAAGGGAGCACGAGGTCCGCCAAGGTCACCGGCGACGGCGGCCGCTCCGCCGGAGCACGACCAGCCAATGTGGCGAGCAGGTGCTCAGCCTGGCTTACTTTTTGCCGGAGCGGGGGGAGCGTCGCCTCCACCGCGGCCAGCTGACTTTGGATGCTAAGAACGTTCGCATACGGCGCCGTCCCGGTTTGCGCTTGTACTTCGGTAATCTTGAGCTGTTCCCGTTCTAAAGCGATCAACTCCTCGGTGGCCTGGATCTGGGCGCCGTAGGCCGCCTGGGCGATCACGGTGTTGGCGATATTCCCCGATAGCGTGAGATACGTCGCCAACATCGTCGCGCGTTGCCCGTCGACCTGCGCCTGCAAACTTTCCACGGCACGGCGCTCGCCGCCAAACACATCCAGGGTATAACTGACCGTCGTCGATAGTGTGAAAAGGTTAAAGATGCTGCTAACACTCTGGCCGAATCTGGCCGACGAGAACTTCTGCCGCGTGGCCGCAAAACTGCCGTCCGCCTGGGGAAAAAACACGCCGTACCCTGTCTGAAGCGTCTCCTGACTTTGGCGCAAACTCGCCTGGGCTGCTTGTAGGGTGGGGTTATTGGCAAACGCTTCAGTCATGACCGCATCGAGCATCGGGGAGCGAAACAGCCGCCACCACTCCGCGACGACCGCGGCCCCCGGCTCGAAGCGTTGCGTTTGTCCATCGCCAGACACCGTCGTGCTTGGTCCGGCCTCAGAGGTGTAGCGCGCCACGGTCGGCGGTTGCGGGCGAATGAAATCCGGACCCACGGCACACCCCGTCAGCACCGTCACTAAAGCGGTGACACAAAATATACTAAACGCCCACTTTTTTGCCCACGTTGGCGCAGTCATGGCGTCGGCTTTTCTTCCTCTCCGATATACACATCCACCAACTGACCGGGATAGACCTCCATGTCCTTCGGCTTCTCGAAACGGAAAATCACCGGCAAGACGCGCACATCGACCCGTTCAGTCCGCTGATTCGACAATTCAATCTTCGGTGACACGTAGGGCTGGACCCGGACATATTCCAACGGCACGGTGATGTTCGTACCGCGAATGAACATCTGCGCGCGCATCTGCGAGGCCTGCGGCAATCGATGGATGAGGATTTCATCAATATAACACCTGACGCCGAGAGAATTCTGCGTACTGCCCATCACCAGAACGGGGCTCAACCCTTGCGTATAGGTTTCATACGCGCCTTGCGGGGAGATGTAGCTGCCCACCGCGGCCTGGATCGAGAGCACCACGCCATCGACTGGAGCCTTGATCGTGTACTTCGCCAAGAGAGCAGTACCCGCTAACGCCGCTTTGGAGAGCGCAAGGTACTGTTTTTCCTGATTCTGGATGTCGTAGATCCAGGCGCCCGCCTTGGTAAGTTCATATTGTTTCCGGGCGACATCCAAGCTGGCCTGCGCCACGTTGACCGCGTTGATGGCGTTATCGAGAGTGTCCTTACTTACCGAGTGGGGGTCGATGGCGTATGATCGCTGCTGCTTTTCCAACTGGTCCTGGGCGCTTTTGCGGGTGGCGGCGGCAAGCTCAACCTGGGCCTTGGCCACCGCGAGATTTTCCGCTCTGGGCTGAGCCTTGAGTTCTTGCAACAGCGCCAGCGCGGCCTCGGCTTGCGCCTGCAACTGCTCGACCGTCGTCCGTTGCACGGAATCATCGATCGTGAGCAGCGGTGCGCCTTGATGAACCGTCTCGCCCTCCACTGCCAGAATCTGCCTGATCGTACCCGAGACTTCGGGGTAAATGTTGATGTTCTCTCCGTGCATTTGGTAGCTTTCAATGATGCCATTCGTATAGATGCCCTTGGCATAGGGATTTGGCGCTGGATTGAACACCGGAGGTTGCGGCTTTTTTTGCACGCCGTAGACATAGGCGCTCACCAAACCTGCGATCATGCCGAGAAGCGCAAGGATGAAGATAACCTTATTCCTCACTCACTCCTCCCTTTTCGATTCCTGTGATTTTGCCATCCTCCATGGTCATGATGCGGTTGGCGTATTCAAAGATTCGGTTGTCATGAGTAACAATCAAGATACAGCGTGTAGCAGTCAGTATGTTCGTCTTCACGAACTCAATAATTCTCCTGCCGGTGTCGCCATCTAGAGAGGCGGTCGGCTCATCAAAGATCAAAATATCCGGACCACTGACAATCGCCCTGGCGATGGCCACCCGCTGCTGCTCGCCGCCGCTCAACTTGACCGGCGGCAGGTGCGCCCGGTCCTTGAGCCCGACGATGTCCAAATAGCGCATGGCTGCGGTGACGGATTCGCCCCAGTCACGCTTCTGTAAAATCAACGGAATGGCCACGTTTTCGACGGTCGTGAGGCGCGGAAAGAGATGATAATCCTGAAAGACGAATCCCATGCTGGTTAGGCGAAACTCGGCAATCTGGTTGTCGGTCAAACTCCAAAGGTCGATGTCCTTTACCTTCACGAGACCGGCATTCGGGCGGAGAATGCCGGCCAGCAGACTTAACAGGGTGGTTTTCCCGCTGCCGGAGGGGCCGACAATGTACAGGATTTCCCCGAAGTAGGCCTCAAAACTGACGTCTCGCACGGCGTAGGTGCGGAGTTCCCCTTCCCCAAACCATTTGACCAGTTCATGGGCGCTAATCGCTGGAGTCGCCATCTTACCCTCGGAAAATGTCGAAGGGCTCGATGGTGAGAACTTTTCGCACCGCGATGTAACTCGAAATCCCTGCGATGATGAGGACCATGACAAACGCGAGGCCCAGATTGAAATACGTGATCATGGAAGCGTAGCTTGGGAGTCTGAACTTTGCGATAGCTATTAAGAGCGTACACAAGCCGATGCCGAGACCATAGCCGGTCAAGGCAGTAAACAGCGCCTGGAACAGGATCATATACACCAGTTCGTACCCCTTGGCGCCGATTGCTTTCAGGGCCCCGAATTTCTCCAGGTTCTCCAAGATGAAGGTATAAAAGGTCTGTCCGGAAATGGATAAGCCCACGATGAAACTCATCACCGTCATTAAGAGAATATTCGTGCCAATGCCGGTTTGATATTTATAAAAGTCAGCAATTCTCTGGACAAACTCGTCCTGCGTCAGCGCACGATACCCCAGTCGTTCGACTTGTCGTTTAATCTCTTGGATGGCATCGCTGCTCTTTGGCTCCACCAGGATGTAGGAAATGGTGAATCTCGTATTCGGGATGTATTGCAACGCGCGCTTGTAGGTCGTGTACAGGGTCGGGACGCCAAACAAGCCGCTCGACTTCACTTTGGCGACCCCGACAATAACCCCGCGATGATCGTTGAGAGCAAATTCCGTCCCGAGCCGCGGATTTTCCAGCTTGGGGAATTCTTCGTCTTGCACCACGATAAAGCCGTTCTCGACGTAGATATCCTCGATGCGCCCCTTGACCAGCTCAGGTCTGCCAAACAGGCTCGTGTCATCCAGTCCTAAAACGGAGACTGATTGATAAGCACCGCTGCGCAGCTTGACCAAGGCGCCGCCGGAATACAACGGCACGGCATACTTGACGCCGTTAATACTGCGGACTGCATCCAAGACATAATCCGGCATCGGGATGCTGTTGGCGACGGTGTTGACCGCCGGGTCCATCACCCACATGTTGGCGCCGATGTTGATGACGGTGGCGGAGGACTTACTCAAGATGCCGGCGAACAGCGAGGTCATCTGCACCATCAAAAACACGGCGAAGGTGATGCCCACCAACAAGGCGGCAAATTTCCCTTTGTCGTTGACTAGGAGCTTATAGGCAATGATGAGGATGCCGGTCACTGAGAGTGTCCATTTCTTGATAAGAGCGGTAGTACGGTCGGTGTAACACGCGGCCCGGCGCTGTGGCTGGAAATAATCGCCGTCATAGTCTTCTTTTCCGTTGCCCGATTCTCTTGGGGCGAGCAAAAATCGCGCCACGGACGGCAGGAAGCCCGGCGGCGCAAAGCGCTGAAAAGCGCCCACCTCTACAAGGGTCAGCTCAGAGCCTAGCCGGATAACCCAGTAGGGAAGCGTCCAGACATCAAAATCCCCCCCAGCCGCTTCGCGTTTGTCGGCCCCCTTTGGCAAAGGGGCCGCGAAGGCGTAGCCGAGCGGGGGGATTCATAGAACACGGCAAAGCCGTGGGAGTGAGGGTTATTCGGATAAGCTCTAAAGGTCACAGTGTTCTTAGAAATACGAAAGTGCAACCCGCTTTTTGCTGTTTTCGCGAAACTCGGTGTGAGATCGACAGGTGATTGCGCATCTGCAGCATACCTCTCCGGTCTTGGCGTCTCCACAGGCCTCCAGCGATCTCCACATGGCGCGCATTACTCACCCCAGCGGCCCCATCGAAGGCAAGGTCAGACAGAACACCTGGCAAGGCGTGACGATGGGAGATGGCAGCTTACCATGTTGCCACAGCGCGCACACTCTTTGGCGCGCTGCGCCCGGAGCTCGCCCGCCGACGCACCCTGTCTCTGTCATCCGTCCTCACGCTGTTCCTCCTTGGTCTGCATAGACCACAGATTCTGCCAAGCTCGTAAGTGACGTGG
The DNA here is from genome assembly GCA_050187625.1 of Binatia bacterium. Taxonomy (GTDB): domain Bacteria; phylum Desulfobacterota; class Binatia; order Bin18; family Bin18; genus JBFWXH01. The sequence goes on from JBFWXH010000090.1 coordinate 26,954, forward strand.
CATGACCGTTGCACTTATTGGCATGCTCTCATGGAATATTCTTCCCTCGCAAACGTCGAAAGAAGTAGTAGTGGCCAAGCGTCAATATGATCACAATAAAAAAGCCATATTGGTATTAGGGTATTACCCATACGTGCGTAATCGTCCGGGCGGGTGGCAGACCCTACCTGCGGCACCTCAAAGCTGACATGCCACACGTAGGGCCCTCTTTGCCATGCCTCTCTGTTCTCGCTTCTTCTTCGTTCCTCTGACACGAGACGCGCCCCGTGTCAGTTCAGGGTCGTAGCGCTGCGGATCAACTAAAGAAAATAGAACCCATACACGAGAGGAGAACACAACCATGCAGCCAACACCTCAACGTCTACTCTGGGGCATCGTCCTCGCTGCCGGCGAGGGAAACCGTACCCGTGAGTTTCTCGCCCACTTATGTGGCGGGCGCGGCATCAAGCAGTTCTGTGCCGTCACTGGGCGCCGCTCGATGCTTCAACACACCCTCGATCGCGTTCAACAGGTGATTCCGCGCGACCGCATCGTCGTTATTGTCAGTGCGGACCATCGTGACGAAGTGAGGTCTCACCTCTCGTCTTGGCCAGTTGAGAACATTATCTATCAACCCCGTAATCGCGATACCGCGCCGGGGATCTTGCTGCCGCTGGCCCACATCTCCCATCGCGACCCCCTGGCGACTGTCGCCATCTTTCCATCTGATCACTACATTCAGGAAGAAGGCCGCTTCATGGGAATCGTGCGTCGTGCGGCACGAGAGGTCGAGCGCTTTCCGCAGGACTTCATCCTGCTCGGCATAACCCCGGAGAAAGCAGAAGAGGGCTATGGGTGGATTGAGCCGCACAGAGCAGAGGCCGGGCGAGCGACTCGAGGTGTTCAACGGTTCTGGGAAAAACCCGATGCGGTGACCGTGCGAGGCTTACTCGCACGCGGCGCGCTGTGGAACTCCTTTGTCTGTGTCGCCTGGGCGCCTACAGTGTGGCACATGGTGCGAGACGTGGCCCCGGATGTCGTCGCCGCTTTCACCGCGATTCGCCGAGCCCTGGGGACGCCGTCCGCGCCGGAAGTGATCGAGCGGGCCTATGCCACACTGCGTGCAGTCAATTTCTCTTCAGGCGTGTGCGAGCCCTTAGTCGGTCGCTTGCGCGTATTGCCGGTCCCAGACGTTGGCTGGAGTGACTGGGGCAGTGCGCAGCGCATCCGCGATTCCTTAGCGCAGTTGGGGAAGCTTGATGAATGTTTGGCGCGGTTACGTCACTACAACGAACGCGATCCGCGTGCATTCCCCTTATCCGCCGATCGTCAGCCAAGCGTTCGTTTCTCCTAACCCGGCACCTGAGAGACAGCTCCGAGGAGTAGTGCCTGGCTCGATAATGAGGCAGTGATAAGGCATGTCGTAGGCATACGAGCACCTCACGTACGCAGACGTGCATAGCAGGCAGATAGCGGGAGACCAACAACTACGCCTCCCTTCCCGGCAAAACAGGCGTGCGTAGTGTGGCGCTTTAGCACACGGACAGCCACGGAACTACCAGGCGTGGCCTGTGTATATGGGGCTTCTACGACTCCGTTGCAGTGGAAAGAGGATGGCATAGCAAATGCTTATTTGATCAGAACATACCTCACTCCAACAGAAAGGAGCTACCTATGACAACACGAAACAGACGGCGAAGAGCGCAGACGTGGGTCCTGCCGCTTGCCCTGCTGGGGGTCCTGGCGCTGGCAACTCCGAGCCGGGCTTTCGAACGCGAGGGAACAATGCTGTATTTCTCGTGGGAAGATTTGCAGCACGATTTGCGACATCTTCTCCCACACGACAACCTGTCGTCCCTCATCCCGCAAATGAACTGGCAATCCCTTCGCACGGAGCAACAATATGATAACGGGCCGATCGAACGCAGTTTGCGCTCGGGTAACGGCCAAGGTGCGGACGACTATCGTTTGCCTGGGATGCGGCCACTGTGGGGCTACTAAACCGGAACATCCCTGATCCGTACACGTGCCGCTCCGACCTCACGGGCATGTCATTCTGAGCGTAGCGAAGAATCTCTCTAGGAGACCCTTCGTTCCACTCAGGGGAACAGATCTAATGCGCCAGTTTGCTGTGGTTTGATTTGCAGGCCTTTTCCTTCTCCTCCTAGCCACAGGGCGCGAAGGGTCCGAGCGTAGCGTCGACCCGCTAATTGAACAGCATCAGGTGACAACTTGGCGGCAGGCGACGGGTCAGACCGTTCACTACGTGCCCACGGAGTAAATGATAGATCGCGCTACGCCGACTGACCCCCATGACCACCGTGTCCACATCCAGAACTTCCGCGGCCCGGGCAATCGCTTCCGCCGCATTGTAGGAAACCGTCCACACCGGGATCAGTTCAAATTCCCGGCGACGCGCTGCTTTGGCGGCAAAGCGCAGTGACGCAATTCCCTCCTCATCCGGCTCCTGGGTTACCCCACCGACAAACAAGCCGGCCCGTTCCTCGACATAGAGCGCATAAATGGCCGTGCCGCCTATACCTCTTTCCCGTGCGACCGCCTCATCGATCAGCCGCGAGTTGCGACCGCGCACGGCAACCAACGTGCGCGATGGGTATAAGGGGACCAGCGCCGACGCGTCACTCAGACTGATCAAATTCGGGATATCCTCCGTCTCGCGCTCTGCCTCAGAAATGCGCTGGGTGGCCAGTCGCGCGACAAAGGGGATGCGATAGAACATATCGGCAAACCATCCTTGTTGCGTCGCGAGGGCGATCCCCATACCGAAAGTGACGAGTCCACCACCGAAAAAGGTTGCGAGCTCTTTAGTCACCAGGTTTGTCGACCACGCCACCAGCACCATAAGCGTGGTGGCAATGCCCACCCAAAAGCTTAACCCGCGCTGCTGCTGCCGCCAACGAATGACATCGAGCCCTGCCGAGCTGAGGACAAACGCACCCAGTAACCCAAAGGCATACATGTCGCCCAGGGTAGTCAGTTGTCCCCTGGTACAGGCGATCACGATCATCGGGACAATCGTTGCAACTCCGATGGCGAAATGCGGTGTACCAAACTGGCGATTGCGCACGGTTATGGCGGCAGGTAAAAATCCTCGTTCCGCGAGCGCCAAAAAGACATGATACCCACCGATGATGGCGGTATTGGCCGCAAACAACAGTAAGATCGATGCGGTACTCACAACCAGCACCTTGACCGATACCCCTCCCCACAGTGCACCAAGCTCAGAGATAAAACGTTCACTTTCGTGGAGTTTAATAGTGTCCGGGAGCAACGCCACAGAAAACAGCGTCAGTAGCGGCGAGGTGATTACAATAGAGAGTACCACCAGGAGCATGCCATTCCGCGCAGTCGACCGCGTTGGTGTGCGCATAGCCGGACTCAATTGACTGATACTTTCGAGCCCGGAGAATGCCAGCCACGCACTCGCGAACCCGACGAGCACCGCAGACCAGGGCAGCGGATGTTCAGGGCGGAGATGCTGCAGAAGGGTGAGCCACTCTGGGAGCCCGATCGACACCATCGTCACACCGATGACGGTCAGATTGACGGCCAAGGCAGCACAGGCCATGCACAACGAGAGCATTGCACTCTCCCGAATACCGATGATATTGATCATGGCCAGAAAAACCAGCGCCACGGCCGAGAGCACAACAATGTGCGCATCAACGACAGGGAAGAGACTCCCCAGATACTGCATGCCGGAGACAGAAGAGATGGCAGAAGTCAGAAAATAATCAACCGTGATTAACATGCCGCCCAGACAACCCCACCGCGGGTTGAACGCCTTCGTCGCGACCGTGACAACGCCGCCACCCTCCGGATTACGCCACGAGATCTCGATGTACTTGGCGCTGAGCAGTATAAAACCCACGGTAGTTAACAGGACAAAGAGTGGCGCCAGCGAACCAACCTGCTGGTACAGAATGCCTGGGACGTAATAGACCGAGGTACCGATATCGCAGAACACCACCGCCCAGACCAGAAGCGGAGAGAGTTGTGGAAGCTGCGATTCGCTGCGTTGTTGATTCCGGGGACTGGTCCCCGTCGCGAGGAGGCGAGGACTGACCGATTCGTCGTCGGTCCCATCTCTGGACGTCTGTTGGCCAGGCTGGCTTGTCATATGCGGCTGTGTGCGCTTCCTTTCCTTTGCATTGTCCTAGCACAAAGCGCGCCACAGTATACCGTGCCCCTCGCTTGTGGGGAAACTCTAGCCTTTACGGGTCGCGGTTTCGCCGCCAGACCACTCGCCCCTCACGTCCCCTTTCACGAGACAAGCCGCCAGGAATGCACGCGAGGTCAGCAATGATACGGGCAGTCCGCTTTCCCGTGTTATGAGCGGAGACCTTTGCCGGCTGCTCGGCAGCAGAAACCCGCGAGAAGTCTCGGGCTGCAGACCGCCGTCATCATTGCACCGCGCTGATTGTGGCTGGCTCTTCCACCGTCGTCACCACCAGTTTCCTATCAGAACTATACAGACGGCCCTCAACAATAACGGGCTTGTCGACAATCTCGGATTTCTCTAGTGGACCTAACAGCTTCTCAGGTCCCGAAAGACGCAACTCGCGGGGGAACAGCTCCGCCAGGGTGAGCCAACCGTAATTGGTACCGGTCAGGACGTCAACCTGCGTCAGCCAGAAATTCCATTCTTTATTCTGGACGAAGATCTTCACCGCCTGCACGGGCGCACCCTTTTCCTCCACTGGATGCAAGGTACCAGTCAACCGTACTTGTGGTGGGATATGCAGGTATGGCACCTCAGGTGGGCGTAGGCCAGGTTCATGTCTACCCTGCGCAAAGCCCACGCTCGTCCACGTGGCCACGCTGAGAGTCACAGCAACGACGAAAAGCGCAAATTTCGACGAATGCAACATATAGATACTCCTTTCTTGAGTCATAACCGTCAATGCAGGTCATGAGGTTACACGACATAGACATTAGTGCCGCTGTGCGTTCGCCGCGGCTACTCGCTCAGCAGGGGTAGCGGCTACGGTGGTAGGAAGACCTACAAGCAATGAGCAATCAGCATGCCACTATTCCCACTGAGTCAGCTGGTCAGCGACCCGCTCCGTGTGTCACGACCGTCCTGGCAATATAAGAGATACCTAGTATTGTGTCTCATAAATTTGTGAGCAGTCCGCCTGTGGAGTGCGGTGGCGGTGACGCCGCTTTGCTTACGCGGAGCGCGTTCTGGGTTCCACGCTGCGCATTGGTCACAACTTAAGAGAAAATTCGTATATTTTAGATCTTTTGTTGCACGTTGGGGTTCCTTCTCCCACAGGGAGAAGGTCAGGATGAGGGGAACGACAAGCAAAATCCTCTTTTTTCATCCCCTCACCCTAGCCCTCTCCCTGCCCATTTCCTTACCCACATCTTGCCAACTTAGCGAGATGGGCGCTAGAGGAGAAGCACAGCAGGAGGGAGGCGTGCGATGGGAAGAGGAAGCGTAACCACAGAG
>JBFWXH010000091.1:0-32357 GCA_050187625.1 Binatia bacterium
CGCAGGGGGAATATCCACTATCGTCGCTCTTGGCACAGAAGCTCCTCGCTGATGGATTGAGTGGTCTCACAACTCTTGATGTATCAGCGAGTGCATCTCTGTGCCAATCTTCTGTGGTTTGATTTAGTGACTGTATATCTTGCCGTAGCTTTCCTATTCTTCTCATTTGCTTGGCGCTGTTACGCCTCCTGCTGAATTGAGGGTAAGGTTATGTTACAGTATGGACCATGAATACCGCACGACGCCGCGCGACGTATGAAGATCTTCTCCAGGTTCCTGATATTTTGATTGCTGAGATTTTGGATGGAGAACTGCTTACTTCCCCACGGCCTGGGTCTCCTCATGCGCGTGCTGCCTCAGCTCTGATTCAGGATGTCAGTCCGTTTGACCGTCGGACCGGTGGTCCTGGTGGTCCTGGTGGTTGGCAAATCCTTTTTGAACCGGAGTTCCATCTCGGCGCTGATATTCTCGTGCCGGACCTTGCCGGCTGGCGGCGTGAGCGTATGCCCATACTCCATGATGTTCCATACTTTGAACTAGCGCCAGACTGGGTGTGTGAAGTAGTCTCTCCTTCCACCGGACGTATTGATCGGGTGCGCAAAATGCCGATCTACGCGCGTGAACAGGTCCGACATCTGTGGCTGGTTGATCCGCTCCAGCGTACCTTGGAAGTGTACCGCCTCGAAGAGCGGCAATGGGTTGTCGTGAGCGTGCATGGCGACACGGAAGTTGTGCGGGCTGAGCCGTTCGAGGCAATTGCACTCGACATGGACCGCTGGTGGTTAGAGTCCAGCGAGTCTGCTGAGAGTTGACCTTCCTTTATATATATTTGTGGGCCGTGCGGGGTGCTCGTGATCCTTCGATACGGCCCTTCGGGCCTACTCAGGATGGACGGACAGAGGGATGCCGCGTCCCCGAGTAGCCGCCGTTTATGGCACAACTGTCGCTGGTGAATCTGTTCTGCCGGGTGGTGGAGATGGGGGAAGGCTGTAGGCTAAAGGCTAAAGGGGAAACAGCAGAGGGGCGGGAACGTTTCCCTTTTGCTGTTTGATTTGTCTTGCTGTGCTTCTTGCTTGACAGACGAGCCTGCTTCGTCTTATGGGAGAAAGCAGCTCATGCCATGAAACTTCTCTCACGCTATAAGGAGGGGACTGTATGGAATCCCGCACCGGGGAAGAGGTCATAGGGGGAAACGGGCACAGTTTTCAGGTTGTTGATAACGTTGTTCGTGATTTTCAGGCATACATTATCGATCAGCCGGAACACGGCGAGTTTACGGTTGATCGTACCGTGTTTACCGATTCCCAGCTATTCGAGCTGGAGATGCGATATATCTTCGAGGGTACGTGGATTTACCTTGCACACGAAAGCCAGCTGCCGCGTCCGCATGATTTTTTGACGACGACAATGGGTCGCCAACCGATCATCCTGATGCGCAATCAGTCTGGCGGGATCGGTGGTTTCATCAATGCCTGCCCACATCGCGGGGCGACCGTGTGTCTCACCAAGCGAGGTAATCAGAAAATTCTCACCTGTCCGTATCATGGCTGGGCATTCAATACTAATGGTGCACTGGTGAGTGTCAAAGACCACGCGAACGGGGCATATCCGGCGGCGTTCGACAAGCAGGACCACGGTTTAACGCGCGTTCCGCGAATTGCCAGTTATCGTGGGTTTGTCTTTGGCAGTCTCAACCCCCACGTTCCAGACCTGGAAACGCACTTAGGCGAAACCCGTCCGTTTATCGACATGATTGTCGATCAATCGCCGAACGGATTAGAGGTGTTGCGCGGCAGCGCAGACTACACCTACGCGGGAAACTGGAAGATGCAAGTCGAGAATGGGGTGGACGGCTATCACTTCGACATTGTGCATCGGACGTTCGTTGGAGTCATTCAACGACGAGTGAAAACCGGCAAAGACGCCGTGCAAGCGCTAGACGTGGAGCGGCTGGGAACCTCTCCCATTGCTAATGGTTGCTATGACTTAGGGAATGGTCATACCGTGCTGTGGACAGACTATCCCAACCCACAGGATCGTCCGAACTACGAACGACGTCGAGAAATGGTGGCGCAGTATGGCGAACAACGGACCCACTGGATGATGGAGCGCTTACGCAATCTCCTCCTCTATCCGAATGTGTTTCTTATGGATCAGACGTCTACGCAGATTCGGGTCATTCATCCTCTTGCTGTAAACAAGACGCGGGTGTCGACGTATTGCATTGCCCCAGTCGGCGAGAGTGCGCCCGCGCGGGCGCACCGGTTGCGGCAATATGAGGACTTCTTCAACGCGAGTGGGGTAGGGACACCGGATGATCTTGCCGCCTTCGAGGCCTGCCAGAAGGGATACCAGGGTCGTTCGGTCCGATGGCAGCAAGGGTATGTCCGTGGTACGCAGCGACTCACCCTAGGGGCCGATGCTGAAGCACGAGCGCTCGGTCTCCAGCCGCAAGCGAGTTGTGGAGACTTTCGTGACGAGACCCTCTATCACGGACACTATCGTCAGTGGGTACGACTGATGAAGCAAGGCCAAGCTGCTGCTGTCGAGGGGCGGAATCATGAACACTGAGGTGCTCGCTCGCTGTGCCGACCTGCTCTACCAAGAGGCTGCCTATCTTGATGAGCGGCGGTGGCCGGACTGGCTCGCGCTCTACACTGAAGATGCCGAGTTCTGGATCCCTGCCTGGGATGATGATGGGAAACCAACCGATGATCCGCGGTCACAGTTGTCGTTGATCTACTACAACAATCGCTCCGGTCTGGCGGATCGTGTCTGGCGAATACAATCGGGGCTTTCCCCGGCGACGAGCCCACTACTGCGCACGTGCCACCTGATTACGAATCTCCGAGTCACTAGAAGCGAAGCCGGACATTGGTCGGTGTCCTCGCATTGGCAGGTCCATATCTATCGACCAGAGCAACAGCATGCCTTCACCTACTTTGGTTTCTATGAACACCTGCTCCGTCAAGAGGGGGAAGCCTTGCTCATTGCGAAGAAAAAAATTCTGCTGCTTAACGATGTGGTTGAGACCGTGCTGGACATCTATCATGTATAAAAGAGCAGTATAGTGCAGAACGTGATCTCTTGCTGTTGCGTTCGTGCTTTGAAATAAGGAAGGAGCAAGCGACGGGGCGACGGATGTATTAGTGACAGGGAAACAAAAGGAGGTTCCATGCAATACGATCTACTTATTCGTAATGGTACGGTGATTGACGGTTCGGGCCTGCCGCGCTTTCGCGCGGATGTAGGTATTGTCCACGGCAAGATTGTGACCGTTGGCAAAATTCGTGACCGGGCCAAAGAAGTGATTGACGCAGACGGTCATGTGGTCGCACCGGGATTCATTGATGGACATACCCATATGGATGCGCAGGTCTTCTGGGACCCGCTCGGGACCTGTTCATGCTGGCATGGTATTACCAGCGTGGTCATGGGGAACTGTGGCTTCTCGCTTGCTCCTTGTGGCGAAAAAGACAAACTTCTGGTGATGCGTAACCTGGAGCGCGCCGAGGATATATCTCCGGAAGCAATGGAAGCGGGGATCCCGTGGAGCTGGACAACCTATCCAGAGTATCTTGATGCGGTTGAGCGGCTGCCTAAAGGCATCAACTACTCTGCCTATATTGGCCATTCTGCGCTGCGCACCTATGTGATGGGCGAACGCGCCTTCACCGAAACTGCGACGCCTGATGATATTGAGGCGATGAAACGCGAAGTGCGCGATGCTATTCGCGCGGGGGCGATCGGATTCACCACGTCGCGCACACGTAACCATCAGACCCCTGACGGACAGCCGGTGGCGAGCCGCCTGGCCACGTGGGATGAAGTGCGCCAGCTCGTCGGTGTAATGGGTGAAATGAATGCTGGCGTGTTTGAGATTGCTGGTGAAGATACGGACATCAATCCTGATCTCCGCGAAGATTATCTTGGACGACTCAAAGCGTTGGCGGTGGAAACCGGAGTACCGGTGACGTTTGGCGTGTTTAGTCGCCGCTATGCGCCGGGCCTGTGGCAGGACTATCTCGCGACGATAGACGAAACCGCCGCTGCGGGTGGGCGGATGTTCGCCCAAGTGCACAGCCGTTCGATCAACGTGGTCTTGTCGTTTCAGACTGTGACACCCTTCGACCGGCTGCCGGTATGGCGTGATATTCGTAAACTCCCCTTGGCCGAACAAGAAGCCAAGTTGCGTGATCCGGAGATTCGTCGACAACTCGTGGCTGCCGTGTATGACACCCCGCGTGAATCGAGTCGCGGTGTCGGAGCTGAACCACGCAAAGCCAACTTCAAGTGGCTGCTGGTGATGGAGAAAGCGACGCCGCCGTATCGCTCGATTGCCGAGATCGCGGAGAGCGAAGGCAAAGACCCTGTTGACGTTTTCATCGATCTCTCGTTGGCCAAGAACCTCAAGCAGTTTTTCCTCCAGCCCCTGGTCAATGAAAACGAAGAGTACGCCTTGGAAATGATGAAGCACCCTCGTGCGGTGGTAACCTTCTCGGATTCTGGTGCTCATGTCTCGCAGATCATGGACTCATCGTTACAGACGCATTTGTTGAGCTACTGGGTGCGGGAAAAACAGGCGTTTGCCTTAGAAGACGCGGTACGGATGCTCACGTTCGTTCCGGCCTCGCAGTGGGGCTTAAACGGACGTGGCTTGCTGCGCGAAGGGTGGAACGCGGATATCGTTGTCTTTAATCCGGAAACGATTACTCCGTTGATGCCAGAACTTGTCTACGATCTGCCGGCGGGCGCGCGTCGCCTCAAACAGAAAGCTGGCGGCATTATGGCCACGGTGGTGAATGGCGAAGTGGTGCTACGAAATAACGAACACACCGGTGCGCTGCCCGGACAACTGCTGCGTGGTCCACTCGCACGACGGTAACAACCTGCACGTTGATGTTTTCCTCATACTGGAGGTGATAGAGTCGAAGCCCCACAAGCGGTTATGCTTCGGGGTTCGGCTCTATTGCGTTTGGATGGGAGGTGCAGCGAGAGAATAAGGAGAAGGAATGCGACAACGACAGTATTACGGAGCGCTGATCCTATTGATCGGTTTGGTTCTTCCAGTCCACGCCGGGACGGAGAGGAATGGTGGTCCGCAACGCTTCCAGAATTTGTTCTTTCCGTATCGTGACGGGGCGCCGACAGTCGAAGGCATTACGCCGGGAATGACCATTGATAAAACGAATGTGAACGTCGCCGCTCGTGTTTTACCGCCAGAATTGCTGGATCACGTTGCCGCGGGGGAATTTTCGTTTCCGGTGCAGCAAACCACTGATACCCCACTTCGCCAAGAGTACATTGATGCCACGATTCAACATGCAGGCCAGGCGCAGATCAATGGCGACGAGCTGAGTAATTATAAAGCGGGCTTGCCGTTTCCGGACCTCGATCCCAACGATCCGCAGGCCGGAGTGAAAGCCGCGTGGAACTACCGCTATCGCGACCGTGGTGACAGCGTGCAGTACTGGCCGACCAATGAGCATCGGACTGCCAGTGGCGCAGTAGAGCGTTCAGAAAGCTATTACATTGCCATGCTCTGGGGCCCACATCGTCCAGATCCGGAGGACAATCGTCAGAGTTGGGAAAAGTCTGGCGTGTATATGAAACGGTATATGCGTTTTCTCGCGCCGGCTGATGCGGAAGGACAACAGATCCTGAGTTTGACCTATCTTGATGATACGAAGTTGGATGACCAGTGGTTGTACGATCCACGCACGCGACGGACACGGAAAGTGATTTACAACCCGTATCAAGCGCCTGGGAACGGACAGTTGTTATCGGAAGACACCTCAGGATTTAATGGCTATGTCTATCCCTATCAGTGGAAATATCTTGGTGAGAAAGTAGTGCTGGTGCCAGGACCGATTCGCACCACGGAACCAACCCTGGGAGGGAAAGGCAACTGGTATCCGCTCGATCCCTGGGAATTACGGAAAGTGATCGTTTTAGAAGCGACTTCAGACTCTTCTCATCCGCTTTATAGCCGCCGTTTGTTGTACCTTGATAAGCAAACGTACACGAACCTCTATACCTTTGCTTATGGTCTGAACGGGAAGCATAAACGCACGTTTATACAAGTTCATTTCCACCCCGAGTTCAATCCGTGGAATAACCCAGTCTGGCTCCCGCAGCTTTCCGCGCAGTTGTCGATTGACTACGAGAACGACCGTGCCTCGATTTTCCAGACCCATAAGGTGGTGTACAACCAAGAGCTGAGTGAAGCCCGTTTTTTTAGTGTCATGTCGCTGATGTTGCACGGCAAGTAAGATCAGGTTGTTTGCGGAACCTTGACGAGGAGTGCATTGTGAAGTTGTCGTACACTGCTCTCAAAACGTTTCAGCAATGCCACTTCCGGTATCATTTACGGTACAATCGTGGCTTGCCGACACGACCACGCCCCGCGGCGCAGTCCTCTCGTGCGTTACATGGGGCTCTTCATTTGTTTCATCAGCGACTCAAACAGCAGCACGATGAGGGACCAGCCTTGTTTCCCCACACGAGGATTTCTCTGGCAAGCTTACTGGCAGATCTCCAGGGGTATTATGACAATCCCACTCGCCCTCTCACAGAGCAGCAATACCAAGAAGGTCGTATGCTGTTGACGCGGTATTGGGAAGCACATCGGGGGCGGTTTCCCAGACCCTACCTGTTGGAAGAGAAATTTACCCTCCATGTGGGGCCGTTTGTTCTCGGGGGACGCATTGACCGGGTTGACGAGATTACGAGCGGCTATGAGATTATCGACTACAAGCTCTCGCAGCGCGGTGGCACTGCGCCTGACCCGTTACAGCTCGATATGTATCAACTTGGTTTTCATAGTATCACCGGAAAAGCCGCGCAACGATTATCCTTTTACTATTTGCGAACCGGGAACAAGGAGACCGTTGAAGCCGATAAGCCGGAAGCTGCGCACGTGCGTATCAGGGGATTGTGTCGTGACATTGGTCGGGAGCAAGCGTTTCAGCCGCAGGAAGGGACATGGTGCGCAAATTGTGATTTTCGAGAATTTTGTCCGGCACAAAACAAAAACCCCCGGCCAGTACCCACGCGAGGACGGGCGACACAGCTCGGTTTCGATTTTTAGATGAGGTATACGTCTCCATGAACCCGTCGCATATCAGTCGTATTGCTACAGAATTACAAATCTCACCAAAACAAGTTCAGGCAACGGCGGTTCTCCTTGATGACGGGGCGACGGTGCCCTTCATTGCGCGGTATCGCAAAGAAGTGACCGGCAGCCTTGATGAAGTGGCGATTACCGCTATTCGTGATCGTCTGGCGCAACTGGTGGAACTCGATAAACGCCGTGAGGTGATTCTGAAATCGATTGGCGACCAGGGAAAACTCACCGATGAATTACGTGACAAAATCTTGGCCGCGCCGTCGCTGACCGTGTTGGAAGACCTCTATCTTCCTTACCGTCCGAAGCGCCGCACCCGCGCGACTATTGCCAAAGAGCGAGGGTTGGAGCCGTTAGCGCAGCAGTTATGGGAACAAGGGACGCTTGACCCCGAACAGGCAGCGGCAGCATTTGTTGATCCTGAGAAAGAGCTACCTTCGACGGTGGAGGTGCTCGCCGGTGCGCGTGACATCATGGCAGAGTGGGTGAGCGAGGACCCGCAGGCACGTGAGGGATTACGAGAACTGTTTGTGTCGAAAGGAGTGTTTCAGTCACAGGTGATTCCTGGCAAAGAGGCCGATGGTAGTAAATTTTCTGACTATTTTGACTGGGAAGAGCCAGTCGCGACGGCCCCCTCGCACCGTATCCTGGCTATGCGACGTGGAGAGAAAGAAGAATTTCTCACGCTGCGGGTGCTCGTCCCAGAGGATGAAGCTCTACGGTTATTAGAGCGACAATTTGTGAAGGGAACCAACGCTGCCAGTGAGCACGTCAGACAGGCGGTGCGTGACAGCTTTCGTCGTCTACTTAGCTTGTCGATCGAGACCGAGATTCGCCTCCTGACGAAGAAACGCGCGGATGAGGCGGCGATTACCGTGTTTTCTGACAACCTGCGGCAATTGCTGCTTGCTTCGCCTTTAGGACAAAAGAAAGTTTTGGCCATTGATCCAGGCTTTCGTACTGGCTGCAAGGTGGTCTGTTTGGATCAGCAAGGGCAACTGTTGTACACCACTACGATCTTTCCGCACCAAGGGGAGAACGCTGCCACCCAGGCCGCGACGATGCTGCGCGACCTCTGCGAGCGCTTTAGCATTGAGGCGCTTGCTATTGGCAACGGCACGGCGGGACGAGAAACTGAGATGTTCGTTCGGCAACTGCAGCTCCCGCAGTCGATTGTTATTATTATGGTTAACGAGAGTGGCGCCTCGGTGTATTCTGCCTCGCCCGCAGCCCGTGAGGAGTTCCCTGACCATGATGTGACGGTCCGCGGCGCAGTGTCGATTGGAAGACGGCTCATGGACCCGCTCGCCGAACTCGTAAAAATTGAACCGAAGGCGATTGGGGTTGGGCAGTATCAACATGATGTTGACCAACCCGCGTTGAAGCAGCGTCTGGATGATGTGGTGATGAGTTGTGTGAATAGTGTTGGCGTGGAGGTGAATACGGCAAGCAAGCAATTGCTGACGTACGTGTCGGGGCTTGGTCCACAATTGGCGCAAAATATTGTTGATTATCGCAATACCAATGGTCCGTTTCGTTCGCGACACGAACTGCGTAAAGTGGCACGCTTAGGACCAAAGGCGTTTGAGCAGGCCGCGGGCTTTTTGCGTATTCGCGATAGCCAACATCCCTTGGATGCCAGTGCGGTACATCCTGAGCGCTATGCCCTGGTGGAACGTATAGCTCAACAACACCGCTGCACGGTGGGTGATCTACTCCGTGACGAAAAGGTGCGAAAACAGATTGACCCCAAAAAGTACGTTACCGAGGAAGTGGGCCTGCCGACGTTGCATGACATCCTGGCCGAACTTGCCAAGCCGGGACGTGATCCGCGGGCACAGTTTGAGATTGTATGTTTTGCCGAAGGTATCGAAAAACTCGAAGACGTAAAACCGGGGATGAAGCTTCCTGGCATTGTCACTAATATCACTGCGTTCGGGGCGTTTGTCGATATTGGTGTCCATCAGGATGGGTTGGTACACGTCAGCCAGATGGCTAATCACTTTGTGAAGAATCCGCATGATGTACTCAAAGTACACCAGAAAGTGACGGTAACGGTCCTGGAAGTGGACGTCGCGCGTCGTCGGATTTCCCTCTCAATGCGTGATAAATCAACCGGTAGTGCTCCCCGCTCGCAATTGGCGGAAGCACTGAGCAAAGGACTCAGCCAACGAGAGGGGCGACGTTAGTGGCTGGATCTTACCTCCCTCGTGTGACTGTACTGATCCCTGTTGCCAAGAGCTGGCTCGAAAGAACCACGACTCAACGTAGGTCAGCAAATTCTTGACAGCGTGGGAGGAAAGGGCAGATACTGTACCTCACGGATCAAAGGAGGGTACCATGGCATATGATATCGTCATTCGGAACGGGACCATTGTTGATGGCACGGGTACGGCTCGGTATCGCGCAGATGTCGCAGTCAGTGATGGGCGGATTGCGGCAATCGGAAAGGTGACTGACGGCGCAAAGAAAATCATCGATGCCGCGGATTTAATCGTTGCGCCGGGGTTTGTTGACCCGCATACGCACTACGATGCGCAGATCTGTTGGGATCCATTGATTTCTTGCTCGTCGTGGCATGGGGTGACGAGTGTTATCATGGGGAATTGCGGCGTGGGCCTGGCACCGTGCAAAGCCAATGTCCAGGAAATTGCCGCTTGGGATTTGGTTAATGTCGAATCGATTCCGTTCGATGTGCTCGGGAAAGGGGTGACGTGGGAGTGGGAAAGTTTTCCCCAATATATGGATGCGGCGGAGAAGCGTAGCATGGGTATTAACCTGGGGTTTCTCGCGCCGCTGACCCCGTTTCGTCATTACGTTATGGGAGAAGAGTCGATGGAGCGGGCGGCCACAGCAGAGGAGACGCTGCAGATTCAGGCGCTCCTACGTGAGGCTGTGGCGGCTGGAGCGATGGGGTTTACCACGACTACCGTGGCGCAACATGTGGGATTCAAAGGACGCCCCTTAGCTTGCCGCCTCGCCAGCCGTGACGAATTGAAAGCCTACGCCAACGTTTTGAAAGAACTCAACCGTGGAGTGATTGAGGTCGCCTTAGGCGATCCGGCACAGCCGCACAAGTATGAACTCTTAGACTTCTTACTGACCGAGAGTAACGCGCCGGTCACCTGGCTTGCTGTTTTGAGTCGTGATGACGACCCGGAAGCTGCGATGAATACCCTGCACGCAGCTGAGCCACTGATCAAACGCAAAGGGATTCCGCAGGCCAGCTGTCGTCCGCTGGTTGGACAAGTGGACTTACGCATCCCGTTTATTTTCGCGGCAATGCGCTCCTGGAAACCGGCGTTCAACCAACCGGTAGAGGTGCAGAAAGCCCTGTACCGCAGTCCAGAATTTCGCGCGGCGTTCCGGGCGGACCTCGGGCGGCCGCGTCTGGTTTTTTCAGGTCGCTGGGACACGATTGAGGTGCACGAAGTCAGCTCTCCGGCCCTAAAGCGTTGGGAAAAGAAAACCGTGGCAGAGATTGCGCGCGAGCGAGGCCAGGATGGGTTAGATACGTTTCTGGACATTGCGCTCGAAGACGACCTGAAGACGCAATACATTGTCCCGCTCTTCAATTCGAACGAAGACGGCGTGCAGGAGTTGATCACTGACCCACGGACGATGATTGGCCTTTCTGATGGTGGTGCCCACGTCGACATGTTGTGTGATGCGGGATATTGCACGTATCTCCTGGGAAGATGGGTCCGAGAGAAGCAAGCAATGACACTAGAGTACGCGGTGAAACGATTGACCTCCGAACCAGCGGATTTCTTTGGCTTACGCAACCGTGGACGGTTGCAGCAAGGGCTGGCAGCGGACATTGTCCTGTTTGACGACAAGACTGTTGGGTCGGCAAAGCGACCTGAAATGCGCAATGATTTACCTGGAGGTGGTCGCCGTCTGGTCATGCCTGCACACGGAGTGCAGTACACGATCGTCAACGGGGTGGTGCTGTACGAGGAACAAAGGCATTCCGGCGCACTGCCGGGACAGGTACTGCGATCGACTGCGCGATAAGTGTAATGCTGGCGGTCGCGTGTCGCCGCCAGCGCTACCAGGCTACGACTGCGGCTCGCGCTTACGAATATAGTTCGGCTTGCGTTTTTCCTGCATCGCTTTCAGTGCTTCTTTATGATCTTGGGTCGTCAGGGTCAGCGCTTCGTACGCGAGCCCAGCATCCATAATTAAGTTGGCCTGTTGTTTCAACCACTTGTTCACCGCGAGCTTGCTCCAGCGGATCGCCCACGTCGGTCCATCCGCTAACCGCTGGGCGAGTTCACGGGCTTTCGGCAGTACCTCCGCCGCCGGCACGGCATAGTTGACGAGACCGATGCGCGCCGCATCCGCGCCAGTGATGGTATCGCCGAGCATCAGAAATTCTTTGGCGCGGTTGGGACCGATCAACAAGGGCCAGATCACCGCTCCTCCGTCTCCCGCAACAGCGGCTAAAGAGACATGGGTGTCGGCTAACTTCGCGGTTTCCGAGGCTACGGTCACGTCACAGAGCAAGGCGACGTTGGCTGCAAACCCGAGAGCGTCACCGTTAATCGCGGCAACGATCGGTTGTTCGACATCCAGGAGGTTTTCAATCACCCGCCGGCCATCGGCCATGACGATCCGTCGGCCGCCACGCCCTTTGCTCTTGGTGGGTTTATCCCGACTGGTGAGGTCTCCTCCCACAGAAAACGCTTCCCCCGCTCCAGTGAGCAGGATCGCATTGACATCACGATCCTCAGCCAGGTCCAGCCAGATTTGCTCAAACTCATGGTGTAGCGCCGCGTGCACGGCATTCAGTCGTTCGGGGCGGTTGATCGTTACCGTTGCGACCCGCTCGGCAACGTCAACCTTGAGATACTCGTAGGCACTGTAGTCCATCATGGCGTAACCCTCCTTTTGCTCACTGTCCTACCACCGGTGGTGGGGACGGAGCAAGTTCCAGCGCCGCTCAGCCCAGCCTTCGTTTCTCACGACAAATATGCGCCGTTTGACAACTTCTGCGTCTCCAGTGTAAAGCACTCCCCAAGGAAAGACTGAAAGCGCTAAGCACGGGTTTGCAAACTGCCGAGAGGCCGGCCTTGCGAGCGCAACGAAGCAAGCTTGTCTGCGGGCAGAAATTGCTTCGTTGCTTGCCGCTCCTCGCAATGACAGGATTGACGGTGAGCAAACATGCTCGAAGAAGGAGGGAGCGATGACGCAAAGTGACATAGACGCCACCACCCCAAAATACCTGCGTAACAAATATGCGATTGTCGGAGTGGGAGAGACGACCTACCGCCGCGGGTCCCAGGAATCAACTCGCAACCTGGCGACCTGGGCCATCAATAATGCCCTCGATGATGCAGGGCTCGAAGCGGCTGATATCGACGGCATGCTGTCGTACTCTGGAAATGATTCGACCATGTCGCCGTTTGTGGCCGGCGATCTCGGGATTCGGCTGAATTTTTACATGGACGTGCACGGTGGAGGCTCCAGCACTGAGGCGCTCATTGGCATCGCTATGGGTGTGATCGAGGCGGGCATGTGCAAGACCGTCGCCATCTTTCGTTCCATGAATGGCTACACGCAAGTGCGGATTGGAGGTACCGGCGTGCGCGCCGCGGCACCGATCAGTGGTGACCAAGTGCACATGCGCGCGTACGGCTGGCAGAGCGCGGGCCAGATGTTCGCGCCGACATTCCTGCGCCACATGTACGATTACGGCACGACCTCAGCACAGGTCGCGCACGTCAAGGTGGCGCATAGCAAGCACGCCTCGAACAATCCCAAGGCCTTTTATAAAACCCGCTACACCGTCGAAGATGTCCTCAACTCGCGGATCATCTGCATCCCCCTGCATCTGCTCGACTGCTGCGTGGAGACGGATAATGCCACGTGTATCATCGTGACTCGGGCCGAGCGTGCCAAGGATCTGCAGCAGCCATTGGTGTCGATCCGGTCGGTAGTGGGGCGCTGTTGTAAACCGCGAATCGATATGCACTACCAGCACGGGCCGATCTCGACGGTCGCAGGCTACTACGCCAAAGATATCTTGTGGCCGAATGCCGGCGTGGGGCCGGAGGAGATAGACTTAACCGGCTCCTACGATGCCTTTACCTTCACGACTATGCTGCAGCTAGAGGATTACGGTTTCTGCAAGAAAGGGGAGGGTGGCCAGTACGTCTCCAGTGGCATTATCGAGCTTGGCGGAGCACGTCCGAACAATACCTCTGGTGGCCATCTCTGTGAGGGCTACACGCACGGCATGAATATGGTTATCGAGAACGTGCGCCAGCTGCGCGGCGACGTGGACGATTCTTGTCCGCTCGGATCCAACGGCAAACGTCAACATACCTACGACTACAGCGAGGGTGGCTGCCGTCAGGTAAAGGATGCGGAATTGAGTGCGAACTTGGGCTGGGCGATGCCCGGGACCGGGTCGGCCATGGTGATGCAGCGCGGATAAGGGAGGAAGAACCGATGCTACAAGGTGACTATCTCGGCATGAAGTTGACCATCCAGGATGTAGACAAGGAAAACCTGACTTTTTTTCAGTACTGTGCGCAAGGCGACTTTCGTCTGCAAAAAGGGAAGAAATCAGGGTTGCTGCGTTATCCTCCAACGACGGCATGTCCATGGACCCGAGATCGAGAGTATGAGTGGGTGAGCGTGGAAGGGAAAGGAACGGTCCACTCCTACGTGGAGGTTCACCACGCAATCCAGCCGGCGTTCCGCGCACATGTACCCTACATGATCTTGCTGGTTGATCTTGACACCCAGAAAGGCCAGCCGAGCGAGCACGAAGCTCTACGCGTGGTGGGTAATCTGTTGACCGCCGATGGAGAGTTCGCCCCGCCGGAGATGATCAAACAAGTGGGAATTGGCACGCGCGTGCGCATGATCTTCAAACAGGTGAGCGAGGGGTTTGCACTGCCGCATTGGACAATCGACGAGGAAGCAAAACAGCCTATCAGTCCCTGGCGTTATCCACAGACGTGAGACCGGGGATAAGCGTGGATATTGTTGAAGCCTACGTAGAGCCGTAAAAAGGTTTATGCTCAGCCTTTTTTGTCCCAGAGGGACGAGTGAGGGTAGCCGAGGGTTTTAACCCTCGGTCTGCTTTCACACCTAACGTTCAGCATCAGCGACGGCGCGAAGCACCGTCCGCTGCATGCTGTTGTTATGCGGCCACCTCTCCAATTCACTCATCTTGGATCGGCGTCGTCCACATAGTCTTTGACGCTCACCTTGATCATGTAATGATCAGACAGAAATCGGTCGTGCTGCTGCAGGTCCGATGAACGGAGGACATACTGCCGACTGTACTTAAACTCCGACCTGCCCTCAGCGACGAATATCCGATCGAATGGCGACTCGCCGTAGTCTTTGCTCCAGTACGTAGTCGCATCGTTGTTGTTGAGATCAGTGAATCCTCGGCCTACGAACGTCTCCACCGAGGGCTCGTCGTTGCGCAGAATGTTAGTGTCGCCGAGTAACATCAGGCTTGGATCGAAGGTGCCTTTGATTGCCTCAAGTGCATCGCATAGCGTTTCAGCCTCCTTGGCTCTCACTTGGCGGTTCTTCGTCGCTCCGCCGGAGTTTGATTTCATGTGTAGAGGAACAATCGAGATCGTTCTCGTTTCAGGTTGCTTCTCCCATTCGCCCGTGGACGAGCGCCGCCACACCTCGATTGAAGTTGTAAACGAAAGCAGGTGTGGCTTCCGGTCCCACAACGCAAGGCCTCCCGCACTGTGTTTTACGTCTAGGGGACGGACGTCACGTAACGTCAGTCGCTGGGTATTCCACATCACGGCGCAGAGCTGCGACCTATCTCCAGCTTGCCGATTGGGCAGGACAACGTACTTCCACGGGGTGTCCAGATGCTCCTCCAAGAGATAGCATACAATATCCAGGTCTGAGTTGCGCCTTTCGGAGTGAGCGCGACTCTGAATAACGGGCTGATTATCGAATAGCCGAACCTCATCTTCTGAAGGCGTTACGTACACCTCTTGGAGCGCAATCAGGTCAATGCCGGCCATCTCAATGTGGTCTGCGAGTGCGTACGCGCTCTGCCGCCGTGTCGCGCGAGGATGGCCGGAGAGATGCTCGATGTTCCAGCTAGCTATCTGGAGGAAGCTCATTGTGCGTCTCCTATGCAATGTTTAGAGCAGTTTAGTTGTCTTCGAAGCGACTCTCATCGTGGGCGAGCAAACCGCATAGCGCCACAGCGCACCGCGAGCGGCCCTACCGCGCCCTTTCAGCTTGAGCAGAGTCCCAACGTGGCCGCGATGCGGGGGCGCGTCGGGTTAGACAGTGAAACTGAACGTCTACGATAGGAACCTCTCACTTCTCCGCATCACCTCCGGTCTTTAAGCGGTAGCGAAAGTCACAATATTTCGCTCCTTTCATAATCGTTTGAGTCCGAGTCATGCTCACCTCAGGACTCCCCACTGCCTCAATGTCCACATCCATCTCACACGTGAGCAACGCTCCCAGCTCCGGTTCTCCCCATTGTCGGAAGAACTCGGCATACCGGCACCCAGTGATATTAAACTCCCAGGCGTCTGGCTCCTCTTTGAGCATCTCGAAGTCCACATCACTGCCAACTCGATTTCTGAGCGCGACAGTAATGGCTTCCCATTTTTGCCGTGGGCTGCCCGACCGCTGCGCTCCGATGTTGTGGTAGAGTTGCTGGGACCACTCCCGCAGAGCCTTGCTCGCAATCTGGTTAGCACGAGCTTCCCCAAGTTCAGCCCGAAAGGCCCTGAGCACGGGCACAAGCACTTGGGCTTGGATCTTCGCTCGCTCGAGTGCTGAGATGGACGTATTTGCAAAAGTCGACGCTAAAATATCTGATACGTTCTCCTCTTGTTTTAGGGCCACTTGCTGCTCATCTATGCTTGCCATAGAAACCCTCCTTGTGTTGGAATAACTGCCTAACGGCCACGCGTACCACGAGCGGCCATACCGAGACTTCTCAAGTGCAGCAGAGTCCCACCGTGGCCGCGACGCGGTGGGGCGTCATGTTAGCCTGTCCCTTGCTACACCGCCATCAAATGCGCTGCCAACTCCACAGGAGCTGCAAAAAACGGGGTATGACTGGTGTCCAACGACAAGACCTTCTCACACGGGAATGCTGTGTACAGTTTCTTCTGAAAGGCGGGCGTTACCGCCCGGTCCTGTAAACACTCAATGTACACCCGCGGCACCCGCCCAAAGTTAGCGGCGCTCGTGCGGACCGGCGCGCTCAACGGCGCTGTTGCCTGAGGGACATTCAGCGCCTTGACCAATGCTCAATCTTCCTCCGCCGCATCCCCACAAAAGGCTGCCTTAATGCTCTCTTCCCGCCCCGTCGCGTAACTGTGGTCGGGCGCGAAGATCAGACTCGACGACGCCAAGGACTCGGTATCCTGAGGCAGCACGTCCAGAAGCGACTCACCATTCCGGAGCACCGGTGCCGCTACATAAACCAGGACCTTGATCTTCTCCGGGCGCTCTTCGGCGACCTGCGTGATGACAGCCCCGCCCATACTGTGTCCCACCAGAATAACAGGTTCTCGTTGTGCATCGAGAATCTGACAGACACGGTCCACGTACGCTTGAAGGGAGACGGCAGCAAGCGGAGTCTTATCACGTCCAGGACTTGGTAAGTCTGGGGCAATGACTGTATGACCGTGTTGCTCCAACAAGGGCACGACTTTGTACCAACACCAGCCCCCCATGGTCGCCCCATGAATCAGTATGTAGGTGCTCATGAAATTCCCCCTTTTCTAACGTAGACTAACGACTGCCCTCAGCGCGAGCGGCCCAGCCGTTGCCCTGAGGCTTTGGCTGAGCTGCCACCGGGCCACGATGCAATGCCATTAAGTTAAGGAGCCCGCTCGTGCTTCGACTTTGGCGCTTTGCGCCGACGCTCAGCATGAACGGGCCTATTACCGCTCGTCCTGTTGATGAGATTACACCTACAATTGGCTTTGCCCTAAAGTCCTGAAACCGGGGGGCTTTTGCGTCAGAAGCGACTTGGGGACAAAGCTGCTCCTAATACTTCTTTATTCTATTTTTCTTTTCTATAATTCTTTTGTTGCTCTTTAATAATCTTTCGGAGAGCCTCCTCATCCTTAAGTGAATCGCTAACCGCCTCGTTTAAGTTTGCCTCATTAAGTGGCTTCTGGGCATTAAGCAATCTTGCAATCACATTCATGTAAATAATTCCAGCTACGATTGTGATTCCGAAAAGAGTTGCACTCATGACAACCATAGCGCCGAAACCAAGTCCGGGTATATATTTAAGCACCGCAGAAGCTACGGTTACCATTCCGGCAGTCCCAATCAGGTTGGTTAGAATCCCAGCCGCAACGCTTCTTAAGACATTTTGAGAAATGGGTACCCCAAGTTCGGCATTAATACGCCCATACATGGTCCAGGTGTTGCCTACAGCTACCGCCATATCTGCGCCGGGAATAGGAATAAACCCGCTCCCGGCGTTTATTCCAGCGTGCAATTTCACAATTCCAGCCAGCTTCCCCGGAAGATTCGCATCTGCGACGTGATCAGCTGCCTTCGCTATTTCCACCGCTGCACTAAGTAATGGGTCTGCACTCATAGATTCACCTTTTGCGCTTTGATTATGCCTATCAAGTCGCGCACAAGCCGCCTACCCATTAATTATCAAGCCAATGTGCCTTGATAACCTGATATTGAGTGTGTGTTCAGGTACTTTTGCCTTGATATTTTATTATCAGGGCAATTTGCCCTGATAACCTGAAGAAGTTCCCCGCTAGTTTATACCCATGCGCGGAAACCACTCACCCGCACCTGTTTCCTCCACAAAAGGGGTGCAGAGTGTAGCAGTTTTGCTCAGAGGTGAGCTGCTCTTCTTATCCGCTCCCTCACGTCTATTCGTAATTCACCCCCGTTCCTAATGGCATGTCATGTTCCTTCTTTCCTAGTTGTGGTGTTGCTGACGTGGCTTGCAAACGAAACTGGTCCTAGCCGGTGACCGTCCCAGCGGCGGCTCACTGGCCGACTGCCTGACCACCATGTTCTGCGTTTGGGCGAGGCACGAGAGATCTCGGTCCGGCTGGATAAGGACTGCATTCGTGCTTCGTCTATGTTGCGCTGCGTTCTCTGCGCTACCTCCCTCATGTGAATGAGACGACATCTTCTCCCTCTCCGAATACATAGTCCCATTCAGCCGTAGATGCTTCTTTCTTCAGATAAGTACGAACCTCCCTATCTCTCCGGAGAGAGATCTTCGCTTTCAGCTCGTTCTAGAGATAGAAGAGTTTTCCTTTCCTGTTCGTTTTCCTGGGCAACCTTAAGGCGTACAAAATGAGTGAACTTATTGTTCATTTGTCCTGAACACTTGTTCTTTGCCGGGGGTGCCCTGCTGCTTGCTGAGCCCTCGTCTCCTCCTCCTCCAGGGTGGCGCAGAGGAAAATCTTCGCTAACAGGTTCAGTTTTGCGAGTCGGTGACGGATACGTGAAGTCTAAAGAGCTGTTGACGCCGTAGCGACACAGACGTCAGCCTTATAGCGCGGCCTCAATCGGCCCACGCGACCTTCGTACCCCAACGTCCAAGCCCGCGCATGCTGCGCCCTTCGTCAAGCTCAGGACAGGCTACGCCCGCAGGGCGAAGTCGAAGCATGCGCACGACTGGATACGACGCTCTTCGACTTCGCTGCGCTACGTTCAGAACGAGCGGAGAGGCGGCCTTCGGTGCGTGTGGAAGTGTACGCATCTGCTGTGGTTCGATTTAGCATACAGCAGGCGTGGGATACTACGATGCAAGTCTCATGGAGAAAGGCGGTCGGAAGTATCCATATGAGTCCGAGGCACGGCGGTCACCAGCATTGGCCTCCCTACGACAGCGCGGCTAGAAGCGTCTTTGCCTCTTGTAAATCTTTCGTCTCAAACCCCTCAGTAAACCAGTTGTAGACCTCGGATAACACCTGGAGCGCCTCCTGTGGCTTGCCCTGCTGCTGCCACAACCGAGCCAGGCTGACGGCGGCGCGGAGTTCGAGGGATTTGGCTTCCTGCCGCTGTGCGATTTCAATCGCCCGGAGAAAGCATTTTCCCGCTTCTTCGGTTTTGTCTCTTACGCCTTCAGCCTGTAACCCTGAGCCTTCCTGAGCTAACAGGAGTTCCCCGCGTAACCGGTCTAACTCTGCTTCGTAGTATTGTTCACCAGTCTGCTGGATAAAATCTACGGCTTCGTCGACTAAGAACATGCCATCCTCAGACTGGTCGAGGGCAAGATACACCGCTGCTTGGCAGGCAAGGATTTCTGAGCGGAAACCGTGGGCTTCGATGGCCTCGGCGACGGCGAGCGCTTCCTGGATTTTTCCTAATCCTTCTTCTTCCTCGTTCTCATGATGGGCCAACACCCGTCCTTGCAGGACTGTGCCCAAGGCGAGAAAGACCGGTACGCCAAGTTCAGTGCAAAGGCCAACACTTTCGGCGAGATTATCTGTTGCTCGTTCTTCTTCTCGCCGGAGAATGTCGAGCCAACTTGTGAAAGTGAGGGCAGCGATGACTGTGTATGGATGCCCGATTTCTCGTGCGTAAGCCAACGCTTCTTGACACTTCTGTAACGCCTGGTCTGGATAGCCGAGAAACCAGTGGGCAAGGCCAGAAAATTCGAGCGCCAGCACTTTTGGATCGTAACCGTACAGGAGAGCATGGGCGAGGTGTTGAGTTGGATCATATAAACATAACGCCTGCTGACAATGTTCGTGCGCTAGCGTTGGTGCTCCATGCATATAGTGAGTCATGCCCAGCGTTACGTGCGCTTGCAATAACAATCCTGGGTCTTGTTCTTGCTGAGCGATCTGCATGAGCTGCTCAGCATATGTGAGTGCCTCACGAGCATTGCCGCGGGCGCTGTGATGGGCACGTAAACTCATCAGGACGGAAAAAAGCTGATCAGTGTCTGCGCATTGGGTGCAAAGTGTATACACTCGGCTAAACGTTTCTCCCACCTCAGGTGCAGAAATGCCTCTGGTGACCACCAGGATATTGCCTAACATCGCCTGAAAGAGCATTTCCTGCTGCGTACGCTCAGTTGTCGCGGGGAGATGCTGGAGTAACGCTATTCCCTGCTTGAAGACCTGCGTTGCTTCGCTATAGGCCGCACGGGCGACCGCTTTTTCTCCTACTTGTTGCCAATAGGGGAGTGCCTGCAGAATCTGTCCTGCTGCGGTGTAATGATGAGCGAGAATCTCAGGCAGGCTCTCTTCGGTCTCGGGGCGACGACCCGGCAACATTTCAGCAAGCTGCTGGTGATACTGTTGACGTTTGTCCAGTGAAAGAGACTGATACGCTGCGTCTTGTACTAATGTATGCTTGAAACCATAAGTAACGTGGGGCGGGATGCCGCGTTGGGAAATCAGATCTGCTTCCAGCAACTCTGAGAGTCCAAGTTGTACGGTGCTTTCCGTGCTACCGTGGAGCGCCTGGAGAAGGCCAAGAGAGAACTCTTGACCGATCGTGGCTGCTATCTGTGCGACCGCGGTCGCTGCCTGACGGCGGTCGAGTCGGGCCATAATACAGTCACTGAGAGTTGTGGGGATCGCTAAAAGTAAGGGAACGTTGCACCCCGCCGCAATGGATTCGACCACGTCTTTGGTCAACTCTTTCACAAACAAAGGCACGCCCTTGGTTGTCGTTTCAATTTGTTGAATGGTTTCTGGCGGAAGATTCGTTGAACCACTGAGGTTCTTGACAAACTGCTGGAGTGGTACCTGGTCAAGAGGGTGAATGGTCAGTTGATTCAGGTAGGCGCGTGGTCCCCACGGAGGGGTAAAACCGGAACGAAACTCCAGTAGCAGCAAGACCCGTGTCGTAGCGATCTGAGGGATGAAGAACGTCAGCAAGTCAACGGTCGAGGGGTCGGCCCAATGAAGATCCGTCCATGTGCAGCAAAGCGGCGATTGTTCTGCTTCGTGGCTGAGCCAGGCAATGAGTATTTCGCAGATTTGGTCCCGTTGTTTCTGAGCGGTGAGGGAGAATGGAGGGACATTTGTTGGGTGCGGAAGAGAAAGAAACACGGCGAGCAGCGGCAAGGTCTCTCCTTCGGGGAAACCAGAGGTCGATAGCCATTGGGACAATTTTTCCAATTTTTTTTGTGGTGGATCTGTGGGAGCGAACCGTAACATTCGCCGGAAGTATTCGATGACCGGATATAGTGGAGTGTGCTGATGATACGGAGAACAGCGAAAATCGAGATGGGTTGCACCGTCGCGTAAGGCGTAGACCGTAAACGTCCGCACGACGCGCGACTTGCCAATGCCGGGTTCCCCGGTTATGAGCACTCCCTGACCACGTCTTGCTTTGACCTCTTGCCAACGTTGGTAGAGCACCTGCATTTCTCGTTCACGGCCGAGAAGCGAAGGTAAAGGTTTGCTTTCTGCCGCGGGTGTGGACAGCGGCTTTTGCTGTTGTTCTGTGAAAAGAGAGGCCGAGATTGCGGTTGTGGGGTAAAGCGGTAACTCAGAGGGGGAAGCCGTTTGGAGTCCGGAATTGGAAGTTAGGAGAGATGGGATTTCCTCTTTTGGCTCTGTTTCTTCGATTGTCCGCTGTCCCGATGCGACTTTTCCCCTCCCGACCCAGACGAGGACCGTCCCTCCTTCGTCGCTGGCGACGCGTTTGGCTTCAATGAGTTCGGCCTTGAGATCTTCGAGAGCATCGTCTTCGAGGGAAAACTCGCGCTTCAAGGCCCGATACGTGATCCGCCTCTCGCGTTGCAGCAAAGCGAGCGTCTGCGCCACCACTTCGGAAAATTTCATAAGCTCGCAACATGTCGATTTTAGGCACCGTCTACTCGCACGATGCGTTCAAGAAATAACCACTGTCCGTTGATTTTCACCAAGCGATCTTCGTACTCCCCCGCCGCGGCAATTTTGCTTCCTCCTTCTTTCGTGGTTGAAGTCATCAGGAGAAAACAGGTGCAACGAGCTTCGTTGCCGTTAATCTCGGGAAGAATGTTGGTCACATAATGACGGAGATTCGGCGCGGTCGCCGTGAGGTTTTTGACTGCAGTGATGAATTTATCGAGTTCTTTGTGAGCGGAGAAGCGGCCGATGATGCCATGAAACACGCCATCCGGAGCAAAGGTGTTCGCCCAACCTTGGTAATCTTCGTGATCAATGGCGTAGTTATAGCGGGCAATGAGTTCCGTAATTTCGGCCTTATCACGGGCAATATCGTCTTGGGCCATAGCTTTCCTCCTGTTTGCGGCGCACGGGACTGTGGTTTCTCTTTTAAGCCCCTTTCCCTTGATGGGAGAGGGCTAGGGTGAGGGTGAGCAAGCACCCTGGACGACGAGAACTCCACTTCCCCCTCATCCTGACCTTCTCCCCTGGCGGGAGAAGGAACCCAAAGCTCCCTGCGCATAATGAATGCCGCACCCTATTACTGGAACGTTGATGCGACGCTTACGTCCCCTTACGCCTGTCCAGAGCGTAAAACCTGCCCTGGCAGCGCCCCGGTGTGCTTGCCGTGATCGTAGAGAACTTCGCCGTTGACAATGGTGTACTCAACCCCTTGCGCCGGCATGACCAGTCGGCGGCCGCCACCAGGGAGGTCGCTGCGCATTTCGCCCCGTTTCTTCGAGCCGACGGTGTTCAGGTCAAAGATAGCAAAGTCCGCGGCGAATCCTTTTTGCACCTTTCCTCGTTGAGTAATCCCGAAGAAGGCTGCCGGTTCGGTTGTCAGTCGTTTGATCGCGTGTTCCAATGTCATTACGCTCTTTTCTCGGACCCACGTCCCGAGCAGATAGGTTGCGTAGCCAGCATCGCAAAGCATATCGACGTGCGCACCGCCGTCAGAGAGACCCACCATGACCCGAGGATCGGTGATAAGATCCGGAATCCGCTCTTCCGTGGCGTTGAATAGCTCGTAGGTGTACTGCAACTGTAAGTCGTCTTCAATAGCGAGGTCCAAGAAGGTGTCAAGGCCATCTTTGCCGCGCTCTTTGGCAATTTGCGCGACGGTTTTGCCGAGCAAGGGTTTCATTGCCGGATTGCTAACTTCGTGGACGACGGCGCGGTCCCAGCGACCGGAGAACACCTTGGGCGATTCCATCTCTTTGCGGAAGGCGGTACGAAAACTGGGATCACGGTAGAACTGTTTCTGTTCCTCTATCGGACGTTGAAATGCCGGTTTCCAGCAGGGCAGATTCGAGAAAATGAATGGGGACCGCAGGTCAATCTGAATGATGAGTGGCCGGCAACTGACCTGTGGGACCGCGCCTTTCTTACAGAGCTCGGCGGTCGACAGCAGGGTCTCCTGGCAGACATTGGGTTTGTCGTCACGATTCAGCAAAGCGAGCCAGGTCACAGGTCGTCCACTTTCAGTGAGAAGGAGATTCAGCAGTTCGTACTCCCGCTCGTCTACGATAGAGATGTCATTGGTCAACGCCAGCTCAATGCTCCCCCTGCCCAATTCCTTGAGGGCGTTACTGTAGGCCTTGAACTCGGCGAGGCTAGCCTGACGGCACGCAAGCGGGCGTCCTTTGTAGCCGATATGTTGGGCAATAAAGCTGGTAGTGAACCCCATTGCCCCAGCAGCAACGGCTTCTTTAATCAGAGCCTTGATCTTGGCGGTTTCCTCTGGCGTTGCCTCGCGGTCCATTGATTCTTCACCCATCACATAGTGACGGAATGGGGTGAGGGGAGCGAGGAATCCTAAGTTGATTCCAGAACCGCGCTTGGCGGCGGCATCCATATATTGGGGAAACGTTTCCCACTCCCACGCAATACCTTTGGTCAAGACATCAAAGGGAATGGCTTCCACGTTCACGAGGTCCCACGCGGCAATCTCGCGGACATTAGGTTTGCAAGGGGCGAGTCCAACGCCGCAGTTGCCCATGACCAGGCTTGTGACCCCATGCCACGACGACGAGGTGATCAAGGGATCCCAGCAGATTTGCGCGTCATAGTGCGTGTGCGGATCAATGAACCCTGGCGAGACAATCAAATCTGCGGCGTCGATAACTTTCTTAGCTCCATCAGTGATTTTGCCGACTTCAGCAATTTTTCCATTGACAACAGCCACATCTGCGCGAAACTGCGGCGCTCCGGTGCCGTCGACCACCGTCCCGTTTTTAATGAGTAGATCGTATGACATTACATGTCCTCCTTCTTTTATTATCCCACCTGAAAATGATCCCACTTCTTCTTACCACCTGAGGTAGTTCCTAGCATGATTCTACCCCTGGCGTCCAACGGTTCTTGCTATAGGTACGATGAAAACTTGTGTCCACAGGGGGAACATGCTAGAGCCCGGAGAAGAAAAGCGCTGCCCGACAGACAAAAAGGAGGAGAAGTATGAGTCGGACGTACAATGTGATTGATTCTGATGGCCATGTGCTTGAGCCCCCTGATTTTTGGGCAGACTATATTGATCCGCAATATCGTGACCGGGTGCCAAAACTGGTAGTCGATACTGACGGCAAAGAGCGACTCTTAATTGAGGGGCGTATGATTGGCGGTGCAAAAGGACTGGGTTTCGCTGGAGCTATCGGCGCGCGGCAAGGAGCGACGTCGCAGGACATCAAGTATATCGAGGGGAGAAAAGGGGGGTTCGACCCGCATGCGCGTATTCCCGATCTTGATCTTGACGGCATCGATGCGGTGTTTTTGTATCCTACGCTGGGACTCCTGTCTGGTGCGATCAGCGATCCACCGCTGGCGGGTGCCGTGTGTCGTGCCTATAACCGCTGGCTCGCCGATTATTGCAAACCATATCCCGATCGCTTGTTTGGGGTTGCCATGCTGCCGATGCAATCCGTGGAGCTGGCGATTGAGGAAATGCGCTATGCCCGGAATCAGTTGGGAATGCGGAGCGGTTTTCTGCGTCCCAACCCGTACAACAATCGGATGTTGGGTGATCCGATTTATGATCGGTTCTGGGCGGAGGCACAGGAACTCGATTTCGCGATTGGAATCCATGAAGGAACTGGCGGGATGCCGGCGGTTGGGGTGGAACGCTTCGAGAGTCCGGGGGCCAAACATATTATCTCGCATACGATGGAGATGATGCTGGCGAGTTTGAGTGTGATTTGGAGTGGGGTTTGCGAGCGTTTCCCGAAACTCCGCTTTGGTTTCCTTGAATCCGGTGGTGGCTGGGCCGCGGCCTGGCTTGATCGCATGGATCGGCATTTTGACGACAACGGTGTGTTCAATGACACAACGTTGAAGATGTTACCGAGCGAGTATTTTCAACGACAGTGCTGGATCTCCTTTGAACCGGTGGAAAGTAGTCTGTCAGTTTTAGCTGAACATTTGGGACCGCAGAAAGTGTTGTGGGCCACAGACTATCCACATCCGGATGGGTTCTTCCCTGGTGCACCACAAATGATCGCCGAGAAACTCCCAGAAAAAATCAGACGACAAGTGCTGGCTGAGAGTGCCATGCAATTTTACAAACTGAATTGAGTCTACAACTTGCTGAAGTGAACGGCGGAGGTCAGTGAAAATCGGAATCCTAGCCTCCGTCATAAGACAGAAAAGGAACTGAGAGCGAATTATCGAGGAATCATGTCAGTAGAGAATAATGAACTGCGGATTTTATTAGACAAGCACGCGTGCCAAGAGGTCTTGACTCGTTACTGTCGAGCGATGGACTGGCTTGATGTCGAGGCTCTAAGGGAAGTTTTTGCCGCGGATGCTGAGGTCGACTACGGGTTTTTCCGCAGTCGCGGGAATGAGTGCATCGCGATTCTTATGGATGTTGAGAAGAGCTTTCTGCGCCGCTGGCACCTGATCGCCAATGCTATCGTGCAAGTTTCTGGGGATACCGCCGAGGGCGAGAGTTACGGGTTGGCCGCAGGTGTATCGTCGCGCGACGGACACGAAGTAACCGACGTTTTTGGCGGTCGTTATCTCGATTGTTTTGCGCGACGTGCAGGAAAATGGCAGATAACCAAGAGGTTGTACGTGTTAGACTGGCAACGTTCTTTTACCGATGATGGCGCGGCCGAGCCCCTTCCCGGTATCACGTGGTCAAGCGGTTTTAATCCCGACCATCCGCTCTATCGGAAACTCTAAGCGCAAAAGGCGCCGTGAAGTTGGCAGAATACAAACAGTAGTCGTAAACGAGGAGAGACGCGCTGAGGCGCGTCTCGAGGGTTAGACGTTTTAACGTGGCGCAAACGCTTCGACCGCGCGAAGATCCGGGAGCGCTTCGTTATCCCAGCGAATGGGTAAGATGCAAACGTGAGTCGCCCCAGCCTTAAGATGCGCGTCAATGCGATCGCGGATCTTCTCCTCGGTGCCCCAGGCGACGATATCGTCGACGAGCCGGTCACTACACCCGTTCTCGAAGTCAGCGTCGGTATATTTCCCAAGCGCCTTCAAATTGTTCGTATAATTGGGCAGGCGAGGAACGTAGGTCTTCATGTACTGACGTGCCATCGTGCGGGCTTTGGTCGCGTCGGTTTCGAGAATGACCGCTTGCGCAGCACAGATCCAGGCCTTGGAACCAATCTGCGCGCGGGCTTTCGCCGTGTGTTCCGGCGGCACGAAGTACGTATGCGTGCCTTGCGCTTGTTCTGCCGACAGAGCGAGCATTTTCGGATGCAAAGCGGCGAGCAAAATAGGGACAGCCTCTTTCGGTTCGGGCGCGCGATAGAGCGCACTCTTCATTTTTGGCAGATACTCTTTCATGTAGCTATAGGGCTTATCGTAGCTATGACCGCGCAGATTCGTGACCAGAGGTTTGTGACTTACACCAATGCCGAGGACGAAGCGTCCACCGGAGAGTTCGGCGACCGTCTTCGAGGCCGCGGCCATAGTGATCGGATCGCGCGCATAGATATTCGCGATCCCGGTAGCGATCGACAGTTGCTCAGTGTGGTCGAGCAAGTACGCGGCATGGGGGAACGGCTCGCGGCCTACCGCTTCGGGAATCCACAACGCCTTATATCCAGCTTTTTCGACTGTCTGGGCGAATTTGGCACTTTCTGGTGCTGACATCGCATCCAGGAAAAACCAAATACCAACTTTTCCGATGTCCATGCAGACCTCCTCATCCTTGTGGTGTTGACCCGTACCATGTCTTACATCTGCAGGAACCGCAAGGCGTTCCCGCTGTAGATTTTCTCTTTCTCGCTTTTGGAGAGATCGAGACTCTCCAAAAATTCGTTGGTTCGCTGCATGAACGCGCTGTCAATCATAAAATAGTCCGAGCCGTAGACGAGATGGTCGATCCCAACGAGCGCGCGAGCACAGTCAAAGGCGGGCTTATGCCAGCCGAGTGCGGTGTCAAAGTACAGTTTAGGCATGTAGTGGCTAGGACAGTGAGGAATCTGCCGGTATTTGTCGGAGAAATGTGGGTCCTCGAAGCCAATATCGATGCGGCGCGCCAAGAAGGGTAACGTTCCACCCAAGTGGGCCAAGATGAGAATCACATCAGGACAACGTTCGAACAGCCCACTGTAGAGCAATTTCATCGTCGAGAGCGTGGTGTCGGCAGGAAAGGCTAAGAGCGGAGCGATATCGTCGTCTTGATAGCCTGGCGGTGGTTTGGGATGCATGAACACCGGGACGCGACGACGAGCAACCTCGTCCCAAAACGGAATGAATTCTGGCGTGTGCAGGTATTTGCCTCCAACATTCGAGGTGATGAGCACGCCAACAAATCCCGGCGCAGCTAAGACCCGGTCCAGTTCTGCAAGCGCATCGTTGATGTTATTGAACGGCAAGTTGGCAAACGCCTTGAAACGATCCGGGCTCTGGCGGCACGCTTCAGCGTACATGTCGTTGACGATGCGGCACAGTTCGGGACTATGGGCATCGACACGAATGTACATCGATGGATTGGAGAGAATTTCTATCTCCACTCCGCCTGTATTCATATCTTCAATGCGCCGACCATGATCCCAGGCGGGCAGGGGTGTCCCCGCCCAGAACCCGATGAGATGTCCCTGCGGATTCTGTTGGAGGATGACTTCGTCCGGATAATACTCTTTCAGCTTGCGGAAGAACGCTTCGGGAAATGCATGGGCGTGAAAGTCGATTTTCATCGCTCAACCTCCTTCTGGTTGGAGTAGTTAGCCTACGACGCGCATCGGGCTCTCACGGGTCGTGACCTCAAGCAACTCTACGACATTCCCGTCAGGGTCGCGCCCATAGGTGACACGAAGGTCTTTGCCGGCGGTCTGAGGTGGGCAGTGAAAAGTCATACCCGCTGCCTTCAAGCGTTCATATTCTGCATCAATATCTGAGACTTGGAGGCAGAGATGGGTGATGCCATGATCGCAGACCGGTCGCCTGGGGTCAGCCACTTTCGGCGATGGTGTCGCATACTGAAACAACTCGACACAGGCATTGCCGGCTCGCAACATCACCACCCGTGCAGAAGAATCCTTGAGTCCGACAATCTGATCAGTGACCTGGCTGCCCACTTCCCACGAAGAGGAAAACACTTCCGTGAACCCAAGGAGATCACGATAGAATCGTAGCGAACGCTCAATATCTCCGGTTGAAATGGCAGTGTGATGAATCCCTTGAATCATACTCGTCCTCCCTTTTTTTCGTTCGTCCCCACGAGCGGATGAGGTGAATACTGACACGCGGTGCCGGTGTCAGCGCGTTATTCTTGGCGAGGTGGACCAGAGCGTTGGGCGAGGTCCCACGAGATCCACTTCTCCGGTCGAATCACCAGCAGCACTCGCGGCTCGGTCCGCAAACGCGCCATGCGGGCTTCAACCTGCGGCGGATCAACATACTTTTCCACGATCTTTTGGGTCGCTTGCCAAATGTCGGTTTCGATGATCTCCGCTCGCCCCTCAACAATAACGGTCTTGTACCCTGTCGCATCGTCAATACAAAGCGTCACTCGGGGATCGCGCTGTAGATGGCCGTATTTAAACCGATTCCTTGTTGTTGAAATATGGAACACGTCTCCGGTCCAGTAAAACCACATCGGGTTCAACTGGGGAGATCCGTCCTTACGAATGGTTCCCAGGACCGCATTCCGTCGTTCTGCGAGAAACTGTGCGATCGTTTCCTGTGCAAGTGCCATAGGTGTCCTCCTTCTATAAGCCGGGCTCTCTTCCCTCTGTGTATATAGGCCGAGACTTTCTCGTGCCGTCAAGCCAGGGGGGAGAGTGTCGCTCGGCGTTACCAGGACTCTGAAGGATGGCTGGCGGTCGAAAAGGCAGACTCGTCAGAGAAAACTGCACGTGGAAGTTCTCTCGCTTGTTGGATCCACGCGCGGATCTGCGTCAGGATAGGAATAATGCGAGACAGGTGCCTGGCGGCGTTGATATCTAAAAACTGTCGATGCAAAGTCTCCGCCGTGCAGCGGGTAAGAGTTGACACTGAATCGACTCCCGCAGCATGCAACAAGTCTGCGTAGACTCGGGACATGCCGTTCAAGCGTAAGAGATCGGCGCGGTTGACCCACTGTAGAACGAGGTCTGGGGAGAGTCCGGTTTGTTCGGCGATACGCTGTCGGCCTTCGAGCGACGCTGCTCGCGCCAACAACTCTGCTCTGTTCGTGATATTGATCGCGGCTAATTTCGCGATACTGGTTTCGTCGAGATCGCTAATATCCGCTAAATCCGATTCGATAGTGTGGAGCCTGATGGGAATGAGTTCCCGGCCAAAACTGGTTGGTCCGCTGTGGTGGATGCTCGGCTGTGTCAGCTGTGCGGTGCGCGATGGATTACCTTGCCGATGGAGCAACAATTCGAGGCCGGCAAGGCGAGCTTGGAGGCGTGCAATCGCTGCATCTTTCTCGCGAAGCGCTGCCTGATGGCGTGATGTTGTATCGCTCAGTGTTGCTTCATACGCAGTTCCTTGCGGCTTTGACTGCTCAAGGGCGTGAATATGCGCTTGCAGGCGAATGATTTCGCTGTCCTTTTCGCGTACTGAGGTTTGATAATGCACCTCGGTCTCTTGCAGCGTATGAGCGCACTCGGCGAGTTGCTGCTGCAGTGGTTCTAGTTCAGCAATCTGAGCCCGGAGTTCCAGAATCTCGTTGTCTTTCTCTTGGGTGAGATTTTGCAAATTGACGGTGACTTCATTGAGAGTAGTATCTTCGGCTTCGTCACTTTTGCGTTGTTCTGAGATCGCGCCGAATTGGTGCAGCAGGTGGGTCAATTGTCGCTCTTTTTCTCCCTCTTCCACTCGCAAGGTATGGACTTCGGATTCTAAGTTTTGCACGGACTGGGTGTTTTGTTGAAGAATTGACGCGGTCGTCCGCAGTTGTGCTTGCAAGCTTTCCGCTTGTGAGGCGAGCGTCGAAAAGATACCGACCTTTTCTGCGAGTTCTTTTTGTAGTTCCTGAAACGCCTCATCCCGTGTTTGTAACGCTGAGGTGATAACTTCCAACTGATGTTGCAGGGTATTGATTTGTGACGTGTATATGTCCCGTTCCGTTGTTGCGAGGGATGGACGGCGAGATTCTGTGCTGCCCGGTCGCCCTTGCTTAGTAAGGATGACCGAGCGTTGTTTCCACAACCACCCTGCGATGATTCCGAGACCAAACGCTGCGAAGAGACAAAGCCACAGATGTCCAATGAGTGCCATAATGATGACCGTCCTCTTACGTTAATTTCCGGTACTGGGAGGATACACAGTGACTTCGGTACGACGATTCTGCTGCCTCCCCTCCGGCGTGCTGTTGTCAGCAATTGGCTGTGAGGAACCAAGGCCGTCCGCAGTAATACGGCTCGCCGAAATCCCTTTCCTCATCAGATAGAGTTTAACTACCTCTGCACGTCGCTGACTGAGCTCGATATTATATGATTCAGGCCCACTCTTGTCAGTGTGCCCGGTAATGACGATCCGTGAAGAAGGATTGTCTTTGAGAAACGGAAGCATAGTATTGAGCGCTCTGCGGCTTGACGCAGAAATACTGTCATTCTCTAGAGAAAAAGTAACAGTCTGCGAAGACAGGGGTTCAGGTTGAGTCTCGGGTGGTTGCGGTTGTTGGAGTGCTGCCGTTGATGGCGGAATGGTGACAACGGCTGGTTTTTGTGGCTCCGGAGGCAACGGTTGGCTGGGTAAAGCCGCAGGAGGAGTGGCAAATGGCGGAACAATTACGGTCGGCTGCGGAGCAGGGTGATCTTCTGGGGATGGAAGCGCAGATGGCACGGCAGTAGTTTGTCGTGGGATATGAGACCACACACAAAAAACCACTAGTCCAAGAAAGGCAAAGAGACTTGCCAGAATGCCAGCAGTTTCCCTCATATGAAGAAATATTAGACTACAGACAACAACAAAGAAACACGCAAGCATCCCAAAGGTCTGCGCTTCGTAATGAGAAAACAACCTGGGCGTCAGACTGTATTGTCCAACGCGACAGATAAGGATGTACGCTGGTCACCTGTGAACGTCGATACGTGGAGGGGGCCAGCGATCAGTGACAGGCTAGTGTTTCCCGGAAAGATCATCATGCGCCAAATCTACGGGAACCCCTGACGAAACAAGGGACATCTGCTTTTGCCGTCCGACGCCGTGCCGAAGGAGGAGCTGGAGGCCGGAAATACGTGCCCGGAGTCGGGCAATTTCGGTGTCTTTATAACGGACATTCATTTGCGACTGCAGGTCTGGGCCTGAGGAAGGTGGTAGGGGTGCTGAGGGAAACGTAGGGTCCAGCTTCTTCAGCCGCGCTTGCAAGTGTTCGATGTCTTCATCTCTCTCCTGAAGATCTTCTTGGTACCGCGCACACGAGTGGCGCAACTTACGGTTGCTGTCAGTCAGTTGCATGTTCCGGGTTTCAAGAATTTCAACCTGATCTTGCAGTTTGGTTACCTCTAATTCTTTGCTTTGCAGTGTCGTCTGCAGACGAACATTTAGCATTTTCAGATCTGCCTCATGTTCTCTGAGTTTGGTGGTCTGTTGTTCCTGTTCCTTGCACTGCTGAGACATTTGCAGCAGGGCTTCCGTTTTGTCCGTAAGATTCCGACGTAACGTGCGGACCTCTTGCTCGATAGCACTTGTTTGTTGCCGCTCTTCGAGCAGCGCAGTTTCAGCATGCGTGAGCCGTTGCTGCAGATCTGATATTTGGGCAGTGAGTGCGGAAAAAGTTGACTCTTTGGTCGCCAGTTCGTGTGTGAACAGTGCGATTTTGCTCTCTCCAGCGGTGAGGGAAGTGCGGAGTTCTGACAGCTGCTCTTCTAACGAATGCAGTTGCTCTGTCTTCGTTTGGAGCGAACGTTGGGTAAATTCGAGTTCTTGTTGCTGTTGGGAGAGATGTTCTTCCCATAACCGGTGTTGTCGCTGCATGACGCGATTGGCAAAGA
>JBFWXH010000092.1:0-32005 GCA_050187625.1 Binatia bacterium
GCTTTTACCCCCTGATCTTGGATTGTCGCCATTTTGCCCAACGGGAGACCGAGGGTGTCTTTGTAAAACTCGAACGCTTCTTCGAGCTTGCGAACAACAATGCCAATGTGATGAATTTTTTTTAACATCTTACATCCCTGATTTTTGCGAAAAAGAATTGAGGCTTAAGGATTTGGGAGCGAGCATGAAAAACGCAACCCTAACTCCCAGTGTCTCAACCTCTATCCAACTCTCTTCATTTGCTCCAAAATGTCATAACCAGTGATCGACTTGCTTTTCGCGGCTTGCTCAGCAAGATAGGCCGCGCTGACAGTCCCAGCCTGTGCCGCTTTCGCCAAATCCATCAGCGCGATCTTGATTGTTGCTTCGTCAATCATCTCCCCAGTTTCCGGATCGGGCATCGAGCCTCCACCTTTCTCGTGGTACAGGTCGAGGACACGCGTTGCATATTGCACCTGTTTGTCGGTCGGCGTGTAACATTCATTGGCAATAGGAGCTTGCTGAGGATGAATAACCCAGGTGCCGTCCATGCCGAGGTTGGCTGCGCCAATATTCTTATCCCGCAATCCCGTTTCGATCTCAGCAATCTTCTCTTTCGTGTCATCTTTCCGCCACAGCGGGAGATAGACGTTATCGATAGCATGGAGCCCGGCAGCTTTCGCTGCAACAACAACCGCCTGTTTCGCATAGAGAAAATTGATATTTTGATCTTTCACCACTTCACGAATGCCTAAGGTGGCCGCAAAATCGGCAATACCGAAGATCAGTCCAGCCATGCGATCCGACGCTGTGGCGATCTCATATGCTTTGACCAATGCTTGAGGAATTTCAATCAGGGATTCGATTTGCACCCGGCTTTTCCAACCCGCCTTTTTCTCCAGACTGTCGAGCAGTGAAGAAACATACTTAATGTCATCGGGACCATGCACCTTGGGTAAGATAATCCCATGAAACTTATCCACTGCCTCTGTCACAATCGCCTCGAGGTCACCGAGGAAGAACTCGGAACGAATGTTATTCGGACGGACCGTAATAACCTTTTTACCAAAATCGAGGGTATTGAGCGCTTCGACAACACACTGGCGACTCTTCGGACCCTTAAACTCGTAGGGGCAGGCGTCTTCAAAATCCATCATCACATGATCAACTGGCGATTTGACCGCATCAGCCGCATTTTGATGTAATTTCATACTATGACCCGGATAGGTCATCTCAGTACGGGGAATAACAAACCGCGTGCCTTCATCGAGTACGAACATGGATGCCTCCTGAAAAATAAGCTGTCAACACTCAGCACTCAGCTTTCAGCAAAAGGGAAAGAAGAAGCAATATTTGCCTCTTCTTCTTCGTAGCTAATGGGTAAAAGCTGATAGCTGAGTGCCTTTTCTAGCAGATCCCTCCATACTCGCCCAGGGTGCCTAGCCCAGGGTATCTTGGCAAGGTATCTTGAAATGATAGGTGATATAGAGTGGGATTTGTCGCCAAAGATGAGGAGAACACGCATGACCGACACACTGAGGCAAGCAACGACTATTATCGATGCATTGCAGAAGATTCGTGATGAAGCCTTACATCATGGCCGTAAGATTACCGATAATGGCAAAGATATCGATAACCATCAGGTACACACTGAGCGGTTAGCCTACCTGGCGACCGAAGTTGAAGCTGCACGGGCATTATTAAACTACGCAAACGACGCACAAGCTCACGGCCAAGCAGAAACAGGAGACACGACCCTCGGGTTCGCCGCTGAGGTAGGACAAAAATTGCTTGGCCAAATCGATATGCATCTCACAGACTTTGGTTTTCCTGAAACCGTGCTTGCGGATACGTTAGGGCGTACAGACGTGAAAGCGGCGATGCGTGTTGGGGCACATGAGAGCCGCTTTCGCCAGCTTGGTCAGA
This sequence comes from Binatia bacterium, assembly GCA_050187625.1. Lineage (GTDB taxonomy): Bacteria > Desulfobacterota > Binatia > Bin18 > Bin18 > JBFWXH01. Next base: position 1,906 of record JBFWXH010000092.1, read on the forward strand.
CGGTCATTGCCAATCGCGGTGTCAACAATAGCTGGTTGGAGAGCGATATCGCCACGATGACGCGCGAGTCGGTTCGACAATTCGCCCGTTCCGAGGTTGCTCCAGTAGCAGAACAGGTACATCGTCATGATGAACTCATCCCAGAAAACATTATTAAGCAAATGGCCGAGCTAGGGTTCTTTGGCATGTCAGTGCCCGAAGAATATGGCGGTGGTGGTATGGGCAACCTCGCGATGATTATTACTACTGAGGAATTGTCGTGCGCCTCGTTAGGTGTGGCGGGAAGCTTGATTACTCGTCCTGAAATTCTTACCAAGGCCTTGCTACGTGGAGGCACTGAAGCCCAGAAACAAAAGTGGCTACCACCGATCGCTGCAGGAGAATTGATGGTGGCGATCTCGGTGACAGAGCCGGATACTGGCTCTGATGTCGCCTCGGTTAATTGTCGTGCTGAAGCAACAACGGTAGAGGGAAGACAGGGGTTTGTCATCAACGGTGCAAAAGCCTGGTGTACCTTTGCCGGGCGTGCCAACATCATTGCCTTGTTGGCACGAACGAATGCTGACCCTAAATCTGGAGCACGGGGACTTTCATTATTTATTGTCGAAAAAGACGCATTCCCAGGTCACTCTTTTGAGATGCGGCAGTCAACTGGCGGGACCCTACAAGGGACCGCTATCCCAACACTGGGGTACCGTGGCATGCATTCGTACATCCTCAGTTGTGACAATTACTTCGTTCCTGCGGAAAACCTTGTTGGTGGAGAGAGTGGCCTTAATAAAGGCTTCTATTTACAGATGGCAGGGTTTGCTGCTGGCCGTTTACAAACCGGCGGGCGCGCAACTGGCTTAGCGCAAGCTGCGCTTGAAGTTACCGCAACCTATGCGAATGAACGCAGGCAGTTTGGCAGTGCACTGGGTGACTTCCAACTCACACAATATAAACTCGGTCGTATGGCAGCGTATATCGCGGCAGCCCGGCAACTGACATACGCTGCCGCACCCGCGATGGACAAAGACGAGTCTGCTGCTGTCACTGCAGCTATGGCCAAGCTGCTTGCTTGCGATGTTGCAGTGTGGGTAACGCAGGAAGGGCAACTCATTCACGGAGGTTGGGGATATGGCGAGGAATACGCCATATCCCGTTATGTAGTTGACGCCTTGGTGCTGCCGATCTTTGAAGGTGTCAAACCAATTTTAGAACTAAAAGTGATTGGAAGAACCTTACTCGCATAAGAAGCGACAGGCTATAGGCTTGAGAGTAAGACACATAGGCTTCAGCCTGCGGCTTATAGCCTTCATACATAGTGGCTCTTCCGCTTCACCGCCATCTCCCGCTCCAAGTAGAAGATGTCCATCTTATCCCACGCCTCGCCTTTTTTGACAAATTTATGGCCACGAAGGATGGTTGAAACGATCCCAAGATCTGGCCGGCCAGGATAATCGCGCTTGCCGGCAATTTCCGTCGCGGCAAAGACCGTATCACCCACGAACACCGGGCCCGTGTGACGGCCAGTGATATAGCAGGTGTCACCGAGCGCATTATCTCCCACATCTGGACATGACAGTCCCAGGCACAGGTTGAACGGAATCCCGCCATACACAATCAACTGCCCGCCAATATATTTTTGTGGGTTTTGATCGATCAAGTATTGATTGCTGTGGACCTGTGACGTGTTATCCAGCATCGCTGTCCATTCCATATGAGCGGTGGTCACCGTCCGTCCACGCGAGTGTTCAATCACATCGCCAACGTTAAAATCTTCAAAGTAAGTATCAAGGTTTGTGAGATGAGCAAGCTCCCCATACTGACGGTTTTTGTCGTAGGCTGGCACGTGAAGATCACACGGAATCGTAGGAATTTCAGGTCGGGCAGCCGCCTCGACTTTTGCTTCTTGCTGGTCTTTCCAGATCTGCACCTTGCGCTGCAACGTGAGAACAACCTCCCCGCTTTGGTTTCGTCCGGTCGTTTGAACATGAACAACTCCGCGATCCGGTTCTTTCGATGACGGTTGGATACCAAGAATGGCGGTTTCGACTTCGATCGTGTCTCCTACGTAGACCGGCGCACCAAAACGCATGTCACGATATTCCAGATTGGCACGGGCATTTTCAGAAATATCTTCGACACTTTGACTGAAGACAACGTTCATCACCAATCCAGGTGGGGCAATGAGTCCTTGGAACCCGTAGTGCTGTGCGTAGCGCAGATTTTTACTCAGCGGATTGGTCGTCATCCCAAATTCAGTGAACGCATTAAACAACCCTTCGGTAACGGTCTTCCCCACTTTATGGCGAAACCGTTGACCAACCCGAAAGTCTTCGAGAAAATTACCACGCTTTTTGCGAATGATCACTGTGGGCTTCCTTCCTTATCCCATGATCGACAGAAACTCTTGCAGTGACTTGGTACTCAGGTGGAGGTACATGTTGTGACGTTTCTGGTTCTCCATTGACGCAGAGGGCCCGCCATAATTATGTCCCGGATACAGAATGGTTTCTCCTGCAAGTTTTGAGAGTGTCTGTAAACTGTAATACATATCCTCAGGACTACTGCCGGGAAGATCAACGCGCCCACAAGAGCCGATAAAGAGCGTATCTCCAGCCACAAGACAATTCTCTACAAGGAAACACTGAGATCCTGGAGTGTGGCCCGGCGTGTGAATGAACGTCACTTTGACATTCCCAACACTTGTCGTATCCCCGCCCTCGACCTGAACGAGGTCAGATGTAGACAATCCGGCAATACGATTCAGAAAAGGCGCCTCTGCTTTGTTGACATAGACTTTGGCCTTGACTTTGTCTAGCAACTCAGCCGCACCAGGGATGTGGTGCCCGGAAAATTCACCACCAAGGTGATCTTGATGGTAATGAGTCACCAATGCTTTGTTGATGGTATACCCATCTTGTTCGGCAATCCGCACGATCGCTGGAATATCCCATGCGGCATCGACGACCAAGGCCTCACGCGTCGTTGCGTCACCAATCAGATACGCAAAGTTCTGCATTGGTCCGATTTGGATTTGTTTAAAATATAAAGGCGTCTCGGCCATTGCTCTTATTCCTTCATGTGATACGTACCACGTATTATCTTTTACGTTTTACGTTTTACTTTCTTTCTTCGTTCATGACCCCGCAGTCCGCGCTCCCACAAATATTCTGGCTCCCCAAGATTCTTACTCACCCAACGTGACAGCACAAACAGCAGATCACTCAAGCGATTCACATACTTGAGTGGCCATTCGCTGAGTTCTTCTTCATGAGACAATCGAAGGATTTCCCGCTCGGTACGACGACATACCGTACGGGCTTGATGCAAAAAACCACTGACCTTACCGCCACCAGGTAAAATGAACGAATTTAGCGGCGTCAGGTCTTTCTGCAACTCATCGATGAGACACTCGAGCGCTTTTACTTCGGCATCGCCAACACGGAACATGCCCTCATACGAAAAATCCGTGGGAGTTGCGAGTTCACTACCAAGGTCAAACAGTTCATTCTGCAGACGACGAAAGATAGCATCGAGTCGCAGAGCAGCAGGGAGGCGATCTTTCATTTCGTCATTGAACACTCGGGCAAGCCCCAACACCGAGTTCAATTCATCGAGTGTCCCATAGGCTTCGATGCGCGCCGCATCTTTCAGAACTTTTTTTCCACCAACAAGCTTGGTAAAGCCTTTATCGCCGGTGCGGGTGTACACTTTGGTGATACGAATAGCCATAATAGTGGGGTGAGAGGCGAAGGGCGAGAGAGGAGTCTCTAGCCCCTACAAACCTCAAGTCTCTCGTCTCAAGCCTCAGGCTTGTAACCGCTTCTCTAACGCGTCGCATTCTTGCCAGATTGCTTGCGGCATATGACCCCCGTACTTCGCAAAATATTCCCGTTGCCCTTTTACAGCCTCAATCCAACCTGGGCGATCAATCGCAAGGAGTTCTTTTAAGGTATCTGGTGTGACATCAAGTCCGGCCACGTCGATACCGGACGGGTAGGGGAGATAGCCAATCGGAGTCTCTGCTGCACCAACTTCCCCGTGGACTCGGGCGAGTATCCAACGCAGGACCCGCAGGTTCTCACCGAATCCTGGCCACAGATACTTTCCTTCTGGACTCATCCGAAACCAATTGACACGGAAAATCTGCGGTGGATTGGCGATTTCTTTTCCCATTTGGAGCCAGTGTGCAAAGTAGTCACCCATGTTGTAGCCACAGAAGGGAAGCATCGCCATGGGGTCACGCCGTACAACTCCGACCGCCCCCGTCGCTGCGGCGGTTGTTTCAGAGGCCATGGTCGCTCCCAGATAGACACCATGCTGCCAATTGAATGACTGATACACAAGCGGAACCAAGCTGGCACGGCGACCACCAAATAGTATTGCAGAGATGGGCACGCCGTTGGGATTTTCCCATTCCGAGGACATAGAAGGGCATTGCCAAGCCGGAGTAGTGAAGCGGGAATTAGGATGAGCCGCTTTCGTAACACTTTCTGGTGTCCACGGTTTTCCTTGCCAGTCAATCGCCTCTTGGGGAGGTGGGCCTTCCATTCCTTCCCAGTAGGGAGTCTTATGCGGCGTCAACGCCACATTGGTAAAAAGCGTATTCTTCCGAATAGTCTCCATGACATTCGGATTGGTCTTCGAGTTGGTCCCTGGGGCAACACCAAAAAAACCAGCTTCCGGGTTGATCGCCCATAACCGTCCGTCAGGCCCCGGATGCATCCAGGCGATGTCCTCACCAACAGTCCACACCTTGAATCCTTTTTGACTCGCAGGAGGAACCAACATGGCAAGATTGGTTTTACCGCATGCACTCGGAAATGCTGCGGCAACATAGGTGGTTCGTCCGCTCGGATCTTCAATGCCGAGAATCAGCATGTGTTCCGCCAGCCATCCCTCTTCGCGCGCCATATAACTGCCTAGACGTAGCGCATGGCATTTCTTCCCTAACAGCGCGTTACCACCATATCCAGAACCGACGGACCAGAGCAATCGCTCCTCAGGAAAATGGAGAATGAAACGACGATCTGGACTCAGATCACCCACAGAATGCAATCCTCTTACATACTGATCAGAGGAACCGATCCGATCTAAGGCAACCTTCCCCATACGGGTCATCGTACGCATGCTCACAGCAACATATGGACTGTCAGTAATTTCTACTCCAACTTGACTATACGGAGAAGAAACGGGGCCCATGATATAAGGAACAACATAGAGCGTGCGGTTTTTCATGGCCCCAGAGAAAAGTGCTCCCACTTTTTCTTTGGCTTCTGCGGGCGGCATCCAATTGTTGTTCGGCCCAGCATCCTCTTGGGTGCGCGTGCACACGAACGTGAGGTGCTCGGTTCGGGCCACATCACTCGGGTCACTCCGATGCAAGTAACATCCTGGGTATTCTTTCTGATTCAGTTCAATTAAGGTCCCTGATGAAAGCATTTCACTAATGAGCTGATGGTACTCAGCTTCAGAGCCGTCACACCAGTGAATTTTATCAGGACGCGTGAGCTGAGCACATTCATCAACCCACCGCTCAAGTGGTGTTGGCATGGTACGAGTCCTTTCCTGTCGAAAAATAATTCCCTTACAATAACAGGGAAGGCTACGGTCGGAAAAGGGAGGAAATGTGAAATCCCGTAATCTTTATCATTACGTTTCTATCAGGTTAACGCTAAGAACGGCCGCGGAAGAGTTTTTGAAACTGCTCAAATGGAGCAGGAGGAACTTTAGCGAGGGCGAGATTTTCCTCTACATGCGTAACCGATTTCATACCCACCAAAGCTGTCGTAATCCCGGGGGTCGACCGAACAAATTGAATGGCGTGGTGGACATCGGTTCGAGTATCGGTAAACGCTCTACCGATAACATCAGGGAGCTGATAAGCAAGTTTTCCCTGGAGAATCGAAGCACTTGCGATAACAGTCATACCAAGAGTATGCGTTGCTTCCAGGACACTCACCATCTCATTATCAATCCGCTGATTACGTTGCGTAAGCGCCTCTGTCATGGCGAGATTATAGGGGAGTTGAACCACTTGAAAATGGTGCGCTTTTCCACCAACTCGTTCGGCAATGGCAACCAACTCAGCTAAGAACAACACATCTCGTGCCGTTGGGGGTTGACGATATCCATTCCAGGTTGCGGTTCCATAGCGACGGATTTTCCCTGCCGCAACTTTTCCTTCAAGAACAGTAAATGCTTGTTCCATCCGGCGATGAAATTCATGGCGAGTGCATTTTTGTAGCTGAGCCTCGGGATTATGGAGATAATAGATATCCACACACTCTACGCCAAGATTCTGTAAGCTTCGCTCAACCTGATGATCAAGGTAACGGGGAGCAATACAATTCCAGTCAACAATATCATCAGCACTCGCGAGGTTTGTCGCGATAAAATTGGAATGAACATACGCACGCGGATCAGGCGGGACATCATCATCAAAGGCGATATAGCCGCCTTTTGTGGCTATCACAATTGCGTCGCGTGAAAGTATTCCTTGCCGAACTTCATTGGTCACTACTTGTCCGATAACACGTTCGCTACGCTGGTGACGATAGTTGATTGCAGAGTCGAGTACATTACAGCCTAAGGTAAGGGCACGAGAAATAGCCTCGGCATAGAGCGTATCTGTCTCTCCCGTGACATTCCCCAGATACGTCCCTAGTCCAATGGATGACATCCACAGTTCATCAGCGATCCGAAAATGTCCCGGCGCAAGAGAGTGAGCGAACCGTTGTCGATAGGCATCGGTCCCCTCTCGAGTCGCATGTCCAGCAATCATTCGTTTCCTTGACTCTCGCCCATTGAAACAAGAGAGAGCAGCTCGGGGCGGCACCGTTGGAGGATAAGGTTTTTCAGGCGGGCGGGGTCCAGTGGTTTCTTAAAAATCACTTCTTGTAAACCTTCTAGTCGACTCCGTTTAATGACATGGTCCTTGTCATAGAAATAGGCCGTCATGAGGATAACCGGGATCTGGCGATACCGTTCCCGTATTTCCATGTAGAGATCGTATCCATCCAAGTCTGGCATCACAACGTCGCTCAAGACAAGATCGACCTTACGTCGAGCGAGAACTTTCAACGCCTCCATCCCGTTCACAGCAACCTCAACATCACATCCTTCTTCCCGCAAGAGATCTCGGAGGGAGTAACAAACTCCTAAATCGTCATCGACAACAAGAATGCTGAGCCCGGCAAGCGCGCGCTCCACCGGCTTCCTGTCCATTGGCGACACGATCGGGGTTTCTTCTCGCCCCAGATCCGCCATCCGTGCCCCACGAAGATATTCGGTGGTTGTGTAGAGGCTGCCATGCGCAAGGTCGTCCATCCGATTCACAATCGACCGAATCTTTCCAAGTTCACGTTGAATTGACTCGATACGTTCCTCTTCGACCACGGACTCCTCGTCAGGAAGGACATGCGCCAAATGCTTGGTAAGTAAATCAAGATTGTTAAAAATCACCTCCAAAGGATTATTAATCCGATGGGCAAGGCCGACAGCAAGTTCTCCAAGCGTGGCAAGCTGGTCACGGCGGCGAATCTCTCGCAGATCTTTGAGAAACCCAATCGATCCAATTTCATTTCCGGTTTCATCATAAATAAGCGAACCGGAAATCGCCACTGGAATCCGCTCTCCATTCTTGGTCACAAGCTCGGTTTCAAAATTTTTGACCTGACTCACCTCTCCACACTCGCCACTCCGCATTGCAGCCATAACTCGGCGGGCCTCCTCAAGGCCTGGATATATAGCAGTGACGTGCTTGCCGCGGATTTCTGCAGACGTATAGCCTAACGTTTTGTACGCACCGTCGTTGTAGAAGATAATCTGCCCTTCACTATCGACGGCGATAACAATATCGAGGGAGTTTTCGAGCAAACGCTCAAAATATACTGGAGGGAGCTGGAACATGGCGCGAGTTTCCCTTTTTGCTATGAATCCAGCCTGCTATAACCATACCACGGAACATAACATTATTCGCTGCTCCAGGCTCATGTTAGGCTTTATTATTCTCTATCGTCAAGCCCATTACCTCTATACTCTTAGAGAGCAGGAAGACAGCAATCAGGGCGATGCTAAAGTTTCCTGAGTCTCACTCACAACACCGCCCCGGACAAATAAAAAAACCGATCACTATCGTTGTGTGGTCTTATGGTAATCAGCAAGAAAACGTTCCAGACCGATATCCGTAAGTGGATGCTTCACAATTTGCTGAATGACACTAAAGGGACAGGTCGCAACATGGGCTCCAAGTTCCGCGGCACGAACAAAATGGATCGGACCACGCACACTCGCCGTCAAAACCTGCGTCGAGAAATTATAGTTCTTGTAGATCTGCACAATAGAAGAAATCAAATTCATGCCGTCTTCAGCAATATCATCGAGTCGACCGACGAATGGACTGGCAAACGTCGCTCCTGCTTTCGCCGCGAGCAACGCTTGTGCCGAAGAAAAAATGAGGGTGACGTTGACGCGAATACCTTGACTACTAAGCACCTTACAGGCTTTTAATCCTTCAGGAATCAGCGGGACTTTGACAACAATGTTCGGGTGAATCGCAGCTAACCGTTTCCCTTCTTCAATCATACCTGGCGCATCAACACTGACAACTTCAGCACTGATGGGACCATCAACAATGCTGCAAATTTCTTCGACAACGGCTTGTAGAGATCGGCCTGACTTGGCAACAAGAGAAGGGTTCGTCGTCACGCCATCAATAATTCCCCATGCATTCGCTTCACGAATCTCTTGAACGTCTGCGGTGTCGATAAAAATTTTCATAGTATCTTACCTCCCGAGTACAGGGACAAGTTGTAGAGTTTATTTTGCTAGCGTCACTCTGGGGATCGGTATGTCTTCAACTTTCTGAAATAAGCAAAATCCCACCTTTCCTCATTCTTACACACCATTGGGTGGCAAGAGCAACACCTTTTTGTCGTCCTTCAAGGAAGACAGTAACGACGCAATAGAAACCCCAAGACGAGGGTGAATCAATTGAGGGGCTAATTCCGAGAGCGGAAGAAGAACGAAGCGACGGTTTTGGATCTCAGGATGGGGGATTTTGAGAGTACGCGTATCGACAATGTAGTTGTCGAAAAGAAGAATGTCGAGATCAATCTTTCGAGACGACCATTTTTTGGTTTTTGCCGTTTTTTTGCGCCCCATTGCCCGCTCAATCGATTGCAAGCGAGACAGAAGCTGCTCGGGAGAGAACTCAGTCTCCAACTCAATTACACCATTGACATACCAATTTTTTGCATCACCTATCGGCTCACTTTCATAGAGTGAAGAGCGTTTGACAATGTGCGTTTTCGGTAACGCCCTAACAAGATCTAACGCCTTCTCGTAGTTTGCCCGACGATTTCCTAAATTTGAACCGAGACCAACATAGATCCGGTAAAACATCTCCTCTTCTTGCCAAGTTGTGGCCTCTTGAACCCTTTAGAATTTACCCCTGTTTCCCCAGGATAAAACGAGGCTAAAGATTCAAGTGCTATCAACAGATACGATACAACTATTGATTACGCCTTGTGCGGAACCTTTCCTCTCTCTTTTTTCCTTACCAGCAAAACTGCACCTCACTTACTGCGTTACCCGTTTCCTGGTTTCACCACAACTTTTTCAATAGCTAAGAAAGAAACATCGTGCTTCTGTCTCTCTAGGCTTCACTTTTCTGGAAATGCGTTCGTGAAGAATACGGCAAGAGAACCTGCTCCTGTCTGATGAACCGATTCAGAGCGTGAAGCATCTTTTTTTCAATAATATAGGGCGTTTATATAGAAGTTTCCCTACATTGACAACGGGTTTCGCCATAAAACTAAAGAAACAAAACCTTGGCAGGGCCACATAGCGCCAACGCAGTAAAAACTCAGCGGCAAATAGGGTAGACACCCTACACGGAATGAGGATTTCTAAGCCCCTCTCAGGCAACCAGTTCCACAAAATCACCCACACGGAGGTGTCTTCTCTTACGAATCGTTCCATAGTACCTCATGGATTTACTGGATAACGCCATACGCTATACGCTCTGCACAGTCCCGACATGCAAATGGATTCCTTGAATACAGCATGAAACGTAAAGCGGACATACCGCTCTTCCCCATTACATTTCACGTCCGACGCTTTACATTCTTCCACCCAAATGCCTGTTCCGCCTTGTCGCTAATCATCTTGCCAATGGCTAAGGATGCCGTCGCTCCTGGTGAAGGTGCATTCAGGACATGTAAAGCACTTGGTGTGATCTCAACGACAAAATCATCCACTAACGCCCCAGTGGTAGTAATCGCCTGTGCTCGCACCCCACTCCCGCCCGGCTGTAAATCACCTCTTTGCAGTTCTGGCAGGAGCCGCTGGAGAGCGATGAGAAACGCCTGTTTGTTGAATGAGCGATACATCTCTCCTATGCCCGTCTTCCAGTACTTGCGCGCCATTCCCCAAAAGCCCGGGAAGGTGAGCGTTTCCAGTAGGTCTTGTCGCTTGAAATCCGTCTTTTGGTAGCCTTCACGGGCAAACGCGAGCACTGCGTTCGGCCCAGCCTCCACGAACCCGTCTATGGTGCGAGTGAAATGTACCCCAAGAAAGGGCAATGCCGGGTCAGGAACCGGATAGATCAAATTCTTCACTAAGTGCCGTCGTTGAGGGGCAATCGTATAGTACTCACCACGGAACGGGACGATTTGTAGGCCAGGTTGCGCCCCAGCCAGGCGAGCAATCCGATCACAATGAAGTCCACCACAATTGATCATAAACTTACTGTGAACCTCCCCCTTGGTGGTTTCAAACACAAGCTCCCTACTAGCGTGTACGATCCGTTGCACTTCATGTTGCAGGCCAATGGTCCCGCCTTTCTCTTGGATAAGGCGGGCGTAGGTTTGTGCAACACCTGGAAAGTCGATAATACCGGTCGTTGGGACATAGAGCGCTTTGATGCCGGTAGCAGAGGGTTCAAGTTCCCGTAATCGCTCGGGCCCAATGATTTCCACTCCTTCAACACCGTTCGCGGTTCCACGACGACGAAGTTCCTCCAGGCGCGGGAGTTCTGTCGGTGAGGTTGCGACGACAACCTTGCCACAGATCTCATAGGGAATGTCGTATTGCTGACAAAACGCAACGATCGCTTCCGCGCCAGAGACACAAGTCTGAGCTTTCAGAGACCCGGGTTTATAATAAATTCCGGAATGAATGACACCGCTGTTATGCCCGGTTTGATGCGCAGCTACACGATCTTCTTTTTCGAGGACGGTGAGCTTCAGACAGGGCCAGCGTTGCGTTATCTCCAACGCTGTCGCGAGGCCGACGATTCCACCACCGATGATCGTGATGTCAAATGGGTTCGGCATTGCTGATGCGCGAGGTAGGGGCGACCGGATGATCGCCCCTACGTGACGAGATTGGAGTATTATAAATTCTTCAATGCTTCCGAGACTCGTTGCAACGCCTCGGTGACGTTCTCGTGGCTATTAAAGGCACTAAAACGCACATACCCCTCACCACACTTGCCGAATCCTGCACCTGGTGTGCAGACAACCCCGGCGTTTTGCAGCATCAGATCAAAGAACTTCCACGAATCCATATTCGCTTTGATCCACACGTAGGGGGCATGGACACCACCGACACATTTGAAGCCGGCTGTACTCAGCGTCGTGCGAATCAATGCTGCATTCGCCAGGTAATAATCGCTCAACTCACGAACCTGTCGTTGTCCTTCCGGTGAGTACACGGCTTCGGCAGCGCGTTGTATCGGATACGACACACCATTAAATTTGGTGGAATGTCGGCGGTCCCAGAGGGCATGCAGTGCATGGTTCTTCCCTTGCGAGTCGTAAATTTTGCACTGCTTGGGAATCACCGTGTACGCACAACGCGTTCCGGTAAACCCAGCCGTCTTTGAGAAGCTGCGAAACTCGACAGCAACCTCCTGCGCACCCTCGATTTCATAGATACTCTGCGGCAAAGAGTTGTCACGGATAAACGCGACATATGCGGCATCGTACAGAATCAGAGCCTGATGCTCTCTTGCATAGTCTACCCACGGACGCAGTTGCGCTTTGGTAATCGTGCGACCAGTTGGGTTATTGGGAAAACAGAGATAGATGACATCAACTTTTTCCTTTGGCAGAGCTGGCACATACTCGTTCGCTTCGGTCGATTCGAGATACACGAGCCCTTCATACCTCCCATCCGTCCAAACCGAGGTCCGTCCAGCCATGACGTTCGTGTCAACGTAGACAGGATAGACCGGATCAGGAATCGCCACTCGCGTATCAAAAGCAAACAGTTCTTGAAAATTACCCACGTCACATTTTGAGCCATCACTGATAAAGATTTCTTCGGGGGAAATATCTGCCCCACGTGGCCGAAAGTCATACTCGGCGATTTTTTCACGCAAGAAAGCGTACCCTTGCTCGGGTCCATAGCCGCGAAACGTCGCGTCTACCGCCATTTCATCGACAGCTTTGTGGAGAGCCGTGATGCAGGCTGAGGGCAATGCACGGGTGACATCACCGATACCAAGACGAATAATCCTCTTATCTGGATGCTCTGCTTGATAGGCATTCACGCGTTTAGCAATTTCCGAGAAAAGATAGGATGCTTGCAATTTCAGGTAGTTCTCATTCATACGGATCATCGCACTGGTCCTCCTCGCGCTTTTCCCTGTGTCAGAAAATTTGCCGGAAGAAAAGGGCCACAGAGAACGGGGCTGACCATCTCACCTGCCCATGCTAGCTAAAGAGTATAGAGGGAAAAGACATGTCACAAACATGGTGGAGCAAGCGTCAAGGAGTGCAACTCGAAATCGCGGAATCAGGACGGGGACGCCCATTACTCCTACTGCACGGTGAGGAAGGTCTTGATCCACAATCTCCATTCCTCAAACTTTTGACGAACCCTGGCCACGTCATCGCCCCTTCCCATCCTGGCTTTGGACACTCGCAAGAAGTCGAGTGGATCGATACCGTCGACGATCTCTCGTATCTCTATCTTGACTTTCTCGCAGAACAGCAGCTCCAAGATGTTGTGGTGATCGGATGTTCGCTAGGTGGCTGGATCGCAGCGGAAATGGCTGTCAAATCGACTGAACGTATCGCTCAACTTATCCTCGTGGCACCAGTCGGCATCAAAGTTGGTGATCGAGAAACGCGCGACATTCCAGACATCTTTGCGCTTCCGCCGGCTGAAGTTGTGCGGTTGACCTACCATAACCCGGCCTTGGCGAAAGTTGATTACTCACAGCTCTCGGACGACCAGCTGACGGTCCTGGTTCGTAACCGTGAAGCGACGACGCTGTACGCCTGGGAACCATACTTTCACAATCCTAAGCTGCGACAACGTCTCCAGCGCATTAACGTTCCCACACTCTTACTCTGGGGAGCGGAAGACCAGTTTGTCACTCCTGGGTATTACGGAGCGGCGTATCGCGAGGCGATCCCTGGAGCACGGTTCGAGCTGATCGAAAACACTGGGCACTTTCCTCACGTAGAGCAGCCGGAGGCGGTTGTAGAGCGGATTCAAATGTTTATCGAAGAACGTAAAACGTGATACGTAACGCAGAACTACCGCCCCTCCTATGTTACGTTTTGCGCTTGATGTTTTACGGAGGTTTCCTATGCGCGCTTGGCACTTCAGTGAAAATGCCTATCATCTTTTACCCGATGCGAAAGAGTACGACTCAATTCGCGTGATCCTGCCGAACCGCTATTACGATCCCGAGATTGGGGCGGATCTCTATCACCGTTACATTGATGAGTGGGTAATAGCTGAGGATCTCGGTCTGGAGATCATGGTCAACGAACACCACCAGACCGCGACCAATCTCAATCCAGCTGGGCCAATTATTATGGGCATCCTCGCCCGCGAGACCAAGAAGGCTCGCTTACTGATTCTTGGCAACCCGATTGCCAATCGCCGGGAACCGGTGCGCGTCGCCGAAGAAATGGCCATGGTCGATGTCTATTCTCGTGGCCGTCTGGAAGTCGGATTTGTCCGCGGCGTCCCCTACGAAATGTCAGCGGGCAACCATCGGCCTACCCATATGATGGAGCGCTTTTGGGAAGCGCACGACCTGATCCTCAAAGCATGGACAACCCATGATGGTCCGTTCAATTGGGAAGGCAAATACTTTCATCATCGCCAGGTCAACATCTGGCCACGTCCCTATCAACAGCCACACCCGCCGGTGTGGATTACCTCGGTTACGCCATCAAGTGCGCGACAAGTCGCCGAGAAAGGGTACGTAGTTGCCAGCTTCTTGACCGGTTTCGATGGCACAAAAGCAGTTATTGATACGTATCGCGGACGTCGTACGGAACTTGGCCTTCCGGCACCAGCATTAGACCGTTTTGCTTACGCAGCGTTGATCTACACCGGCGAAACCGACGAAGAAGGCTATGCCGGCGCTCGCAAACTCATGTGGTACGTCGAGTCGAATAAGGTTCCACCGCAGTTCACCAATCCTCCTGGGTATCATCCGACGGCTGCGACTGTGAACATGATGAAAGGTGCTTCTGGCGTCGGCGCAGGGATCTTTAAGCTGTTCCAGAATCCTTCGCTTGAATCATTTATGCAGCACGGTCTGGTGTTCGCTGGGAATCCTGACTCGGTCTATAAACAGATTGTGAGAATGTACAATCACGTTGGTGGCTTTGGTCACCTGCTCATCATGGGCCAGGCAGGTTTTCTTGAGCACGAAGAAACAGTCAAAGGGATGAAAATGTTTGCCAAAGAGGTCTATCCGCGACTCAAAGAGCTGGGACCAGTAGTGATACCGTAAGAACACCTCACAATCGGCATTGAGAGACAACTAATTTCACTTTCCCTCCCGGTTCGGGAACAATCGTTTCGACCTGCTCGATAGAGACAGCGATGTCAGATCCACACACTGTCCGCATAGCAGCATCAATCTGTTGCTTGACTACACTCCAGGCAGTGTTTCCTGCATAGACAACGAGGAGCCGGAAGCGTTGCAGATCTTCTTGCCGCACCTGGATTTGTACAACATCAGCAACATTTTGTATCTTCTCAAGGACAACAAGGGAGTGCAGCAATTGCCCTCTAGGAAGGACCAGGAAATCGTCGGACCGTCCATGCAGGTCCTGTATCAGTGGCAATGTCCGTCCGCATGGGCAGGGTGAGGAATTCAAAGTCACCATATCTCCTAGTTTATAGTTCAATAAAACCGTCGCTTTGTTTGTCAGGTTGGAGAGAATAAGATGCCCTGTTCCTCCAGGGCTCACCGGGTGTCCATGATCATCGACGACACGAAGGACCACATCATCAAGAAAGATATGAAAGCCTTGGCGATGTTCGCACTGGAAAGCAATCCGTAAGGCTTCGGTCGCCTGATAGGTAGAGAGGACCGGGACACTGAATGCCTCCTCAATAAGGCGTCGATCCGCTTCTGCCATATGATCGGCACCGTAAATCACCACTTTGGGACGATGAAGAGGCAGATTATGTGTCCAGGCCCAACGGAAGAGAGAGCCGATGTAGGAACCATAGCCGCGAATAACGTCCGGCTGAGCACTGTTCAGCTGGGCAATGTTCTCTGTTAACGAAACGCCACCAGGCAAAAGGTAACTGCGCCTAAAGTCGATTTTTCGTGGTGTCCAGGAATACGATTCATAAAAGTCACGTAGTTGAACACTAACACTGTGAGAGCGCACGGCGTTTACTTCTCGGTAGCCAAAAGTCTGTCCAGTAAAATGGGCGAGGACAAGTCTTTGTCTGTGCCCATGGGCAAGGGCTAAAAACAGTGCCGTCGGATCGTAACAAATAAACTTATCCATCCCCGACGTTCCGCTCGAATGCAGGGTTATGCCTGACTCTTTTCGGTAGTGAAGAGAAAGAAATTGATCTGAGTTCTGTGCGAGCTGTTCACTGGTGATTATCGGGAGTAAGGTCAGGTCATCTGCACTTTGAATGTCCTTCGGGAGGAGCCCGGCGGCATCCATCACCTTGCGATAATACGGGACGGTCTCATACGCATGGGCAACGATGTCTTGGAGGCGTTGAGTCTGGACGGCAATAATCTTTTCGAGAGGCACGTACGGCAGCGACTGTTCTTTGCGCGCATGCCATACCGTAAACGCGTTCCATCCTGCCTTACGCCAGAGACTCGCCATATATGTTCTTCTCCATAGCGCCTTGCTTTTGTCCGTGCTGCGCAGAAGCATAGGAAGGCACGGGACTTTGCTCAAGGACATCGCAAGTAAGAAAAAGGGCTTGCCTGCGTGGGCGTTTATGAAAAGGTAGTTTCGAGGTGTATGTCTATGCGAGAAATCAGTGAAATTTGGCGACAGGAGCTCCACGCTGTCTTGGCAAATGAGTCATTCACGGTTCCGGATGTACGTATAGGGGTGTTTTATACTGCAGCTCGACTCTCAAGTGGCCATGTGGGAGTCGCGTTTACACCACGCGACCTGAATGACACCGTGTGTTGTCCGAAGTCGGCAGCATCAGCTCCTCCAGCCGGGCGTATCGCTGGGCAGGACGCCTGGAAACTGGCAGAGTACGCGTGTTCTCCTGTCCCATTGCGTCGGTCAGTTGGAGTAGCGGTGCTCAATGCGCTCTCGGCTTTAGCTATGGAACGACACGGCGTGCGTGGTGGCCGATTATTAGTCGGAGTTGATGCCCTCGAAGCGGCTGCGGTGCAACCGAATGACCGGGTCGGGATGGTTGGCGGCTTTGTTCCCTTTATTAAAAAACTCAAGGGAAACGTGGCCGACCTTTGGGTGATCGACAAACACCCACAAGCTCTCAAAGCGGACGAGAGAGAGTTCTGGCGTCCGCCTGAACAGGCGGTAGAGACACTGTCGCAAGCAAGTGTGGTTATTATGACCGGTTCATCGCTGGTTGAGGGCGGATTGGATGAGCTGCTGCATGCTGCGCGTAATGCCCGTCGAGTCGTCCTTGCCGGCCCAACGGCGAGTCCCTGGCCACCGCCGTTCTTCGCGCGTGGCGTTCATATTCTCGGCGGCATTCGAGTCAACAATGGCAACAAGCTCTTACAAGTTGTCAGCGAAGGCGGTTCGGGCTATTTCTTTGAGGACTTCGCGGAAAAAGTGTGCATAGTTTCAGACCAATAAGCGCGCAGTTGTTTTGAGAGAAAGAACGACCCGCATGTCTTTCGATGAAGTATTGGACCAGGTCCGAGAACTGTTACGCCAACGTGGGCGTGTGTCCTACGGAGCACTGAAGCGCCGCTTCGACCTGGATGACGCCTATGTGAAGGACATCACGAGCGAACTCGTCAAAGCCGAGCGTGTGGCGGCTGATGAAAATGGCGAGGTGCTCGTTTGGGTAGGCACAACGGACGAGGATAAGGGGGAACGGATAAGGGATAACGGGAAAAATAAGGAACAAGAAAACGAGGGCGAAAAGGGGAAACGGGAAAAAGGCGAAAAGGAAGTTGTTAGTCCCCAGCACCCAACACCTCACACCCAACACCTAGCGGAGCGACGGCAACTGACCGTACTGTTCTGTGATCTGGTTGGTTCGACGGCCCTGTCAGCCCAACTCGATCCTGAGGACTACCGGACGATCGTGCAACGCTATCAGCAGACCTGCGCAGAGGTAATTGTGCGGCATGAGGGATACCTGGCGCAGTATTGGGGGGATGGATTGCTAGTGTACTTTGGCTATCCGACCGCGCATGAAGATGATGCGCGACGCGCTGTGCGAGTAGGGTTGGAAATCATTTCCGCAATTGAAGAGAAGGTGCCTTCTCCCCTTGCAGGAGAGCCTGTCCTGAGCATAGTCGAAAGAGAACAGGGAGAGCGGACCAAGGCAAAACCTCTGCAGGTCCGCATCGGCATTCACACCGGCTTAGTCGTTATTGGCGAGATCGGCAGCATGGAGAAGCGTGAATTGCTCGCCCTAGGGGAGACGCCCAATGTGGCTGCCCGGATTCAAGGATTGGCGGAACCTAATACTGTCTTCATTAGTGCCGCCACCCAACGGCTCGTCGAGGAGCAGTTTGAGTGTCAGCCGTTCGGCTCGCATCTGGTCAAAGGAATAGATACGCCTATTGCCGTCTACCACGTGCAAAATGAACAGCAGAGTGTGTCACCGTTGGCCGGCAAAGCCATTCTCACGCCGTTGGTGGGTCGCGAACAAGAAGTTGGGCTTTTAGTTGATCGGTGGGAACAGGCGAAAGAAAGGCACGGGCAGGTGGTGCTGCTCAGTGGTGAGCCGGGCATTGGCAAATCACGTTTAGCGTATACGCTGCGAGAGTCCATCACAGCAGAAGGCTCTTTACTGTTTGAAGCCCGCTGTTCACCGTATCATCAACATAGTGCCTTTTATCCGCTGATCGACGTCTTACAGCGGACACTCCTCTTCTCCCGGCAGGATACCGACGAAGTGAAAGTCGCCAAGCTGGAGCGTGCCTTAGAGTTATACGAGCTGCTGGAGGCTGTACCACTGTTCACCGCACTCCTCTCCTTGCCAACCCCATCCCAATATCCTCCGCTCACCTTCACACCACAAAAGCAGAAAGAACGCACGCTGCAAGCGCTGGTACAACTGTTGGTCGCCCAAGCAGAACGACAGGCGACGGTGTCGGTGTGGGAAGACTTACACTGGGCCGATCCATCATCATTAGAGTTTCTCTCCTTGCTGATCGAGCAAATTCCCACGACCAACCTGCTGTTGGTACTGACGTTCCGTCCGGAGTTCGTCCCTCCGTGGAAACCGCGCTCGCACATCTCGCAACTGGTGCTCAACCGGTTAGGTAAGAAACAAGTCGAGGCGATGATTGAGAAGGTCGCCGAGCGTAAAGACTTGTCAGCGGAAGTGATCGAACAGATACGGGAAAAAACCGATGGTGTACCGTTGTTTGTCGAGGAATTAACGAAAAGTGTGATTGAGTCCACGACGGGTGTAGGGGAGCAGCATGCTGCGCCCCTACGGTTGACAATTCCGGCGACGTTGCAGGAAGCACTACTCGCCCGGCTTGATCGCCTCTCCGATGCACGGCAAGTCGCACAACTGGCGGCGACATTGGGGCGGGAGTTTTCCCATGAACTCATCCAAGCCGTGGCACCACTCAGTGAACCTGACTTACATGCAGCCCTAGAAAAACTCGTGGAAGCAGAGATTCTCCATCAACGCGGCACTGGCGAACAGGCGCGCTACTTTTTCAAGCATGCTCTCATCCAAGACACCGCGTATCAGTCGTTACTCAAGAGTACCCGGCAACAGTATCACCAGCAGATTGCTCGCATCCTGGAAGAACGCTTTCCCGATACAAAGAGCACTCAGCCTGAGTTATTGGCACATCATTACACCGAGGCCAATCTCATCGAAAAAGCAATTCCCTATTGGCAACAGGCCGGCGAGCGAGCCATGCAACGGTCGGCTAAGGCGGAAGCAGTCGGTCACCTTACGAAAGGATTAGAACTGCTTAAGACCCTACCCGGCACAGCCGCACGTACTCAGCAAGAACTTATGCTACGCCTTGCTCTTATTGATGCGTTCTTTGCTATCAAGGGCTATGGAGCCCCGGAGGTAGAAAAAGCTGCGGCTCGGGCTCAGGAACTGTGCCAGCAGTTAGGGGAGACTCCTCTACTCTTCCCGGTGCTGTTGAGACTGTTTGGTTTTTATATTGCCCGAGGGGAACTGCAGAAGAGTTGTGAGCTGGGGGAGCAGATGATGCGATTGGCCCAGAGTGTCCAAGATCGGAACCTCCTCTCGTTAGCTCACTTCGCACTCGGGGCGACTTTATCCTGGCTGGGAGAACCAGTCTCTGCGTGGACACACTTAGAGCCTACAGTTGTGCTAGATGACGCGCAGAAGCGTCCTTGCGTCACAATAGGTACGCTTGACCTGAGGTGGGATTGCCTAAACTATGCAGCCTGGACCCTATGGCATCTAGGCTATCCAGACCAGGCCTTGAAGTGGAATCAAGAGGCGCTCACCTTGGCCAGAGGACTATCTCAATCCTCTGCTTTGGCAGCTACCTTAGCGGTTGCTGGGTTTCTCCATCATCTCCGTCGAGAAGAGCAACTCGCCCGAGAGCAGGCCGAGGCGACGATGACACTGACCACAGAGCAGGGGCTCCCCTACTTTTTGGCATGGGGACTGATGGTGCGGGGCTGGGCGCTAGCCGAGCAGGGATATGGAGAAGAAGGGACTATACAGATACGCCAGGGCCTGGCCACTTTGCAAGCCACAGGGGCAGTAATAGCGCTGTCATCTTGGTGGCTTGCCCTCTTAGCTGAGACATGCGGGAAAGTGGGACAGACAGAGGAAGGGCTCGGCGTATTGGCTGAAGCGTTGGTGTTAGTCGACAAAACTGGGGAGCGTTTAGGCGAGGCGGAGCTATATCGGCTCAAAGGCGAACTTACGCTTCGCGCGGGCGAAAAGGGGAAAAGGGGAAAAGGCGAAGAGGCGAACCCTCTAGAGCCTAAATCCCAAATCCTAGATCCCAAAGCCCAAGGCGAAGCCGAAGCCTACTTCCTCAAAGCCATTGAAATCGCCCGCAAGCAACAAGCCAAATCCTGGGAACTGCGCGCGTCAACCAGCCTAGCGAGGTTGTGGCAACAGCAAGGCAAGAAAGCCGAAGCCCACAAACTATTGTCGGACGTATATAACTGGTTCACCGAAGGGTTTGATACGAAAGATTTGCAAGAGGCGAAGGCACTATTGGCAGAATTGAGTGATTGAGTCATCGAGCCATTGGATCACTGGAGAAAGCATGAACACTGCGCTCCGTAACGCGACCTACGAGGATCTCCTGCAAGTTCCGGATAACTTGATTGCCGAGATTGTAGACGGGGAACTCATTACCTCTCCGCGCCCGGCATCAGCGCATGCACGTGCAACCTGGGTCATTGCTCAAGATATTGGCCCGTTCTCGCGCCGTCCTGGTGGCGGTGGTGGTCCAGGGGGCTGGTGGATTCTTTTTGAACCGGAACTGCATCTTGGTCCGGATATTCTGGTGCCCGACCTTGCCGGGTGGCGACGGGAGAGAATGCCAGTCCTCCGCGACGTTCCGTATTTTGAATTGGCTCCCGATTGGGTGTGTGAAGTCCTTTCCACCGGCACTGCTCGGGTTGATCGGGTGCGGAAGAAACCGATCTATGCCCGCGAAGGGGTTGGCCATTTGTGGTTGGTTGATCCTACTGTCCACACCCTAGAAGTGTACCGGCTCGACGAGGGGAAATGGGTCGATGTCGGTGCGTATGGTGGCGCGGAGCTGGTACGCGCGGAACCGTTTGCCGCCGTGGAAATGGACATGAGTCAGTGGTGGCTGGCAGACGAAACCGAGACACTAGAGAACCGTTAGGGACCTTCGCTCGCTACAACCCCAGCGTCGTCTTTAGAATTGCTCGCAATTCAGGAATCGATCGCTTATCGAGTAAGTCTAACGCCTTGAGGCCCGAGAGCTTCTCGACCAGTTGAATCCCCGCATCGGTATTGGCTGCGGCTCCAGCAACAAGATCAGGCTGCCGTTCAAAAGCAGTCGTCACCCCCACAACGCCATACGGATCAGACGCACACAGCACAGTGCACCGTACCTGCTGTTGCAGCTCGGCAATGGCCGTTGCCCCATTGTAGGGCTCAAGCGGCGAGGCCCCGGCTTCTGCGACGACAACGTCAGCCTGCGTTGCCATCATCCGGGTCAGAAGTTGCCGAAGTAATTTGCGATAGTCGTCTGCCGGGCAAACGGTAGACGGCAAACCAACATCAACAAAATCAAAAATCCAATCCGCCCCAGCATCTTTGACACTAAGGATATCGCGATACCGTCCAGCGCCGGTCAGTTTCGCGCCAATGACTTTCAGCCCTTCTTCTTTCAACAACCGCACGATGATGCGTGCTGAACTGGTCTTCCCAGCCGACATCGAAGTGCCAACAATTAAGATAACCGGTAGGGTGAACGGTTGTTCGGGAAGAAGCGGAACAAAATCCTGCATTCTGACCTTGTTTCCGTTCGTGAGGATATGTCCCCGATAGGTCAGCGGCAGCAAGGCCGGCAAGAAGGCAGATTTTGAGGTGAGCTTGCCAAACAGACCAGCGGAGGTAAGTGCCTCCATTTGTAAATCGTCCCCAATTGCTCGCCAATCGCCAACGGCTTCGAGGGTAGCGCAGCGCTGGCCGAATGCGCCGACAATTTGATCTCCATCTGTCACTTCGATCATGCGCCCATTACTCAGCTCAATCGATGACAACCCACGGTGTCGGGCATTTACCTCACCCACGACATAGTCCGCAGTGTCCCATTGCGTTTTGGGGAATTGCTCCACCGTCCAGGTCATTTCGGGAAGATTAGAGATCCTCGTCAGCGATGCAAAAAAATAACGCCCGTGCATAACGCCCTCCTTAGGTCCGCAGCGATGGTGTCATGAGCAACAATGCTAGCAAAGCACTTCGTTCAACCATTTTATCGAAGTAAATAAACTCGTGACGCGCATGCGCGCCATCTCCTACCGCACCGAGGCCATCCAACGTCGCAGTAAAGAGACTTGTCGTATTGCCATCCGATGCGCCGCCAGCAACTCCTGCACCGATATTCACCTGCATTGACCGTCCCGCTTCTTTCGCAACCTCCAGGAGCGCCAGATTACGTGGGGTTTGTTCCATCGGCTGGCGGCCGATCTGCCCTGTGATTTCTAATGTCACTCCTGGTGTCGTCGCCTGCAACGAGTGGATACTCTTTTCGATATGCTGCGCGTCTTCATGCGTAAGGACACGGACGTCAATACTTGCGCGACTCTCAGGCGCGATGACATTGGGACGTAGACCACCATCGATCATGCCGACGTTCACCGTAATCCCTTTGTTTGCATCATTCAGGGCAAAGAGCTTTTGAATGACAAACGACAATTCCAGGATGGCGCTAGCTCCTCCATCAGGATCCAACCCGGCATGCGCGGCTTTCCCTTTTGCTACAACCGTAAATCTGCCGACACCTTTGCGGGCAATCTTGAGGTCTCCGGCAAGCCCAAGCGACGGCTCGAAAACAAAAACGCGATTGGCACATTGTGCAAGCCGACGAATATGGGGGGTAGATTCCCTACTACCAATTTCCTCGTCCGAATTAATGAACACTAACGGCGTCACTGACGGAGTAAGACCTAAGGCCTGGAGTGCGTGGAGCGCAGAGAGGACTTGCACAAGTCCCGCCTTCATATCGTACACTCCCGGGCCGCGAATAATGCCTTCTCCAACTTCCCAGGGCATCTCCTTGAGGGTACCAAGCGGCCACACCGTATCACAATGACCGAGCAATAGCTGCGCGGGCTGCTGTCGTACTCGTTGTCGCGGTTGCGCAAAAAGATGCCCGCCGGTCTGCCGTCCGGGAATGAACCGCGACCGATAGTTACAAAGGGCAAGGAAGTCTGCGAGCAAGGTCAACACCGGACGTTGCGACTCGGGCACAGTGGAGGGCGTCTCTTGTACAACAAGTTGTTGCAACAGTGCAACCATATCTGGCAGACGGTCTCGCAGGTACCTAACAATGTCGTGGACTGGAAGATGCTCCATGCGCACATGCCACCTTATCGTTTGAAGTCAAGGGGAAAAGGAAAAGAGAAGCTCTCAGCGATACGGGCGATGCGCCCCGGTGACAAATAAGCCAACAACGGCGCCTGCGAGATCACATCTTGGTCGTCCCGGTCGGACGTGCGCAGAGCGTCATCATGCGCGTGCGCAGCAACGATGCGCCCAACAATCAGACTATTGTCGCCAAAACCATCAACGATCCGTTCCAGCGTACATTCGAGAAAAAGATAGGCATCACTGACAAACACGCCGTCCACTTGGCTGGCAGGAAACGTTGGCAAAGCAAGTAAACTGGGTTTCTCGTCATCACCACAGCGCGGCGCTGCGGCGAGACTGGCAAGGACAAGCTGGCTCGGACGTGGATAACTAACAGTGAAGGATCGTTCCTGTTGGATATTTTGCTGAGTGCGGTGGCGCGGGGCACAAACAAAAGCAAAGTAATTGTCCCAGCCCAAAGGCGAGACCATATGCTTAGGGGCAAGGTCGTACCCATCCGCTTCTTTTGTTCCAATCAACACTAAAGGAGCAACAGTAAAAAAGCGCTCCCAGATCGGCAAATCCACATCGAGCGTGCGGATATGTTCACACAGATAGCCTTGCATAGATTACCACTCCTCTAGGGAGAACACATCATGCGGTCGACGACTGACGACGAGTTTTCCCTCTTCAGACCGTTGACGGCGAAAACCAAGTAAGTGAAAGAGCTCAATAACAAACCAGCGAGCGATGGCAGGATTGACAATCAGGGTCTCGGCTCGTTCTGGATGCCGAGAGATCCCAGGCAACCAGGGAAGCAGCGCGTCCAATCGCAAACGCCGCATCCACGCGGAAACGGTTAACCATATGGGTTTGACCTCTCGGGCCAGGAAAAATCCATCAGTCCCCTGACTCTGGTATAGGGGCATCAAGATGTAGCCGGTTTCGCCCGCGCGAATTTCTCCGTGGCGATTGCGGGCCAACAGCTGACCACGATTCACCATTTGGAAATTACTATAGCCTGGCTCCATGACAAACTCGTCGTCCGCCTTGACGGCGTGCCGATGACGAATCTCCAAGATCGGGGGGATATGTCGCGTTTGCTGGGCCAGGGTGTGGCGTAGGCTCTCTGCTTGCGATGCGTCCTCTGACCGCAGAAGCCCAGCTTTCACCAATAGTGTCCATATGGCCACCTCATGCCGTTCAATAGAGGCTGGCGCCTCATTCTGGCCCGCCTCAAAACCGACGGCGACATATCCACAATCGTTCATATAATTAAGGGTAGTCCCATCCAGGTATTCTTCCAACCCAAGGATGACCGGAGCTGGCAGGCTACGGGCGAGGGAGCGGTTAACCAAGGTGTCGGCAATGACTGAAAACGGTAGGCCGGCCGCTGAAGTGGTATGCAGATCGAGAAAGATGACCGGTCCTCGCCGCCGTGCAAGCGCTTCCTCAATCGCAACCAACAATTCTTGTTGTTCTTGGTCTTCTGGCCCTAAGCAGTCTGCTTTGAAACGTGTACGGAGGGCAGTGATGCGATCAGAAAACCATACCCGATTCAGATCCTGCTCGAGATAGCGACGTTGTTGTAAGAGCGCGGCCCGGTTTCCTGCCAACGCAACAAATTCTCCACAGAAGCGCGGACGTCGCTCATGCAACGCTTGTAACACTCGCTGGGCAGCAAAGATTCCAGCGGGTTCATTTCCATGAATCCCTGCCAGGCAAATGAACAATGGCCCATCAAGTTGCCCTCCGTACGCCCCAAGGACACGGGGGAGATCTGGCGGCAAGGTGTACGAAATCTCAGTGTCCATGTGCAGCTGGGGATTGCAGTTGCTGTTCCAGTAATCGGGCCGTGATGTGAAGAATATCGCGTTCAGTGACAATACCAACCAAACGCCCCTCCTTAACGACGAGGAGAGAGTCAAGCTTTTCCTGGCGCATTAACGTAATGGCATCAAACACCGAGGTCTCGGGAGCAACCGTCTGTGGGCGTGGCTGCAGCACGGCACTGATAGGGAGCGGCTCGGTTAACTCCGCTCCCCCATACCGACCGTAATGGCGGATAATCTCAAACCAGGAGAGCACGCCGACGAGTTCCCCATGTTCATTTTCGACTGGCACATGACGGATGTGACGCCAATTCATAAGGTTCACCGCAAGATCGATAGGCTCTTCGGGATGAACGGTGAACAAGTCAGTCGTCATGAACTCCTCAATACGTAAATCCTGCGCAGTTTTCGCACGCCCCTCCTCGATATGGACCAGCGGCCATTCATGCACGGGTTTCCCCTCCCATTGTCGTTTTGCGGTTCCCGCCGTCAGCGCACTCAGCAGAGAGTCCTTGCTCTCGCCACTGTGCTGCATCTCGGCAAGAGAACGCAGGAGCCACTGCGAACCGGTTCGTCCCGACTTGACGCGATCCTCAATCACACCGAGATAGCGATCACTATCCCGAACGGTAATCCCCGCACGCTGCAACCCCTCGCGAGCCAACGGGATCAACTCCTGACAGAGGAGATCACGGGCAGGAAGTACCTGACTATCAAACCACGTAAATTGCGCATCAAGACCAACCTGTGCCGCAGCAAGAAAATTAGCTTCAGCATCGTGAAACGCCATCTTCTTGGTCACATCGCCATAGGCCGTAGGTCCGCCGCTCAACAATCCGAGCAGCAACGCAGCGTTCGCCATCTCATCAAGTATTGTCGGACCAGCAGGAAGAACACGGTTCTCGATACGGAGATGCGGTTTGCCATCTCCAAAACCGAAACAGGCACGATTCCAGCGATAGACTGTTCCATTATGTACCCGAAGCGCTTGTAACGTGGGAAGCTGCCCCTGTTGCAACATGGCAAGCGAGTCTTCTTGTAATGCCGCCCCAACCAGGACTCTGAACCGTGCCAGGTCTTCCTGAAACAGTTCGATCACGGAGCGCTGTACCCACCGGTTGCCAAAACTCACCCGCGGAGAACGTTCTCGCATGTGGTGGCTTGCGCTGCGCGTATCAACTGCTTGCTGAAACAGAGGAATTCGCGTCTCTCGCCACAGCCGTCGTCCGAACAATAACGGGGCATTTGTTGCAGCAGCGAGCACCGGAGCGGTTATTGCCTGCGCGAGATTATAGAGAGGGGCGAATTCTTCCGCACTCACCTGGTAATGCACCTGAAAGCTCGTACAACATGCTTCGAGCATCACGGAGTCATGCTTCACTATCAGCTCGTCCAACCCCTTCAGGCGAAATTCATAGGCCTCGCCACGAAGTTGATTCATTGCCTGGCTCAGTGCGATATATCGCGGTTTTGGCGTCATGTTCGCGAGCGCCAAATCTGACTTGCGCAAAGTCGGGAGAATACCTGTTAAGACGATTTCAGCTCCCCGGCGATGGGCTGCAACACGGAGATTGTCGAGGAGTAAGGTGAGATCACCCTCCAACTGGCTTAGACAATCGTTCGTAAAGACCAAAGGATCAAGATTAATCTCCAGGTTGAACCGACCAAGTTCTGTTGTGTAATGGGCATCGGTTAGCGTATCGAGAATCTCCAACGCGACTGGGGCCGGGCGCCAGGCTTGATCGACCAAAAAGAGTTCCTGCTCCGCACCTATGCGACGAATACCAGATTCTATCTTTCCCTCGGCGATCATCGCTTCCAGCGCCTGGATGTCATGCAACAGGTGCGTAATAAAGAGCCGCATCTGCGTTGTGTCACGCTCACGGTCCACATCCTGTATCCCCATACGGCTCTTACCCTCCTTGTCCCTATCTGTGCAAGAATCAGGCCCTTACCCGTTTGCCTGTGTACCCTCATTTATCGCAAAACTGAGAAAAATAGTGGATATGTTTTCTCAGTTTTGATAATCATCGTGCACTTTTTATTGAATCTTCCAACGGCACAGTTCTAGCTTTCCCATCAAGGGTTGGAAGGAAGCAAGCAAAATTGTAGTGTCAAGTTTATAGGAGGGAGGAAGCGAAGATGTTTATAGGTGAGAAGAGTACCCGCAAATCGAAAGTCACAATGGGCACGGTACGGACACAGGTCTGCTCGTTAGCGGAGAGGGACAGTATTGCTTTTATGTTTTGGCTGGGGCTGGTTGTCCTGGTCGGACTTGTCCTTTTCAAACCGGGGATTGGTCGCGCACAAGAACAAGAAGTCGCGTTAGCAGGAAAACCTCTTTTTGAAGACAATTGCATGGTATGTCATGGACAAGACGGTAAGGGAGAGGGAGTGATGGTGACGTTTAACCTGCTGAAAGTGAATCCTCCTGACCTGACCTTGTTGAGCAAGCGCAATGACAATCACTTCCCGTTTTGGCGTGTCTACCGGATAATCGAGGGACACGAAGAAATGAAGGGGCATGGAACGCAAGATATGCCTCTGTGGGGATATGAATTTCGTGCCGAGGCCGGATCGAGCAGCAGTGCTCAAGCCGAAGTGCGCGGGAAGATCTTGTCTCTGGTCTATTACCTGCAATCACTGCAAGAAAAATAGTCTGTAACAGGGGGGCGTAGTGAACCTACGCCTCCCTGTAGTGTTATGTGATGTAATTCTATTCCCTACCTTGCCGGGCCCATCCTTTTGTATTTGGTTCCTACCGAGGCGTTTTTCTTGACCAGGTGCCCAGAGAAAGAGGCGCTAAGAAAACTCATTTCTTGCCTGTCCCCCGTAGAAAAGGACGATGTAGGATATGAAAACCCTGCACCCGACTTTGCGCTCGCAGAAGCACTACACTTGAAAGCGCTGGAGCAACGACTCAAAAAAGGGCTTTGAATTCTTTTTTGCTAGGTACCGTCTAACGCAGCATAATCTCGTTACGAAGGTTTCTTCTTGACTTTTATCTGCGCCGCGGTGATGTATGACAGAACTTCTCACAAGAATGGAACTCACCACACCCTCACCACTGACAGAACCTCCACCGGCGGTGGCAGAACGTATTCGTAAGCAACCAGAGTATGCGCTCCTTTGGGCAGTTCTGGAAAATGGTCTAACGTCGTATATGCGGTATGCAGCAGCAAAGACACGCCGCGGGAAACGTCTCTTTTGCGAAGCAGAAGAATGGATCAAACAAGAAGACACCTCATGGTTGTGCAGCTTTGTGAATATCTGCTACGCTCTAGGTCTCGATCCGGAATATCTTCGTAGGGGCTTACGACGTTGGCGAGCAAAACAGCCTTCTTTGCTTTTGAGAGAAGCAGCGTAAATTCCCACTATCTTCCGACAAAGTCTTTCCCCCTACAATTGTCCCCTCCTCATCATACACCTTTTGTTATCCTCTGTGTTCGCTTATAGGATCAAGAGGTGGCACGGTTGATGAACATCGAGAACGGTACGTGTTATGTTCTCTTCGCTTACGATGTGGCTTTGTCAATTGATCTAGATGAAGCAGAGCGGAGGCTGAGCAATGTCGCTCAGCGAGGAAGCCTAAAATCGAAGCATCCTGCCCCTGCGCATTTTGAATACCAACCGGCGCCGGTACGAGTCACACAAACTGTAGAAGTGCTCGCGATTGGCGATTACCGGACTGCGCCAACAGTCGATCTCATTTTTTACAATTTCGGAGCGGTGTCGGCCGTTTACAACATTCCCCTGCAAGGGACACTCTCTGAACTACGTGAGTTAAGTGAAACGCTCTACGATAACGAACTTCTTCTGGCGGATTCGCAACAGCGAGTCGAACAGATCCTTTCCCTTATTACCCCTGCCTTGAGCAAAGTTGAACTGCCTGACGTCGTCGAAGATTATGTTATTTTCCAAATTCGGGAGTTCTCTTCCCCTTGTTCGCCAGAAGAACTACGGACAATTTATCCACAAGAAATCGCCCAAATTCTTCGTGCCGAAAAGCAGCTCCTATCTTCACAGGAAATACACGAAGCACTATCACAACGCCTTTCCTTCGGTCTTGCTGATGCAGTTTTTGTGGACTGGCATGCCGCTCTTATTTTCGACAAGGAAGGAGACGATGTTCGCTCTGTACTTGAATTCGCTAACGTTGAACTTTTAGAGATGCGGTATCTCGATCACCGATTAGATGATGCACTGGATCGCTCTTACAACGTATTATCGCGGCGACGCACTTGGGCACCACTCAGAGTGTTTGGCTCGTATCGTGCGGATCTTCGTCAAGTTGCGCTATTGCAAGCAGATAGCGCGATTTTGTTCGAGGGAGTAAACAACGCTCTAAAGCTGCTGGGAGACCAGTATTTAGCACGAGTTTATCGTCTTGCCTCGCAACGGTTTCACCTCTCCGAATGGGACGGCAGTATTCTCCGTAAGCTCGAGACATTAGAAAGCATCTATCAAAAAATGTCGGACGATGCAGCAAATCAGCGCATAGAGATTCTTGAGTGGATCATTATCATCCTCATCGCGGTTGAAATCGTTTTGTCATTTTTTCCCGATCTCCGCGCACATTAAAGACAAAACAACACTCAACCTTCCCAGGGATGGGAAGCATATTAGAGTGGCACAAGAAGAACAGGGTGGGGAGCAGACTCCCCACCCTGTTCAGCCCACAGTGCCGAGAAGAGCCCGCTCTCCCCGGCCACCACCTTTACTCGGCCGACGTCCCACCAATGAACGTCGTGTACTGCCGATGCGCCGGAAATAACGCATCCCACCGTAACGTCGCATCC
>JBFWXH010000093.1:0-31551 GCA_050187625.1 Binatia bacterium
GGACTGTGGACGTTTTACAATACGCGGGCAGAGTTACAAACAGCACGTGAGCTAGCGGAGCAGCGACTGCGTTTGGCACGGAGTGTACAAGATCCCCTTTTTCTTCTGGACGCCTACCGTACGCTAGGGGTTACTTTGGTCTGGCTTGGAGAGTTTGCCTCTGCCCGAGCGCACCTGGAGGAGAGCATTACCCTCTACGATTCCCAGCAGCTCAGCTCTGATTCTTTCCTCTTCCTACAGGATCCCAAGGTGCAGTGTTCCTCCTATCTAGCTTTGGCATTATGGTTTCTTGGCTATCCAGAGCACGCCCTGGAGCGGATGTCCGACACACTCACTCTGGCCCAGGAGTTTCCTAATTCCTACAGCCAAGCCTGGGCTTTGGTTCCTGCCGCTGTGCTTCATCAGTACCGCCGAGAGGAGCAATTGACGCTAAAACGTGCAGAAGCAGTCATTGTTCTCGCGACAGATCTAGGGTTTTCGTTCGTCTCGGTGATGGGAACTATTCTACGGGGCTGGGTAATCGCTAGACGGGGTCAGGGAGAGGAAGGAATTGTACAGATACGTCAGGGGATAAGCGTCTGGCGGACTGCGGGAGCAAATCTGCAAGGACCGTATTGTCTTGCGCTATTGGCAGAGGCGCATGTGAATGTAGGGCAGATAGAGGAAGGGCTTGCTGCGCTGACCGAGGCGCTAGCTCTGGTCAACAAAAGTGGAGAACGGTTCTGGGAAGCGGAGCTGTATCGACTCAAAGGCGAGCTAACGCTCGCCCAGTCTCGTGCCCAGGGTCTAGGGTCGAGCGTCCCCAGCACCCAACACCGAGCACCTAGCACCCAGGCGGGGGCGGAGCAGGAGGTGGAGGCGTGTTTTCTCAGAGCCATCGAGATTGCCCAAAAGCAGCAAGCCAAGTCGTTAGAGCTGCGGGCTACAGTGAGTCTTGCGCGACTGTGGCAACACCAAGGCAAACATCATGAAGCACGTGTCATGCTATCCAACATCTACAACTGGTTCACCGAAGGGTTTGACACGAAAGATTTGCAGGAGGCGAAGGCACTACTCGAAGAATTGAGTCATTGAGTGACTGAGTCATCGAGTCATTGCAGGACTGCGCTTGCCATGAATTAATGAGCCAGGAGAAAAGTTATGAATGTCTCAACTGACCTACTTAAGCAACAACTACTGGAAAAGGTCACTGATCTATCGGAAGCTCGATTACAGGAGGTTCTCGATTTTATCGATTTTCTCCGGCTTCGCGAGCAAAAGAGTGAAGATCCAATTTTGCGTGTTGCAGGCTGCTTGTCTGGAGATCCTCTTTCCACAGAAGCTATCGATGAAGAGTTATATGGCAAGGAGCCAACCTAATGGCTGATGCTGTTCTGATCGACACCTGGGGATGGCTGGCGCTCGGGCATCGTCGCGACTCACGTCATCAAGAGATCAAAGCCCTGTATCAGCAACTCCGAAGGGAAGGCGCTCGATTGTATACCACAGATTATGTTCTCGATGAGGTCATGACGCTCATCTTTCGACGAGAATCATTTGCAGAAGCAGTGAGTTTTATGGAGGGGATTTTTCAAGCAAGCCAAGAAGGACGTCTCGTCATAGAGCGGGTGACGTCTGAACGGTTTACAGCAGCATGGAAGTTACGCAAGCGCTTTCACGATAAACCAAAGATCTCCTTTACTGATTTGACCTCGATGGTGATTATGCAAGACCGCAACATCAAGAAGGTTTTGACAGACGATGACCACTTCACCCATGTTGGGATGAATCTACAAAAAATTCCCTAAAAGCCGAATCCTCACGGAATGACCCGATGACCCAATGTCTCAATCCAACAATGTCCCTATGAAAAAGTGATATCAACTCTCGACACCACCGCACGACGAAGGGAGCAGCTATGCAAGCCTCATTCTTTTGTACCAATAGTTATCTTTCCGCCGAAGCGTTCAGTCATCACGTATGGCCGACCCCACCAGCATTGTATCGGTCAGAGATCGGACTGAAATCGCTTGAAGTCGCGCTAGAGCAGGCGAAACTCGCTGACGAGATGGGCTTTGATTGGGTAAGCTGCTCGGAGCATCACTATACGCCTCTACTACAAACCCCGAACGCCAATGTCTTCGCCGCTGCATTAAGTCAGGTCGTCCGTCGAGCCAAGATCGCCGTGCTCGGTCCGCTGGTATCGATGAACAACCCGGTGCGGATCGCCGAGGAGCTAGCGATGCTTGATCAACTGAGCGGTGGACGGCTCGTCGTGTTGTTTCTTCGTGGTACTCCCAATGAGTTTCTCGCCTACGGGACCAATCCAGATGAAACCCGAGGCCGGACGCAAGAAGCCAGTATTCTGATCACCAAAGCACTCACTGAACCGCAGCCGTTCGGCTGGGAGGGACGGTTCTATCGCTTTCGCACGGTATCGGTATGGCCGGGACCAGTCCAACGTCCGCATCCCCCACTCTACTATTCAGGCAACAGCCCGGAATCAGCTTCCTTTGCTGCGGCCCACCATCTAGGCTTGGGCGTCTCGTTTTACCCAGCGCACATAGCTGCGCAGATGACGACCCATTATAAACAGGAATGTGCGAAACACGGCTGGGAGCCTACGTCTGAGCAAATCCTTTATCGAGCCTTCCTCGCGGTAGGTGAAGACGATCAAGAAGCCGCCGCGTTCCAGGCGAAGTTTTTTGTCGGCGACCCGACCGCTGACTTGTTCCGTGGCCGCGGGGCCGCAGTCCCACCACCGACACAAACGCAAGCAGGTTTCGGCTTGGGTGAACTGCGCTTTTGCGGGAGCCCCGACACGGTAGTTAAACAGATTACCGACTTTCACGAGAAAACGGGCGTTGGGGCTATCGATGTGGCCTTCGGAGGCGCCGGCTTGACACTGGAAGAGTCGATGAAGTCGATGCGCCTGTTTGCCACTGAAGTGTTACCCCGCATCCGTCACCTCGGTGTGCGTGCGCCACGGCAACACGAGGCTACCATGGCCGCAGCGGATTGAGCGCAGCAACCAGGAGACCAATCATGAGCACTGCACCCTTCACTGAACGTTTCGTGCAAGTAGACAAGGTCCGGCTTCGTTACCTTGAGGCTGGTCACGGCAGTCCTGTAGTTGTCCTGTACGGCCACAACGCGTTGTCCCCGTCCCCGCTCGACATTCTGCTGGCGCAACAATTTCGGGTGATCGCGCTGGAGATGCCATCCTCTAGCCAAGCAACACCACGGGAGACGGCACAGACATTGACACGAGCGGTTGATGCAGCCGGAATTGAGCACTATACCCTGATAAGCACGTCAACGAGCACTCTCTACGCTCTATGGCAAGCGCTTGAGACCCCTGAACACGTCGACGCACTCGTTCTGGTCTCGCCTCCTGCCCTACATGCTAACAGTCAGGCCGAGACAAACGGCAACCCTCGCGACCCCGAGCTATTGGGTCGATTAAGAGAGGTACAAGCCCCGACGCTTGTACTCCTCGGCACTAACGATACAAGTGTTCCAGCGAATACGGGACAGCGGTACGTTGAGCAGCTGTCGAACTGTTATTATACGCTGGTCTATGATGCTGGACCGGCAATGGCAACCGAACGGCCAGAGGCGCTCTTTGCGACTGTGAGCGACTTTATCGAGCGCCGTGGCACGTTTATCGTGGAGCGTGACAGTTCTGCACTCAAACCGTAACTCGAGGAGGAAACTAGATCATGGCAACAACACACAGAGCAAAATCTGCCGAGATTCGCGCACGCACCAGTCATCCCATCATCGACTCCGACGGTCACCAGGTCGAAATGGGACCAATCTTCATCGATTATCTCAAGGCTGAGGCCGGGCGCTCGGTCGCCGAACGGCTTCCTATTATTTCGTTCGATGGCTACCCAGACGTTGGCTGGTCGACACTCTCACCGCAAGAGCGACACGAACGCCGCAGCATGCGACCAACCTGGTGGGCCTCCCCGGCTCGCAACACGAAAGACTTGGCTACGGCCTTTTATCCCCAACTCTTTCACGAACGGTTAGACGAGCTCGGCATTGATCTGTCAGTCGTGTATCCGACCGTTGGGTTACTCGTCGTACAAATTGCGGATGAAGAGGTGCGGCGAGCAGCAGCCCGGGCCTTAAATAAAATGAAGGCAGATATGTTTGCTGGTTATACCGACCGGCTGATGCCCGTCGCGACCATTCCCATGCACACGCCACAAGAGGCAATCGAGGAGCTAGAATATGCGGTTCGTCACTTGGGGCTGCGCGCTATTATGATGGCGAGCTATGTTCGACGGCAAATTAAGGCTGCCGCACGAATCTCACCCGAAGCCGCCCGTTACACCTACTGGCTCGACACCTACGGACTCGACAGTGAGCACGACTATGATCCGGTCTGGGCGAAATGCGTGGAACTCGGCGTCTCCCCGACCTTTCATTCCGTGGGTTATGGCTGGGGGAGCCGAGCGACAACGACAAACTATGTGCACAACCACCTGGGCAATTTTGCTTCTAGTGCGGATGCGGTCTGCCGAGGGTTGTTTCTCGGGGGCGTGCCGAAGCGTTTCCCTTCACTGACATTTGCCTTTATGGAAGGTGGCGTCGCCTGGGCACGCAACCTGTATTGCGATCTGCTCTCGCACTGGGACAAGCGCAGCTGGGAGGCGGTGCAAAAGTACAATCCCGCGACGATCGACCGCCAGGAGTTTGTCGACCTCTCACAGCGTTACGGTGGCAAGCTCCTGGAAGAACGGGCCGAGGAAATCTTGCGCAGCTACCAAATTTTCATGTCGCGCGGCGAAGACCCCACACTGCTCGACGAATGGGCGCCAAGCGGAATCAAGAGCCCGGAAGAGATCTGCCGGATCTTTACCCAGCAATTCTATTTCGGCTGTGAAGGAGACGATCCACTGAACACGCTCGCCTTCGATACCAAAGGCTCTCCGTTTAATGCCAAACTCTACGCCCTCTATGGTTCCGACCTGGGCCACTGGGACGTGCCCGACATGGGAGATGCCGCGCACGAGGCGTACGAACTCGTTGAAGACGGGCTCCTCAGTGAGGAGAATTTCCGCGATTTAGTGTTCACCAATGCCGTCAAGTTCTGGACCTCGACGAATCCCAACTTCTTCCAGGGCACGATCGTAGAAGGAGCGGCGAAAAAGGAGCTGTCGCGGGCTTCTGCGAATCGCTAACGGTGGTCGTTGTTATTCATTATATGAGTACTGTGTTTCTTACAGTTGTGAGCAGTTTTCGTCATTTTGGAGTGCGGCGGCAGAGACGCCGCTTTGGCTTTGCGCGAAGCGCATCCCGGGCAGCTCTCAGCGTTCGTCAGTGACAGCGCCGCCGGTGGCGGCGCACTCCATATGGAACAATTCCTCGTCTCCGCACCCAGGCCTCGTCTGGGTGCGTACTACCGTAGGCTCTGTTACTCTATGTACCCAGGCAGAACCTGGGCACAAGAGCGAATAGCGGGTGGCTCTTTATCCAACAAAAAGGAGGAAATAGCATGCCTTCACAACAGGAGATCGACTACGACGCCTTAGTGCAGGAAGACCGGGTCCATCTCAGCCTCTACACCAACCCAGCCGTCTTTGCCGATGAGATGGACAGGATTTTTCACCGAGGCTGGGTTTACGTCGGCCACCAGGGCGAAGTACCAAATGTGGGGAATTTCCGGCTCAAACGTATCGGCCTGCAACCGGTCATCATGGTGCGGGATCAGCACGGTACAGTACAGCTGCTACTGAACCGTTGTCGTCATCGCGGTGCAACGGTATGCCAGGAAGGGCAAGGCAACACCCGGTCGTTTCGCTGCATGTATCACGGCTGGACATATCACCTTAACGGCGACCTCAGCGGGGTGCCGGGCGAAGATGCTTATGGTGAGGGCTTCAAGCGCGAAGAGTTCGGTTTAGTGAAAGTCCCGCGCGTGGCCAGTTATCGCGGCTTCATCTTCGGCAGCTTAAGTCCAGCCGGGATTACCCTCGAAGAGCATCTTGGTCGGGCCGCCGCTGAGCTTGATATGTTTGTGGGTCTCTCCGACGCGGACGACGTAGAGGTGGTGTCGGGCACGAACAAGTACAGTTACCAGGGCAATTGGAAGCTCGCAGCCGAAAACTCCATGGATGGCTATCACCCGGCCATCGTTCATGCCTCGTTCGGCCAGGCCCTGATGGATAAGATCAAGAACAACCCGAGCCCGGAACAACAGCGCGCTGGTCGCGACCTCGCTGCGATCGGCGGAGCGACAAAAGATCTCGGCAATGGCCATGTGATGCTCGACTATAAACTGCGGATCTACGATTCGCTGAATCGTGACCCCATGCCTGCAGTGCGTGCGGTGACACCCACAGGGCAGGCTCGCTTCGATGAACTCACGCGACGTTTTGGTGAAGAACGGGCCGCCAATATGCTGCGCGAAGGTGGCACCCATACGTTTATCTTTCCCAACCTCATTCTAATCGGCATTCAGATGAGAGTGTTACAACCAGTGAGCGCAGACCGTACAGAGGTATGTCTGTATCCCACCTTGCTCAAGTGGTTGGCACCTGAGGTCAATGCGATCCGGCTGCGTTCGCATGAGGCTTTCTTTGGCTCGGCCAGCTTTGGCGGCCCGGATGACTCGGAGATCTTTGAGCGCGTTCAGGATGGCTGTGCCGTGGCGCTGGAGCCGTGGCAACTCCTGTCGCGTGGACTCCATCGTGAACGACATGAGGACGGAATCATTATCGGTGATTTCGCCGATGAGCTGACGCAGCGTGGCATCTGGCGGCAATGGAAGAAAGTCATGACACAAGGTACGAGCGCGACGCGAACGGCACGCAAGCGCTCCGGCACTGCCGTGGCAGGAAAGAGGAGGTAGCGCGGCAATGGCTATTGATCGTCAGCAGGTAGAGCAGTTTATCTACTATGAAGCGCAGCTCATGGACGAGCATCGCTACGATGAGTGGCTGGCGTTATGGGCCGATGACGCGCTCTATTGGGTGCCGAACAATCGAGATGAGGTTGATCCTCGGCGTGAAATCTCGCTGATCTACGATGACTGGGTGCGGCTGCAGATCCGCATCGGTCGCCTCAAGAGCGGGTTTGCGCATGCGCAGGAACCAAAGTCGCGGATGCGTCGCGTGGTCTCTAATATCGTCGTCGAGGAAGCGGAAAACGGCGAGATTACGACCTACTCAAACTTCCTGTTAGCCGAACTGCGGCGAAGCAAACAGGACATATTCGCTGGACGTACGATGCACCGGCTGCGCCCCCACAATGACAGCTTCAAAATGGTCACCAAAAAAGTATTGCTGGTTAACAACGACGAATATATTGACAACCTAACTTTCTTGATTTGAGGAGCCACATCATGGAATTCGGTGCACTGCTGATGTTCCGCAACCCGCCACCGTGGCGGCGCCCGATGCAGGATGTCTACCATGATCTGCTTGATCTGGCGGTGTTCTCCGAGAATCTTGGCTTTGACCACCTGTGGACCAGTGAGCATCATTTCCTCGACGATGGGTGGTCGCCGTCGCAACTACCGATTCTCAGCGCCATTGCCGCGCGCACCGAGCGCATTCGCCTTGGCACCTTCGTGCTTCTGCTGCCGTTTCACAATTCGATTCGTGTCGCCGAAGATGCGGCGACAGTAGATATTCTCTCCAACGGTCGTTTTGATTTAGCCGTGGGTCCGGGTTCAGACCCAACCGACTACCGGACGTTCGGTATCCCAATGAAACAGCGACGGTCACGCATGCATGAAGGCTTGCAGATCATCCGTCGTTGCTTCAACGAAGAAGAGTTCAGCTTTCTGGGCAAATACTGGGAGTTCGATAATGTGCGACTGACTCCCAAGCCAGTGCAGAAACCATTACCCCTGTGGGTTGCGGCACTTGGACCGCACGCCGTAGAAGAAGCCGGAGCTAATGGATATCACTTAGCAGCAGCGCCGCCAGCAGCGTTGCAACAGATCTACGATACTGCGCTCCGCAAAGCGGGCCACGATCCGCAGCAGTTTCAACGAGCAGGACTACATGTTAGCCACGTGGCCGAAACGCATGACAAGGCGTGGGACGAAAGTGAAGCGCATATCCACTGGCACATGCAGGTCCACTATTCCCGGATTATGGCCGCACCCGAAAATGCCGGTATGGCACGTGCCCTCGCTCCAGACGGCAATCTGACCGTTCCTCCAGTGGGTGAGCTGCGCAAAACTGGACGTGGTCCCTACGGTCCAGCTTACGTTGGCTCGCCAGACGAGGTGATTGCCATGCTAGAAGACGAGCTGAAGGTGTGCCCGATGACCCAGATGATTTTTATTATTGATCCTCCCGGCATGGATCCGCGCCATATCCGCAATTCGATGACCTTGCTGGCAAAGGAGGTTATCCCGCATTTCCGTAATCGATAAAGGAACTGGCGATGACCTTCGATGAAATCTTGGCGCAGGTACGGGAGCTGCTGGAACGCGAAGGACGAGTCGCTTACCGCATCCTCAAGCGCCGCTTCGCCCTGAACGATGAGGATCTGGAAGATCTCAAGGCAGACCTGATTGACGCCAAGCGATTGGCTGTGGATGAAGACGGCAAGGTATTGGTTTGGGTGGGGGAGGAGATAAATGGGGAAACGGGTAAATGGATAAAGGGGGAACAAGAGGGCGAAACGGCGAAACGGGAAAAAGGACAAAAGGATACTACAAACCTCTCCCTTCCACTTTCTAACCCGCAACACTCCGATGTTTCACGCATCACGCATCACGTACCACGAGCCGAAGGCGAGCGGCGGCAGTTGACGGTGATGTTCTGTGACCTGGTGGGGTCGACGGCGTTGTCGGCACAGCTGGACCCGGAAGAACTGCGGGAGGTGATACAGACCTATCAAGAGACCTGTACGGAGGTCGTTCGGCGGTACGGCGGGTATATCGCCCTGCACCTGGGCGATGGGTTATTGGTCTATTTTGGCTATCCCACGGCGCATGAAGATGAAGCCAGACGCGCCGTGTGTACAGGGCTGGAGATTCTCACAGCGTTGGCAGCGACCAACCAAGACGACCCAGGAGACGTAGGGGCACGGCGGCGCCGTGCCCTGACAGACCCACTACAGCTACCGCCCCTCCAAGTCCGCATCGGCATTCACACCGGTCCTGTCGTCATTGGCGAGATCGGCAGCAGCGAAAAACGCGAGATCCTGGCCTTAGGTGAGACACCGAACCTCGCCGCCCGTATCCAAGGACAAGTCAATCCTGATGAAGTGATGATTAGCGCAAGCACCTATCGCTTAGTCGAGGGCTCGTTTACTTGTGAAAATCGCGGGCAGCCGGAACTCAAAGGCGTAGCTACACCCCTGACCTTGTACCGGGTCATCAAGGAGAATGACGTCCCCAGTCGCTTTGCGGTGGTAATGCG
The DNA here is from genome assembly GCA_050187625.1 of Binatia bacterium. Lineage (GTDB taxonomy): Bacteria > Desulfobacterota > Binatia > Bin18 > Bin18 > JBFWXH01. The sequence goes on from JBFWXH010000093.1 coordinate 9,375, forward strand.
CAAAGGCCTCACGCCGCTGATCGGGCGGGAGCATGAGGTGGGGCTGTTAGAGGAGCGGTGGGCACAGGCAAAAGAAGGCAAGGGACAAGTCGTCTTACTCAGTGGCGAACCAGGCATCGGTAAATCGCGATTAGTCGAAGCATTGAAGGAGACGGTTACACAGGAAGAAGTGCGATGCCTGGAGCTTTCCTGTTCACCGTATCATCAGAACAGTGCACTACAACCGATTCTTGACCATTTGCAACGGACCTTGCAATTTCAATCAACGGACTCAGCGGAGGAGAAGATCCACAAGCTCGAGGTAGGGGCACGGCGCGCCGTGCCCCTACAGGCGGAGACAATACCGCTCTTAGCAGCGTTGTTATCCCTGCCCCACCCTACTGGGTATCCTGCCCTGTCCCTCAGCCCGCAGAAACAAAAAGAGAAAACCTACGAAGGACTGGTAGCCTGGCTAGGTGCCGAGGCCGAGCGACAACCTGTGGTCTACGTTTGGGAAGACCTGCATTGGGCCGATCCGTCGACGGCAGAACTGCTCACGCTCTTTCTGGCGCAAGTACCGACGACCCGCATCCTCACGGTCCTGACCTTTCGGCCCGAGTTTACATCGCCGTGGGGCGCGCATTCGTATGTGAGTCAGCTCACGTTGAGCCGACTGGGAAGCAAGCATGTCGAGACAATGGTCGAGAAGGTTACGGGTGATAAGGCGTTGCCAGCTGAGGTTGTTCAGCAAATCATCAGCAAGACCGATGGGGTCCCGTTATTTGTCGAGGAGTTGACCAAGTCGGTAGTGGAATCTGTAGGGGCGACCGGCCGGTCGCCCCTACAGGCCCTAGGCATTCCCACAACGTTACAAGACGCGCTTATGGCTCGACTAGATCGACTCGGACCTGCCAAAGAGATCGCCCAGCTGGGCGCAACGCTGGGGCGGGAGTTCAGCTATGAACTACTCCACGCGGTTTCCCTGCTCCGTGAAGACGCTTTGCAGCAGAGGTTACGGCAGCTAGTGGATACAGAGCTAGTTTATCAGAGTGGCATCCCCCCACAGGCCCACTATTTGTTCAAGCATGCCCTTGTGCAGGACACGGCGTACCAGTCGTTGCTCAAGAGCAAACGCCAGCAATTGCATCAACAGATTGCCCAAGTCTTAGAGGACCACTTCCCGGACACGAAAGAGACCCAAGCAGAATTGCTTGCTCACCATTACACCGAGGCAGGGCTGATGGCGCAGGCCCTTCCGTATTGGGAGAAGGCGGGGCAGAAAGCTGTCCAACGCTCGGCCTATGTTGAGGCCATTAACCACCTCACCAAAGGGTTGGAGTTACTTAAGACCCTGCCGGAAGCACCCGACCGTAATCAGCAAGAACTCACGCTCCAGATCACTCTCGGGTCCGCACTGATGGCAGTAAAAGGTTTGGCTTCGCCAGAGACAGAAAGAACATATAGCCGAGCGCGAGAGCTATGCAAGCAGGCAGGTAACACTCCTCAGTTCGTTTCAGTGCTATATGGACTGTGTGGGTCGTATACCAATCGAGGGGAGTTATTAACGGCACGCGAACTGGGAGAGCAGCTTCTTTCTCTAGCCCGGGACCTACAGGACCCGTCTCCCCTCATAGCGGCCCACTTTGCGCTAGGGCAGACTTTGTTCTGGCTTGGAGAGTTTGCCCTCGCCCGAGAACACGTTGAACAGGGTGTGGTCCTCTACGATCCCCAAAGGCATCGCTTGCTCGCTTCTTTTTATGGGCAGGACCCAGGGGTTACCTGTCGACTCACTGCAGCTTTGGCCTTATGGAATCTTGGTTATCCGGCTCAAGCGCGAAAGAGGATTAATGAAGCGCTGACTCTGGCTCAGGAACTGTCTCACCCTTACAGCCAAGCTCTTACCTCCCTTGGTTCTGCCATGCTCTATCAGTTCTGCCAAGAGAGCCAGGCAACCCGAGAGCAAGTGGAGGTAGTGCTAGCATTCTCCAGCGAGCAAGGATTTCCATTTTTATCCACACGAGCAACCGTCTTGCGAGGGTGGGCCTTAGCCATGCGAGGAGAAATAGAAGAAGGGATTGCTCAGATACGTTATGGCCTGACTGCTCTTCGAAGGATAGGCGTAGAATTCGCACAGTCGCACTTTCTTACGCTATTGGCGGAGGCATACGGAAAAGGAAGCCAGACCAAAGAAGGGCTTACTGTACTCGCCAAAGCGCTCGATTTCGTGAGTCGAACAGAAGAGCGTTTCTACGAGGCCGAACTGTATCGACTCAAAGGGGAACTCACGCTACAAAACGGGGCTAGGGACTGGGGGCTAGGGACTGATTCCCCTTCCTCCCGCGCCCCACATCTCAAGCCTCAAGTCCCAAGTGGAGCGGAGCAGGAAGCGGAGGGGTATTTTCGCAAAGCCATCGAAGTTGCTCGCCGGCAACAGGCGAAGTCGCTGGAGCTGCGCGCCGTGATGAGTCTGGTCCGCCTCCGACAACAGCAGGCTTCGGAACACACCTCACGTACCACGGAACACGTACCACGCATCACGGATCACGCAGCACGCACCAGGCTCGACGAAGCATATGCCATGTTATCCGCGATCTACAACTGGTTCACTGAGGGGTTCGATACGAAGGATTTGCAGGAGGCGAAGGCGCTTTTGGAAGAATTAAGTGATTAAGGCATTGAATCATTAAAGAATGGAGAGAACTATGACGATTATGGAAACCCTGATCGCTGAACCGCCGCCGCTTTATGCTACAGATGAGGGAGTGGTACGCATTATCGGCACTCGTGTCAGCCTGGATACTGTGATTGGTGCTTTTCAGAATGGGAGTACGGCTGAACAAATTGCCTATAAATATCCTTCTCTTAACCTGGTAGACATATACGCTGTCATCACCTACTACCTCCGTCATCGGCAAGAAGTAGAGGCCTACCTCGCTCAGCAACGCCAACAGGCGGAACACCTACAACAGGAAGTAGAGGCACGCTTCTCACCCTCCGGTGTGCGCGAACGTTTGCTAGCGCGCCGCAAACAGGAGTCTCAACTCCAGTGATTCGTTTCTTAACTGACGAAGATTTCGATAACGACATCCTCCGCGGGGTCGTACTCAGGCTCCCGGACCTCAATATTGTCCGTGTTCAGGATGTCGGTCTATTGGGAAAGAGTGACCCGGTAGTATTGGAATGGGCAGCACGAGAAGAACGCATATTACTGACCCATGATATTCGCACGATGAAACATCATGCCTATGCACGCCTGGAGGCTGGGCTGCCAATGCCAGGAGTATTCGTCGTGCCGCAGGCTCTGCCGATTGCTCAAGCAATAGCAGAAGTACTATTGTTGGCAGAGTGTAGCGTGGAAGGAGAGTGGGAAGGGCAAGTACGATTCCTGCCATTGTAGGAGTTTCATTCCACATTCAGCGAGCCAATGAGTCCTGCTCACTCCAGTTCGCGCCGCACCAGCGCCGCACCATCAACCAGTGCTTTTAGTTTCCCGTATGCGACCTCGCGCTGAAGGTATTTCATGCCGCAGTCTGGTGCCGGGATCAGCCGGTCGGCTGGAATGTACTTGAGACCTTGTCTGATCCGCTCGGCCACGGCCTCCGCAGTTTCAATCTCTGGCGTCGAGAGATCGAGAACCCCAAGGATAATCGTCTTACCCGTAAGCTCGGCAAGCACCCTCAGGTCAAGATTAGGTTGCGCGGCTTCAATAGAAATCTGTTCGACGACACTGTTCGCCAGTTGTGCGAGAAAGTCATAACTCCGCGGTTTTTGACCGGAGACGAGAAAGCCGTAACCGAAACAGAGATGAACCGCGGTGCGAACCGTCAGACCCTGGAGAGCGCGATCGATCGCCTTTACAGCGTAACATTTGGCCGCCTCTGGATCGTTACGGAGCCACGGTTCATCCAGCTGAATGACGTCAGCCCCGGCAGCAATGAGATCACGCGCTTCTTCATTCACCGCAGCAGCGAGGTCCATCGCTAGTTCTTCCTGGTCTCTGTAATATTCGTTGACCGCCTGCTGCGCCATGGTGAACGGTCCTGGCAATGTGATCTTCGCACGATGGCTGGTATGGCTACGCAGAAATGCCATATCCTCAACTTCGACTGGATGCACTCGACGGATTTTTCCCACCACGCGCGGCACGGGAGTTTGATTTCCTGTACGATTCGTCAGCATAACTGGATGCTCGCTATCCATTCCTTCGAGGGCAGTGGCAAAGCGATTCGAGTAACTTTCCCGGCGCATTTCGCCGTCGGTAATGATGTCGATTCCTACTCGTTCTAGCTCGTGGATGGCGACAATCGTGGCATCATCCTGCGCTTGCTGCAGCCATGGCTCAGGAATGCGCCAGATCGCCTGCGCACGAATACGTGGGACACCGTGCGCTTGCAGCGCTTCACGATCGACAAGCCAGTCCGGTTGTGGATAACTGCCAATGACCGTCGTCGGTAATAATTCTTTCATTATGCACCCTCGCTCTGTGTCGTTTACGCATACGCGCTTTCTGCATAGGAGACAATGGAGCAACCACGAAACGCTTCTTCTCTTTGGACATTGACGACACGCAGAATTTCAACTACTGCCACTCTCAAGAGGATTAAGGAGGACTATTCTATGCCGAATATCACTGAAGGCTATATTTCTGCTGATGGACATGTTGTCGAGCCTGGCGACTTATGGACAACCCGGATCGATAAACAGTTCCGTGACCGGGCACCGCGCGTCGACTCGCGCCAAAACGGGGATTATTACCTGATCGACGGGTTTGCCCCAATCCCGGTCGGACTTGAAGGGGTCGCCCTCGATGACAAAATCAATAGCACGATCAAATCTGCTGAAGGGTATCGGCATGCGAATACTCGACCTGGAGCGTGGGAACCCAAGGCTCGGTTGGCTGACCAAGACATGGATCATGTGCGGGCCGAGGTTATTTACCCAGGGCTCGGTCTATTCATTTCCTCGGCACCTGACGAAGCCTATGTCCGCGCCTGCCTCCTCGCCTATAATGACTGGCTAAGCGAATTCTGCGGTGCAGCGCCGCAACGCCTGTTGGGCGCAGCCTTGTTACCAATGCGCGGACCAATCGAGTGGGCGATTACTGAAGCAGAGCGAACAGCCAAGCTGGGATTACGGTCAGTGATGATCCCGACTGAGGTTGCGAATCGCTCGTACGGCGATCCGGAGTACGCTCGCTTGTGGGCGACCCTGCAAGATCTAGACTTGATCGTTACTCTCCATGTCGGGACAGACGAACCCTTTATGCGTAAGGCGAGCCGGCTAGGAGTGGGGAAGAGTTTCATTGACACCAAGATTTGCTCTATGCAACGGGCGATGGCGGATATCATCTGGGGTGCGGTACCGCAGCGGTATCCCAAGCTGCGCTTTGTCTTGGTAGAGGGCGGCATTGGCTGGATTGCCTCGGTCCTACGGTCAATGGATCACTGGTGGGAAGACCATCATCATTGGATGGAACCCAAAGTCAACGAAGCTCCGAGTTCTTACTTTAAGCGCCAGTTCTGGGCGACGTTTGAAGATGACCGGGCGGGAGTGCTCACCCGCGAACTGATCGGCGTGGATCGTTTGATGTGGGGTTCCGACTATCCCCATACTGAAGGCACCTTCCCTCGCTCGCGCGAGCAAGTCGCCAGAGATTTCGCCGGGATTCCCGAAGCTGAGGTGTATCAGATGGTGGCAGGAAACGCGGCACGTTTGTATAGACTGAGCAACTAACAATCGAGGAGGACACACTATGGTCAAAATTATTATCTGTGCAACCCGCAAAGCTGGGCTGAGCTGGGAAGAATTCGACGCGTATTGGAAAAATCATCACGGCACGGTCGTGAAAAGCGTCCCGGAGTTTACTCGCCACATCAGAAAGTATGTCCAGTGCCACTTGGTCAAAGGAGCCATGCCACTGGGGGCCGCGGGCAACTACGATGGAGTCGCGGAGCTATGGTTCGATAGTGTGGAGGAGCTAGAACGTGCTTTCAACGAACCCCGCTATTTAGAAATTGTTCGTCCCGACGAACTGAAATTTGTTGACCTGGACAAGTGCATGTCTTTCATTACCGAGGAGGTGTCGGTCATCTAGCCGGACCTCAGTACTAAGGAGAGAGATGCGTAGGCAGAAGACAATTTCTCGGCTAAAAAGAGAGACACAGGCAAAACGACTCGAACACAGGTTGCATTGGTCTGTTATAGAAAGGAGGACTCTCGATGCATATCATGATGTTCTCAGAACGGCCCCATTCGTATATCCCTGAGGACGACATTATTAACAATGGCATGAGTTACTTTGGCGTATCGAATACGCGCTTTGATGGCCAGAAGTCGAGCCGGCTGCTCAATGAGTATCTCGACGAGATGGTCTACGCCGAAGAGCTGGGATTTGATGGCGTGATGCTTAACGAACATCATCAAACCGCCTTTTGTGGTGGCTCGGTGATGGACGTCGAGGCGGCAATTCTTGCTCGCATCACGAAGCGCGTGAAAATCGTTCTGCTTGGCAACCCGTTACCTGTCGCTGACCCGCTCAGACTAGCTGAAGAACTGGCAGCAATTGACCTGATCTCTGGTGGTCGCCTAGTACCGGGGTGGGTGCGTGGTGCAGGGACAGAAAGCATTGCCAATAACGCCAATCCAGCCTTCAACCGTGAACGTTTCAATGAAGCCCACGACTTCATCATGGACGCCTGGACTAAACCGGGGCCGTGGCGCTACGAAGGCAAACACTACCACTATCGTTTTGTGAACCCCTGGGTCCTCCCACTACAAAAGCCACACCCGCAAGTATGGATTCCAAGCCTGATCAGCCCAGAAACCGTAGTATGGAGTGCTAAACGACGCTATCCTTATATTGCCCTGGCCACCCAGCTTGAACCGACAGTTGAGATGATCAACCTGTACGCCGACGTCGCCGCGCAAGAAGGGTATCAGTCCGGACCAGAAAACTTCGGCTACATCCAGAATATCTGTGTTGCCGAAACCGACGACAAGGCACGAGAAATGGCCAAAGGGTTTGTCTACGGCGGCGGCTTCGGCTCGTTCGCCCGCGCCGAATGGATGTTTCCTCCGGGATATAACTCGAAAGAAGCGACCAAGCGGCTGGCCAAAATGTTGATCGATCCGCGTACTGGCGCCGAGATCATTCGCTTTACCCCAGGCCAAACTGATCCTGAAGAGGTGAAGCGCAACATTGACGCTAACCTACAAACTCTGCTTGAGACCGGCTTAGTGCTTGCCGGGACACCACAGACGGTATTGAAGCGACTCCGCTACATGGTGGAGACACTACGACCAGGTATTCTCGGTTTGTGGTATTACCACGGCCCGATCAGTCAGCAGGATCGCCGGACCTGTTTACGGCTGTTGGGAGAAGAAGTGCTGCCCGAGCTACGCAAATGGGCCACTGAATTCAATCTCGCCGGCCCCTTCGAAGCGAAAGTCGGTGCACGTCCACTTCCTGCCTCCGGGAAACGCGAGCAGGTGGTTGGCGCAGTGGCGGCGGCCTGAGGACCTACCTCTTGAAGGAGTTGTAGGGGCATGGTGTGCCGTGCCCCTCTCACAAAGAACTACGACCAGGTCAGGGCGTGATTGATGATTGTGATCGTCTAACGCTCAGTTGCTCATTCCTTCCGCAAAGAGAGACTTCTCTGCCAGGTCTTGCTCACCGCTTCCAGTCATGACAGTTCCCCAGAAAGGATCGCGCATGAAGATTGTTGACGGCGACAGTCACTTTATTGAACCGCTTGATTTGTTTTCTCGCTACATCGAACCTGCGTACCGCGAACGTGCGATGCACGCAGTTACAGATACGACCACTGGCAAGCAACGGCTGCTCGTGGACGGAAAACCAATGCACCTGGGCAGTGATACTGAAGAGATGTTGAGTATCATTGTGGGTATCGGCCAGAAAGAAGAAGGACATGCGCTGAACGACCTCGATCGTTCTCTCATTGTCAGCACAGACTGGCAAGACATGAGCAAGCGCGTGGACTTTTTAGAGCGTGAAGGGATCGATTATCAGATCCTTTTTCCCACGTTGGGCCTGCTTTGGGAAGGTGAAGTGCAAGACCCGGCGCTCGCAGCCGCGCATTGCCGGGCCTACAACACCTGGGCATTCGAGATCTGCGCAGGGCGTCTCGACCGACTGTTTCCCGCCGCGCATATTTCGTTACGTGACCCTGCCCTTGCTATCCAGGAGATGCAGCGTGTAGCCAAACTCGGCGGTCATTCAGTCATGCTCGGCTCCGCGCCAGTGCATGGCAAAAGCTTTGGGCACCCGCAGTATGACCCGATATGGGCCGCGGCTCAGGATCTCAATCTGGCGATCAGTATTCACCCAGCCGGAAACAAAGAATACCTCGGGAGCGCATGGTATCGCGATCGCAATCCAGGCTTCATGTTCATCTCGATGAATGTGATTCAGGACCCCCGCATGTCATTGAGTACGATGGTGTATGATGGCGTGTTTGAGCGATTTCCTTCCCTTCGGGTGGCGACCGTGGAATCGATGGGCAGTTGGGTTGGCGAATGGATCGAGCGGTTCGAGTACCGCTATCAGTACATGCGCCACACCTCGCAGATGAAACGCCCGATACGGGAGTATTTTGCCTGCAATATTTGGGTGAATGCTGACCCAAGCGAGAAGCTGTTGCCGCTGATTATCCAGTTTGTTGGCGATGACAAGTTTTTTGTTGGCTCGGATTATCCTCACGCCGAAGGCTTTGCGCACCCGGTAGAAGCCATGCGTAACGTCTTGACGTCGTTACCGACGACTTCTGTAGATAAAATCTTGGGAACCAATGCTCGGGCGTTTTACGGTATTTAGCCCTAGACGTGCGCACGGGACACGCCACACCACGGGCGCCAACAGCAAAGGCCAAACGTATGCAACACATTGACACGTTTATCGTCGCCGAACAGATGCTTAACCCTGTCGGTACCCTGGCCGCGCCTCGGATGCTCACGCGCGCGCATCGAGCGGGCTTTGCGGCACTCGGCGAACAGGCCATGAATGAGATGATGTTGGTCGGCTACAGTGCGGAATTTCGCGAAGGGGCACGAGAAGGCGACAGCGTCACCGTTACGCTCGAAGAGACAGCAGGTTTGTGGCCAGGAGATACGGCATTCCGCATTCTCTTCAGCAAAGGCGAAGACCGCAGTGGTCGGGTTGGCACCTGGCAGATGATCTACGCCAAGAGCCCAGACACCCGGCCGCTGCCCTATGACATCAGTCAAGCGATTGCCGATGGTCTCACCGACCGTGAATTGTGGCAGTCGGAAGCCATTGTTGCTACCGGCAATGAGATCAAAGACGCGCCGCCACTCCTGTGGCCGATTGGTCAGAGTGCTCGGGCGTATATGAAACAGCTTGACCTGGCGTATGCCTCCACCGCTGGAGTGACGATTGCGGATAACATCGACAAGCGCATCTATGCCGGTATTGGCGTCACCACGCATCTCGCCCGGTGGCCACAGGCTGGGCAAGAGCTTCGCTGCGTTTTGCAGCATCAACGGCCACTCCAGGAGCAGGCTCCCAGCAAGCGCATGGAGTTTCACGGCGTGTTAGTTGCGCAGGAGCAGAGTGGCACCTATCTTCTCGGGACCTGCCGATTTTCCGTATCGCGCTTGAGTGAGCAGCGAATACCGGTGTATGCGGATGGAACAACAAGGAAGTCATGAAGCACCGCAAAAAGCTCACATAAACGAGACACCATTCAGCGTCTCCCGTTATTATGCTGCACCCCCCTCTTTCAGTAAGTCAACAACCCTTGTCCCCAACCACCCCGCCTCACGCTTTGCCCAATAGAGTTCGTGTAACCGCCAACTGACCGGGCCAGGTTTGCCGGTGCCGAAGATTCTGCCATCAACCTTTGTCACCGGCATAATGCCTCCAGCAGTTGAGCTAATGAACGCCTCATCTGCCTGACGTAGTCTATCAGCAGGATAGTCTCCGGATTCGACTTCGATACCTATTTCTTGTGCCAGGTCGAGTACGGTCTTACGTGTAATCCCTTCAAGCACATTGGTCGCAGGAGTAAAAATTCTTCCGCTGTTAACAAAAAATACATTGAAGCCAGGTCCTTCGGTCAGGTTGCCAGTCACTCCACAGAGGACAGCAACGTCAGCACCGGCATCGAGCGCTTCAAGTTGTCCACGGGTTAAGTCTGCCCAGTGAAAATTCTTGAAACGCGCCATCACTGCCGAATCGGGAATTCGCGGCGTCCGGGCAATGTGGAGATGGAGGCCCTCACGTTGTTGTTCTGGCGAGGCAATCCAGATGTAAGGAATGGCATAGGCCAAGAAGGTCGGCTTGGTCTGACGCAAGTCACGGCTGCCAGGCATCACAAACCGCCCACGAGTCGCAGCCATTTCGACATACGCATCTTGCAAATTCGCGCGATAGACGCACTCCGCGAGGATGCGCTTGATTGCGTCGGTACTGTAGGGACAGAGAATGCGCACGCCGTCGCACGAGCGCAGAAAGCGTTCGATATGATCGTCAAGGCGAAAGAAGACCCCGTTCCAGGTCGAAACAACATCGTAGACTGCATCGCTTCGACTAAATCCGAGATCGAAGACAGAAATTTTTGCCTCGTCGCTAGAAACATACTTGTCATCGATAAAGGCCACGCCATCAGCCATGGTTTTCCTTCCTCCCTATTCAGAGAGGCCAGTTTAGCACCGTGGACTAGCATGACATATGCTGTCCCTATACATTCACGAAGCAGGTAGGCAGCAGCGCTTATAGAGAAGACCAAACGACAAGTAACAGGTAAACGGGTAAGCCAAAACGTCAGTCACACAGTGTAATCGGGATCGTTGAAAATTACGCTTGACGTTTTCGTCTTGTTCTCCCACGGAGTACCGATGACATACAAAACCATTTTGACAGAGCAGAGCAACGGCATAATGACGATTACCATGAACCGACCAGAGGTTCTCAATGCCATTACCACCACGATGCTAGCAGAACTCAAAGAGGCCGTTGATGAAGCAGGAACAGATCCACAGGTTGGGGTCGTCGTCCTCACGGGTGTAGGACGAGCATTTTCTGCGGGGGTTGACTTGAAGGCCTTAGGCAAGCTTCCGTTGGAGAACGGTGCGATTGGTCCGATTCTCGATAACCCGGCCCGTGCGTTGATTCGGTCGATCCAGACGATCCCCAAAGTTGTGATCGCCAAGGTCAACGGGTTCTGTTTCACTGGCGCTCTCGAACTCGCTTTAGCATGCGACTTGATGTTCGTGGCGCAAGAAGCAAAGCTTGGCGATACGCATGCGAAGTGGGGTTTACGACCGACGTGGGGGATGAGTGCCCGGCTCCCACAAACCGCCGGTTTCCGCAAAGCACGGGAACTCTCATTCACGGCGGATACATTCACTGGAAGTGATGCAGCCGCGTGGGGAATCGCAAATCGAGCAGTTCCGCTCGCAGACCTCGCTGCAGCAGTACAGACGGTCGCAGACAAGATTCTCGCGAACAGCCGTGACTCGATTGCTGCGTACAAGGTGCTGTACAACCAAGGCAGTAGTAAAACTGTGACCGAAGCCGTAGCGTTTGAGGAACAGAGCGTGTTTCCTATTTCTGACTCAAACGAACGGGTTGAGAAATTTCGTTAACGTTGAGGAAAAACTTAACTCGACCCCTCACGAAGCGTGCTCCTCAGCGTTCCCCGTTTCGTTCAACCGCCCCGCCAGGGGGAGGGCATCTTCATCCTTCTTGGGTGGAGAACGGAAAGGCAACCGTAACGGAACGGTCACAGCAAACGTTGATCCCTGCCCGACGTGACTCACTACAGAAATTTCACCGTGCAACAGGGCAACCAGTTTCTTCACGAGGGCAAGCCCTAACCCCAGTCCACCATAGGCACGGCTGCTCGAACCATCGACCTGGCGAAACTCGTCGAAAATATCAGGCAGCTCCTCTGCAGCAATGCCAATGCCTGTGTCGGACACCTCAAAAACCATCAGGCCTGCGGTTAACACCGGACGTGTCCTGATCGTTATTTGCCCCTCCTGCGTAAACTTCACGGCATTCGTCAAGAGATTCGTCAGGATCTGTTCTAGCCGTAACCCGTCAGTCTGCATCGTTGGCAAAGGCAGAGAATGGTCCCAAACAATTTCAATGGCTTTTCCGTTCCGAAGCTGCTCAGCAAGCGGCATCAACCGCGTTAGCAAATCAGCAACATCAACGGTCGTAACCTGGAGTTCCATTTTTCCGGCGTTCAGGCCGGAAACGGCCATTAAGTCACTAATGAGACGGAACAACTGGTCCGCTTTTGTTCGCACATTTTTCATCATGCTCTGTTTGAGATCATCGGTTTCCTGCGCCAGGAGCATATCGGCGTATCCCATGATAACGTGAAGAGGGGTACGTAGCTCATGGGAGATATTGGCAAGGAATTCCTCCTTCAAGCGGATCAGTTCCTCGCGTTCTTTGAGGCGTTGCTCCAGGGCTGCCCGAGACCGTCCCAGTTCCACACGCATATGCTCAAACGCGTGGGCTAACGTCGCGACCTCATCATAGCGATCCAGCACCATGACTGGTTGTGAAAGGTCTCCACCCGCCATCCGTTGCGCATCAGCAGTCAGTTGTTTAATGGGACCAACGACTCTGTTGACAAAGGGTGACCCACCGGCAATCGCGAGTAAAATCATGCCAAACCCGCACCACCATAACAGATGGTGCATGCGTGACACCTCGGAGAACACGGTCGCTCGTGGTTGTCCGGAGACCACCTGCCACGGGGCATTCGGCAGTGCCACCGCTGCGGTTAACAACTCGCCCCCTTGCCCGGGCTCAAGAGGAGACGTTTCCATCAGACGTGCGTCCTTCGTGCTGGCGACCACACGTCCTTTTTGATCAAGAATTTCGACGAAGCGATCGCGCGCGGTGGACACTCCACGCAAGATATTCACCAACGTCGGTCCAGTCAGATCGATAATCCCGCCGAGCACTCCTTCCGTTTTTCCATCTGGCGTGCGAATAGGGGTCGCTAGGATCACGTGAGGACGATCAAACAAGCCATCCCCATGAATCCCGGGAGACACCGTCACCCCGTCCTGTTGATACCACTCCGCCATGTGAGACTGATCAACGAAAGACTGTCCGACCCACGGGAGCCCCGGCGGCTCCGTCCACAGGACTTTCCCCTCGCGATCAAGCAGAAACATCCCACCGGTAAAAATAGGAGATTGCAGAAAAATGTAGTGGAGCGTTGTCCAGGCAGGAACATGCCCGTCTTTCTGACTCTCCAATAAGGTCCGCAAACCATAGGATAAGCCAGGGAGAGCAGCAACTGTCGCTAATCGTTGTTGACCAGCCTCCAGGTGAGCATCGAGTTGCGCCGCTACAATCCGCGCCGTTTGCTCAAATCGGTCTTGCGTTTCGGCTTCCTCACGAGAAAGTAGATAGAGGGTAAAGCTACCATACACGACGTAGAGCGCTAAAACGTACACGATGACCAAAGCGATACTTTTGGTCCGGATGCTCCATTGGCGTGGGAAAAACGAGGGTGGAACTGTACGCATGACGACTATTTGATTCGCAAATCAAGCGTGAGATCACCCGTAAGCGAGAGTTCAAGTGGTTCAGAAAAGGCATGCAAACGGTCACGCCAGACTCGCAGAAAATAGGTGCCAGGGGGAACGTTGGCAATATGATACTTCCCGGAGGTTTCCGTTAGTGTGAAGTACGGGTCCTTCAACACTAATATCCGCGCTTCCATTTCCAAATGCGTATTACACAGCACGATCACTTCACCGGGGTCTGTAAGGGTCACCTGTCTCTCTTCACCATGCCCGTAGGTACCTAGTTTAAACGTCCCAGCAATAACGGAGGGGCTGAAAATCCCATGCCGGACGTTATCACTATTCGTAAATGTGACTGTCGTCCCTTGCACGACAGGGAGGACGCGGGGAAAAAAAGTGAGGTGGCGTTGATCGATCACGGCAGGCGAGGTTGGAGGAGAGGCAGGATGGTCTGCCACACTTTCTAAATAGACTACGGCCTCTTCTGCAGGCACTTCTGCAATAGTAACCGTGCCGCTCAACGAGGCGGCCGCGCTCAACGAGGAGAAGGCAATCAGCCAACCAATCGCGAGAATTCCCTGCAATGCTGCTTTCTGCACTTTTCCACCAAGATATCCCACCGTTTGTCCACCCAACCCGTTTCATTTTGAAAGATCGGTTCCTAAACAGAATGGTTTAGAAAAACATCGAGAAAGACCGGAGGTGCGTCAGCCGTAAACGACCAGCGGCGGTAGAGTATCGCTCTATCTTCTTATACAAAGAGTGTCTGTATCCATTCCGCCCAGCAATCGACGACCGGCGGTTTTCCTTGCGGATTCATTGCAACGAGGAGGAAAATGATGAACATCGGTTTGGTTTTTCCGTTTCGCAATCCACCGCGATGGCAAAAGCCCTTCCCGCAATTTTATGCTGAACAACTTCGGCAAACCCAGATTGCTGAGGATCTGGGATATGACACCATTTGGCTGACCGAGCATCACTTTACCGAGGATGGGTACTCGCCGTCTCTGCTCCCCATTGCCAGCGCCATTGCGAGTAGAACAAGTCGTATACGAATTGGGACCTTTCTGCTCCTGCTCCCGTTGCATAACGCGGTGCGGGTGGCGGAAGATGCCGCCACGGTCGATCTCATTGCCAATGGCCGTCTGGACCTCGGTGTTGGACAAGGATACACCCCAGGCGAGTTTACAGGCTATGGTATTCCTCGGAACGAACGCGCGTCACGGCTGGAGGAAGGGGTTGAGGTGATTCGCGGGATGTGGACACAAGACCCCTTCTCGTACAGCGGCAAACATTACTCTCTCACGAATATCAGCATGACGCCCAAAGCGGTACAGACGCCGCACCCACCTCTGTGGATTGGTGCGGCCCAGAAGAAAGCAATTGAGCGAGCCGCGCGTTTGGGATGTCATTTTTTAGGAACCGCTGATCCTGTGGCCCAGGAGACCTACGATTCAACGTTACGGGGGCATGGACGTGACCCCAAAGACTATGCCGCGGCTCAGCAACGGTGGGTCTATGTTGCGCCGACCTACGAACAAGCCTGGGACGACATCCAAGAGCATCTACACTATATGTTATCCTGGTATGGACGCTGGTTCGCCGAGGCCAACGATTTTCCTGGTGCAGAACAACTCGGGCAAATTCCTCCTGCGGCAGATCTCCGTCATGTGACTGAACAACTGATAGGTCGTCCTCTCATTGGTACGCCAGAAGAGGTTGGTCGTCAGCTTGACACCATGATCACACAGATCCGGACCACACATCTCGTTATGGGAATGCATATGCCTGGACTTGACCCGGCCAAGAGCCAACGTTCGATGGAGTTGTTTGCAAAGGAAGTCATGCCGGCACTGCACTAATGGAGAGGAGTATCGCTAGCATGGTGCAATTGAGGTCGGGTGGAACGTCGTAGGAAGTTCCTATTACTCCGGACCAGTTAACGTTTGAGATCTTCACGATCCGCCCCACCACAGCCGGTTAGGTTCATTCCAAACCGCAAGTTGGCGGCGCAGCAGGGCAGTGGTACCAGGTTAATCAGCTCGTGATACACCGGCACGATGTAGGTTCTTGTAGAAGATCACGGCATCATGCGGGGTAGTTCCGTCTGGATCGAAGGCAAACCCTGGGATCGTTCCTGCGTGGGTCCATCCGAGTCGCCGATACAAGTGTTCCGCGGCACCACCCTGCTTTGCGTCCAGTGTTAAGAGTCTCAATCCAGCGCGTTCCGCCTCATCTTCAATGGCAAGCATCAACCGTGTACCCAGGCCCGCCCGACGGCTGCGGCGATGCACCAGCAACTTCGCAATCTCCGCTCGATGCGGCTGGTTCGGTGCCCAAGCCGGATGGAGTTGGACAGTACCAACAATTCCTTCAGTATCGCGGGCGACGAGGAAGATTGCGGCAGAGTTGGACGTAGAAATGGTCCTTCGCCACCAGTCTTCAGCGTGCTCAAGAGTGAGAGGCGCGAGAAAACTTACGGCGGCTCCAGACTCGACCGCGTCGACCAAAAGCTGAGCGAGAGCTCGGAAATCAACATCACTCACTGGCGGAATCAATCGTTCGATCATATCTGTTTCCTTGGTCATAGCGGGCCAACGCGTACCCTGAGGCGAGGGCCTTGACCTCTCGGGGTACCTCGCCTCGCTAGAATGGAATTGTCGAGCGTCATGGGGCCGAGATTGCCTTGAACTCCACGCTACTTACTGCGATCGAGAGAGCACTCCTTCCACAATGTCGGTATTCTGCGAGTCAATAATGACCCAGGTGGCATTGTCGCGGGTGAACACATTGACCAAGAAGCCCATCCTCGGGGGGAGAGTCTGACCTTCCGGGCTCACATGCCCCTCAAGGCACCATCGGGATCGCGCAATAGCGATCTGAGGCACCGGGAAACGCACCGATGTCTCGAGAATGGTTAGGTGGCTGTTCTTAAATATGCTCGCGTGCATGACCTCGTGTGCCTGCCTGATTTCTGCCCTACCTTTCCACCAAAGTCCGACTACGTTGACAAACTCAGCATCGGCAGCGAAGAGCTGAGCGAACGCCTCCATGTCGTGCCGATTCCAGGCCTCGGCAAAAGCATTGACCACACGGGACACCTCCAAAGTATCTGTGGACATTATTCTCGCTTCTCCTCTTTTGCTGCGATCCAAGATAACGCTGGCGGTGAGCCGCCGCCGGAAGCGTAGGCGAAGCCGAAGCTGTAGGCGGTCGGCTCCAGTGCTGTGTTGGGCTGCCGGTGGTATCGCCTCACTGGTTATTGCGTGGCGTATGGACTTTCCAACTCCCACGGTGTTGCGACCAGAATCCCCAAAGCTGCATATCGACGGTTAAAGGTGGTGCTCCTCCATCGGGTTCTCCGTTGAAATCAAGTGGAAGCCGACTTGATGGAGGCCCAAGTTGAAGCGCTGGTCCAAGCCAAGTTCAAGATAGTTCCCGAAGTCACCAGCGCTCGTTATTGGCTTGCCTACAGCAATAGTCCTGATTAAATCGAAGGTGCAAGGCTCCATGTCTATGTTTTTCCGGCACTGGGGTATTGTAAGGCAACCTTGTGCTATCTGTCGATCCTTACCGAAGTCCACGCGGACTCCGCTGAAGCGCAAGCTAATGCCGTCCGAGAGCTTTATCACCGTAGCGCCTTCGACAGCAAGCAAGTCCTCGACCGCCCGCCCGGCGATGGCCTTATACATCTCTCCAAACGAAGATACCCACCCCTGAGGGACAAGAAAATAACGACCATCTGACGCAGCCTCTTGATGGCCCTCGAAGTCTGCCACAAGGCGGTAAACAAAATCGAAGAAGGCCGGTGCAGCTTTGAGGTCATCGACTTGGAGGCGAACCCGAGCCCGCAGGGCGAGCAGCACTCGTTCGAACATGCGAAGGACGGTTTCCTCGCTAAAGGCCAAACGGCGCCCTTTGAGGGGAGGTACGATGCCTACGTTGTGTGACGTTGCCCATGCCTCACACCCGCTGGTGAACCCTATCGGCGAAAGCACCAGTCCAAGGTAGAGGGAGCCATCAGAGTATTTGTTCATGGCCTGTACGACGGCACACCATTCCTGCACATGCGCCGGTTCCGCCCGGCGAGAAAGCAGCTTGCAGCTTACGAGCAGCATGACTTTTGGCTGGTCGAGGAGTTCAGCAATAAGGACATCAACTTCCTTGGCTGGCGGCCCTTTGAAAGAGGCCACTTCGGGAAAAAGTGCACTCTCGATTTGAATGGTCTTATTGTGCTCGATGGTGACGCCTCCCCACAAGGCACGCTCTGCAACCTCGAAGCATCGTCGCTCCAACTCGTTCTTGAATCTCATCGGTACACCTTCTCGCCCGACGCCAATATCATACCGGGTTCGAGTTTCTCCGCTCTCACTTTCTTCAAGACGCTCCCATCTCGAACGACGAACACCGCGTCCGCCGTGACGGACAGCACGGTGGCACCGATCTGCTTCCGAAGCACATGGGTGGAAAACCGCGGTCGGGAAATCTCTGTAACTGGCTGCGCGAGGAACTCCCCGCTGTCGGTGGGCTTCAGATTGTAGATGCCCAAGTCTCCCACATAGAGAACGAGACCCACCTCATCGTCCGCCAAGATTCGCTGGGGCTCGTTCCGGAGCCGCTCGACGAGAGCGTCAATGTCTGCGGGTTGACCATCACTGTAGATCAGGATGATTTGTTCTGCTGGGCTGGCCATACTACCTGCCCTTCGTCCCAAGTTGGGTCCGAACTGCTGCAAGTATAGCCTCGCGCTCGGACGCCGACAGCTTATTGGGGTGTGGCTTAGAACTGCCCTGGACAGGAAGCAACGTCGGAGTCCCGTCGGGGTCCGCTCCAATGATGTAGCCAGGGTCACCTTCGATTACCAGCATCCTTATTGTGGACTCGCAGCGAGCACAGACCACGTATTCGTCCTGAAATGGTGGCATGATCGTTACGACTCCTCCACAGTTACACTCTAGCGGGAAGGGCTTGCCAGCTTCCAAGGCGGCTCCTGCAATAAACGTATAAAGGTCAAACTGCTTCGCCTTTTGCAGCATCTAGTCATCCCTCCTTTATTCGTAGTGGTACGCAACGAATACAAACAGTCGCATAGCCTCATATTTTATTGGCCGGCAGCACCGAACAAGGGCGATTAAATGAGGCAACCCAACGCCCCCACGCACCGCGAGCGGCCAGACCGCACCCTGTCAGCTCTAGCAGAATCTCAACGTGACCACGATACGGTGGCGCGTACAATTAGCCGGGGCCTTTGCATTGTTGGCGATATGATGTGAATCCAAGATGACTCTCCCTCCAGGGCTTAACGACTGGAATTTCGACCCATTGCCATAAGCCGAACCTACAACAAAACACTCTATCGAAGTTTGTGTGCACCACGAAATCGGCTTTGGGAACATCAAGGGAGATCCCTTGACCACTCAAATCGCAGTCGATCAGTAGCCATACTCGTTCAGCGGCATTCCTGTAGTCTTTAACCCTGGGCTCTTTCTTCGCAACCGTCTCTCTGATGTCCTCGTCGGAGGCACTTTGTACACTCTGCAAGAACAATGGAGCCCAGTGTCCTGCACTACCTCGACTCGATGCAAAGTACGCCCACGAAACGCTAGGGTGCGGATCTCGTAACGTAACCGGCTCGGTTGAGCGACCTTCTGCGAGGTGCTTGGTATATACGTCCGCTGCGATGGACGCCAGTTCATTGGCAAACCTCGCAGCAGTGTCTCGCTTAGGCGGTTTCCACGATGCACTTAGCTCGAAACGCACTACCAGACCTACCGAGTGTTGAGCTTCGAAAACAGCTTGAGCTGCGTTGACTGCCCCTGTTGCCCTTACCACCCACTCTTGTGGAACTATTCGCTGTCGAGAACGAGATTCGATAACAGTTGTCACCTCGACACCGATGATTTCGGCCCCGATCTGGATCAAGAAATCCGGTCCTTCTCTGTCTATCTCGACAACTGTCGCAGACGGCATAGTCCGAAGCAACGATTCAACGATGATCAGTTCCGTTTGTTTGTTCATTTCTCACGAAGTCAGGCTAATGCTCCCGCGCACCGCGAGCGGCCCACCCGCGGCCTTTCAGATTCATTCCTTCACGCCACAGGGCCGCGCTGCAATGGCATTAAGTTAAGGAGCCCGCTCGTCCTGAGCGTAGCGTAGCGAAATCGAAGGGCGCAAAACCCCACTAACTTAACGCCATTGGGCCGCGCTGCGGTGGCGCGGATGGTTAAACGCACTCTTCATAACTTTTTCCAGTTATTGAACTGAAGAATGTTGCCCAATTGTTGAAGCTTTATGTTGCAATCTTTCAATTTTGATTTCCAATACTGGAGTCTCTTAGCTCTTTCCTGGTTGCCGCACCATTCAACTACATGGATTGTCTTCCCTTGGCAGCGAAGGGCAAGTCTATCATTCAAATGTGTGTCGCAACCTGAGTATCCAAACAATACAACCCTATCTGATTCGTCGAGAGCCTCATCGAAGCACCTCCAATACTCACTTAGAATGTTTGATGACGCTATGATGAGTAGCTTGTGTTTAACGTGGGTAAGAACAATATGTGAATTTTCGGTAGGCTCTAGTGTTTTTCTATCTTCTCCCATCACTTTTTTGTTTCCGATATAAAGCGGCGAGCCGTGAAGGTGAAGATACCAACCATGTTGAGACGCGTTGTGACGCTCCAGATTTTTGCTCGCAAATCCTTTTTTCCAGAAGCCGTCGATTAACGACCCATTGTAGCCATCGAGCACCTTAGTTTGCACAAACGCGTCATACAAGAGGTTGTCGTAGTTCAATACCGCAATGTGAGATTTGGTGTCATTGACGAAATCTACGAGTGGGGTGACGAAGGACTCTGGCAGGGTTTGGTCAGAGCCATGAAAATATACTCCTACCTCATGCACGAATTGCCGGAATGCTTGTGGTAGCTTTCTTGAACTAACATTGAGCCATTTAACTTTTCGTGACTCAAAAGACTTCAAGAAGCCCGCAGCCACTATTGCGACTTGCAACGTATCTAATTGTTCTTCCGACTCAGGATATTTAGTTGGTGAAAGCCCAGGGATGGCAGAAATCACCAGTTTCTTTTGCTGTTGCGTGAAGCTTGATGTCCCCGACCAGACGGCAGCTAAGCCCGCTGATAATGAAAAATACGTCCTATCGAGGGACATACCCAGTCCATTGCCTAAGACTATTGTGTAACGCGCCATATGTCTTCTGTGCGCATTTAACGCCCTCGAGCACCGCGCGCGGCCACACCGCGGCCTTTCCGGGTTAACAGAACCCTAACGTGGCCGCGAGGCGGTGGCGCGGATAGTTAGCAATCGCTCCTCCCTCTCTTAAGACTCTAGTATTTTCTCTCGCTCCAACACTTGGCGAATTTCTTCAAAAGCAGCCTTGATATTCCCTTTCGGAAACCGAATCTGTCCAAGTCCCTGAATATTGCTGAACTCCTCACAACCTTCTTCAAGTAAGATTATCGCTTTTGTGAATCCTAACCTTCCTTGGAAAAGTCCAGCTTCATGGACTACATTCATCCGGGCACGGACCTTTCCATCGGTCTGTTCATCTTCGGCTGTCATTACTAGCAGAGCGAGTGCGGCAGCATCTAACATCTCTGACAAACGAGCTATGTTAGTGGTTCCAGCTATGGGTACTCGGTTGAATTCATCCCAAGGCAACCGCAATCGATCTTGAACGAAGTCCTTCAAATCTTTCCATAACAAGGACCGACCATGACCTATAAAGACGTTTGTACCGATACGTTCCGCCCTTCGTTGTTCCCGGTTGACTCTCTCTAGATGTGCAGCGGCTCTCTTAGAAACCTTAAGAAGATCTGCGCAGGCTTTTATCGGACTGCGCAAAGCCCAGACTTCGGATAGCACGGCAATATGTGGAGGAGTCCACAGGCCCTGTGAGAGAGCAAGAGTATCTCTTGACATGAAGGTACCCGACGGACGCGCAACTGTTACGAAATCAGAAGCACTTATTAAGCGGGTTTTCTTTGCTTCTTCAAGCAAACGTTCAACAAACGAGTCTTTTTGTCGTGAGAGTGATAATTGAAGAATCGAAAAAAGCTGTTCTCGCTTTTCCTCGAATAGTTGTTCTCCTTTTTTGGCTATTTTCTGCGCCTGGCTCAGGTCTGGGTCCCCGGCTGCCTGCATTATCACACTTCGTACATCATCAAAGTTGTATTCTTCCCACTCACCGCGAACTTCTATACTACCCCATTCACTACTAAAGTGAGCGCCAGGTGGCGGAGGCAGCAGGTTTTTGTAATAAACACGTGAATGGTAACCGAACCAAGAGCCGCTCCATGCTTTTCCAATTTGAGCTGCGCTGTCTTCTAGTTTCTTAAGGGGCACGGTAACATCTTGAGACTCAGCCGACTCTACAAACGAATGAAGTTGGTCCTGGATATCGTTCAGCTCCGATGTCAACGTGCTCATGGATAGCTTTCCTTCTGAAGCAATGGCTCACGCCCCCGCGCACCACGAGCGACCACACCGCGGCTCTTCGGAGTCTTCACAGACCCAACGTGGCCGCGATGCGCTGGAGGGCCGTGATACTCATCCAGGCCTCCTTTGCTGCGCGTTGTCGCGCAGCGGTAGGATGGCTGTACCACACAAATCCATTCCCACGGAGGAAGCCTGGATGAACTTCTATA
>JBFWXH010000094.1:0-31184 GCA_050187625.1 Binatia bacterium
GCCGCCACCGCTATCGATAACGCACGCATGTATCAGATGGTTGAGCAGCTGATTCGCCTCAAACGCTTCATCTCGACGCAGCTGGCTGAGCTGATTCTGACGGGTGGCGCCGAGGACCCACTCAAGACCCACCGTCGGGAAGTGACCGTAGTTTTCCTTGATCTCAGAGGATTTACGACGTTTGCCGAACAGGTCGAACCCGAAGAAGTGATGGGGGTGCTCAGGGATTATCACGCCGAGATGGGAAAACTGATTCTTGAGCACGAAGGAACGTTGGAGCGGTTCACTGGCGACGGTATGATGATCTTCTTTAATGATCCTGTTCCGATCCCCAATCCTGCCGAGCGCGCCCTGAAAATGGCGCTCGCCATGCGAGAGCGTGTCCAGGAGCTGAGCAAGCGATGGCGGAGACGAGGGTACGATCTCGCCTTAGGAATTGGCATTGCGCAAGGATACGCCACCATTGGCGCTATTGGATTTGAGGGGCGGTGGGATTATGGAGCCATTGGCACGGTCACGAACTTGGCTGCGCGCCTCTGCGGCGAGGCGAAGGGCGAGCAGATTTTGATTTCCTTGCGCGTTGTTGGAGAGCTTGAAGAGCTGATTGAAACTGAAGAGGTCGGACCCCTCACACTGAAGGGATTTCTGAAACCGGTCCCGGCCTTCAGCGTCGTCGGTCTAAAATCTCACTCTTAGTACACTAAACTGAGAAAACTCACAGGGGACACGTACGCATGAAATATCTTTTGCTTGTTTTCAGTTTTTTGTTTTTGTTCAGTACTCTCGGCTATGCTGATGCGCCGCTCGAAAAGACGCTCGGGTTGAATACTGAACAAGCAAAGCAAGTACAGCAGATCCAGAAAAAGTATCGGCGAGAATTTAGTGCCAAGCGTCAGGAACTTCACCGTGAACGTCGCAAACTCCGCCGCGCTCGTCTTGCGCATGAAAGCAGCGAGATAGCGCAGCAAGAGGAGGTCACGGCGAAATTACGGGAAGAGCTGAAACAAATTCGCTCGAATGAGAACGAAGAAATTCGTGGAGTCCTTACTCCAGAACAACAGGAAAAATTTGAAGAGGTTCTCCAACAACGCAAAAAGGCCGTGGGGAGTTCGCGAGACGAGAAGGATCTCTAGTCTCGAACCAGTAGTAAGGAATCACGGAATTCGTCTGTGTTGATTTTGGGGACGTTACATCTTCATACTCGGGATGAGCAAAAGCCATTGATGCCTCCTTGTCAGGAAATGAACTCCGCTGAAGGATGCGCGCGCGGATAGGTGCGGAGATACTGCATGAACTTCGCTAGCGCCTTGTCGCTTTTCGTCAGCGTCCCAGGTTTGAAGTGTATGGTTTGCAGAATCGGCACATCTTCACTTACAACCTTTTTTTCCAGGTCCATCGCAAAGTTCAGAAATGCCTCGTTCTCGGCGTCTGTCCCGTCAGTTTTCCGCGCAGCAGCGATCAGATAGGTTTTGGTTTGTCCAGGGCGCGGCAAACCGAACGGCGCGATGAAGCCAAACCACCGCCCGTTAAACACGCTGCTTTGATAAAAGATGGTGGTGCCATAGATGCCGACACGATAGGCGATTGGTTCGCCATTGGCGTGTTTTCCTTTGAAATCATAGAGCATCGAGTGATCGGTCCACTCAATCTCCTCATCCGGATCTTCTTGATCAAATGTGATGTTGTGCAGGGCTTTAATGTGTTGCATATCCGGCGTGTTACAACAAATAACCCAAGGATCGACGGGCAGCAGGAGGGGAAACGCTTCGACTTTCATGACCAGCTCTTCGTCAGGATAAGGAAAATCAGGAATCGAAAACCACGCCTCTTCGCCGTTGAACGCCCAGATCAGACCATGTTTCTCTACGGTGGGGAATTTGAAGAGGCACGCACCAGGAGGCGGTTGGTCGCCCACACCGGTTTTGACGCATACTCCGTCCTGATCATACTGCCAGTGATGGAACGCGCAGCGGACAGTGTCGCCCTGGACGTCACCCACGGAGAGGTCCGAGCCAAGGTGCGGACAATAGGCGCTGAGCACTTGCACCCTTCCGCTTGCTCCTCGGAGAACAATCACGCGACCGTCCAAGAAATCGATGCCGAGCACGGTTCCAGGTGAAACGTCACTGGAGAGACACAACGGATACCACGACTGCGTGAACAGCCCATGCTCCCCTTCGGCCGGAATTGGACGCCCGAGCACGCGACGGCGCGATGGTTGAGCAGACGAGAGTTCTCGGTTCAGGGATACGGCGCTACTCATAATCTTCTCCTTTTTGGTGCTGCGAGATTGTCCTCTTCATGTTTGCGAAGTGCAAGAACCCTGAAAAAGCTCTGCGCGAAAGACTTCGCACTGCCTACGGACTTGTCCGTGCGGACAAACTTGCGTAAAGGAGGGCATCCTTAGTTTCCTTATTCATGAACGGTGCGAATGCCTGATTCAGTTTCTCACTCTGTAACCTCGCCAGCGTCTCCCCCTGCGCTCTCTGAAGTATCCTCCGAAGATCGCTCCTATCGCCCTGCCTGGTTGAAGTTTGCTTTTTTTCTTGGCCGCCCGCCGGCGCTGACGCGGCGACAGTGGCGAGTGCTGGGCCTGGTCGCTGCGGTGTCGTTCTTTGAACAATATGACCTTTATCTGTTCTCGTTGGCCCTGAAACAGATCCAGACGAGCCTGGCGGTTGCGGAGGCGGATTTAGGATTTTTAGGCTCTGTCGTTCGTTTCGGTTCGCTGCCGGCGTTTCTTGTCGCGCTGGTGGCCGACCGCATTGGACGGCGGCAGACGTTACTCTTTACCATTCTTGCCTATACGTTGTTTACTGGACTCACCGCTCTGGCCACGGATATCCGTGTGTTCGTGGCCCTCCAGTTCTTTGCTCGTATGTTTGCGGTCGCCGAAGCCATGTTGGCAGTTGTGGTCATTGCGGAAGAATTTGATCCGGGGGTGCGAGGGTGGGGCATTGGGGCCTTCGCGGCAATTGAATCCTGTGGGGCAGGATTCGCTGCGCTGTTGTTCGCGTTAGTGGGAGATCACGAGAACGGGTGGCGAGGTTTGTATCTTGTTGGTCTGGTGCCACTGTTGCTGATCGCCAACTGGCGGCGTACCTTACCGGAAACCGAGCGGTTTGCTACGTATCAGCGACACCAAAGAGCAATGGGCCAGATCGAGCATCCCCTGCGTCCGGTGGTTAGTCTGCTGCGAATGTACCCCGGCCGTCTGGTGATGTTGTCTGCGGTCGTGTTTGTCGTCGCGCTCACCGAAGCCGCCGCGATCTTCTTTGGGCCGAAATATTTGCAAGAGGTTCATGGGTGGACAGCTCAATCGGTAGGACTCCTGACTTTGCTTGGTGGGGCATTTGCCGTGGTGGGGAACACGTTTGCTGGTTGGCTCAGTGACCGTATTGGACGGAAGCGCGTGACCCTGTTCTTTTTACTCGGTGAAGCAGTGTTCACCATTGCCTATTACAATGTCTCGACGTGGGTGGTCATCCCGATGTGGATCTTGATGATCTTTACACTGTTGGGCGGTAATGTGACCCTCTCCGCTTACTGTTCCGAATTGTTCCCGACGTCATATCGGTCAACCGCAGCAGGGATGCGTGCTGTTGTCGGGACGATAGGGGGAAGTGTTGGTCTTGTGCTTGAGTCGGTACTGTATGGAGTTGTGGGCTCGCACTGGACTGCGATCTCGCTGTTAGCCTCTGTGGCAGTTCTTGGTCCGCTGATTGTCGCAGGGACCTTTCCTGAAACCAGTGGACGGACGTTGGAAGAGATCGCCCCGGAGCGATAAGATCGTTTGGTGTGATGAGTCCGGGCACGTTGTTCGGTTCGTCGAGCCACCCCAGCGCTACCGCCACGGCAATCACGCCATGGCCTGCCTAGACCGGACGGCAAGAAAGCAGAGGAGGGCAATATGCAACCATATTCCTGACGTTTAGGCCGGACTGTAGTAAGTCCCGCCGGACTCGCGTCCTTGTCCTGGCCAGCGATATCTTATGAGAACAGCAAGATTCTTCGCTGACGTACCTCTCACTTTCGTGCAGCTTGTTTCTTACCGATTCGGCTCCCCCGCTTGTCGTGTGTGAGCTGAGATTCCCCCAGTGCCTCCAAGAGCGCTCTGGCTTCTCGTAAATCCTGCGTCTCGAACCCTTCCGTGAACCAGTTGTACACCTCGGAGAGCATATGGTGAACTTCATTGAGCATTTTACGGGTTCCGTGAGCCGTGTGACGTGATCCGTGGTCGTGATCCGTGACCTGCTGCCGGCGTAGCCGCGCCAGACTCATCGTCGCGCGCAGCTCCAGCGCTTTGGCCTGCTGTTGACGGGCGATGTCAATGGCTCTGTGAAGACACACTTCGGCTTCTTCGAAACGATGAATGATGAATGATGAGTGATGAATAGCAGACGAGCCGCGGTTCCTTTTCCTTGGTTCTCGTTCATCTTTCTGCTGTCTGCGTTCTGCATTGAAGAGCAGCTCCCCCTTCACTCGCCATGTCTCGGCTGCGTAGAAGCCTTCGCCGCTCCGGTCCCCGGCGGCCAGGGCGTCCTCGATCAGCTGCAGTGCCTGCGCAGAGTCCCCCGTCTTGTCCACGGCTTCCGCCATTAGTGTAAGAAAGTGCGCCCAGTGGATCAGCGCTTTCATGCCTTGCATGGCAGTGAGGCCCGTCCGCATTTGCCGAATGCCGTCGTCTATGTGCCCTTGAGTTACTTTGCCCCAACCCAGCAGCACGCTGCCGGTCGCCACCCAAAAGCCGAACCCCTGTTCCCGGGCGGCGTGGACACTAGCTTCGGTCTGCCGAATAAGCGCACGTTCTTGCCGAAGGAACTGAAAACCAACCGCCGCGAGCGTTTGCACAATCACCAGGGTGTACGGATGGTTGAGAGCCCGCGCCAGAGTCAAGACGGACTCGATCTGTTGTTCGGCTTGCTCGGTATAACCTTGGAGTGCCAGCGTCATGGAGCGATACAATAGCCACCCAATGGCGGGGTTGAAGCCATACTGTAGGACATATCTATGATGCTGCGCAGCGCGATAGAGAGCGAACCCCTGCTCGATCTGAGTTCGCGCCTCAGTCAGCGCCCCGCGATAAAAGGCGTTCGCGCCCACCGCATAGCGAGCGTCCAGGAGGAAGGTGGGATGCTGGTCTGTAGCCACAGCCAAACACGCCTGCGCGTACTCCTGCCCGGGCCGATATTCTCCGCGGGCGTTGTGGACGCGAAACAGGCCCAAGAGGACAAAGAACAATCGCTCAGTGTCCCCTACCTGTTCACATACCTCTTTCGCCCGCAGAAAGGCTTCTTCGACCTCGACGGCAATGTGGCCCTTGATTGCCATCAAGGCAGGTGGCAAGAGCGTGCGCAACCGCAGTTCCTGCGTGAGCCGTGCCGGACTCTGTGGGAGCGTCTCAATCAAGGCCAACGCCCTGCGCACTTGCAGCACGGCTTCTTGATACGCACTGTGTGCCAGAGCATTCTCCCCTGCCAAGTGATAATAGTGCACGGCTTTCTCGACCTCGCGCCCTTGCTCAAAGTGCACCGCCAGCTCTGCCGCCCGTTCGCGGGCCTGCGTCCCATACCCCGCCTCCAGCCGCGCACCTATCTGCTGATGCAACCACCGCCGTCGCCCGCCCACTACCCGTTGAGCGAAGGCCTCGCGATACAACGCGTGGCGAAAGCTGTATTGCATATCAACGGTTCCATCGGGCCATGTAACCTCCTCTGTCCGGTACAGAAACTGTCCCCGCCGCGTTAACCCTTCGCACAGCTGCTCGATCTCGGCTGGCTCGCGCTCCTGCCCCACCGCCACTAACGTCGGCGCCCACTCATTCCCCGCGACACTGGCCACCTCTAACACCTCTTGCTCTTCGCGTTTCAGCATCGCAGTCTGTACCTCAATCAACTCCCATAGCGGTTGCGGAATCGTGGCTGCCAGTGCCTGCCACCGTGGCAACAATATCTCCGGGCGCTCAACCTCTCCTGCCTGCCGCAGATACTCCACTAACGTGGCCAAAAACAACGGATTACCCGCACTACGGGCATGCAACGCGTCACTCAGCGTCTCCCCTGACGCCCCGAGTTCCCGCATCACATACTCCCTTACTTCCGCTGCCTGTAGATATCCCACTGACACTTCCTCACACAGGTTGTGCAGCTGTAATTCCGCCTTGAGCTGCTGCAGCGGGTGCTCTGTAACGAGAACGTCGACAGGACGATACGCGCCCAGCACCAACAGCCGCGCGGGTTCGGGACGGCGCGCGAGAACCGCGACAAACGCCAGCGTCGCGCGATCGCTCCAGTGCAAATCTTCCATCACCAGGACCACCGGCTGTACCGTGGATAAGGCTTCCAACGCTTCCGCCAGCTCGCGCAGCGCCTGCGCTTGCGTCGTCCCTTGATATTGCGCCTGCAGTGTCGCGCGCTCGGCGGGCGACACGAACGCCGGCAAACTGCGGAGCCAACTTGGTGCCTTCGCGCGCAGAATTTCTACCAGGTACTCCCCGGCAGGTCCCTGACTGATGCGACTCAACGCCGCCAAGATCGGGCGATACGGTTCCCCCGCTCCGTATTGGTCCACGCAGTGCCCAACGCCGACATACGCCTGAGGAGGAACGACGGTACGGATAAAAGTCGAGAAGAGCGTCGTTTTGCCAATCCCCGGCTCTCCAGTCAGGAACCCGAATTGTCGCCGCCCCTGCACCGCCGTCTCCCATAACCGCCGCAGCTGCTGTAACTCGGTCCCTCTTCCCACTATGACTGTAGGCGGCTGCGGGAAGATAAGGTCTCGCGAGCGTTCACCGGTCGGTGCCTGCTCGTTGAGAGGAAGCCCATCGTCGTTCAGAGCAGTCAGTGGGGCAACAAACCGATAGCCGCGTTTGTAGAGGGTTTCCAAATACCGTGGCTGCTTGGCCTGCTCGCCCAGCACGTGGCGAATCTCACTCAGACACGACTGCAACGCCGCATCACTGACGACGGTCTCCGGCCACACGGCAGCGAACAACTCGTCCCTCGTCACGACCTGTCCTGGCCGCGTGGCCAAATATGCTAGCACGGCTGCCGCCTTGCGAGTGAGCCGCACTTCTTGGGAGTCGCGCCACAATTGGCCGTGGAGGAGATCAAACTCAAACTCCGCAAAGCGCAGGCGTGACGTGGACATGAGCGTTCCGGCAAAACCTCTAGACTCTCTCAAATCTCCGTTGCCTGCGATGGTATAGTCGGAATTGGAGAGAAAGGCAAGCCAAACACTGACATAGCTCCACATGCACCGGTCGTTGACTTTTTCCTCTGTAGGGTGGAGCCAAAAATTTCAGGTATCTCACCTAAATTTTTCGGGTCTTTTGGGAAGAGGTTCGCTACCCAGATCTCTCCCCGGCTCGCCATCCTTACAAAATCCCAGCAAAATCCCAGCAAAATCCCAGCAAAATCCTCAGATTGGCGCGGCGGAGTGTGGTAGCGCTCTTCCTCACATAACCACTAACCCGCTCCTCCGGGCGGCTAGAAGAAGGAGGAAGATGCTATGCATTCCCGAAAGCTCTCGACCACGAGTCTCACACCCCAATTCCTGTGTCAGTGGCAACGACAACCCGACGCCGTGGGCGCACGGTTTGTGGCTGCCTATCACTCCCGATGCGCCTTACCGCGTTGGGTGCGGCGACGGTTACCACGTCAGTGGAAGCAATCGCTGGCCGGAGTCGCGTTAATGTTGACTTTAGGCGTCACGCCAACGTGGGCGGCGACTATTAATGTTACGACAACCACGCCGGACATCAACGCTGATGGGCAGTGTTCTCTGATCGAGGCCATCGACAATGCCAACGATACGACCACCGGCACAGTCCATAACGACTGTGAAGGGGGCGATCCCACTGGGGCGGACACCATCACCCTTCCGGCCAACAGTACCCACACGCTGACGGCAGTGAACACCGATTTCGTTGGACCAACGGGGCTACCGCGGATCACGAGTGTGATTACGATCGCAGGCCATGGCAGTACGATCACTCGTGATCCCGACACTGACCCGTTTCGGATCTTGGCGCTCGACGGAAGTGGGAACTTGACCGTACAGGACACTACGGTGCGTGGAGGTAGTGTGCCAGGGGCTGGCGGTGGCATCGCCGGCTTTTTTGGGGCGGACGTGACCCTTGACGGGTGCACGGTGACAGGCAATGCCGCAGCATCTGGAGGTGGCATTTATGTTGAGCCCTCTGGAAGTCAGATCGAGATCCGCAACAGTACGATAAGCAACAATACCGCGAGCGACAGTGGCGGCGGGGTGATGATCGTCGGCTTCGGCGGCATAGTGCGGCTGCTCAACAACACGATAAGCGGCAATTCGGCGGTCAACAATGGCGGCGGGGTGAACAGCGAGACCATTTTCTCCGGCACCGAAATACTGATGGAATACAGCACGGTGAGCGGCAATACCGCGAGTAATGGTGGTGGAGTGGCAAGTAGACTCAGCAGCACGATGGGACTGCGCGGCACACTAATCGCCGGCAATACGGCGACAAGTGCGGGCAATGAGGTGTACAGGAGCGGTGCTGGGACTTTCACGGTCGATGGCGTGAATCTCTTTGGGCATAACGGGATCACTACAGCTGAGGCTCTCGTTGGTTTCACCCCTGGCACCAGCGATATCCTCGCTACTTTGGGTGAGACCAACGCCACCGCGTTGTCTGCGATTCTCAGTCCTCTGATGGACAACGGCGGGCCACCACAGACCCATGCCTTGCCAGACGGCAGCCCAGCTATCGACCGGATCGCCGCTGATTTTCCCGCTACCGATCAGCGCGGCGTGACCCGTCCCCAAGGTTCCGCTGCCGATATCGGCGCCTTTGAACTGGAGATAGATACAGCCGTCACCACCGACGATCTGTTGGCGTTCTTTGACCAAGCGGTAGCCGACGGCACCTTGCAAGGCGTGGGCTCGGGCGGGCTGGCGCTCTTACGGCTCAAGGCGATGCACTTAACGTTGGTCGTAGCGGATGAATTAGTCGAACGTAATCGCACCAACTTGGCCTGTGCGGACTTACAGGTGGCCTACCGCCTCACCGATGGGCAAGGGCAACCGACTGACTTAGTGACCGGCCCGGCAGCGCCAGAGCTCGCTCTGCTCATCACCGCTACGCGTGAGACGTTGGGCTGTGAGTAACAGCTGTGAGTAACGCTTGACGGCGCAACCCGTGCTCGAGCCACCGCTCGGGCACGGTATTTCTTGCCCCCGTGGCGAAGAGAAAGGAGAAGACAATGAATTCAGCGGGGAAAATGACAGTTGCATGGGACGGAAGGAGTCCAGTGGTCGCGATCCATGGCAGTTCGGAGACCGCCGTGAGCACACGGTTTGTGACGACCTATCAGACGCTACGCGCCTTGCTACGCCGGGTGCGCCGGCGATTACAACGCCAGTGGAAACAGTCGCTGGCCGGCGTGGCGCTGCTGTTGACCTTGGGCGTGACTCCCACGCGAGCCGGCACTACGATCACCGTGCCAGCTGGTGATACCGCAGCGTTGATTCAAGCGATCAACAGCGCCAACAGTGAAACGGGCGACTTTGTCGGGCCCGATACGATCGAGTTAACCACGAGTACGTTCACCTTTACGGCGCCCTATGGCACGACCGCTAATGCCTTACCCGTGATTAGTAGTGTGATCACGATTGTAGGCAATGGCAGTACGATTACCCGCGATCCCATAGCGCCGGAGTTTCGGCTCCTGGAGACCAACAGCAGTGGGGACTTGACGCTGCAAGACACCACGGTGAGCGGCGGCAGAGCGCCGGGGTTCTCCTCCGACGGCGGCGGCATCGCGAACGCCGGCTCACTGGTGCTCGTGCGTTCCACCGTCTCGGGAAATGAGGGGAATATCGGCGGCGGCATCGTAAACGCTGGCTCACTGGTACTCGTGCGTTCCACCGTCTCGGGGAATGACGCGGCGGTCGGCGGCGGCATCGGGAACCAAGGCCAAGGTACGTTGACGCTTGTGAACACCACCGTCTCGGGAAATACAGTGCATAGCTTCGCCCCCGCTGGCGGCATTCATTTGAATAGCGGGGTGGCGACGCTTGTGAACGCCACCGTCTCCGGCAATGACGCTCCCTTCAATGGCGGCATTCAAATCGATGGCGGTACGATGGCGCTCACAAACACGATCGTCGCGGGAAACAGCGGAGGAAACTGCTATGGTGCGATCACCGACGGCGGGCACAACCTGCAATCCGACGACACGAGCTGCGGGGCGACGATCCCGGTCGGTAACGCCAATCTCGGGCCGCTTCAGAACAACGGCGGCCCAACCGAGACGCACGCCCTTCTTCCCGGCAGCAACGCTATCGACGCGGGGAACGACACGGTCTGCAACGGGCCCGATGTGAACGGCGTGGATCAACGCGGCGTCGCCCGCCCCCAAGGGACATCCTGCGACATCGGCGCCTTTGAACTGGAAACAGATACGGCGGTCACCACCGCCGCTCTCTTGCTGTTCTTTGATCAATCCGTGGCCGACGGCACCTTGCAAGGCGTGGGCTCCGGCAGCTTAGCGCGTCTGCGGCTCAAAGCCATGCGCTTAATGCTAGTGGTGGCGGATGAGTTGGTGGAGCGTAACCGCATTAGGTTGGCGTGTGCAGAGTTGCAGCTCGCCTACCAGCTTACCGACGGGCAAGGACGACCGAATGACTTAGTGACCGGTCCGGCAGCACAAAAGCTAGCTTTCCTCATCACCACCGTGCGGGAGACGTTGGGGTGTGAGTAACATCGCTGTGCAATTTGTAGGACGCGTGGTACGCGCCCTACGGTTGTATCGCTGCGAACAACGCGTCATGCCTGCGCCTTGAGTTCTTGTTGCAACCGTTCCGCTAACCAGATACGTGCCAACGTGGTGGCGTCAGTCGTGCGTTGCCGCGCAAGACGACTCTAGACGGCTTTCATGGCGGGGGGAATACGCATGTTGAGCTGGGCCGTATTCCCTTGCCTCAACGCATCCTCTAAGAGCTGGTCCAGGTCGCTTTGATCTTCGACGATCTCCGACATGCCAACCTCCAACCGGTCAAAGACATCGTGAGTGGTAGTCCAGCGGATAATCTCTTCGTCGGTCGCCCCTTTGCGAAGAGAAGGAATAGGAGTTGAACGTTTAGGTTTCTTCATCGACGTATGTTCCTGTGGCGTCGTCTCTGGGCGTCTGTCATCCGGTTCATATGAAACACTCGCAGCTGACCGTTTACAAACACACGGTATACAATATGGAGGTAATCGCCCGCCAGGTTTCGTCCCAGCAGCTCATAGACGCCGTTGAGTCCGCGTTGACTTCGGATTTTCAATGGGCGGTTTGCTACCAGATCATAGAAGTCTTCAACATCGTACCCATGATGAAAGGCCGAGGGAGCAAAGATCACCACCTCCATCTGGTAATGCTAGCAATGGCTACACAGAGAAACAAGCGAGAGTGGTACACGAAGGAAGAATCCCGGATTCTACATCACTCCATCCAGGCTACAGGATCGCGTTTTCCGTGCCCGCAGCCCGGGATGGTAGCGAGGGGTTTCAACCTCCGGCAAGACAGACCACAGGTGGAGTGTTCCAACAACGAGGGAGATCCTCCCTCTGACCAGAAGGAGTTTCTATGTCACACCCATCATCTGCTGCGGTTCCCCATGCTCCCGCCGCTGTAAATACTACGGCGCTACGCAGCGTACATACGTCGAACCTGCCCGGGCTGTTCACCCAGCTGGGCATCAGTCTGGCGGTCTCCACCTACCAGGCGGGCAAAGTCATTCTGGTGTGGGCCGATGGCGGTGCGCTGAACACCCACTTTTGCACCTTTACCAAACCCATGGGCATGGCCGTTGATCAACAGTGCCTGACCATCGGCGGCAGCAATACCGTCTGGGACTATCGCAACATGCCCGCCGTGGCCCAGAAACTCGAACCGCCCGGCAAACACGATGCCTGCTATCTGCCCCGGCGTGTCCATGTCACCGGCGATATCGATATTCATGAACTGGCCTATACCTGTGCCCACGAACTGTGGCTGGTCAACACCCGCTTCTGCTGTTTGTGTACGCTCGACGCCGAGCATAGTTTCGTGCCGCGCTGGCGGCCACCGTTTGTCAGCGCCTTAGCATCGGAGGATCGCTGTCATCTCAATGGGTTGTGTATGGTTGACGGCCGCCCGAAATACGTCACGGCATTGGCGGAAACCGATACGGCTGGGGGCTGGCGGGCGCATAAGGCGCGCGGGGGCCTGTTGATGGATGTCGAGAGCAACGAGATTCTTCTGCGCGGCTTATCTATGCCGCATTCGCCACGCTGGTATCAGAACCAGTTGTGGATCTTGGAATCAGGCGAAGGGAGTTTGGCGAAAGTCGCCTTGCGCACCCGCACCTGGCAGACGATTGCCCAGGTACCAGGATTTACCCGCGGCATCGACTTTTACGGCCCGCTGGCGTTTATCGGTCTGTCGCAGGTGCGTGAAAGCGCGACGTTTAGCGGCATTCCGCTCGTCCAACGCCTGAAAGAACGTACCTGTGGGGTGTGGGTGGTGCATATCGAGACCGGCCAGACGATTGGGTTTCTGCGCTTTGAGACGGGCGTGCAGGAGATCTTCGCCGTGCAGGTGCTGGCCAACACCCGTTTTCCCGAAATGCTGGAATGGAACGACGAACGGCTGGCGCAGTCGTATGTCCTGCCGGAAACCGCCTTAGCCGAGGTCAAGCTGCCATCGGCAGAAGAGTTGCAGCAGTCGCCGGGATTTCACTTCCAACAAGGAATGGAGCACTACCATAAAGGGCACGGAGAGGAGGCGATCACCGCCTTTCGCCGCTGTGTCGTGCTGCCGGCGGAGTTTCCCAAATCTGGATGTGCAGGCTATCCGAAGACGCAAGGCCACCGGAGCAGTAACGAGCCCCCCATCTTCCCAACGCAACGTGGGAATTGTGTGGGTCGGGAGTCCGACCCATGCCAATGATCGTCATCGCTCGTGTCCGCTCTCGGAGTGGCGACCCGTGCTGCAGACGCCCAACTTTACCTTCTACAGTCTGCAGAAAGACGGACAGAGTCGTGGGCTGGCTGAGCTACCAGACGAGGTGACGTTGCGGGATCTTGATCCACTATTAGAAGATTACGGCGATCTCGCCATCCTGATTGACCAGCTCGATTTGGTCATTAGTGTCGACACGTCTGTCGCCCATGTCGCTGGTGCGTTAAGCAAGCCAGTGTGGACCTTGTTGAGCTACGTTCCCGACTGGCGGTGGTTGTTAGAGGGCGAGACCACGCCGTGGTATCCGACCATGCGGCTGTTTCGCCAGACGCAGCCAGGGGAGTGGGCGGGCGTGATCAGGCAAGTGGCGGCAGTGTTGCAGGCAGAGCTTGGCTAAAGCAGATGAGAAAGGGTTGGGGCAGATAGTCAGAGGTTGAAACCCTTGGCTACCCTTCGCAGCCTCTTCGGGGCAATAGGGAGTGAGGGAAAGCGAAGTATTTATCGGCGTACTCCAGCCTGGCGGCACACGTTGAGCAGCACATCTGGTCGGTCGGAGCCAATCGCATCAACGCCTAGGGCAATGAGTCGACGCATCTCGTCTGGGTTATCCGTATTCCACGCGCGGATTAGCAAGCCCTGAGCATGCGTGTCGGCCACAAGCTGCTGATCGATGAATTTATGCCAGACATGTAATGCCTGAACCCCGAGTTGTTGCGACTTCTGAACAACGTCGGCGGGGAGACGGCCCCAGAGTGCACCAAGTTGGATATGCGGATTACGATGTCGTGCCGTTGTTAATTCGCTGTGCATAAACGAAGTGAGAATCACACTGTGCTCTTTCCCTGTACGCTCCACCACTTCGACAACCGGTACGGCGGTTCCTGGCCCTTTCAACTCAATTTGCAGAACCACCTTTCCGGTCGGTAGTGCCAAGACCTCGGCAAGAGTGGGGACGCGTTCGGCTTTTCCGGCATCGAGTTGCTGGATCTCGGCGAGTGTCAGCTCGGCCACTTTGCCGGTGCCGTTGGTGGTACGGTCAACCGTTTCATCGTGCATCAAGATGAGCTGGTGATCCTTGGTAAGCTGCGCATCAATCTCGATCTGATCGACTCCCAGCTCAACCGCGCGGCGAATAGCCCGCACGGTATTTTCAGGCTCAAGGGAGCCTGCGCCACGATGAGATGTAACGACCACGTTCCTCCCTGAAACGGTTGCCGTGTTTTGACAACTGACAATTGCAATGACGCCGCACAGCAGAAGAGTGCTGAGGCGTAGCTGTCTATCTATGCGGTCACGCGTCGCCATTGCACGAGCGTCACGTCCTCATGATCTTCCCAGACGACTTCAACATTATCTCCGATTTTTACCTCTTGTTGTGCATCTCCCAGTAAGTTGCCAACCATCCGGACATTACCGGCATCAGGAAGTTCGACCAATACGATTAGATAGGGAACGCTATCTCTTAGGGCTTTGTGAACCGGATGCCAGACACGTTCAAACGCGTAAACGCGACCCCGACCGGAGCATTCTGTCCACCCCAGCTCTCCTGAACGACACGAGTGACAGATCCATTCCGGGCCGAATTGAAAGGTTCCGCAGGCGTTGCAACGCTGTATCCGCAGTGTATGTTGGCGCGTCCCTTCCCAAAACGGGGCGTCCAACCCATCTGGCATAGGGGCGGGCAGTGGCATCCCTGCCGGGAAGTAGGAAACGGTGGAAGCATTTTCAACAGACATGTCACGACTCCTCTTATCTTGTGTGAACTCGTGAAGCGTGAAACGTAAGGCGGAAAACGTAAAGGAAAGCGGCTCCGATTCGTATTTACGTTTTCCATGTTTACGTTTTAGTTCCTCAGCAACACATTACTAACTGGCGCGACCATTGGTCCAGCGGCAACGAGACAAATGCGCGCATCGTTGACCTGACAGGTCGAAGTGCCACGCATCTGGCGAACACCCTCCAGAACAAGTTCAAGACCGTGCATATAGGCTTCAGCAAGATTGCCGCCACTGGTGTTGAGCGGGAGTCGGCCGTTTGGCCATTCCAAATTGCCGTTAGTGCAGAACGCTTCAGCTTCTTCTGTGGCGCAAAAACCATGCTCGACTAAACTCATCAGCACGCCACCGGTGAAATTTTCGTACACCTGGGCAACATGAACATCCTTTGGGGTAATTCCTGCCATGCCGAATAACCGTGGGGCCAGGGTCTTAAAATTCGACGTGGCATAATCGGGGTCGTTATGGGCTGCAGTCCATTGACGGTACCCCGAGCCTTGGGCAGCAGCCATGAGATACACAGGCTTCTGTTGCAAATCGCGGGCGCGTTCGGCTGTGGTTAAAATGACAGCTGCCGCTCCGTCATTTTCCAGGCAGCAATCAAAGAGGTGGAACGGTTCGACGATCCAGCGTGAGTTGTAATAGGATTCGCGGGTCAATGGACGACCGTGCATGATGGCGCGCGGATTCTGTTGCGCGTGCTTGTAGGAGGCAAGGGCGATTCCACATAACGCTTCTTGGCTGATCTTATGCTCGTACATAAAGCGCTGGGTGCGCATGGCGAACATCTGCGCCGGAGACATCAACCCATACGGCATGGTGTAGGCAAACGGTCCGCGCACGCGCGCACCAGCGTGGCCCTGGCCGAAGCGACCAAATTGTCCTTGCGCTAAAGCACGAAATGCCACCACATGTTTGGCATACCCGGCAACAACAGCAGCGGCAGCATTCCCCACTGCTCCAGCCATGCCGCCACCACCGCCACCCCAGTGCATATTCGAGAACTGGATTTGTGGAATACCTAAGGCAGCGGCTAACCGAACGGGATCGTTGCGGTCATCGCTATAGGAGGCAAAACCGTCGATATCCTCAATCCGCAAGCCAGCATCGACTATTGCCTTTTGAATGGCTTCCAGCGCGAGTTGAAACTCGGAAACCGGTGATTGCCCGGCTTTGTAATAACGCGTCTCGCCGATGCCGACGATGGCGACCTTGTCTTTAATGGTGTAGTCGGTCATAAAACTCCCCAAGGCTATCAGCGATCAGCTTTCCGTTTTCAGCCAGACGGAAAGGCAGAGACGAGTCCCGAGTCACGAGGTCGAAGGCCAAGAACATCTATCTTTCTTTCCCTCTCGGCGCCGACAGCTGATAGCGAATGGCTGACAGCTATTTGTTCTTCGCGTCAAGCTCGTCAAACAGTTCTTTAGCGATGCGTAGGCCGTTGACGCCGGTGGGCCAGCCGCCGTAGTGAGCAAGGTGAATCATGATCTCGTTAATTTTCTCACGGCTGATCCCGGCGTTGAGTGCCCCGCGCAGGTGCACTTTCAGCTCGCGTTCACGGGCTAACACGGTGAGAGCAGCGACGGTAATCATCGACCGTTCTCGCAATTCAAGACCTGGGCGGTTCCAGATATCGCCAAACAGGTTTTCGACCGTGATCTGCAAAAAGTCTTCTTGCATCGTGCCCGGTTGCGGCTCGCGGCCGAAGAGTTCTTTCATCTTTGCTGCACCTTTTTGCCAACGTTCAGAATTTGCCATCTGCGAATCCTCCTCTTTATGACGTAAGATTACGAACACCAACCCTTGCGGGTGTTGGGCTGGTTGTCTAC
The DNA here is from genome assembly GCA_050187625.1 of Binatia bacterium. GTDB lineage: Bacteria > Desulfobacterota > Binatia > Bin18 > Bin18 > JBFWXH01. The sequence continues at coordinate 16,570 of JBFWXH010000094.1, forward strand.
TATCAGACCCACTGTTCTTCAGTCAAAGTCCTGACTGTGCTGAAAAACGCTGACTGCTGGCGACGGACTGAAAACTGAGCGAGGAGCAACGAGCAATGGGGGATACGTGACGAGGATAACAAGAGGACTAGGAGCATTTATTAGTGCCCTTTTTACGCTTGCTGCTTTGCGGTTGATGCCGGTTATGAATAACGAAATATCTGTCCAACAACTAAAGACGAGACTTGATGCGGGCGACGAAGTCGTGCTTCTTGACGTGCGCGAACCGGAAGAGGTTGCTCTCGTACGACTTCCTGGTGCGATCCATATTCCGATGGGCGAAGTGCCCGGTCGCTTGCATGAACTTGATCCTGACAAGGAAATTGTTGTGTATTGCCATCATGGGGTGCGGAGCCTGCGGGTTGCCAATTTCCTGGCGCAACGAGACTTCACGCAGGTGACGAGTCTTGCCGGCGGAATTGATGCCTGGGCAATAGAAATTGAACCGGGAATGGCAAGATACTAAGACAAAGAATTCAGCATGTAGAATTCAGAATGCAGAATGAAAATATGGAAAACTCCTCGACACCCAACATCCAGCCTCCAGGTCCGTTGCACGGTATTCGCGTGATCGAATGTGGAAACATGGTCTCTGCTGCGTATGCAGCGAAACTCATGGCCGATCTTGGGGCTGACGTGATTAAAGTCGAAGATCCTCAAGGTGATGAGACACGTCGTCGTGGTCCGTACCCCGGCGACGTGCCACACCCTGAGAAGAGTGGCACCTTTCTCTATCTCAATACCAACAAACTTGGGGTGACGTTGAACCTGCGCACCGTCAAAGGGCAAGAACTCTTGCGACGCTTGGTTGCTGATGCTGACCTACTTGTCCATAATTATTCGCCGAGTGAAATGCCTGAGGTCGGATTGAGTTATGAGGCCTTGCAACAGGTCAATCCGCGTCTGGTGCTAACGTCCATTTCTCCATTTGGACAGACTGGTCCGAATCGTGACCTGCGAGCGTATGACCTCAACATGTGGAGTGCAGGGGGTGTTGTTTATTTGGCAGGGGTCTCGGGGCGACCGGACTTGCCACCTTTGAAAACGTTCGGCCAGCAAGCTGGATTTCAGGCGGGCGTGAATGCTGCGGTTGGTTCACTAGGGGCGCTCTTCGCTCGTTTCCGTAGTGGTCGCGGGCAACACATTGATGTGTCGGTACAGGAATGTTTGGTCGCTATTTTGGAGAATAATTATATCTCCTGGCCCTATGATCACAGCATTGCCTCCCGTTTAGGGTTTCGTCTGATTCCACAAGATGTCTTCCAATGTCGGGATGGCTATATTTACTTCTTGGCGATTGAAGATCACCAGTGGAAAGGTGCGGTCGAATTGATGGGGAACCCCGAGTGGGCTGCAATGGATATTTTCCAAGACTTTCCCTCACGTTCGGCGAACTGGGATGTGCTCAAGACGTTGCTGGGCGAGTGGATGCAAGACAAATCGGTACAAGAAGTGTATCACGCTGCCCAAGCCCGCCGGGTGCCGTTTGCTCCGGTCTCGACGGTGGGGGATTTACTCGCCTCCAAGCATCTGAACGCGCGGGGATTTTTTGCTGAGATGGCTCATCCACAGGTCGGAACCGTAAAATACCCCGGAGCACCGTATCGTTTCTCGGTCTCGCCGTGGGCCCTGCGGCGACCTGCGCCCTGCCTCGGAGAGCATAATGCGGAGGTGTATTGCGGACGATTGGGGATGAAGAGTGAAGAGCTAGAGGACTTGCGAAGAGCGAACGTGATCTGAAACAGCAAATAAAACGTAATGCGTAAAACGTAAGAAAAATAGAGGCTGACCATTGCCCCTTTTACGTTTTACCTATTTACGTTTTACGTATGAGATTAAGGATTATGCCAAACAATTTACCGCTATCCGGAGTACGAATCGCTGACTTCACCTGGGTGTGGGCTGGACCCTTTGCGACGTTGCAGTTGGCCCATCTCGGGGCTGAGGTCATTCGCATTGAAACTCAGCACCGTGTGTGTGTTACCCGACGCATTCCGCCGTTCGCCGAAGGGCAGGCTGGAGTAAACCGCAGTGGCTATTTCAATCAGTTTAACCAGGGGAAGGATTCAATCCTGCTCAACCTGAAAAATCCCGAAGCCCTGGAGATTGCCAAGCGGCTAGTGGCGGCCAGCGATGTCGTTAGCGAAAACTTTGCTGCTGGGGTAATGAACAAAATGGGACTCGGGTACGAGGTCCTTCGTCAGATTAAACCGGACATTATCATGATTTCGATGTCCGGTTACGGAGCGACGGGCCCAGAGAGTCCCTATGTCTCGTACGGTCCTGCGCAGGCCCCACTGAGCGGCTTATCCTCGCTTACCGGATTTCCGGATTTTCCCCCCATGCACGTAGGATTTTCCTACGGTGACCCCAATGGGGGACTGCATGGTGCGTTTGCCATACTGGCCGCCCTGATGCATCGCGAACGCACAGGTGAAGGTCAGTACATTGATCTCTCACAACTCGAATCGTCGATCGCCATAATAGGGGAAGGTGTCATGGCGTATACGATGAACGAGGCTGTTCCTCCGCGCATTGGTAATCGTGATCCCTACCTGGCCCCACACGGGTTGTTTCCTTGTCAAGGTGAGGACCGCTGGGTCAGTATTGTCGTTGCCAACGAAGAGGAATGGCGGCGGTTCTGTAATGTAATAGAACAACCGGGACTCGCGAGTGACCCCCGGTTCGCTTCGTTGCACGCACGGAAGACTCATGAAGATGCGTTAGAAAGCCTCATTACCGCGTGGACACAGACGTTGACAAGAGAAGAAGTGGTACAGCGATTACAAGCAGTGGGAGTTGCCGCGTTACCCGCGATGACCAATAAAGAGTTAGCTGAAGATCCACACTTACAAAACCGCGACTTCTTCGTTGAGCTGCCTCATCCTGAAGTCGGGGCACGCCGTCATGCCGGGGTTCCGTGGATTTTCTCCGACACTCGCTGTCAGGTTACCCGCCCCGCTCCATGTCAAGGACAGAATACTGATGAGGTACTGCAGCGGGTCCTGGGGTATGCAGTCGACGAGATTGCGGCGTTAAAGGAGCGTGGTGTACTGACGTGAGAGGAAGGCGCGTATGAAACGTGCAGTGCAAAGAGTGCCTGCCTTAACGCAAGATCATCATTTCCAAGCCAGCCGCTGGGGGCTCCGTGTCGGGCTATTGCTGAGTCTTCTTTTGTGGAGCTTCGCTAGCCACGCGCAATTAGGTGGGGGGGGAGTGTCCGTCTATCTCACGGGCATGGTTCAGGTCGAACCTGGGTCAGACGTTGTTACGATGCAAGTGAAGGAAGACAAAATACGTTTTGTCATTCATGATGTGCAGGGCACCGACCGTAATTTCCCGGCGGCGCGGTTTACTTCCGATGTCACTCGTCGAGATCCAGGCTTATATATAAAAGGTGCAGAAAAGTGGCTGGACTTGTTGCTCAATGAACGTCCGAACAAGCGGGCGTTGAGATTGAACGGTTTATACTATCCTGACTCCCATTTCTTTATGGTGAGGAACATTCGCCCCGTGCGTGAGTCACGGACCCCAGGGCGATAACAATCTGCCGTCCGCACCCTGTCAAGGAGAGTGACCGGGTGCGGATCAGCCGTACGGGAAGAGCGGATAACACCTGCAGGAGCGCTTAGGAGTTGTTGCCGACCACGAGATCCCATGCCCGGTCTGCAGTAGCAAGGTCTGATATTTTCTCTAGTTCTACTCTATACAACACATGCGTTCCCGAGACTCTGCGCTTGACGACCTTTGCAGTGTAGCCGCGGCGACGTGCAGCTTGTACCGTCTGTTCTGCACTGGTTGTGTTTTGGAATGCGCCAACAATGAGCCGATACGAACCATCTTGTTGCTTCCGTAAGAGGGTGTCGCGTGAAAGGGTGGGCAGGAGCATCTGTTGACCGACGAAGATGCGGTCAAGGTCGGCAATGTGTGGGTTCGCTTCTTTAATAAGATCGAGCGCAAGGGTGCTGTAATTGCCGTAGACCTTTAACACCAGTTCAGAGACCGTGTCTCCGCGGGCCACGGTAATCGCTTGTCCTTGCTCTTCACGGGTGGGCGGCGCTTGGGGTTGCGTCGTGGCGTCGTTCTGACTGTCCTTGGTCGCCACAGTCGCTGGTTGCGGTGCACTGTGTGTCGTGGTCGTCGAAGGTATTGGCGGGATGGAAGGAGAAGCGGGAGAAGCCGCAGCGATAACTGCTTCGCTGGTAGCCTGTGGTAGCGCAGGAGGTGGTGAAGGAATCGCCGAGGGGGCAGCTGTGGTAACTGCTGGTTGAGGAGATGAGGGAACGTTCGTTGCTGGCTGCGCCGCGGTATTCCTGGTAGCCGTTGGGGTGAGCTCGGCTACCGGGGTAATTGCTGCCTGCTCGATGGGCGTTGGCGACGCGGGAGTCTGTTGCGTGACTGGCGGAGGCACGTCCTGTACTGATGGAGAACGTGCCTCTACCAGTTGGACCGAAGCCGGATTCGTTATGGCCAATTCGTTCTTGGGAAAAAGAACGGGGGAGCCAAAATACAGCAGCAGGAGAGCAGCAACCGTTCCAACCCCTATCCATGGTAACGGTTTCGACCACATTCGCGGCGCTTCTCCGACCCAGATCTCGGGCAGGTTGCCAGAAGAGGTTCCCAACGATCTTCCCCATACCTCGTTATCGAGTCGAATGATGGACGACGTATTCGCTGGTACTTGGGCTGTCTCCTGGACATCAACAGGAACAGGCGTCGAGGAGGGTTTCTCTCGTGTAAACCACAGGCCTTTCTTTTTACTCGTTTGCTCAATCTGTGTAATCTTTTGCAGTCGGAGATCTTGCACGACTTTCTCGATAATTTCCTCAGAAACGGCGGACTGGGACGTGTTATAGGCGATGGAGAGGGCGTTGTCGCAAATTGTATTGATCAGGCGGGGAATCCCCTCGGAATGAATAGCAACCGACTGAACGGCTTCTGGGGTAAACAAATCGGTCCGTTCGCATCCCGCCACCTGTAAACGATGTTGAATAAACGCTCCTACCGATTGAGGCTTTAAGCAGCCTAAGCGGCAGGATATAGCAATACGTTGTTTCAGCTGCCTGAGTTCGGGTTGATCTAATTTTGCTTCCAACTCTGGCTGCCCCACCAGAACGATCTGGAGCAGCTTATGGTTATTAAGTTCAATATTCGAGAGCAGGCGAAGGTTCTCTAAGACGTCATTGGCGAGGTGATGCGCCTCGTCGAAGATGAGGACTCCAGTGCCTCCTTCAGCAAGACGCTCCCGGAGAAAATGATCCAGGGCTTGAATCTTTTCGAGCTTGCGTCCTTCCTTGACTACCGGTAAGTCGAAACTCGAGCACACAAAATCGAGAAGTTCATCAAAAGTCAGAGTCGTGTCGTAATAGTAGAAGGCGACACGAATATTCTTCTCCAGGGCGTCAACGACTCGCCGGAGGAGTGTGGTTTTTCCGGTACCGGCCTCCCCGATGAGAGAAATATAGCCTTTGCGTTGGCGGATGCCATAGAGCAGACTCGCGTAGGTTTCCTCATGGCCGGGGTTGGCATAAAAAAATCGAGGATCCGGGTTGATACTAAAAGGTTCCTCGCGAAAACCAAAATAATGGGTATACATGGGTGTTCTCGTGCCTCATCTCAATTGTTGCCTGGAGTAGTGGGTCGAGCCAATTCCGTAAAGGCTCAATTTTAACAAAAAAATGGGACCCTAGTTGTTATGTACTGATACTCTATAGATAGCTAATCCCTTGAATTCTGGGAGTGTAAAATCTGTCCGCTGCCTATTTGACTATTCCTCAGAGACTCATTTCTTTCTACATTTGTCAGTCTTATCGTTGCAAAAAAACACGAGATAAGGAAATCCATTTTCTTTCTTGCAGCGAGAACTTTCACTATGCAAGAGAAAAGAGCATTCAGCAAGTCTTGAGAACAAGGGCGTTTCGACGCGGGAGAAAGGGACGGCCCTCGCCTGGTGGTCGAGATTGCAAAGTGGAGGAAAATGCGACAAAGTAAAAGGCATTCAAGAAACCCAATTCTCCTTTCATGACGAAGAAAACGCCGAAACGAATCGGACTGGGGCGTATGAAGTGTCAAGGGCAGCTACGGAGGGGAATCTGCAACTTCTTCTCGGCGCTTATCTTTTGCAGAAGAGAGAAAGATTCACTAACAGAGAGGTAATGCTGGGTGAACGCGGAACACGCAGGTATGCTGCCGATCATCGGTATTCCCTCTAGAGGCAGAGAGAATCTGCGGTTGCCTATGTATAACGAATACTTTGGTTTTCGTGAAGACCCATTTTCTGATACTGCGGATTTGCGCTTTTTCTATACCAATCCCGTGTATCAAAAAGCCTATACGACCTTACTGTCTGGAATCCGTGAATACAAGGGGTTCCTGTTGTTAACCGGAGAGACCGGGACCGGAAAGACCACGTTATTACGGCGGGTGATGCAAGACCTGGAAGCGTCTGGCCACTGCGTGTTTTTCGACAGCACTAGCCTTTCGAGCGCAACTTTTGATGATCTCTTGTACTTTATCTGTACCGAACTGGGATTGCATGGGGACGATGATGGACGAGTGCAGAAGCTCCGCATGTTCAGTGCCTATCTGAATGCCTTGGTCAATAAAGGAGGGACTGGTGTTCTTTTCGTCGATGAGGCGCAGCATTTGAGCGATGAAGTGTTGGGGAATCTGCGCTTGCTCACCCCAGTGGACATGAAGAATGAAAAGCTGCTTCTCCAGGTTGTACTCGTCGGACAACCAGAACTTGAAGAGAAACTTGAACAACCGAGCTTACGGCCGATCAAGCAGCGTATTGCTCTCCGTTGTCGCCTTGATCGCTTAGCCGATCATGAGGTGGAGTCTTTCATCCAGCACCGGTTACGAGTAGTGGGATATGAAGACGAGGGCTTGTTTGCTCCCGATGCCGTGCAACGCATCATACACTATGCCAAAGGCGTTCCGCGGCTGGTGAACATTCTTTGTGATAACGCGCTGTTCTCTACCTATAAAAAGTCGCAATCAATAGTCTCGGCGAGCATCATTGAAGAAGTCGTTGCGAACTTTCACTTGCGAAACGGGACCGCCGATCATCCAGTGTCGATCCCTCCGGTGCTTGCGTTTGCGGATGGGCAAAGCGTACGTTCTGGACAGCTTACGGAAGCACTGGGTGCTCCTCAGCCACTGTCATTGCCGGACGCAGACGCTCCTGAGCCGACAGTCGACCTTGCCACTTTTCGTACGTCGTCTTCCCTCTATCTCTTGGCAATCCCGGCATTTGTCTTGCTGCTTGCTGTTGGAGGGTTGTATTACTACTGGTGGAAACTTGGTTTTCCTCCATTGCTCCGCTCTACGCCGCTCCCGGTGATTACACGAGCTGAACCCTCGAAGGGGCCGGATCAGGTCTTCATCGTCCGCGAAGGACAAAAACAAGTGTTTGCGATTGAGGCGACAAGCGTCAACCCGGTACCGTTACAGTATATCTGGCTGTTGGATGGCGAAGAACAAGGGCGTGGCCAGCGCTGGGTCTATCAACCTCAGCAAACAGATAGGGGCAAACTGAAGACCGTAACCGTACAGATCAGAGACTCGGAAAACCAGATTGTGGAGCAGAGTTGGCGGATTCGTGTGTATGCTGTGAGTTCTCTGTCAAGAGACTCACGTGTAACATGGACAGAACAAACAGCGGTCGTTGATCCGACGACGATCCATCCGTCTCTTGAGAATCAATTGAACAAATCTCTCGAAGTCCCTCCCGTTCACATCATCCAAGCGCAACCACCAACGCAAGAGCTGCAGGTTCAGGAAGGAAAGACCCTGGCGTTTGCTGTGACAGCAGAGGGTCCGTCGTCTGACCTCCAGTATGTCTGGTTGCTCGATGGGAAAGCGCAGGCTCGGGAGCCGCGATGGACATATCATCCCCAATTTGATGAGGGAGGCGCGCAACGAATGGTAACGGTTCAGGTGCGCTCTCCCGATGATCGAGTCGTAGAGCGAAACTGGCGTGTCCAGGTGCAAGATGTCAATCGTCCTCCTGAGATCGCTGGACCGGTACCACTAGCAGCTACTGTTGAAATACAAGCTGGTCTGGCCCAGCGGTTTGCTGTAGAAGTGAAAGACCCAGATACTGGCGATCGGTTAGAAACCCGGTGGCTGTTAGACGGGAAAGAGATTGCCAAAGGTATAGACTGGACGTTTACTCCTGCGCTTCCCCGCGCAGCCCAAGACCAGCAACACAGAGTTGCTGTAAGTGTCTCTGATCAGGGTGGAGCGACCGTCGAGCGACGGTGGCTGGTGACAGTCCTGGCTCCTACGCCGCCACCTTTACAGATTGCCAGAGTTAATCCGATAGAGCGAACACTGATCGCGACGGAAGGTCAGAAGATTGTATTCGACGTCGCCATAGCGAATCGCCCGCCAGGGGTACAATATGTTTGGTCTTTAGATGGGCAAGAACAAGCTCGCGGACCAACCTGGACCTATCAGCCGTTGTTTGACGAAGATTTGCAACGAAAAACGGTCTCTGTCCGTGTCAGCGATACCAAGAAACAGATAGTCGAACACAGCTGGCAAATTCAAGTACCGCCCCTTGCTCGCGCTGCGAGCCCTCCTCCTGCACCGCTTGTGGTAGAAGCCTCGGTCCCTTCTGTCCCTCCACGGATTCTGCAGACCCGCCCTGACGGTGAGCGTGTTGTCGTTGACGCTGGTACCACAATGGCGTTCTCTGTCGTGGCTGATTTACCTCATCGCTCGCATGAAGAAAACTTACAGCTGCGGTATCAATGGCATCTCGATGATACCCCACCCCGGACGACGAACACCGGGCAGTTTGATTTCCGAGGAGAGGAGCCGGCGCGCCGCCAACTGACTGCTGTTGTTATCAGTCCTGATGGAGTAAAAAGTCTTCCTCGTAAATGGACAATTGAGATCCGTCCCCCGCAGGCTGTCCCCCCGACCATCGACGTGCCTCCTCTTGCTCTCAGTGAAGAGGAGATCCGTGAATGGTTGGAAACGCAGCGCCAAGCCTTGGAAGCGCAGGACGTGAAATCCCTGGTCAAGCTTGGAGCCTTGGACGAACAGCATGCAGAGCGTGCGCAGGAGATTCTCTCGCAGTACAGAAGTTTCCGTGTTGAATTCAAAAATGTTCGAATCCGGCGTGTAGGAGAACAGGTCGAGGTCAGCTTCTCACGCATCGATACCATTGAAGGACAGGAAGTCCCCCATCCTGATCGCAAGCGGTTTGTGTTGGAAAAGGGGGCGGGCGGATATCTTACTGCACGACCACAATAGCAACGTTCGCCGCCCCGGGGTCAGCAGGATTTAGAAGCTCATTTGGATGCCAACCGCTGGGATCCAGTCAGCCCGCAGGCCATCGTCGGTGATCGGTAGGAAAGCCGTAAAAAATCCGGTGAATGGGCCAATGCTAGCCTTCAGTCCGAGCCCCAGGTCAATGATATTCGTCTTAAGGGGAGAAACAAATTGTTGAGGAAGCATGGGAACTCCCGGAAGACCAGGGGCAGCACCACCCCCAAAGCTGGGCACTCGACCTACGACATTGTCGGTCTTGAGATTTGAGTTGCCCAGTAGATCTACCGTGAGAGCAAGCTGCTGTCTGAGAAGATCGACCGCGAATCCTCCACTATACCGCACTCGACTCCGGTCTGAATCATCAGCATTCACCTCAAGTCCTGTTGCCAAATGGAAATCGAAGCGATCGTATTCTTGAGATAACGTGACAAAGGGTTCGACTATATAATCGCCTTTGCTGCGCAAGTCGCGCTCATCGCCGAGGGGAAAGCGCATATTCAACCCCACGGCAGTATTAAATTGATTGAAGCCAAAGAGACGGTATTTCGTTCGCAAAAACACGTCGCCGACACCGACGCCGCTGTTTTTCGTCGAGAAGGTGAATTGACTCCCGAAAAAGCCAACGCTGACCCGTGTGTTAAAGTCTGACGAAATAATGGGGACCAGCACATTCACGTCCCAGCGGTCGGTAATGCCGTACGTCACAAAGAGAGGAACGAAGGTTTGGCGGAGGTTAAACTTTTCAAGAGTGAGCGAACCTCCTGAGCCTCCAGCGCGTGGCGGCAGGAAAAGCCCATCGACAGTGCGTCCGTCTAATTCGGTAAAGTCAATATAGATATAGGAAGCGCCGACCTCAAATTTTCCTTGACCGATTGTTCGTGCGCGTTCGACAAATACGGGACCGAGCGAGGTTGTCGAGCGTTCGAATAACTGCGTGGCAGGATCATACCTGAACGTCAAACCTGGAGCTGTGGACACGGCTGGGAAGTCTGATACGTTAGAAGAAAGTTGTTGGGTAATCGTCACCCCAAAACCTCCAGTGAAACTCGAGATCGGTGGGAAGCTAGAAGGAGGCGCTTCTTGTGCCCTCGTATTTCGTGTTTGGCGGCTGTGCACGAGTAACTCTCGTGCTTCTACACTGAACGCGAGTTGCAAGATCAAAATTGCGCAGATCACAAAATGCACGGCTTTCCATCGCTTCACGTCGCTCTCCTCCTCGTCCTTCGCCCCCCCTGCCGGAGAAGCCTTTGTTATTATTGATCTTGTGATGTTGCGCGAAACTCCGAGGCCTTCGCTCCACGTCCTTCATGCGGGGCTTTCTCCCAGAGTGAGTCACCTTGGACGATGACTTGGTCAAACAACACCTTCTTCTCGGGTGAGGTGAGTTGCCCGACCCCGAGAATCCAACAATCCGCACAAAGCGTGCTGAGTTTTCGGTGAAAGGTGTCGTAAACCGGGGCAGTGCGAAATTCTTCGATATATGGATCTGGGTTTTCTCGAATGCTCGGAATCAAGCTTTCTAGATAGACAGTCAGACTCACTTGGTCTTCTGCGGAAATATGTCGCCATTCCGCCGTTGGCAGCAGGAGAGCAATGGCAGGAGTGGGCGTCGCGAGGCCCCAGGCAATGGGACGCAGTTTCTGGTAACGCGCTTGTAATTTCGCGAGAACCGCTTTGCCTTGTGATATATGGGGGTCGTTCGGCTGAACGCTGGTGCCCTGTGACGGATCTGTTCGTTTCACGAGTGTTGGTGGCAGTTGCCCAGAAGTTGATGGTTGAAGATGCGTGAAGGCTTGAGGACTAAGAGCAGCCGGACCGTATCCGAACTGAACAAAGAGAAAGAATCCTAGCAGTACCAATACAAACCCCGCTCCTCCCCAGACCAGCGACCGAGGGGAGTTGGCGACAGCAGGGCGTTGGAGAGACCGGGGGAAGGGACCTCCTGTTTTTTCCGGTATTGGGAGAGTGGAGGTTGAAGCTATTCCTTCACGTAGAGTGACACTGCCCCGTCCGCGTAACCGGAGGGTGGTTACCACATTTTGGATATCTTCTGGCTCGACGATTTTTCGTGATTCCTCACAAACAATACGTAATGCATTGTCACAAATAAGGTTAATCAGCCGTGGAATCCCTCCCGAATAGACTGCGATGAGATGGACAACCTCTGGGCTAAAGAGGTCGCGACGGTCGCAGCCTACCAAACGGAGACGATGATGGATAAAGGTGGCTACTTCTTCCGGTTTCAAGTGTTCGAGCTGACACCGGAGGGACACTTTACCTTTGTATGGTGCTAACAGGGGATGATCGAGCTTGTTCTCAAGTTCAGGATGCTGACCAACGAGGATAACTTGTAACAGTTTTTCCGTCACGTGTGGAGAATCCGCAAGCCGAAAGAGATGTTCGAGAACTGTTTCCTCTAAATCTTGCGCTTCGTCTATCACGAGCGCAGTGGTTCCTCCTGATTGTGAGCGGACTTTGAGATACTCACTAAAAGCTTGGACTTCTCCTACGTGCCTCCTCGTGACGCCCAGGTCTCGACAAGCAAAGCCGATCAATTCCTCAAAGGTGAGGGTGCTGTAATACGAAAACGAGATGCGAACCTCGGAATTGCCCTCAAGATTGTCGATAAACCGGCGAACAAGGGTGGTTTTCCCGGTCCCAACTTCACCGGTCAACACGACAAACCCGCGCCGTTCACGGATACCTTGCTCAAGTTTCGCATACGCCTCTTCATACACGGGGTTCGAGTAAAAAAGACGTGAAGTCGGTGTGAGGCTAAACGGTTCTTCTTGAAATCCAAAGTAATTGATGTACATCGACGCTATCCAGGTGTAGATCGGCCCTGGGTGGTAGTAGTTGGTCTATCGAATTCAGTAAAGGCTCAATTTTTATGCCTAAATAGGACTCCTGACAACGTCCTTGGTTGGTGTCAGGTGTAAACTGCGTGAGGTACCCACAGCATGCGATGTGAAGCTTCAAGCTTCTCTCTCAGATGCGAGAATGAGAGACCTTCCGGTTCTTATGCCGACAGCCCCAACGACTGGCCGTACGTTAGTTCAAGCCTCCGTCTGTCGCGTCTAGTGCCTCGTCTTGTCGGACAGGAAAAACGTGAACGAGTCATTTCTCTACCTAGAAGGTACGAGGTTTTGTCAGTTTCGGCAAAAGGATGATCAGTACAACGACAATCACCCACATCGCTAGGCGATTCTCTAAAAGATCGTTTACCATTCCTGTAAATTGTGTGGTGTATGCAGTAAAAGACCAACCAGTAGCCAAAGAGTTTGCTAGAAGCCATTCAACCATGAGAAGATCCTCCTGTTCTCTGGCCTTCGGTCTAGTTTTTATCAGATCCTGCTCGCCGAAAAAAATCAAGAGGAAAGCGTGTTACCTCTCCTCTTTTTAACTGGATTCCTGGGGTGCCGTCGTTGCCCAGGCGTCTAGTAGAGAGAGACCGCGCGGACGAAGCGATGGCTTTCTCCTGAGAGAAGCGCTATGTAAAAAGAAGTTATGGGCAAGGGCCATAAAGCGTTTTCTTTTGTCTTGCTGTGGTTGTTGGGGTTCAGTATCTCTGGCTGCGCACCGCAGCAACCGCCGATAACGAACCCGTCACCTGCGCCGCCTCCGTTGCCGCAGCGAGTCTGGGCAGGGGAACGGGCAAAGGTAGTGGTGTTGGAGTTTGCCAGTGAAGCGACGAGTGCGGGCAAAAAGAAACCTCCTGCTACCGATATGATTTTTGCTACTGGGATGCGAGCACAACTCGTGAAGACCTTGCAACAAACCGGACGTTTCGCGGTTCTTGTCCCTGCTCGGGGGGGACGGGGACTGCAAACCAATGATTTTCCTACCTCAGGGGAGATTCACCCCAAAATACGGCAGAAACTCGACTCATTTGACGGAGCTGAGTTTTTGATTGCTGGCGCAGTCGTAACCTATCAGCCCAGTCAGGCTAGTAAGGCTGCCGGCGTGGCGGCTGACCCGATATTTGACAATATCCATATGGAAGGACGAAAACTTTCGTCAGCGATTATTGAAAGAGCTTTTCAGTGGCTGCCAACGGCAACTCCAGATAAGGTGGTTCTGAACGTTCGCTTGATTGAGCCGCAAAGTGGAAGAACGATCAGTTCGACGAGTGTCACCGGGACACCGCAAGATTTTGAGCACGAAATAGAGGGACTTTTTGGTCAGCAGCTGATGACCGGGACCGGAATCTTGCCGACCCCTATGCAGAAAGCTGTCCGGGCGTGCATGATCAAAACTGTCAATTGGATCGCAGACACGGGCTTGGAGTATCGGCGGCTGGCGGCGTTAACTCCACCGCAGCCACGTACAGGATCGCAGGAACCGAGGCAACCGTTCATCACGAAGCACCCTCAACCTGAAAAAGACTCGGTAACAAATACACAGCGACAAGAGGTGAGGAAGAGCAAGCCGGAGGCAACCACGGAAGGCGTTGCCGAGAAGCCGATCCTAGAGAAGCCGATTCCGTCGATGGAACACGAGAATCCTCCCCCTCAGATGGAGCAGGAACCCGTCGAAGAGTGGGGGCAGTAGTTACTTTCTTTCCTAACGGGTTGGTAAATGGAGAAAGGGCTATGGCTGAAGAACCGACCGTCCGGATTCCCATTCGTACTTGTACTCAATGTGGGAAACCTATTGTTCAAGGAATGACGGAATGTTTTGCGTGTGGCACGCCTATCGAGAAGGATGCAGTGCCAGCGGTGCCTCGGCGCTGTCACACATGCGGAAAAGAACTGGCGCGAGGAGTGTTGGTCTGTAGCCTTTGCGGAACCCGTCTCCGTTCTGACCGGGTGAAAAAAACACCGCCTGAGGAAAACCTTCCAATTCCGCCGAGTGCTCCGAACACTGCCCCTCATACTTCACCAAAGGTTGAAGCTGCACAGAAACCGGCGCCGCTGCCATCGAAGAGCATGTTATCGCGGGTCGGGATGAGTTTGGGAACCCTTGTTTTTCTCCTGCTAGGCTTTTCCCTCGGGAAACTGCTCTTTACCGGCTCGGGTGCAGACGTTGCCCTTGAAACATCATCCTCCGCTCCCGCTCCCTCCGCGACCCTGGGTACTAGTCCTGCCGCGTCCTCTGCGACCTCGCCGGCTCTTTCTTCACCCGGTACTGGTCCAACCTCGGTACGTTCTCTTGGGCAGGTCGTAACCGCTGAGCAGCTGTTGCCGATTCGGACCTTTGGGACAGGAGCAGAGGATCCTCACCGATCGACCAAAATTTTACGTGAACGGGTGGAAGAATTCCTCCCCAGTATTCGTAGCCTCTATAATGAA
>JBFWXH010000095.1:0-31155 GCA_050187625.1 Binatia bacterium
GAAACGTTGCAACTGCGGCCTGATGGATAACGCATCTCGGTAACAGGAAAAAAAGACAACGGGGCACTCAGATGGGTGCCCCGTTTGTTTTACGTGATCGGTTTTTTAGTTAGCGCGCTATGCTGAACGAAGAATCTGCCCAGGAAGAACTTCTGTTGGTTTCCCGTGCTCGAACAGCACTTGTCCATTAACCAAGGTGAAGCAAATGCCTTGGGCTGGCGCGACTAGACGGCGTCCGCCACCCGGAAGGTCTTGGCGCATCTCAGGACGTTTGCTTGAGCCCACAGTTTTCGGATCAAAAATGGTCACGTCTGCTGCCGCGCCTACGGCAAGTCGCCCGCGATCTTTGAGATTAAAAAAGTCCGCTGGTTCAGAGGTAATGCGCTTCACTGCATGCTCGAGGCTCAATGCCCCTTTATCTCGCACCCAGGTACCAAGAAGGTAGGTGCAGTAGCCAGCATCGCAAAGCATATCAACATGCGCCCCGCCATCAGATAAGCCGATCATCGTACGCGAATCCGTGATCAGTTCAGGAATGCGATCTTCATTCGCGTTGAAGATCTCCATTGTGAATTGGATATTCAGGTTATCTTCAATAGCGAGATCAAGGAACGTATCGAGCGGATCTTTGCCACGTTGAGCCGCAACGTCAGCTACCGTCTTCCACACATATTGCTGAAGCGCAGGATTCGTCACTTCTTTGACATTCAAGCGTCCCCATAGGGTCTTGTCAGAAAAGATACGAGGCTCTTGTAGAGCTTTGCGGAAGGCTTGGCGGAAGTCCGGCTGACGATATAGCGCTATCTGTTTTTCGACAGGCTGGTTGAACGCCGGCTTCCATGACGGCATGTTCGAAAAGATAAAGGGGTTGCGCAGATCGATTTGGATAATCAAGGGCTTACAGGTGACTTGCGGGACAGCGCCACGCTTCAATAACGATTCAGTCTGACGGAGGGTGTCCAGACAGGCTTCCGGCTTATCATCGCGATTAAGCAATGCAAGCCATGTGACCGGTCGGCCACTCTCACGGACAAAGAGGTTGAGTACTTCGTAGTCACTTTCAGAGACTACACCAGGCGAGTCGTTTAACGCGAGTTCAATTACGCCCCGCCCTAACTCTTTTAGCGTGTTGCTATAAGCGGTCAGTTCTTCACGGTTCGCAAGGCGACAGGCTAAGGGGCGCCCCTGGTAGCCAATGTGCTGTGGTCCATTGGTGGTGGAGAAGCCGAGTGCGCCAGCGAGGATTGCCTCTTTCAAAAGAGCGGTAATCTTCGCGGTTTCCTCTGCTGTGGCAGCCCGCTCCATTGACTCTTCTCCCATCACAAAGTGACGGAAGGGAGTGAGTGGAGCCATAAACCCGACGTTGAGGCCAATCCCGCGCTTCTGTGCGGCGTTCATGTATTCGGGAAACGTCGTCCAATCCCAAGTGACCCCTTTTGCGAGGACATCGAACGGGATGGACTCGACATTCACCAAGTCCCACGCGGCAATCTCTCGTGCTTCTGGGCGACACGGAGCAAGGCCAACCCCGCAGTTTCCCATGACGATGCTCGTGACACCGTGCCACGACGAGCACGTGAACAATGGATCCCAACAAATCTGGGCATCATAGTGAGTGTGAGGATCAACAAACCCAGGAGCAACGATTAAATCGGCGGCATCGATCGTCCGCTTTGCTCCCTCTGTGATTTTTCCAATTGCGGCGACTTTTCCCCCCGCAATGGCGACATCCGCTTGTTGACGCGGTGCGCCGGTTCCATCAACGACTGTTCCATTTTTTATAACGACATCGTAAGACATTGAGTCTCCCTCCTTAAAATATTGGATGGCAGCCTGTTACTTATCTCTACCCTATCTCTATTTTGTTTGTAGGGAAAGGGTTCCTTTAAAGCCGAGCGGCTGGAACTACAAGTTGTTCGGCCAACCGCTCGATTTCGGTCTGTATAGCCTTTCCGTTGTCTCCAAATGCCCCGACAATTACCTGCTGAGCACCAGCGTCGCGATACTGCTTGAGCATATCTCTGTCGACGGGAACTCCGAGTCCGGGAGACACGGTCAGTGCAAATTGTACGGCTCCACGTCCCGCTGACTGCGCATACTGGTGAATGCGAGCAATTCGCGCACGCGCCTCCTCTGGAGAGGTGTTAAAGCCAAACCAACCGTCGCCAACTTCGGCGACTCGCTTGAGGGCAGGGTTGCTCTCGCCACCAAAAACAATTGGAGGATGAGGCTTCTGAACTGGTTTGGGATGCATGCGTACTTTTGGGAAACGACAAAATTCTCCAGTAAATTCAGGTTGTTCCTCAGTCCATAGTAATTTCATTGCCTGCAGATACTCTCGTGTCCGTGCTGCGCGGCGTTCCCACGGCACTCCCACAGCCGTAAATTCTTCAGCTAACCAGCCAATCCCTACACCAAAATCGAATCGTCCTTGCGACAATTTATCTAGCCCCGCGACAACCTTCGCTAGAACCACGGGGTTGTGTTCGGGAAGGAGACAAATGCCGGTTCCTAAACGAATCTTCTTACTGTGTGCTGCCGCGAAGGTCAGCGCGGAAAATGGGTCGAGGAAGTCCATCTGCGTTGGCAGAGCAAACCGTCCATCCGGCGAATAGGGATACTTTGATGCATATTGGTCGACTAACACGACGTGTTCAGGGGCCCACAATGAGTGAAATCCACACCGTTCAGCGGTTTGCACCATGACTGTTATCACTTCTGGATCAGCGGCAGCCCCCACACCTGCCCCAATGAGACCAATTTTCATGTACATACCCTCCTTTGTGCAGCGTGCGCTGATGTTACTATGAACACTTTCGTTCGTGCAAGAAGAGCACGTAGTCGAGCCCCCGGCCTTGTCGTTTTTGATCGAACCCCATACATACCCATAGGAAGGAGGGCAGCAGTATGGCCTGGGATTTTGAAACTGACCCGGAATTTCAAAAGGAACTCGATTGGATTGATCAATTTGTTCGTGAAGACGTAGAGCCGCTCGACCATGTGCTTGGCAGTCCATACGATGTCCATAATCCGCGTAACCAAAAACTCGTGCGGCCATTACAAGCTGAAGTAAAAAAGCGCAAACTGTGGGCGTGTCACCTTGGACCAGAACTCGGTGGCCCTGGCTATGGGCAGCTCAAACTCGCGTTGATGAATGAGATTCTAGGACGATCGCGCTTTGCTCCCACCGTCTTTGGTACACAAGCACCGGACACGGGCAACTCAGAGATCCTGGCCCATTATGGTACGCCGGAACAGAAGAAAAAATACCTCGAACCACTGCTCAATAATGAAATCGTTTCGTGTTTCTCTATGACCGAACCCCAAGCTGGTGCTGATCCGAAAATGTTCACCTGTAAGGCCGAACTCAAAGGTGATTTTTGGGTCATCAACGGTGAAAAATGGTTCTCTTCGAACGCTCGCTATGCCTCATTTCTCATCGTGATGGTTGTGACCGATCCCGACGCGTCGCCATATCAAAAGATGTCTATGTTTCTTGTCCCGACTGATACTCCAGGGGTGAACATCATCCGCAATGTTGGCCTTGGCACCGAGCATGCCGATACTGGGGAGCATGCGTACATCCGGTATGAAGATGTCAAAGTTCCACGCGAGAACCTGCTTGGGCAACGCGGCCAAGGATTCGAGGTTGCGCAAACTCGCTTGGGTGGTGGTCGGATACATCACGCAATGCGCACGATGGGGCAAGTAAAAAAGGCATTCGATATGATGTGCGAACGGGTGCTCTCGCGCGAGACCCAAGGAGAAGTGCTTGCGAACAAACAGATGGTGCAGGAGCAAATCGCTGACTCCTGGATCGAGATGGAGCAGTTTCGTCTGCTTGTGCTGCGTACTGCCTGGCGTATCGATAAATACAAAGAGTATCGTAAAGTCCTCAAAGACATCGCGGCAATCAAAGCGCAGATGCCGAAGGTGTATCATGACGTCGTGTATCGTGCACTCCGTTTACATGGTGCGCTTGGGTTATCAAACGAAATGCCCTTCTCTACGCAGATGGTTGAATCGTTCATGACCAGTCTTGCCGATGGCCCAACGGAAGTCCACAAGGTTACCGTTGCTCGCCGGATCCTGCGGGAGTACAAAGCAACCCCAGATCTGTTTCCTTCGGGACATCTGATTGCCCTGCGAGAAAAGGCGATTAAAAAGTACGGAGCGTTATTAGAACAGGAAGTTGGGAATCTGTAAGAGAAAGACAGGAACGGACGTACTGCGCTTTTTGGGTGCGTCCGTTCTCACTTTTTTCGTCGTTCCAGATGTACAATGTGTTATTCCGGGACTGGGTATATCTTCTCAGCCTATTTTTGCACTCTGCCCACCATCGACCGGGAGAATCACTCCTGTGATGAACTTCGCTTCATCCGAGTTGAGAAACAACGCGGCGTAGGCGATATCCCATCCGGTTCCCATCTTCGCACCGAGCGGGACAATTGCATCGCGCTCGGTCCGCAGTTGTTCCTTGGAAATGCCACGTGCTTTCGAGATCCCCTCAATTGCCATCGGGGTGTCCATGAGTCCGGGCATGATACAGTTCACCCGAATGCCGTACTTGGCATTCGACAGCGCAAGTTGATTAGTAATGGCATTGACCCCGGCCTTCGACGTTTTATACGCGAGAATGCCAACGTTACACACCGCAGCAATTGATGAAATGTTAAGAATCGCACCACTGCGCTGCCCACGCATAATCGGGATTACATGCTTGCAGGGCATGATAACGCTTTTCACGTTGACAGCCATGATGCGGTCCCAGGCTTCTTCGCTCACTTGAGTGAGTCCCCCGTCATTATCGCCAATGCCGACGTTGTTGTGGAGAATGTCGATCCGTCCAAAGCGTTGTACGCACGTCTCGGTCATTTGCTGGCAATCTTCACTATGGGTTGCGTCAGCCGCACACGGGATGGCGGTTCCCCCTTCTTTCGTGATCATTTGACAGGTGTCTTCGGCGGACTCGATCCGTCGGTCAACCACCAGAATCTTTGCTCCTTCTCGCGCGTAGAGGATTGCTGACGCGCGTCCGTTGCCAATCGTATCCCCAGGAGTTTGTCCTCCTCCAACGACAATAGCGACTTTATCCTTGAGTCGGTCAGGCATAAGAACCTCCAAAATGACGACATGGAATGTGAAGCGTAACCACCCCGCCGCCCAATGGTAGTAAGTGAGGGGGGAGATGGTATTGCGAGGAGGGTGAGTGACGAAGCAATCCCGGCAGAAAACAAAGATTACTTCGCTCCGCTCGCAATGACCCTACAGCGTAACTTAATGGCGTTCCCCCATCGCCCCGTTCCTTTTTCCCTATTTCCGTTTTACGTAGCCCTTCTCACGTATTCTCAAACGTCGTTGACAGTCCTGGATCGAGTTGCACCCCCAGAGTGTTCAATGCCATAGATACCAAGTTGTACTGACCCACAGCGAAGACAATATCCATGAGCTGTTGCATGTTGTAGTGCTTGCTCAATCCCTGCCACGTGGCTTCGCTGATAAACGCATCTTTATGCAGCTCGTCCGTGGCCTTGAGCAAAAGAACGTCTCGCTCGCTCCAGCCCTTTGCCGTTGGACCAATTTTAATCCGATGAATTTCATCATCAGTGAGCCCGCACTGTTTGCCAATCCGCACATGTTGTGCCCACTCATACTCGGCTTCGCATAGCCAGCCAATGCGAAGAATGACCAGCTCCCGTTCGCGTGCCGGTACTGTCGACTTGAAGAGGACATGGTTCCCAAACACCAACCAGCGCCGCATCAAGTCCGGATGATTCGCGAGTGTCTTAAAAATATTGGGAACTTCTCCTTGTCCAACTTTAATCTCACGGAGTGTGTTCTTGACCGCATCGCTCCATTGAGTTTCTTCAAGTGGCTGGACTCGTGGTTTGCTCAGTTTCATAAATGTCTCTCCTTATTATTGAATAGATAAAGCGGGGACGGAAAATGGAACCACGCCGCGCCCCCATTTTACGTATTTACGTCTGACGTTTTACGCGTACTTCTTCTTAAAGTATGGAATGACGTATTTGCCAAACAGGTCGATAGCATGCATGGTTTTTTCGTGGGGAATATCCCAGAACTGCATCATGCATAGAAAGAGGTCGAGGTTCGCTGCCTTCTGGGTTCGTTCAATTTGTTGAATACAGGTGTCTGGATTGCCGACCACACACATGCCGTTATCGATCAGAAACTGCAAATCGACTTTGCGAGGATCAACCCCTTCGTATTCTTTAATCTCCCGGGCACGATTAGTGAGAGTTGAATCAAGTGCTTGCCCGCTTTTTCTCGCTTCGAGCACCGGCGCAGTGGATTGCAACGTTGTCCCCACATACGACATGAACGACCGGTTGGCGTCATCTTGCGCCTGCTTGTCAGTATCGGCGCAGTGTACCAGTGCAAATGCCCCGGCCTTGTTATTGACGAAGGCGCCTGCCGGTTTCGCGTCTTTCTGGGCATCGCGATACATCTGCACCCGTCGTCCTAATTCTTCCGGGGAGACGAGCAAGGTAAAGGACAACAACCCCAGCCCTTTTTGCCCAGCAACGACGTGCGTTTCTTTACTGGTGCACGCCACCCAGATTGGCGGATGGGGCTTTTGAATCGGCATCGGTACAACCGTGCGTTCAGGAATATCGAAGTAGTTGCCCTTGTAGGAGAAGGTTCCGTCCTTGCTCTTCCAAATGGTCGTGATGACATCAAGGGACTCTTCCCAGCGAGCCCTGGTCTCGTTGTGAGGAATCCCGAAGCCCCCGAGTTCCTGGACAGTGATCGATCGACCAGTTCCCATCTCGACGCGTCCATGACTCAGGATGTCGAGCGTTGCGACGCGCTCGGCAATCCGTACGGGATGGTTGTAGGGAAACGGCAGCAGGACCACACCGTGGCCAATGCGAATCTTGGACGTGCGTTGACTGACAGCTCCGTAGATCACTTCCGGTGCTGAAGAATGGGCAAAGCCGGGCTGAAAATGATGCTCTACGGTCCAAAAGGAGTCGAATCCAGACTGTTCTGCCGCAACCACTTGATCTAGGACTTGATGAAAAACCTGATACTCGCGTTCTCGATGTTTGAGCGGACTGGCAACTTGAATTTCGTAGAAGATACCAATGTCCACAATACTCCTCCTTTCTTATCTGCTGCTTATCTTCTCTTGCTGTGTTAGGCATGGTTATGCTTGAATGCGACGGAGAGTGCAACGTTGCGGTCATGGAAAGTGCAGGGGATCCATCTTTGTTTTGAGTTTCTCTTCGTTAAGGGTTTTGAGTTATGACGAAACTGAAAGATCGCGTTGGACATGTGGGAGACAATTGGGCAACGCATGCTGAGGCGTTTGCCCGTACCGGCTTTTGGGGAGTCCGAGGTGGAGCCGGGGGAATTTGCCTCGCCCGGAACACCGGTAGATTGCTGCTCGCTCAGCGTTCTCACAAAGTTCTTCAGCCCGGAACATGGGGTACCATCGGTGGCGCAATCGATCATGGTGAAACTCCAGAAGAGACACTCGTACGGGAAGTGCAGGAAGAGTTAGGCGTGCAACTCAGGGAAACGGACCTTCACCTCTGCTATATCTACCGTCACAAACGCTCTTCGTTTACATACCACAACTACACGGTTTTGGTGGACGAAGAATTCTTACCTGCGCCGAATTGGGAAGTCGCTGAACATGCGTGGTTGGAATTCGGCGAGTGGCCGTCACCACTCCACTTTGGCATGAAGGCATGGTTAGAGGACTCGCATGGGGAACGCACCCTACGGGAACTTATTCACAGGGTGATCCGTCGTTCATAGACCAGTTGACGGTGTTCAGCACTAGCCAGCCGCAGTCAGCTCGAACAACCTTTTCAGCTGTAGGTACTACAGTAAGGGAGAAGCAGGTCCCACCCCCAAGTAGAGCCTTCCAGTCTGCTCGTAGATGCCGGCATTCACCAAGATATGTTGCGTTACGACATGGACATCGCGGAAGCAGCGCTGGAGTGGATTCGTCGAGTGAATCGCTGATCCCCCTCCTGCTTCATACATCAGATCGACGGCTTTCACTGATTGGCGCACCGCATTGGCTGCGGCTAGGCGCATATCGCGTCGCAGGTCAAACGATAACTTTTCCCCAGAGAGTGCCAGTTCCCAGGCTGCGTCAATCGTATCAAAGAGGAATGCCCGTGCAGACCGCAAGGCGGCCTCCGCTTCAGCGACTTGAACCTGAATCGTCGGCTTTTGCGCAAGCAGACGCTGAGTCCAAGCCGGAATTTTTTTTGCTGCCAGTGCAACGAATTCGCTGATCGCCCGTCGCGCAATTCCGAGTGCAACCGCCGAGACACTGATTGCCATCAGGCCAAAGAAAGGAAAACGGTATAATGGAGTCGTGATCCGTGCGGGAGTGACACCGAGAATAGTCGAGCGACCTTCAGGAACAAACGCTTCCTGGACCTGAAAATCGTGACTGCCAGTGCCACGAAGCCCAGACGAGTTCCAGGTATCGAGAATTTCAACCTGACTGGCCTCGAATATCATCAGGTGAACTTCGGGTTCACCATTCTTCATCTGCCGTGGTTGCTCGCCTTCCAACACAATTGACCCGCCACAAATCCATTGGCAATGCTGGATGCCACTACCCCACTGCCACCGTCCAGTGACTCGGTGTCCGCCCGCTACTGGATAGGCCTTCCCTGTCGGTGCTACTGCACCACCAGTAATGACATTGGGATTACTCCCATAGATAATGGTAGCCCACCGGTCTGGCAAAGTTGCGGCGAGAGTGGCCGTTACGGCACCGATCATCACACACCAGCCCGCTGAGCCATCCGCTTGTGAGACTTCTTCGATAACACGAACAATATCCGCGGGGTGTAATTCTGCGCCACCGTATTGGCGCGGCATGGCAACGCGAAACAGACCTGCTTCCGCGAAGGAGCTTGCAAGGTCAACAGGAAGACGACGGCCACTTTCAATCTCGTCTGCACGGGCAATGATCCCGGGCAGAAACGTACGTGCGGCGGTAACGAGAGAGACGGGGAGCCGGTCTTTTGCTGCATGCGAGGCTAGGGGAGTTGAAGACATGGGATACTCCTGATCAACAACGACGGATAGGCTCAAGTGCCTGAGGGAAGACGAGAATTATGCTCGGCAACGATGAGCCACTTACCATTGACCTTTGTCCACGTCAAAAGAAAACGGGCAAATTCCGTTCGCAACGATCCGTCCTTTGGTTTGACAGTGAACGAGTAATGTCCCCATGTGACTCCCGTATTCTCAGCTACACGAAACTGCGGATTGATAATCGTCCAGACGATGCTGTCACTATTTCTCCATAGCGTACGCATGGCCTGCAATACGCCTGCCTTCCCGTCAACTGCGAAAGGCGCTGCCGGTGAAAAAAAGACGATCTGGTCGTGGTTGTAGGCGGCCCAGGTGTCAAGATCTCCTGCGTTAAAGAGCGCGACTGCTTGCTCGAATGCGGCTTTCAGTTCATCAAGGTCTGTCATGGATGTTTCCTTATCCCTTTTATCGTGAAACCAGGTAGATTGCTGCCAGGGCACAGAGGATACCGAGCAGCCGTTGGGGCGTGAGGGTTTCACCGAAAAGTACGGCTCCAGCGATGCTCGAACTGACGATAAATAAGCCAAAAATCGGCACAACCACTGAGATTGGTCCACGACTGAGAGCAATATAATATGCGCTAACTGAGAGACCAAGAAGAACTCCAGCGACAAGCAACATTCCCAGCGGCTTTGCTGAAAGACTGGCGGTGAGCGGGATGCCACGGGTCCAACTGAGGGCAAGTGAGGTGAAAACCAAGACAGTATTAGTAAAGACGACCGCCACTTGTGGCGGGACACCATGTTGAGTGGCCAGTTTCACTAGTGGAGCAACCAGGCTGTAACAGGCAAGCGCAAAGAGTGATAGCGGCAAATAGTGCACGACGGTGTTCCCTTCCTTCCTCGCAGGATGCTGCGAGAGAGCTAAGCATACGACGGAAAAAAAGCCAATCGTAACTTTACGCTCTTGGAACCGTACACATTGATCTCTGCGCGTGAGAATGCTAGCGGGGTGGCAGAAGGAGAGATGGATGAACCGACAACGGTTGCTTCTTAAGCCTTATTTTGTGGTACTATTTTTTCTTTTCCTCCTCTCTGTGCCTCTCCCGTGTCACGCGGTGGAGGATAGCGGAGTTGCGAATGGTGGACCTGCAGCGGGTCCGGCCTCGTGGAGTGGTGACCTGACGCCGGTCTCCCCGGCTGACTGGAGTAGGAATCGTGCCGCACACTTACTAGAACGAGCCGGTTTTGGCGGTACGCCTGAAGAGATTGAGCGTCTTGCTGCGAGGACCCCTGAACAGGCAGTTCGCTGGCTGGTTGAATACCAAAACGTCGAAAATGCTCAGCTCCCGCCGTTTGATGAATCGGGAATTTATGACCCACCAGTTGAGCCGTTTCCCAAAAGCCGGGTCGATGCGGTTCGCATCGCCCGAGAAAACGGCGAAGCGATGGGGGTCAAAATCAAACCCGGCGGAGAGCGCCCGCTGCAACCGGTGGTGAATCGTTTTTTCTATTGGCTGCGGGCAGACTACCTCGAAATTCGCCGGGCTGCGCAATGGTGGGCGCAACGTATGCTCCTTACAAAACGACCGCTGCAAGAGAAGCTCGCGTTGTTTTGGCACGGTCATTTCGCCACCTCGGACGATAAGGTACGGGATTACCGTAAGATGCTCCAACAACTTGCGTTGTTCCATGAACATGCGAACGGTAATTTCCGCGACCTGCTTATCGGGATTGGCAAAGATCCAGCTATGCTCGTGTATTTGGATGCGGGCGAAAATGTTAAAGGTCGTCCGAACGAGAACTTTGGTCGTGAAATTCTCGAACTGTTCACGATGGGAGTGGGGAACTATACCGAAACCGATATTCGTGAGGCCGCACGGGCGTTTACCGGGTGGACGAACGAAAGCCTGAATTTCGTCGTTCAAGCGGACCTCCATGACAATGAGGAGAAGACGTTCCTTGGTCGCCGAGGGAACTTCGACGGTGTCGATGTTATTGATATCATTCTTGAACAAGATGTGACGGCGCGTTTCATTGCGGGCAAGCTCTATCGCTACTTTGTGCATGAAGATCCGTCGCCGGAACTCAGGAATGCCCTTGGCAAAATCTTGAAAGACAACAAGTACGAGATTGCACCGTTGTTGACGACCATATTTCTGTCGCGTGACTTCTACAGTCCCCTCGCGTACGCCACACAACTGAAAAGCCCGCTGCAGCTGGTGGTGTCTACCTATCGGAAGCTAGGGTTGAATGAGATTCCAGGAATTCCAGATTTCAATGCGACAACGCATGGGCTCGGGCAAGAATTGTTTCATCCACCGAACGTTGCGGGGTGGGAAGGGGGCCGCAGTTGGATCACGCCAGCGTTGCTTCTGCAACGTGGTAATTTTGCGCGTGATGTTCTGACTCCCGATGTATCGAGTTTCGAGCCACCGGACCAACGCATGCCGGACGTGAATCGTGAGGTTGCGCGGAAGATATCCCAGGGGATTGAGATTAGCAAGGCCACGGTTGAGGGAGACGGGATGGCATCGGACGGAGAGATGTCAATGTTTAATATGATGGCGGGGGCTGATGAGGAATTTAACACCCGCTACGGGAGTACGCAGGGCTGGCTTGAAGCTTTTCGTCGGGTCAAAGCGATTCCCCGGCAACCAGCCCAGGTCAACCTGACACAAATGGCGATAAAGTCAGGGGCGAAAACGACAACCGACGTCGTTGACTATTTCCTGGCACGGTTTCTACGGGTACCGCTGGCTGCCGATGACCGGCAGGCCTTAGTGAACTTCTTGAACAAAGAACTTGGGATTAATCGGGTTGAAGCGGCAACGAGTTATCTGGAGGAACCATTACGGGTGCTTGTCCACTTGATCATGAGTACCCCAGAGTACCAGCTGGGCTAAACGAGGAATACTATGGCGAAACAATCTCCCATCGATACAAACATCACTCGTCGAGATGCTCTCCGCTTTGGCCTCTATGGACTAGGCCTTGGTGTGGGACTTCCGACGTTTTTCCACAATCCGGCTCGGGCTGTAGCGGCAACGAACAATAAGAGAGAGGCCACACGCGAACGTATCTTGGTTGTCGTTGAACTCACCGGCGGTAACGATGGGCTTAATACCATTGTTCCGTACGGTGATGATGCCTACTATCGGCAGCGACCAACCATCGGTATTGCTGGGACCAAAGTTCGCAAGATCGATGATCACTTTGGTTTTCATCCATCGATGGCCGGCTTCGAGCGATTGTATAAAGACGGAAAACTCGCCATTGTTCATGGCTGTGGATATGAGAACCCCTCGCTCTCGCATTTTGAGTCGATGGGTTTTTGGCATACCGGGTCCCCTCATATGGGAGAAAAGCTCGGTTGGGTGGGGCGGCTGGCTGATACGCTCGATCCCCAGGGACAACGTAACTTTGTGGTGAACGTGGCGACAACGCAGTCGCTCGCGGTTCGCGCTCGTCATCACTCACCCCTAACGTTTTATGATCCGGCCGAGTTTACCCGTGCGGGGCTCCATCAAGAGCAACCGCTCTTTCAACAATTGAGTCGGGTTCGGGAAACTGCCAACCCTTCGCTTGACTTTCTTATCGCAGTCGCTGCCAATGCGACCGATAGTGCGGCGTTTGTCCGACAGGCGTGGGCGGACTATAAAACGCCCATAGATTACGGTGCCTCATCTGCAGGGTTGGGGCTTGACCTCCGTAAGGTGGCAGCCTTGATCAATGCCGGTATGTCAACGCGCCTGTACTATGTCAGCTACATCGGCAACCCTTTCGACACGCATGTGTACCAGAACGATGTCCATGCGCGTTTGCTGACCTATGCGGCGGATGCACTGCGTGGATTCGTGGATGATCTCAAACGCATTGGCCGGGCGGGAGACGTTGCAACCATGGTATTTACCGAATTTGGTCGTCGCGTTCCGGAGAATACCAGTAAGGGGACTGATCATGGCACAGCAACGCCAATGTTTGTTCTCGGGGAAACCGTAAAAGGCGGGCAATATGGCACCCCACTCAGTCTCACCAATCTCAATGAAGGAAATTTGCTGTATACGACCGACTTTCGTCGCGTTTACGCATCGATGATTAAAGAGTGGCTGGGATACGATGACACAGCATCGCTTCTCAAAGGTAATTTTCAACCTTTGGGGATGTTTGCGTAAGCAGTAGTGTACGTTGTCCTCAATTGCCGCTTGCCCCGAATAACAAAGGAGAAACAATGTCTATGCTCGCTCGTGATGGTGTCAATCTTTATTACGAAGTTCACGGCTCGGGTCCCGCGGTGCTGCTCACGCACGGGTTCAGCGCGACAGCCGAGATGTGGAATGCCAATATGTCCGTCCTCTCAGAGCGCTATAAGTGGATTCTGTGGGATATGCGTGGGCATGGACGGAGCGATAGTCCTAGCGACCCAGCGTACTATTCTGAAGAGTTGATTGTCGGAGATATGGTGGCGCTGCTCGATGTTTGTGGAGAAAAAGAGGCAGTGATTGCCGGCCATTCGCTTGGTGGATATATGTCTCTCGCGTTCCACTTAGTGCACCCTGAACGCGTGAAGGGACTGATACTGCTTGATACTGGGCCCGGCTATAAAAAGGATGAAGCGCGAGCAGGGTGGAACAAACGCGCCGAGGCAATGGCAAAGAATTTTGAAAGCAAAGGACTCGATGCCTTAGGGCGCAGTGCTGAAGTGATGGCATGTACACATCGGTCTGCGCAAGGATTAGCCCTGGCGGCACGCGGCATGCTGGCCCAGCGCGATGGTCGGATTATCAACTCGTTAGAATCGATCAAGGTGCCGACACTTGTTGTCGTAGGGTCAAAAGATGAACAATACTTCGCTGCGACCGACTACATGACGAGCAAAATACCCGGGGCAACGAAAGTTGTTATTCCCGACGCTGGCCACGCACCAAACATTGACCAGCCAGAGGTGTTCAACAAAGTGGTGTTGGAGTTTTTGGGGCGGGCAATGTAACGAGAGCTAGACGGTGATCGTGCGAAAGAAAACACACGGAGGACCTCAACAATGCAACCCCCAGCCTTAGTTTTGACTAACAGTTTAGCGCCTGGTGCAGTGGAGAAACTGGCTATCTACGCGCAAATGGCTGAGGAGCGGGGGCTTCGTAGTGTACTGGTTTCTGAGGCTGGCTCTGACGCGTTAGCTGTTGCTCAGCATCTCGCAAGCGTTACTTCTCGTATCCAGGTTGGAACCTGCATTACCAATGTGTATCTACGTCCGCCGTTATTGGCGGCGTTACATGCCATGACCATTGATCGCTTTGCGCCGGGACGGTTGCTGATCGGTCTTGGCACCAGCTCCGAAGCTCTGAATAAACTCTATGGTGTTGAAATGAAGAAACCGGCAGCCGTGATTCGTGAGTACGTTCAGGCCCTGACTAGTGCCCTGCGTGGTGAACACGTGACACTGTCGAAAATGAAAACGATGGGCATGACCGTGCCGCAAGCTGCCCATGCCATTTCGGTCTACGTTGGGACTGCCTCACAGCAGTGTCTGGAAGTGACAGGCGAGTTCGCCGATGGATGTTTTACCTCGCAATGCGCCCCGCATGGATTAGAGGAGGTCAAAGAACATCTGACTCGTGGAGCACAACGTGCGGGAAGATCACTCGCGGATATTCCGCTCGCTCCCCTTGTTCATTGCTGTGTAGAGAAAGACCGCGGAGTCGCTCTCCGTGCGGTGCGACGGGTGCTGGCCGCGTATGGACAGCGCCCGCTCTACAACCGTTTTTTGGCCCGACAGGGGTTTGGCAAAGAAGCGGAACAGATCGCCACAGCCGCCGCCAAAGGGGATATGGCTGCCGCGGCTGCCGCAGTTTCGGAAGAGATGGCGGAACAAGTGGCGGCGATGGGGACTCCTCAGCAATGCCGCAAAAAAGTAGAAGAGTTTGGAAAAGCTGGGGCGTCCTACGTGGTCCTCTTCCCCATGGCGATTGATGGGGACTACGATCGCGGTGTGAGAGCAACACTGGAAGCCTTTGGGAGATAGGGCGACATCATGAAGGAATTGACCAACAAAGTTGCGGTCATTACCGGTGCCGCGAGCGGTATCGGTGCTGGCATGGCGCGGCAGTTCGCCAAGGAAGGGATGAAGCTTGTCTTAGCTGATATCGAGGAACCAGCGCTCAACATGATCGTTCAAGAGCTTCGTGGAGCAGGAGCAGACGTTCTACCGGTAGGGACTGACGTGTCTCGTCGTGAGTCAGTCTTCGCGTTAGCGGATCAAGCCTTTTCCTTGTTCGGCACTGTTCATGTGCTCTGTAACAATGCCGGCGTTTCCGGCGGGCTGGGGCATGTATGGGAGATTCCTGAGCAAGATTGGCAATGGATCATGGCCGTCAATTTCTACGGCGTGCTGTACGGTATCCAGGCATTTGTGCCGCGTATGATCGCTGCCGGTGATGAAGGGGTAATTATCAACACCACCTCCGTAGTCGGACTCACGACTGGCACCACCTCTGTCTATGGCGTGACCAAGCATATGATCAGCCGGATCACGGAAGGATTATATTATGACCTCCGCGCCGCTGGATCGAAACTAAAAGCGGCTGTACTGGTTCCAGGGGCAACCGCGACCAACATTCTCTACGCGGATCGTAATCGTCCAGAAGCGCTACGAGTGCCGCTCGATGCAGACGAGCAAGCCGCGGTGACAGAACGCCGGCGGAAACGGCACGAATATGTTCAGCGGATCGGCATGAATCCAGATGACGTCGGCAGGTTGGTTGTCGAAGCGTTGCGAGACGAGCGATTCTACATCATTGCCGATCCCGAACGCACGAAACAGGGCGTGCGGCTCCGCATGGAAGGGATTCTCAACGGTACGGGACCAGACCCGGAGGCTGGAGTGTAAGCTAGAGGGGGCTGTCCCGCCTGACCCTTGCGCAAACGCTGATTGCTCCCTACAAAGAAAAGCGTGACTGCCCGGCTTGTAGTTCCACAATTTCCGCCGACTCCGGAATATGATCCGTATAAAACTGGCCGCTTCCGCTTGGCAATGGGACTGCTGCCCCTTGATTTCCATGACTGGATCGAACCAGATGAGCGTATGGCAGTTGAGCTTGCCGAAAAAGCACGTTTGCTCGCAGGATGGCATAGCGACGTTTTTGCTACGCTCCCCGCTGCCGCTGCAGGGTCGGCTGAAGTCCTTGAACTTCTGGCGGCGCATCTTCCCAGTCGGTTTCCAACGCTATATCGACGGGAAGGGCGGACTTTGCAAAACTTGGTGACCAGCGAAAGCTGGAACCTTGACCAAACAGAACTTCATCTATTGGACCTGGCTGGTCGGCTCGTTCAGGAAGACCTCTGTCTCATGCAGGAAGAGTCGAGGACCAAGACGTATCTGCTGGTTGGTGCATCGCTGTGCTTTCCTACCCGCTGGCGCTTGGCGGAAAAAATCGGCAGACCGTTGAATATTATTCACGCACCGATCCCCGGCTATGAAGAGCAGCTGGCCTCGACGATGGATCGCTTCTTCGTGCGTCTCAAGGAGGACAAGCCGGTCTGGCGGGTTAATTGGGGTCTGATTGATGATCCGGCGCTATTCCAACCAACCGGTCATGGACGTCAGGGACATAACCCGAATATCACCGTAGAGAATGCTGGGGAAAAATTGTGGTTGCGCATGGAACGGCAAACATTACGTCGTTTACCACGTACACGCGACATTCTCTTTACCATTCGTGTCTATGTCCGGCCTCTGCAGGAACTCGTAGCTCGCCCCGAGCGGGCAGCTGAATTAGCTGCGACTATCCGCACGATGCCCGAGCCGATGCGTCTGTATAAAAGTCTGCCGCCGTTTTTAGAAGCAGTCTTAGGGTGGCTTGATCGTGTATCAGCTTCCTAGTCTGAAAATTCTCTCTCAGGTAAGAAAGAAACCTATGAATGAAATCGATTTTCACAATAAGAATGTCCTGGTTGTTGGTGGCTCGAGCGGTATCGGGAACGGCATTGCCCGTGTCTTTCGCGATCATAGGGCGAACGTGTTTGTCAGCGGCACGAGGGCATCAGCGAGTGACTATATTGCAGAGGAAGGCAGTGATCTCTCTGGCATGACCTACTTTCAGTGGGATGTGTCTGACGACACCATTGTCGAGAACCTCAACCCGCCGTTTTCGTCGCTTGATACTTTGGTGCTCTCGCAAGGGATCGTGATGTACAAACGTGCTGAGTTCCAGATGCCAAACTTCCGTAAGGTGCTCGACGTGAACCTGATGAGCGTGATGAGCTGCTGCATAAAATTTCATGAGATGCTGAAAGTGAGCAAAGGCACGGTTGTGATCGTCGGTTCCGGGGCCAGCTTTCATGCCGTGTTTGGCAATCCTGCTTACAGTGCGAGTAAAGGCGCGTTGGTGACTCTCACTAAGACCTTAGCTGAGGCCTGGGCGATCGATGGGATTCGGGTGAATGGTATCGCTCCAGGGCTCGTTGCGACGAAAATTACCAAAGTCACGTGGGATCATCCCCGACGTTACGAAGACTCACTGAATGAGATTCCGCTCCACCGTTGGGGAACGCCCGAAGAGATGGGTGGAGTGTCGTTGTTTCTTGCGTCGCCGTTGTCGTCATACGTGACCGGTCAGATGATTATTATTGATGGCGGGATGAGTTTGTCGTGACCTGTAGCAAGGGCGAAACATTTACGAGGCTGTCGCTTGACCTGTGCTTATTTGGTGGGCAAACGCTTCGCCCTCGCGCACTGATGTAGGTAAGTTCGTATGAATTTGGACAAACAGGTTCGGTAATACTAAGCTCCGGGGCCTGGGTCCCCTCTCCCTCGACGGGCTTATCATTCCCCACATCTTGCCAACTTAGCGAGACGGGCGGTAGAGGAGAAGCGCAGGAGGGAGAAAGGCGATGGGAACGGGAAGCGGAACTATAGAGGAGAGCTGGGCAGTGACGGAATTTGCCGAGGCCGACTTAGGGGATGCGCGGCGCACGCAGCGGGTGATCCGCATGGCGACGGTCTTGGCGCAGCAGCCGAGGGCGAGTTTGCCCGAGGCGTGGGGGAGTGCGGCCGAGTTGAAAGCGACGTATCGGTTTTTCGACAATGAAGCGATCTTGCCAGCGGAGCTGTTGGCAAGTCACGTGAGCGCGACCTACGAGCGGGCGGTGCGGGTCGCGCGGGTGTTAGCGGTGCAAGATACCACGGAAGTCGATTGGACGGCGCATCCGACCACCACGGGCTTAGGGCCGATCGGCCATCCCAAGCACCAGGGGCTGATGGTACACAGTACGCTGGCATTTACCCCGGAGCGGGTACCGCTGGGCTTAGTAGCGCAAGACGTGTGGGCGCGGGATCCGGAGAAAGTGGGCCAGCGGACAACGCGCAAGCAGCGGGCAATTGGGGAGAAAGAGAGTGGGAAGTGGCTACGGAGTCTAGCGGCGGTGAATGACGCGCGGCACGAATGTCCGCAGACGCACTGGGTGAGTGTGGGGGATCGCGAAGCCGATGTGTATGATGTGTTCGTGGCCGAGCGGGCAGAGGGCGTAGATTTACTCGTGCGGGCGGCGTGGGATCGGCGCGTCGAGCACGAAGAGCGCTATCTGTGGGCGACCGTGCGGGCACAGCCAGTGGCGGAGGTTTACGCGCAACCGGTGCCCCGCCACGGCGCGCAGCCAGCCCGTACGGCGGTGCTCACGCTACGCTTTGGGCCGGTGGAACTGTGTCCGCCCGGCCATCGCCGGGCCGAGCGCTTGCCCGCCGTGACGGTCTGGGCCGTGCACGTCGTTGAGGAGTATCCGCCCGCAGACGTGGAGCCGCTGGAATGGTTACTACTCACCACCAATGCGGTACGCTCTGCGGCCGAGGCGCAGGAACGAGTCGAGTGGTACGCCTGTCGGTTTGGCATTGAAGTCTGGCATAAGGTGCTCAAAAGTGGCTGTCGGATCGAAGCCCGACAATTAGAGAGTGCTGCGCGGTTACAGCGCTGCCTGACGCTCTTCAGTGTGATCGCGTGGCGCATTGTCTATGCCACGATGCTCAGTCGCGCCCTGCCGGAGGTGCCCTGCACCGTGCTGCTGGCGTTGGAAGAATGGCAAGCCTTGTACTGCGCCACCCATCACACCCCAACTCCGTCGCCCACACCGCCGCCCCTGCATGAGGCCGTGCAATGGATTGCCCGGTTGGGTGGGTTTCTCGGACGGCCCGGCGATGGGGAACCGGGCGTGACCGTCCTGTGGCGTGGGTTTCAGCATTTAGCGGATCTTACTCGCATGTATGTGCTCCTCCGCTCCCCTACGCTAAGTGCTCCCAATGTGGGTAAAGGTTAGCCCTCCGGGAGAGGGACAGGGTGAGGAAGTGAAGTGACACGATTACCGATTTTGCTCAGCAAATTTCATTAGGCCGCCTTTTTCGCCGCGTTATAGGCATCGCGAATGCGACGTAGCTCTTCCCAACCTAGATAGGCTGTGAAACTGTTCTCGTCAAAGAAGAGGACGGGACCGTTACAGATAAAGATATAATCGGTGTCTTCGAGCGCAGTCGTTGCACCGTGGACCATGCCGTTTGCTTCATAGACGTAGTCCCCAGCGTTAAGGACACCGTCACGCACCTGTAACTTGCCTGACAAAATAAAGGTGTGCGAGGCGCTCAGATGCTTGTGTGGCGGCGCAATGTATCCTTTCAGCCAACGAAACAGCACAGCCCAGGTGCCTGACTCGGAGCCGGTCCAGAGAATTTTCATGAAGCCGCGCTTAGGATCGGCTTCCATAGGAATCCAATCTTGTTCGGCTGATTTTACCAGCGTATCCATTACTTCGCTGTTGAATGGGGAAATATCTTGCGGTAGTGGCATCGTATCCTCCTTACGTTGGTAGTGTGTCATAGATGCCTGTCCCTTGGCAAAGATGCAAGTTGCTACGCGTTTCCTCTTACAAATCCTCGACATTAGATCATTTGTTCATTCGTTCATTGTCTTATTGAATCATTGAGTCATTGGGGCATCGGGTCATTGAGGAGAGCACCAGCCGGATCCTTTGCTGGGGCAATGATTCAATGACTCAATCGCTCAATATCTCAATTCTTCCAGTAGCGCCTTAGCCTCTTGCAAATCTTTGGTGTCAAATCCTTCGGTGAACCAGTTGTAGACCGGCGCGAGCAGCTCGCGTGCTTCGGTCGTCTTCCCTTGCGATTGCCACAGGCGGGCGAGGCTCATTGCCGCGCGTAGCTCCAGTGACTTGGCTTGTTGCGTGCGCGCAATTTCGATCGCTTTCAGGAAGTATTCTTCCGCCTCTTTCTCGACCTTAGACTTTGGACCTTGGACTTTGGACTGTTGCAGCGTGAGTTCCCCTTTCAGTCGATACAGCTCGGCTTCGTAGAAACGCTCTCCAGTTTTGTCCACCGCGTCCAGCGCTTCGGCCACCACACTCAGTCCCTCCTCGACCTGCTCTACTTTCCCATATGCCTCAGCGAGTAGGGCCAGCAAATACGGGCGGAACATCTCTGCTCCCGTGGCACGGTAAGCAGTCAGGCCTTCACGCATCCCGGCAATGCCCGTCTCTTTGTCTTCCTCCTCAGTCAACGCCCAGCCTCGCATGATCGTCGCAAACGCCACAAAGAACGCAAATCCCTGCTCAATCGAGAGCGCAATCAGGGCTTCAGCTCGCTCTTGGACTGCCTTTCCTTCCTCACGGCATTGATGGATTTCAGCCGCGATAAAGAGAACCTCGGCGAGACTAAATGGATGATCGAGATCCCTGGCCAAGCGGAATGCCTGGTGCACCCTTTCGAGTGCTTGATCCGGATAGCCCTGCAACCCCAAGCAGCAGGCCATAAATAACCGGGAAGCAACCCCCGGGTCTTCTCCTCCACCGAGAAAAGTGAGAGCCTGATGGTGTTGTGGGTCATAGCGGAGGAGGCTTTGTTCGAGGTGAGTTTGAGCTTGGCTCCACTCTCCACAGCCAAAGAAGGTTTGTCCTAGTGCACCATGCGCTACCACGAGAGCGGGTAGGTCCTGTACGCGCTGGGCGAGAGTCAACAGCTGCTCTCCGAGCTCACGTGCGGTCTGGTACTCCGCCCGGACAAGATGAAATGCCCACAAGCCTCCCAGCACCGCGGAGAGCTGGGGCGTCTCTCCTAACTGCTGACACAGCTCCCGCGCCCGCATGTAGGCGGTTCCTACGTCTGCGTTCGCATAACCTCTAATGGCGACCAGCGCCGGTCCGAGAGTCGTCTGAAATAGGAGTTCATGCTGGGCACGTGCGGGAGTGTCTGACAATGTCTGGAGTAACTCTAGCCCACGCATGATATGCGCGACCACTTCTGCATGAGCCGAGCGTTGCGTTGCCCGTTCCCCCGCTTGCTGCCAATACGGAATCGCCTGTTCAATTTGTCCAGCTTCAGTGTAATGATGCGCGAGCAACTCAAGTTGGTTAGCTTTGATATCAGGAAAACGTTCTTCCAGCACGCGGGCAACCTGCTGGTGATAGTACTGCCGTGTGCTCTTGAGCAGTGACTGATATGCGGTGTCTTGAATCAAGGCATGCTTAAAGAAGTACCGGGCCTGCTCTCCGACGCCCCGCTGGTAGAGAATCTCCGCTTCCACAAGTTTCGTGAGCGCGGTGTGTAAATCTGTCTCGCTGAGCGGAGCGACAGCCTGTAATAGCTCATGCGAGAACTCTCGCCCCAATGTCGCGCCGAGCTGCGCTATTTGCCGGGCATCGGAGAGACGATCGAGTCGCGCCAGGAGTGCTTCTTGTAACGTCGTCGGAATGGTTTGTAGGGGCACGGCGCGCCGTGCCCCTACATCGGTTACCGATTCGACCACACTCTTGGTTAATTCTTCAATAAACAGCGGCACACCATCCGTCTTGAGCCGAATCTGCTCGACCACGTCCGCAGCCAGTTCCTGCCCTGCCGCAGCTTTCGCAATCATCTCTTCGACCTGCTTCTTCCCCAACCGATTGAGTACCAACTGGGAAATATGCGACCGCGGTTTCCACTGGGGAGTGAATTCGGGGCGAAACGTCAATACCAACAGTAGTTTCGTCGTCGGAATCTGTTCGACAAGCAACGAGAGAAACTCTAATGACGTCGGGTCCGCCCAGTGCAGGTCTTCCCAGACTGACACCGTGGCTTGTCGTTCTGCCTGTGCCACCAATAGTTGTACCAGCGCCTGCAAGGTCCGTTCTTTCTGCCTCTGTGGGGTGACGTTTAATGGCGGATACTGTGACGGCGTCGGCAGCGAAAGCAACGCCGTGAACAGCGGTAGACTGTCTTGCATGTCGTAGAGCGTTAAGGTCTGTTCTAGCTTGGCGACTTTCTGCTTGTCTGTATCTTGCCGAGTGAACAGCAGCGTGCGTTGCAAAAGATCGATCAGCGGATAGAAAGCACTGTGCTGATGGTAGGGGGAACAGCGGGCTTCAAAGAGCAACGACCCTTCACTTGTTACCTGTTCCCTGAGCGTGTACGCGAGCCGCGATTTGCCAATCCCTGGCTCGCCACTGAGCAGGATAACTTGACCCCGCTCTTCTTTGGCTTGTTCCCAGCGATCAAGGAGCAGACCCACTTCTTGTTCACGGCCGACTAATGGAGTCAGCGTGGTGCGACCCGCTAGTGGAGAAGTGTTCTGCCGCTTGCCTTGTACGTGGTAGACAGCAATGGGTGTGGTGATCCCTTTGAGCAGATGTGAACCAAACGGTTGGCTCTCAAACTGCCCTTCGATCAGGCGATAGGTCGCTGCACTCAGCATTACCGTATTGGGTTCGGCTAAGCTTTGTATGCGTGCGGCGATGTTGGGAGTTTCACCGAGAGCGAGGTGTTCGCGTTTCGCACCACCGCCGATTTCGCCCACGACGACCAAACCAGTGTGAATGCCGATCCTCACTCGTAGGGGCGTACGGCCCTGCGTCCCTCTCGCACCTTCTCCCATCGAGGGAGAGGAAATCTCGTGTCGAGAGGAAAGATTTTGCAGAGAGGTGACAATCTCTAACCCTACTCGTACAGCCCGCTGGGCATCCTCCTCATGGGCAAGGGGATAGCCAAAGTACACCAAGATGCCATCACCCAGATATTGGGCGATGTACCCGTCATAGCGCTGGATGACCGCCTCACAGGTCTGCTGGTACCGTTGCACGATCGTGCGGTAATCTTCGGGATCAAGTTGCGCAGCCAAGACGGTGGAATCGACCAGGTCACAGAACATCACCGTCAATTGCCGCCGTTCGGCGTCTTTGGGTCTAGAGTCAGTCAGTCAGTCTAGGGTCTAGAGTCTGACTGGGTGCAATGAGTTCTGGGGCTTCCGACTCTAGAGGCTGGACGCTAGACGCTAGACTGTCTTCGCCGTTTCTCCTTTTACCCTTTATCCCTTTATCCTTTATTCCCTTATCCGTTTCGCCATTTCCCCCTTTCGCCGTTTCCCCTTCTCTTTCTCTTTTTATCTCATAGGGGAACCAGTGCAGCGGCAGTATTTCCACACTTTCGCCGTTTCCCCTTCTCTTTCTCTTTTTATCCCTTTCGCCGTTTCTCCTTTTATCCCTTCTCTGACCCACACCAATCCCGGTTCTTCTTCTCGAACTTGATGGGCGTGGGAATAGAGGAGTTCTTCCTTGAGATCAGCGAGAAAATCGTCATCCAGGGCAAACTCCTGCTTGAGCATGCGATAGGAGACGCGTCCCTGGCGCTGCAACAGGTCGAGCACTTGTTCCACTACTGCGGAAAACTTCATGCGCGGTTCTTCTTTCCCTCACCCTATAAGGCAAGCGTGCGTAACCGTAACGCATTACTAATAACCGAAACTGAACTGAAGGTCATCGCCGCCGCAGCGATCATGGGACTCAGCAAAATGCCGAATATGGGGTAGAGAATCCCGGCGGCAACTGGAACACCGAGGATATTGTACA
Organism: Binatia bacterium; assembly: GCA_050187625.1. Classification (GTDB taxonomy): domain Bacteria; phylum Desulfobacterota; class Binatia; order Bin18; family Bin18; genus JBFWXH01. The sequence goes on from JBFWXH010000095.1 coordinate 23,907, forward strand.
CGAAGGCAAAGAACAGGTTCTGGCGGATGTTGCGCATGGTATTGCGGCTGAGTTTGCGTGCCCGCGCAATACCGCGCAGGTCACCTTTCACCAGTGTCACCCCAGCGCTCTCCATTGCTACATCCGTTCCTGATCCCATGGCGATTCCTACCTGCGCGAGCGCCAGTGCCGGTGCATCGTTGACACCATCACCAGCCATCGCCACAATCTTGCTCTGTGCCTGCAGCCGTTTCACGACCTCGCCTTTCTGCTCTGGCAATACCTCTGCTTCAACGTCATCAATGCCTAATTGGCGGGCGACCGCCTCAGCCGTTGTACGATTGTCTCCCGTGAGCATCACAATGCGTATATCGTCGTCTCGCAGCATCTGCACCGCCTCTGCGGTTGATTCTTTGATCGGATCGGCCACGCTGACGATGCCCGCCGGACGGTTGTCGAGCGCAACAAACATTGCGGTCTGCCCTTCCTGCCGCAGTTTTTCTGCCTGTTCAGCCAACCCACCGAGATCGATATTTAGTTCCGTAAACAGCGCACGGTTGCCAAGCGCTACCGTCCGACCATCCACTGTACCCACAACGCCCTTACCCGTAAGGGAGCGGAAATCCCCAGCTTGGGAGAGTGCCAACTCTTGCGCCTGTGCTCCCGTGACGATGGCAGCAGCCAACGGGTGCTCGCTGCCCCGCTCAAGGCTCGCAGCCAGACAAAGCAACTCAGATTTGTCTTGCCCTGCGGCTGGAATAACTGAAGTCAGGCGTGGTTTGCCCTCGGTCAACGTGCCGGTCTTATCGACAACCAGCGTGTCGACTTTCTCTAAGACTTCTAACGCTTCGGCGTTACGAATGAGGACACCGGCAGTCGCGCCGCGCCCGGTTCCCACCATGATCGACATCGGCGTGGCTAAACCCAGCGCACATGGGCAGGCAATAATCAGTACCGCTACCGCATTTACCAGCGCATAAACCATACGGGGTTCCGGTCCGTAGAATGCCCACAGCAGAAAAGTGAGAACAGCAACTGCCACTACGGCTGGCACGAAATAGGAAGCCACAACGTCAGCTAAGCGCTGGATCGGCGCACGGCTACGCTGCGCTTCGCTCACCATGCGGACGATTTGCGCAAGCAATGTGTCATTCCCCACCCGCTCTGCCCGCATCACAAAACCGCCGATACCGTTGACCGTGCCGCCAGTCACCCGAGCCCCAGCAACTTTTTCTACGGGCAAAGGCTCACCGGTGACCATCGACTCATCGATAGCGCTCGCCCCTTCGAGCACGATGCCGTCGACCGGCACTTTTTCGCCGGGGCGGACTCTGAGCCGGTGTCCTGGTTGAACACTATCTAACGGAATATCTTCTTCTGTTCCGTCGTCTCGCACCACCCGGGCAGATTTCGGTGCAAGGCCGAGCAAGGCTTTAATCGCACCGCTGGTCTGACTGCGGGCGCGCAGTTCAAGGACTTGGCCGAGCAGCACCAGCGTCGTAATCACCGCAGCAGCCTCAAAATAGACCGCGACCTGACCGCCATGGGTGCGAAAGGAAGCGGGGAAGAAGTCGGGGAAAAACGTCGCCACGACACTATAGACATAGGCAGTCCCAGTGCCGATGGCGATCAGCGTAAACATGTTGAGATGACGATTGACGATTGAAGCCCAGCCACGTTGAAAAAATGGCAGTCCACCCCACAGGACCACCGGAGTTGCCAGGACAAATTGCAGCCACGTGAGGAGACGGCCAGAGAGGAGGTGCTGGATGGGCTGGCCAGGGATCATCTCTGACATTGCCACGAGGAACACCGGTAGAGTCAACGCCACGCAAACCCAGAACCGATGGGTCATATCGACTAACTCTGGACTGACTTCCTCCTCGCTCGTGACTATCATCGGCTCAAGCGCCATGCCACAGAGCGGACAGGCGTCCGGCTTGTCGCTGATCACCTCGGGATGCATCGGGCAGGTATACTGTTGTCCTTCTTGTGTGGGGTGGGCCGTTGGACGATGGGTATGAGTATCTGTATCTGTTTGTGACAGATACTTATCCGGCTCTGCACGAAACTTCTCCAGACAGCGGGAACCGCAGAAGAAATACTGTGTTCCGTCGTAGTCGTAGCTGTGTTTGGCAGTGGCAGGGTTGACCTTCATGCCACAGACTAAATCCTTGGCGAACTGATTTCCCACGTTGGCGTCGTTCGTGTGTGGTGTATGGGTATGGTGGTTTTCGTGTGGTGTACTCATAGGCTCTCTTCTCCTCGACTCAGACGAGCGACGCGAGAAAATCAATCGTCCGCTCGAACGCACCCGGCTCGGCGTGAAAAACAAACGCACAAAGGTCGGTCACGCCAATATCTTCGAGACGTTGAATTTCTTCTTTGACCGTGGCGACATCGCCGACGAGTGCAACATCAACTGGTTCCGCCGCGCCCTCGCGATCAAGCATAGTGCGATAGGCAGGAAGATCACGGTAGATGGCGAAGACTTTGGCTGCGACGTCGCAGGCTTTGGTCGTGTCATTGGCAATAGCAATCGGCATCCCAGCGATCACTCGTGGTGCAGGCCTGCCTGCTCCTCGTGCGGCAGTCGTGATCCGTGGCACGACGTGTTCCTTGAGGGCTTTATGCCCAGCCATCCAGGTTAACGTCCCGGTCGTTTCGCGGCCACACAGAGCCAGCATTTGCGGACCGAGTGCGGCCATAATAATTGGCACTGGGGTTGCGCCGGGTGGTTTCAATTCGAGGTTCACGCGATACTCTTCTCCACGATACTTGATTGGTTCCCCATGCAAGAGTGGCTTCAGTACTGCGAGATATTCCTTCATGTGAGAGATACGGCGAGCGTACGAAAGCCCCAGCATCTTCTCAATGACGACTTGATGAGACAAACCGATGCCGAGCGTGAAGCGTCCGCCACTGGCGACCTGAGTCGTGAGTGCTTGCTGAGCCATGGCATATGGATGTCGCGGATAGGTTGGCACGACGGCGGTTCCCAACTCGATCCGTTTGGTTTCACGTCCGACGATCCCCAGGGTGTTAATAGCATCATAGGCAAAGATATTGGCCATCCAGCCAGACGAGAGACCCGCGGCTTCGATCCGTTGCGCCCGCGCAACGATTTCATCCAACGTTGGGGTTTCACCTGCGCCTTCGCCGATCATCATTCCGATACGCATCATTGTTTTGTCCTCTTCGTTGTCCACATAATAAATGATTGTCACTATAGGAAGGCTACAGCAAGATATGGAGCGGTTAAACCGTGCGCTACGGTGTCAGGTCCTCTCTCCCCTGGCAGGCAGGGCCGGCGCATTAGGGATTGTGGAAATCCAGGGAGTTAAGGCAAAGTGGCGGGATGGAAACAACACCGGGAGAGGCGCAGGCCGTATTGTTTGCACAGCACTTCGCGCCCCTGCCCGATCCACGACAACGGCTGCCGCAGCATCCGCTGCTCAGTATGCTGTTCATTGTCTTGGCGGCCCAACTCTGTGGGGCGGAGGGCTGGGATGCGATGGCCGCGTTTGCGCGGGCCAAGCAGGGCTGGTTAAGTCGTTTTTTCGCATTCCCCAAAGGCGTGCCGAGCGCGGACACGTTGCGGTGGGGGATGGCAACGGTGGACCCGAAGGCGGTTGCCGCCTGTTTTCAGGCGTGGGTCGACGTCCTGGCGCACGCCTTACGCGGAGAAGTGATCGCGGTAGATGGGCAAGCTCGGTCTTTGGATGTGAGTTTCCGGGAAGACCACTGCCGCATTCGCGACCTGCGGGCGGCAGAGAATGTAGCGATGGTGCGGCGCATGGCCCTCCAACTCCTCAAACGGCAACCCGGGGAAACCGTCGGCCTCCCCATCCGCCGCCTGCGCGCCGGATGGGACAATGGCTACTTGGTCCAAGTGCTGTCGACCGGACTGACTTAATGCGCCGGCCCTGCCCATCGAGGGAGAGGGGACCTCTAGCATCAGTCGGTAGACCCGCACCGGCTTGGCGATATTCTTGACGGTCTGCTCACCCTGATAGGAGAATGCCACATTGAGCTTATTCTCGACTTGCTCATGCACATTGCCCGAGATGCAAATGCCCCCACCGTCAGCCAAACTCTCCAACCGCGCGGCAATATTCACCCCATCACCGTAGATGCGCTCGCCCTCGACACCGACATCGCCCACGTTAATCCCGATGCGATAGTGCATCTGACGATGAACAGGTAACACCGCATTGCGGGTCTTCAATTCGTGCTGAATCGCCACCGTGCCCTGCACGGCATCGACAGCACTGGCGAACTCGGCCAGCAGATTATCGCCGGGCGCATCGACCACCCGGCCACGATGCTGCTGGATCGGTGCCGGATCACCTCGCGATAGGCGGTCAGCGTGCGGATTGTCGCCTCTTCATCGTCCCCCATCAGGCGGCTGTAGCCTTACACGTCGGCACTCAGAATCGCGGTGAGTTTGCGCTGCATAATGGTCTTTTTACTCCGCCCGCGCGCCGAAAAAAAGGCAGAACCGATCGCCGCTGCCATGGGCATCTGCTATGGAGGATATATAGAGGCCAGTGCATGTGAGTGAGGAATCACTAAAGAAACTGCCGAACATCGCTCAGGCGCTTATTCCCCGGAAGAAGATTGTCAACTATCTTTTGTCGGATACGCACGATGCAGGTCGAGACAAAGCAACCTTCTTTACCCATTTCGGCTTTACGGCCAACAACTGGGAAGTGCTGGTCCACGCGTTACGGCGGCACGCAGTACAACACGAGATAACGAAAATCGAGACTTCACCATTCGGAACGCGCTATGTTATTCATGGTGCTCTTCAGACCCCTACTGGAAGAACACCGCAGATTCGTGCGGTATGGTTTATTGATACCGGCGAGACCATCCCGCGGTTTGTGACCGCCTATCCGCTAAAGGGAGAGTAAGATGATTGCTGAACTCGATCGGGTGATTTTGACGGAAGACTTACCGGAACACGGACTGAAAGCCGGGGACATTGGAACGGTGGTCTTAATCCATCGTGGTGGTGAAGGGTACGAGGTAGAGTTTGTCGCGCTGGATGGAGAAACCCTCGCTGTCACCTCAGTGCTCGCTTCCCAAGTGCGTCCCTCGATGCCCAACGAAATTCCGCACGCTCGGCAGATGGAGCCTACCCAAGCAACTTCCTAACGCCAATGAAATTTGACGAACACAATCGATAATACGAGCGACCCGTATTGTGTAGGATGCGTGTATGCACCAGGGATTGGTGCGCAAGCGCACCCTACTGAACTTACTCAGGTCCACGTGCGGTAACCACTGGAAAAGTTTAGCTCACTTCAGTCCGGCTTTGCGTAGGCCATTCATATAGCGTTCCATGACTGCAGGGTCTTTGTAGGGGGCGCGTCGATAATGCGCCAATGAAAGCCGGGGATAAATTCTCAATACTTCCGCGATCTCCGCCTGCGCTTCTGCCTGTCGTCCCAACTCACTATACAGAATCGCCAGCCGTACATGGGCCGGTCCATAATCGGGGTTGCGGATGACCACGCGCCGCAGAATAGTGATGGCCTCCTCATGCTGCCCCAGCAAGAAGTACGCGCGCCCCATATTAGACAAGTACTCGGCAGGATAATGCGGGTCGAGCCGTATCGCTTGTTCTATCAAGTCCCGGACCTCTGCCGGCCGTCCGGCATAGTTGAGAATGTCGCTCAGAACGGCATAGCCCTCCGCATCGCTGGGATTAAGGGCAATAGCTTTTCTCGCTTCCGCTATGGCGCGATCATGTTGCTTTTGCCAGACATAGACAAGGCCTAAGGCGAGGTGAGCCATCGGCGAAGCGTCATCTAAGCTGACGGCTTGGTGCACGAGCTCCGCCGCGCGTTCTACGGATTGGGGATTGTTACTCCAGCCCACGGCCCACTCGGTAAGGTAGGTACGACCTAGAAGCGCGTAGGCAGCCGCAAACCTCGCGTCTAGGTCAATCGCTTGTTCAAACAGTTCCCGCGCCTGCGCATTCGCCCCTTGTGTTCGTCGGTAATAATACTCAACGCCGCGCAAGTAGTAATCGTACGCCACTACATTGTCTGTGAGGGGGCGGCCACGCCGCTCTTGCTCTCCTGCTGTGAGTTTGACCTGCAATACGGCCACTATCTTCTGCGTCACTTCATCCTGGAGCGCAAAGATATCTTCCAGTTCGCGGTCATAGCGCTCGGCCCACACATGCCTACCCGTCGGCGCGTCGATCAACTGGACGTTAATCCGGATACGATTACCTGCCTTGCGGACACTGCCCTCCAAAATGTGGCGTACGCCGAGTTCTCGGCCTACTTTGGAGATTGTGACTGCTCGCCCCTTGTACGTGAAGGTCGAGTTCCGGGCGATGACAAATAGTCCCGAGATCTTCGACAGGTCCGTGATAATGTCATCCGTCATCCCGTCACTGAAATACTCTTGCTCGGGATCATTGTTCAGGTTGGTAAACGGTAGAACCGCGATCGAGGGCTTGTCGGGTAAGGGCAGCTCTGCAGGCGGCTCTCGGCCTAGTGTCGGAGTCGCTGCCTCAGCGTCCAGCTCGACCTTATACACCCGCACCGGCTTGGCGATATTCTTGACGGTCTGCTCACCCTGATAGGAGAATGCCACATTGAGCTTATTCTCGACTTGCTCATGCACATTGCCCGAGATGCAAATGCCCCCACCGTCAGCCAAACTCTCCAACCGCGCGGCAATATTCACCCCATCACCGTAGATGCGCTCGCCCTCGACACCGACATCGCCCACGTTAATCCCGATGCGATAGTGCATCTGACGATGAACAGGTAACACCGCATTGCGGGTCTTCAATTCGTGCTGAATCGCCACCGTGCCCTGCACGGCATCGACAGCACTGGCGAACTCGGCCAGCAGATTATCGCCGGGCGCATCGACCACCCGGCCACGATGCTGCTGGATCGGTGCCGGATCACCTCGCGATAGGCGGTCAGCGTGCGGATTGTCGCCTCTTCATCGTCCCCCATCAGGCGGCTGTAGCCTTGCACGTCGGCACTCAGAATCGCGGTGAGTTTGCGCTGCATAATGGTCTTTTTACTCCGCCCGTGCGCTGAAGAATAGAGATCTGTCAACATCTTTTCAGGCACGCCCCCAGCTGCTAAGGAGAAGGGACCTCCGATTTCGTAACCGCACAGAGGGGGTGCAAGAGGTTGTGGCGGCTGCGGATTAGTGATAGGCAGCGAGCCCAGCATGGCAAACATTTCGCCACCACTGGGCATGAGTGAGGAAGACTGGAACGCCACACCGA
>JBFWXH010000096.1:0-30545 GCA_050187625.1 Binatia bacterium
AATTCGCCCGTACGCTGAAAGGAAAAGAGGAAGTCATCTTTCGAACTCGCCTGCTTGCTGAGGAACCTGTAACCTTACAGGAAATTGGCGACCAGTATGGGATTAGTCGAGAACGCGTACGACAGTTAGAAAGCCGTTTGAAAAAAAAATTGAAGGATTTTCTGCTTCGGGAAATTAAGGACGTCAAAAACCTCGATGTCGGGTTTGTCAGCGAATAGCCGCCCTGCGTGCGTGTCAAGAAATCTTGCCTTTCTGCTTGAAAGCAGTCTATAGTGCCCCTATGGGTGAGTTGGAAGCCGGAATCATTGTCATTGGAAATGAAATTCTCTCGGGAAAAACCGTTGATTCAAACTCGGCTTTTCTTGCACGCGAATTACGTCAGCTTGGGGTGACTCTTAAGCGTATTATCGTAATTCCTGACGATCTGGACATCATTGCCGAGACCGCTCGTGATTTCCATAACCAATTTGATTTGGTTTTTACGTCTGGCGGGGTTGGTCCCACGCATGACGACATTACCATTGAAGGAATAGCGAGAGGACTTGGGCGACGGGTTGTGATCCATCCTGAGCTTGAGAGCAAAATTCGCGAGTATCTAAACGGCAAGGCCCCTAATTCTGCGCATTTGAAAATGGCCGAGATCCCAGAGGGAGCGGAACTGTTAGCGAGTGATCAAGTGCGCTTTCCGACCATTAAATTAGAGAATATTTATATCTTACCGGGTATTCCAGAAATTCTACAGCAGAAGTTCCTGGCGCTAAAGGAGCGTTTTCTGGTTGATCCGTATTATCTGAAAGTGATCTATACGAACGAGCTAGAGAGTGCCATTGCCGGACACTTGAATGAAACATTACTGGTTTATCCAGCTCTGCTTTTGGGATCGTATCCCAAAATTGGCAATAGTGAGTATCGAGTAAAACTGACGCTCGAATCAAAAGACAAAACTTATGTTGAGCGTGCATTTGCTCATCTTCTGCAATTATTACCCCCCGGCTGTGTGGTAAAGACGGAAGGCTGAGAAGAGGAGGTTGAAGCCATGGGTATGAGGATCGTTCGAAACATTTGTGGTGGACTGCTAGCCGTAACCTTGTGCGTACCAACGGTTGTTCATGCAGACTTTGCTGAAGATGCGGGAATGGGAACCGCAGCGGTACTCGCCAATGTTATCTACGTGCCGACAAAGCTTGCCTATGCGGCGTTAGGTGGGATAACCGGCGGATTCGCCTATTTGTTAACAGGTGGGAACTATGTGGCTGCTGAAAAGGTGTGGGTGCCTTCGTTGGGAGGGAATTATGTATTGAACCCAGACCATCTCCGCGGTCAGCAACAAATATATTTTAGTGGCCCGGTGCAAGAACCGCGCGACAGCTACAGTTACAATCGCCAGTGAAAAAAGCGTTATGGAGCGTTCTCGCTCTTCTCTTGGTTGGTATTGCTATCTCGGGGGGATGGTACTGGCGCTTGCGCTCAGCTGCTCTTCAGTGGGAAGGGCCGGTCGCTGATATCCTGAGCGAGAAACTAGAGAAGACTGCCGATGTGATGGAGATTGCTTTCTCTTCACGGATCAATGCTCCTCCATCGACAGTCTTTCAGGCATTTACAGAACCCGAACGATCGCAAGAATTTAGTGATTCTGTTCGCTTCGCAAAGCTGCTGCAGCAAAACGGAAATCGCAAAGTTGTGGAACTTGAAATGGTGGTTCTGGGTCAACCGCAACGGTTGACGCTTGAATTTACCTTCTTTCCAGAGGAGCAGCGTATTGCCATTAAGACTATTGAGAATCAGTTTTCCGATCTGACTGGTGAATATCGACTGACTCCATCTCCGGATGGAACTAAAACCCTGATTACCTATACTGGTACGTCAAAAGACAAAGCGCAACTGCCGATTCCGCTTGCGATGCAGAAAAGCGCGTTGCGCGAGACCTTTGTCTCAACCATTCGTGCGTTGAAAAAAGGCCTCGCTGCCCGATCAGCTTCTACTTCGTGAACAGAGCTTTAATCCGATCTGTCCACTCCGGCTCTGCTACCGTAGCAATTTTTGGGACCTGCTCACTAATCTGTTGCAAATCCCACCCTGTGAGTGAGGCCAGCGTCCGTGCTTCTGTCTCTTGCCGTTGAGCGAGCTGTTTCAGGTACTCTCGGCCAGCGGAACAACTGACTTGTCCGGTCCAGGGATGGCGGATAATGTAACGGCCCTGAAAGTTGGAACTATCTTGCGTAATTTTGAAGATTAAATCCTCGGGGAAAGTGGCAGCCTCATATCGCACATGCAACCGTGTCACGTAGACGTGCATAGGATCGCCGGTTGGTTGTGGCCAGAAGCTCTGACTTGGTTGTGCTTGCGCACCTTCAAGCCACCACACTCCTAAGCGTTCCAATTCCTGACGTGACAGGGGTTCTGCTGCGCATGGGTCGCACCAACCCATATTCCATGCGTACTCAGTAAACACCGCGCGATGATTCTCCTTCGCCATCGCGGTTTGAAAAAGGTCAGTATAGAACTTTGGGAACTCCTGCTTAATGTAGGGAGGAACCTCTTGGTTACTGGGGAGTTTTGGATTGCGGTAGTTTGTGACCTCGACGCGATACTGCTTGGTCAAAAAGTAGACGAGCAGATCTTGCGGCCCGTCCGCGTTGATCATGCCTAACCGGATCGGCAGCGTGAAACGCGGAGATGCGAAGGCGAACTGCAGTGGCCGTAAGCTAGTGAAGCCGGAACGCGCTTGTTCCTTAAGGTTTACTTTGGCCACAAAGAATTTCATGTCGCTGCGAATGTACGGGGCGAGCGCCTGTGATGCGCCGGTGGGGATATGATATTGGTTTTGTTTCAGCCATGTTTCCAATCCCTGCGACTCAGTGGCAGAGAGGATCACAATATCGTACTCGCCAACGGTGTACGCAGCTTCGACTCTTACCCCAAGAGCTTCGTCAGGTCGTTGTGATTTTGCTGCTGTGGGCACGGTAGACTGGCGCATTGAAAGAGCATCTTTCATTTCTAATTCTCGCCTCTCGCATGGGTCAGGGTCAAAATACTCCACTAGTCGTGGAGCAGAATACGCGTCAAGATGCGTTATGACCTGAGGATCAATAACTCGGACGAGCTCTTTTTCCAGCACGGTCGGGACGGGGATAACCATTGCAAATTCTTTGAGGTTCCCTTTAAAGTTATTGACCATCGTTAGCACGGTTTTGTCTTCATCGCGGACAACGACAACCTGTGAGGACGAATTATACAGTTTGGCATCGGCGCGAGCGACGTAAAAGCCACAGAAACAGTGTCCCAGATTTGGTGACAATAAGAGCAAATTCAAGAAAATTAGAGAAATGCGGCCTAGTTGTTTGTACATATGAGAAACCTCCTTGGCTGAGTAATGTTGGGCAAGTGGCTGTGAATGGTCTGTCAAGTTTTGTGACATTGTATGAAGCCAATCGGTGAGTGGGACGAGCGGGGAGACAAATAACAGTGCCCACAGAAACGTGTCTTTCCAGTACCACCATTCAGAGAGATAAAAGGCGAGTAGGGCTACAAAGCTGGCATGGAAAATACGGCCCCAGCGTGCACGCGGTGTCGTCTGTGGATCAGTGAGCATGTACAACATGAACAACCACAGCGCACCATTGTTCAGGCGATGAATGACAACATCACTGGGATACGGATAGCCATAATAGAGGACACGAACCCACTCTAATGTTGTGTGGACCACAAAAAAGGTGCCGGCGCTGTCAAGTCGTCCTGCACGCACGAGAACAAGAATGCCGAGTCCTCCGAGGACAAGGGGGAGCAACGTCAAGTGACCCCATTGCCCAGAAGATAACCAACCCGGAAGCAGCTGGGTACCAAGCAAAATGGCGAAGTTGGTAGGGTTGAGCCAATGTCGTCCGCGAATCCGGACGCAATACTTACTGGCGACTGCCAGGAGAGTCACAGCCGGATAGGCCCAGACCGCAGTGCTCCGAAATAATAAGAGAACACTAATCGCACTGATTGTAGCGCTAAGTGGGCGCGGTCCTCGGCCCACAGGGATAATAGTACTCAGGGTATATTCTCCCAACACGCCAGCAAGGAGGGTACTGGTAATAATGACGAGAGAGAGAGGGAAGTCGAGAGATGACATGCCGAAAATTAAGACTCCCGCTAGAACACCACATTGCCAGACTCGTGCATCGTTGCGCATAAGTATCGTTCTTTCGTGTGCCTCTATGAAGAAAGACCCAGTTGCGCGAAAAATCGGATCACTGCTTGTCGGAGGAAGCGGAAATCGTTATCTCTGAGATCAAGGTCCTCAGCAAGCGTGGTAACCGCGTGGCAGCCGATGAAACGAGTCCTCACTCCTACGAAGACTGGAGTGTGATCATGGAGAATCTCTTGCACGGTACCCCTGAGGTGCAGCAATTGGCGTTTGCCAAGGTCAATCGTCTGCTTTCGGGATTCCTGACGACTTTGCGGGCTTGGGACCATCGCCAGGACTGGGAGGATCTACGGCAAGTCGTACTCATGCAATTGGTGAAGAGTTTTCGTCAGGGACAGTTCCGCGAAGCGAAAGCGTTTGTGTCCTATGCACGGACGATCACGCGTAATGAATTTTTCGATTTCTTACAGCGGCATAAACGTCTTGACGGAGAAGGAGTCTCGGCATCAGAGGAGGGAGAGTGGGTTGATTATTCAACTCCTTTGTCGGTGCGAACTGCTATCCAAGGTCTCCCTGAGGCACAGCAAAAGGTGATACACGCTGTGTATATTGAAGGGAAGACATATGAAGAGGCAGCGGCAATGACGACGATCCCGTTAGGTAGCCTCAAACGGTACCTTCGTTTGGCACTGGGGAAATTACGGGAACAGCTCTTAAGCGAGGAGTGATCCATTGTCTACGAGGGGAACGGTCTTTTGCTGTACAGGGGAATATAAGTTGTATGAGATGTGACGAGTAGGCATTCCATGCGAGAAGACTGTCACAGAATAGATGAGATCGATGTCGCGGCTTTTCTGACCGATCCGGGACTGCCAACCTGGGAGGCCTTTCGCCGACATTATCCGACTTGTGCCTCGTGTCGGGCAGAGGTGTATAAATGGACGCAACTGGAACAATCGTTGCGTGCGATGGGCAGTAACACGTCAATGTCTCCTCACCCCTCAGTCGAGACCCTCACGCACTTTCGTACGCGGCCCAATCGTTTAGCCTTAGACACTCGCCAACTCGTCGAGCAACACTTGCGTACCTGTGCCCCTTGTCGTGAGGAAGTGAATCTGCTTGGTTCTTTTGATTTCTCGCTCGTACGGCGATGGGCAGCCCATGCCTCTGACAAGAGGGAACAGCGGACGATGCGAGCCATTATCGATCGCGTAGGAGAAGTGCTTCGTGTGCTAGTACTTCACCCTGCCTTTGCCTACAGCCTTGTTTTTTTGTTGTCTGTCCCGTTGATTCGTTCGTATTATTCTTCGTCTGTTGACAACATGGAGGCGCCGGTTTCTACGTCAGTTCCTGCCCCTTCGGATCTGAAAAGGCAATTGGCTGATGAAGTTAAGACTCGCGAGTCTGCGTCTTCCCTCGTCCAAGAACCCATCTCTCCGGAAAAAACGGTACAATCGGTTGAGGAACGAGCAAATGAGGCGTGGGCTCCTACTTCTCTGGCGAAACAGTCTACTTCGCGTAACGACCTTGGCGCGGCAGAAGAGAGTGTTCCTGTCCCTGCCCTCAGTGCTTCTCCACCACAGGCTCGTCAGGAAGCGGAAGCACCTGCCAAAGAAGAAACACAAAAAGACGGTGGAAAAAAATTAGAGCGGGAGCAACGGTTTTCTCCAGTCTTTAGTGGTACCCCGGGACAGCGTCGGACGAAGATCGATACACGCGGAGTTCTTCGTGACCAGACTTTTGCTGCTATTCTGTCCTCTCTTTTTGACTCCTACAAAGCAGCTTATGAGGCACGAGACCTGAACCGGCTCGGTCAGATTTGGCAACTCGATCAGCAGTGGCGTGACTCTCTTCGTACGCTTTTCGTTGCGAGTCGGCGCCTCGCTTTGCTTGTTGGTCCCAATGAACAACGAGTCGAAACTGGGGAGAATGGGGAACGCGTTATCGTACCTTTCGTGCAAAGTGCGACCTTGATCGACCACAAGGGCCAAATCACAAGCTACGGACCGGCCTTTTGTGTTGCCGAGGTCAGACAACAACCCTCCGGCAAGTGGATTATTCGTACGTTGCAGGAAGACCCATTACACCCCGGACAATGTCAACCGTGGTGATTGAAAAAGATTCTGTTATTCGGTGCGCTCTTGTGTTTCTGCCTCTGAGAGTGACGCCGGTGGCTGCGATTTCTCTGTAGCTATTGGTTGCTCGCTCGCGCGTTTCACCCCAATGTTGATAATATCTGTCCTTCGTTCGCGTAGGAACCGCGCAACATCAGAGGTTGCCCGCAGTAACATTTCCATATACGCCACGTCACTATTGGTCAGTTGCGCGAGGGTATAATGATAATCCCCTAGTGCGGTCAACAGATCGTCAGTTTTCTCTGGAATGATTTCAAACTTCGGGGTGAGTGAGGTGTTTACCTTCTCAATGAGAGCCTCGACCGTTTTATTCTGTTCTTCGTCAACACTCTTCGACAACATGTCCTGCCACAGCACTTCGACCGCGTAGCGTGCTGGATGTTCACGGCGTAAGCCTGCACTTAACTGATAGAGCTGAGTAGACAGCATCCGCGCATTCGCCGGGCGTTTTCGTGAGACGAGCGCATTTGCTTTCAGCAGTTTGGCATGGAATTGGTCAAGTCCAAGATAGTCGACTAGCTTGACAATAAGATCATCGAATTCTGTTGGTGTTAATTGCGCCATTTCATACACTCCTTCCCTCACACCACCCCAACCTTAGCAAGGTTCTGTCACGATGACAAAAACCTTGCTGAAAGCTCGCTACTGGACGCTTACCGTGGTACCAATGCGAAATCATACTCGACCGTATAAAAGGGAGCAGACACGTTTCGTTGCACAGCTTCTTCTTGCGAGTCGTGACGAACAAATTGGCACAGGAGCGAACTCTTCACGCCAAAGACGGCATCTGAATCAATGTACGGATCTGCATCATCGAACAGGTGAGTCGTTACCGGCTCGAAACCGTCAGCCGACACGATGAAATGTACATGTGCAGGCCGGTTCGGATGCCGAGCAGTAAGCTGTAGCGTTTTGCCAACGGGCCCGTCGACTGGAATCGGATAACTCACAGATCGTGCGGTCTGAATCAAGTAGCGTCCTTGCGCATCCGTGCGAAACTTCCCTCGCATATTAAACTTTGGCTGGTTCGAATCCTGCGAACTGTAGAAACCATTCGTCGAGGTTTGCCACACGTCAAGCACCGCCCCTTTGATTGGTGTTCCTTTCAGCGAGGTCACACGACCAGAGATGAAGCAGGCTGGACCTTTATCTTGCTGAGCGATATTGCCTCCGTATTCCATCTCAGGCGCTCCAGCCATGTAGAAGGGACCGAACACCGTTGATTCTGTCGCGCCCTCGGGTTTCCGATGATTGATCAAATCAACTAACATCGATACCCCGAGCGTATCGGATAACAGGATGTACTCTTGTCGAGTGTCCGAGCACATCTTCCCAGTGTCAGTGAGGAATTGAATGGCAGCAAACCATTCGTCCTCGGTTAATTCGACTTCCCGCACAAAGGCATGCAGATGAGAGATCAGGTTTGTCATGAGCTGCTTGATTCGCGGATTTGTGGTTCCCTCGTACCGTTTCAATACTTCGGCGGTAATTTCGCTTTCCGTCATGTTTCGCATACACTGTCCCTCGTTAGATCCGAACGGTTCCTTCGGGCTCGGCAATTACCGGATTCTCTAACTCACCCAACTTGCTGATGGCAATTTTGACGACATCGCCGGGCTGCAAAAATTTGGGTGGCTTCATGGCGAATCCAACACCCCCAGGTGTCCCTGTTGAAATAATATCCCCAGGTTCCAGTGTGAACGCAGTCGACAAATGTTCCACGAGGTCAAAACAGTTGAACAGGAGCTGGCTGGTGTTGGACTGTTGCCGTAGTTCGCCATTAACCCAGGTCTGCAGCTCAAGAGCGTGTGGATCGCCGACTTCGTCAGCAGTAACAATATAGGGGCCTAGCGGACAGTGCGTATCCCACGATTTCCCCATTGTGAAAGTTGGAACGCGAATCTGCCAATCCCGCACGCTGACATCGTTGGCAATAGTGTAACCAACGATCACGTCACGGGCTCGGTTCTTAGGCACATGGCGGCAGTAGCGACCAATAACGACCGCCAGCTCCCCCTCATAATCGACCTGGTTTGATGCACGCGGTATGTGGATTGGCCCGGTTGGGCTGTTCACCGAGGTGGATTGCTTATTGAAAATCATCGGGACCTTGGGAGTTTCTCTCCCCGTTTCCGCGATGTGGTCTTTATAGTTGAGTCCGACGGCAAGAATTTTTGGTGGACGTAAGATCGGTGCCTCCAGCGTGACTGTGCTCTCGGCAATGCGGGCCGAGACATTGCTGGTCGCAGCTTTTGCTATGGCTAGCGCATCTGCGCCCGCCGCCAAGAATGCGCACATTTCTCTGGGAAGATTCGGTGCCGCTACTGATAAATCGATAACCGTATCGTTATCCAAAACACCGATACGTGTTGAACCAGCTTGGGTAAACGTAACGAGTTTCACGCTCTCCTCCTTATATACTCATATAGGTAAATTCTTTCCGTGTTCATACTGGGATTTTGTTCATAGGGGAAGGCAGCTTGTCAGGGCCTCTTGTTTGTCTTGTTTTTCATCTTGCTTGCACCATGGCGCCGGTTAGTCTAATAGCAGGGAACCATGGGTCTCATCGGAGGGAGATGACGATGACCGATCATGACAAAATCCTCGAAATTATTCGTCAGAAAGATCAGGTGCCGATTACGCTGGAGGTCAGCAAAACCGCATTGTTGATCATCGATATGCAACGCTACTTTGTCCGCCCGCAGTACTCGCTGATGCAGACTTTTGAGCAGCTTGCGCCCGGAGTGACTGGTCCTTACTGTGAACGTGTCCACGCTACAGTTATTCCCAATATCAACCGTTTACAGAATTGTTTTCGTGCGCACCAGCTCCCGATTATCTACACGGCGATTGGGACGTGTCGCTCTGATGGCCAAGATCTCAATCAAATGTGGAAGGACCTCGATCGCTTGAGTGAACATGTCATCGGCCAACGGATGTTCCCACGAGTGAACGATCCTGCCTGGCAGATCGACGATAGCCTGGCTCCGCTGCCTGACGAACTTGTAGTGAACAAAACCTCTAGTGGCACGTTGAATTCGACTATGTTGGACCAAACCCTGCGGAACATGGGAATAGAGTCTTTAATTGTGAGTGGCGTTACCACTGACGTCTGTGTTGAAACCACCGCACGCGACGCGGCCGATCGTGGGTTTCAGGTGATTGTTGTCGAAGACGCCTGCACGGCGTTTAGTGAAACGTTGCATCGGGCAGCGCTACAGGCGTTTAGCCTAGCCTTTGGCCGCGTGCGGAGAACACCAGACATTATCCAACTGCTCACTTCCACAAGTTCCCTGTAACGAGACTGACGAGAACGA
The DNA here is from genome assembly GCA_050187625.1 of Binatia bacterium. Classification (GTDB taxonomy): domain Bacteria; phylum Desulfobacterota; class Binatia; order Bin18; family Bin18; genus JBFWXH01. The sequence continues at coordinate 9,585 of JBFWXH010000096.1, forward strand.
TAGTATGAAAGCAATTCTCTTTTCTGACAAAAAGCAACCTGGAGAGTTTGTTCCCGATCACCTGCCTGGTCTTGCCAATCTTCATCTCACTGACGTTCCTATCCCAGACTTACCTAATGAAAATTGGGTTGTGATCAAGAGCAAGATTGCCGGTATTTGTGGCAGTGACTTGGGGTTTCTCCAAGGGAAACCGATGCCTGCGGCAGAGCCTTATTTTCAACTGCCAATTATCCCTGGGCATGAACTCTTCGGCGTTGTCGAAGCCGTTGGCAAGAAAGTGCGGGACCTGGCGGTGGGGCAACGGGTCTCTATCGATCCGTCTCTCGGGTGTAAAGAGCGAGGTTTTAAGGCTCCGTGCTCGCAGTGCCGGGCCGGGAATCCGAATATCTGTGAGCGCCTGGCCGATGGTTGCCTGAAGCCAGGAATTTTGATCGGAACCTGTCGCACCACAGGTGGCGGATGGGGCGAGTTTTTCGTTGCAGCCCGTAACCGCCTGTTTCCTCTACCTGATAAGATTGATGATGATGAAGCTTCTCTACTAGAGCCGTTTGCTGTTTGCCTGCGGGCCGTGTTGCATAATCCTCCGCAGCGTAAGGAGCTGGTAGTTGTTATCGGCGCGGGGACGATTGGCCTGATGAATGTTGCTGCTCTCAAGGCAGTGGAACCGAGCTGTCGCGTCGTCTGTGTTGCCAAGTATCCCTTTCAAGCAAAACTCGCTCAAGCACTGGGGGCTGATTATATTATCGATGCACAAAAAGATGCGGTGATGGATCGGGTCGGTGCATTGACGCAGAGTAAGGTGCACAAACTTTCTGGTGGTGGTGCCCTGCTCGCGGGCGGAGTGCGGCTTGTCTATGACACGGTGACCAATACGACTAGTATTAACCAATCTCTGCGCATGGCGCGAGGAAAGGGAACCGTCGTCATTTTGGGTCTTGCCGCATTACCGCAAGGCGTTGACTGGACACCGATCTGGCTCAAGGAAATCAGTGTTACTGGAAGTCTCACCTACGGCACGGACATCTTCAAAGGCAAACGCGCCGACACCTTTACGCGGGCGATAGATCTTGTGGCTCATCGCCGGGCGAACCTCACCCCCGTGCGACCACGGAAATATCCACTTGAACAGTACCGCACTGCCCTCACTGAAGCGGCAAGGAAGAAGTCGTCGGGCGCTGTCAAAGTGTCCTTCGTACTCTGAAGAAAGCATTTCATAGCTATGACACAGGAAGAGCATCCTGATGGACCGTTTCTCTATGGCTGGTGGATTGTTTTCATTGCGGCAATCGGCCTGTTCATGGGCTATGGACCGATCGTTACCTTTACATTTGGTGTCTTCCTCAAACTGTTGAACCAAGAGTTCGGCTGGAGTCGCGGCGAGATCTCTCAAGCATTTTCACTGTCACTCCTCGTCATGAGCTTTGCCTTTCCGGTTGTGGGCCGTTGCGTTGATCGGTTTGGCGCGCGCAGAGTGATCCTGCCAGCAATTCTCCTCTTTAGCTTGAGTCTTATGTCTCTCTCGTTACTGTCAGCCAATCTGTGGCATTTGTACGCGATCTATATCGTCTTGGGGCTCGTTGGGGGTGGGACCGCACCGATTCCGTACTCCAACGTACTGTCGCATTGGTTTGATCGACGACGCGGCCTTGCCTTAGGAGTCGCGATGGTTGGTCTCGGTTTGGGAACGTTTGTGATGCCGTCATTGGCTCAGATTCTGATTACGTCGTATGGCTGGCGCAGTGCTTATGTATTGATCGGTCTGATGGTGATGGTTGTGACAATTCCAGTTGTCGGTCTTTTCCTCAAAGAAACGCCAGGAATGGTAGGGCTGGAACCTGACGGTAAGTGGCCTGTAAGTGGGCGAAAAGACATAGGGGCACAGCCCGGACTCACAGCAACCGAGGCCTGGCAAACCCGTACATTTTGGATTCTGGTCAGCGCATTTTTCCTCATGTCGGCGAGTGCACATGGGTGTCTGATCCACCTCGTCTCATTGCTCACTGATCGAGGGATTTCTCCACAATTGGCAGCACTGGCAACCTCACTGTTTGGTGGTGCATTACTATTGGGCAGAGTTGGCGCTGGCTATTTGCTTGATCGCTTCTTCGCCACCAGGGTTGCAATCTGCTTTTTTTGTGGAGCCACGGTGGGCTTGGCATTGTTATGGAGTGGTGTTTCGGGCGTCGTCGCTTTTATTGCTGCATTCTTTGTCGGTTTAGGAATGGGGGCAGAGGGGGATATCATCGCCTACCTGGTGAGCCGCTACTTTGGCCTTCGCTCCTTTGGTGAGATTTACGGGTACACGTTCGGCGCCTTTACCCTTGGAGGTGTGGTGGGACCGTTACTGATGGGTAAAGGTTTTGACGCCACCGGTTCTTATGATTTCGGACTGGCGGTTTTTGTTTTCGCCTCTCTTGTCGCTGCCAGCCTTATGACCCGGCTTGGCCCGTATCGCACTTGGAGTGTCATGGTCGAAACGACGGCGACCAGCTAAACGAAGTTCTGCATCGACCGAGTGGATAGTCTTCCAGATGATAATTGTCTCTTATATTTTCTGGTCAAGGAGCTAGTGTCCCAGCGCTTCGGCAACCCTGCGATAATCTTCAAGTCGCGGCAGCAAGAGCGGTGCTTGCACCCCTGCTTGGCGATATTCTTCAATGCGCGTTTTGCAGTAATCAATGGGGCCGACGAGATAAAATGCATCGACCATGTCGTCGGTAATGAAACGGGTTGCGGCTTGTTCTCCTTCTGCCTTGACTGCTGCCCGGAGCGGGGTGAGCAGATCAACATCGAATCCGCCTTTGTCCAGCAAAATCTCCCCGACGTGGGGTTCATCTAGTAATCGAGCGATCCGTTGTTTGAGGGTCGAGCGCATACTTGCTGGATCTTCGGTGAGGCGCACGACGAGCATGCAGATAATAGCAATGGCTTGTGGATCTCGGCCTACAGCCTTTGCTGCGTCGCGAATCTCGTCAACCGCATACCGTACGTACGCTGGTGGGACGTAAGCATTGAGGATAACCCCGTCGGCAATCTCCCCGACTAAACGGAGTCCTTTGGGACCAATCCCGGAAAGATAAATAGGCAATGAAGGTTGGACGGGAGTTGTTGCTAAACGGACCGCGTTGAGGTTGTAACGCTTCTCGCTTGTCGAGACTCTATCGCCAGCGAAAAGTTTACGCAACAACGTGACTGTCTCTACTAATGCTGTACGTGAGTTGCCGTAAGGAATTCCCATTTTATCTTGGATGACGTCAGGCTCGCTTCTCCCCAGTCCTAGGAGAAAGCGACCGCCAGAAATACGGTCAAGGGTCGCACTGGCCATCGCTAAGAGGGCAGGGTGACGAGTGTAGGGGTTCACGACGCCAACGCCAAGCTTGAGCTGTTGGGTCGCTGCCGCGAGAAAACCAAGCAATGCGAAGGTCTCTTCATGAAAGTAGCGTTCTGTTACCCAGAGTGAGTCAAAGCCGTTGACCTCGGCAATATGTCCATACTCTTTGAGCTCAGCGCCACTCTCGATACCGTGATACAAGACAATCCCCGTGCTTGACATACTCATACTCTCTTTTCTGCCACAAACGTCCAGTACGTTGGCATTAAATCGGCATTGTCATGCGTGACGATGAAGCCCGCTTCTTGCAGCATTTGGAGAATTTCTGGCCGAGAGTTCACAACATTCCCCCACGTCACTTCAAACCATTGCTCAATAATGCTCATCGTGAAACGCCGATCACGAAGGTCGTTCCCATTCGCCGGTGCGCAGCGGTCAATCAATAGCAACGTGCCGTCAGGTTTGAGACTCTGATAGCAACAGCACAAAATAGCAGACTTAGCCTTGTCCGGGACTTCATGGAACACCTGTACCATAGTGATGAGATCGAAGTCTTGGTTGAAGTTTATCTGTTCTGCCCCGATGGGTTCGATTCGTACCCGGTCGGCAACCCCTGCATTCTGGATCGCTCTTTGTGAGGTTTCAATAAAGTGACCAAATGGCTCGACCCCAATTACGCGGCACGTGGGAAACTGGCGGGCGAATTCAACCAGGACTGTGCCGCTTCCTGAACCGATATCCATGACAGCTCCCCCATTCTGGAGACGAGCAGCAATTGCTGGGAACTGTTTTACGAGAGACACGACTTGTGGAGCTCGCAGTGCGGAAATTTGTCCCTGAAAGGAAAAGAAGTCTTTATCGTGCGCGGAGAATGGTTTGGTGGCTCCCGAGCGGAACATCTCAGGATACTCGAGATAGTCCTGTGAAAGTGTCGTGAGAATATGGGCAGTCAGCAGATCTGGCGCACCATCAGCAAGGAGTTCATCCATGAATGGCGCGAAAGTAAACCCCCTTTGATCCTCATAAGTGAGGATACCTACTGCGCAGGCGGCTCGGCACCAGACTGCCGTGCGCCACGGATCAAGCCCAGTCCCAACGGCAAGATCTTGAGCCGATGCAGCACCTCCACGCCGGCGTAACTCTGCGAAATACCCCACTCGTCCACCGACATTGATGATAGACGTTGCGTGCAGACCGAACAGCCATCCACGTATGGTTCGTGCCTGGTTGTCTTTGGTGATTTGCTTGTCTGGCATTGATACTCCTCGTGAGGATAATGCGTGATCATGATACGCAAAGAGAGATCTCATTTCCTTGCGTGCTGTGCCTTACGTGATTAGTGGGTTTGCAGAAACGTTAGAATCTCTTGTTGTGATCGTTCGGCTTGTTCTGTCCAAAAAATATGCCCCGCGGGTTCAAGGATGACGCATTTGGCCCCAGGAATCCGTTCGGCGAGAATGCGAGAATTTTCCCATGAAATCAATACGTCGTCCTTGCCAGCGATCACGAGTGTTGGCGCAGCGATGTGGGGAAGTCGATCATAGGTATTATGGGCATGCGCGGCTTTCATGCGGTGGCCGAGCGCTGTCGGCTCGATCGGTCGTTGTCGCCGTGCCTCAATCATTGCTGGAATGATTTCGGGATGGTTGTCGATATAGCCTTTCGTGAAGCAAGCTTCGGCGAGCGCACGGCCACGCTCTTCGGCAGACATTGGTTGTGTAGAGTAGGCGCGGGCAAGTGGTCCACCACCAAGCGGCACCGCATTTGGGCCTCCCGGGGTTGTACAGCCTAACACCAAGGATCGGATCTTTTGTGGATGTCGCAAAGCAAACTCTTGGGCAATCATGCCTCCCATTGAGACGCCGATGATGTGAGCAGAGACAAAGCCGACATGACCCATAAGGGCAGCGGTATCATCGGCGAGCATGGCGATAGAGTAAGCCATATCTGGTTTTTCGCTCTCGCCTGACCCGCGTTGATCAAAGGTCAAGACGTGAAAGTGCTGGGCAAAGATAGGTGCCAGACGTGCAAACATGCTCCGGTCCCCTTGTGCACCGTGAATAAGAACCAGCGGGGTTCCCGCTCCTTGAAGATCGTACGTCAATCCCACACCATTGATATGTGCTCGCGGCATGTTGTTCCTCCTGTAGCAGAAAACGTAGATATCCTTCCACCCATAGATGGGGTTGGATTGGTAATAGGAATTGGTATGTACTGTCACAAGAAACTACGCAAGGTACCACGCGAGTATGGGACATAGGGAGAAAGGAAGGAAAAGGTATGAAAAAAGCTGTTGCGGCTCTGTTTGTTATTGCGCTGGTATGGACGAGAGTTGCGCATGCGCAGTCCGTCTACCCAGATCGACCAATGCAATTGCGCATAACGGGGACACTCTTGCCCGCAGAGACTGAAAAGCGGGAAGATCTAATCCTCGTGGATGTTTTTGTCCAGGATACACCCTGGATATTGCGAATTGGGAAGGTGGAAGAACTGAACCCTTCGGGTCGTGGAGATACAGTGAAAGAAGATCTGTTGTTGCGACAGGTACGTTTCTATGGCGCGAGCGAACTGTTGGCGCAACTACAGGAGGGGAAAGTACTCACGATTACTGGCGAGCTCGATCAAAAGGTCCGGCGCTTTCGTGTCTCTGCAGTGCATGAGGGAGGAGCGACTGTCCCGTCAAGTCACAAATAGAGACAATCGCTCTCGAGGTCTCTTAGGCAGCCCTTGGTAATGAATGAGGGTCAGCTGGTGGTACGTCAACTTTCTGCTGGGCCTCTCGGGTATCGTGGACGGCGATGGTAACGGCTAAAGCGAGAACGCAGAGGCTGAGGAGAATCACCATGCCGACAAACAGCGGAGTAAAGTCCGCGGTCATGTCGAGTATGAAAGTAGGAACACCAAAGGATAACGCGTGCGGGAACATCTGTTCACCCCCTGAAGAGATTGAGCGATCAGCACGCTCTAGCGTTTTAGCAAGGGGTAGGCCAGATTATGGGGAAGCATTGAACCGCGAAAACTCACGATTTTCTCATCTGTCGAAAAATTGTCCTGCTGAATATTGTCATGTTTTGTACAGGTGCTCGGTTATATTCTGCAACTTGCGCGACATCGTGCACCCCCCGCTTTATCACCGAAGGAGCCAGTGGCAAGAAGCAGGGGGGAGAGGGAAACCGCGTGCCTCTGTTAAGTATAAACGAGAGTTGTCGGGGGAGACTGGGCGAAATAATAACTGGATCTCATTGTTCTGGGTCGTTGAACTTAGTAGTCGTAGCGTTCTCGGCGTCTCCGTTCTTCTTCGATGCGCTGTTGTTCGTACGCACGTTGTTGTTCATAGGTGCGTTGTTGTTCATATTGTTCATTTTCGCGACGCTGCATTTGATCTCCGACAACTGCTCCGCCTAGCGCGCCTGCCGCACCACCAATTGCTGCACCTTTCCCCCCGCCAAAGATCGCTCCCGTCCCTGCACCGATTGCAGCCCCAGTTAAAGCGCCTTTCTCTCGTGTCGACAATGGCTGAGAACAGCCAAGCATTGTTCCTAAAGCAACACTAACGAGCACTGCGAAGGGAATTCTCCGATACCCTTTTCGTGACCACATAAAATTTCCTTTCCTACTCTCCACCTCGCCAGAGAGTCAGCTCATCACGGCTCCTATAGAAATTTGAACCGCTTATCCCATGATCTTAAGTGGTTCTTTGAGTGAGTCAAGAAAAAGATGTTTTATTTTTATGGGCGAATTGGTGAGGTTTCTTCAGAAAAAACAAGAGGATAAGGGCAAGTGTGTTCAATGCAGCACTGAGAAGAAATGCAACCGTATAGCTATGCGATGCTGTGTAGATATAGCCGGCGATCAGTGGTCCGAATGCTGCTGGTGAACCGGCGACAGCAAAAATAAATCCTACAATCGAGCCGACTGCCGCACGACCAAAAAAGTCTCCGATCAGAGCAGGAAATAGCGCAGTGATGCCACCGTACGAAAGACCAAACACTGCAGCAGTGGAATAAAGAGTCATTTCACCTTTACTGATCGGGAAACAAAGAAACGCGACCGCTTGCAATGATAAGCACAAACCAAGTGTCGGAAGGCGACCACAACGGTCAGAAATTGCTCCAATCACTAAACGCCCGGCGAATCCTCCTAGACCGATTGCGCTAATACCGAACGCAGCTCGTACTGGGGAGATGCCTAGGTCAACAGCAAAGGGAACCACATGGACAAGAGGCATAAAGACAACTAGCCAGGTCAGCGTAAAGATCACCGTGAGTAGCCAGAAAGCTGGAGTGCATTGCGCGGTTGCGAGTGTCCAATCTGTTGAGGAAAAAGGAGCAACAGCTGAGGCTGCAGTAGGCAGCGGTTCTTCTGCGAGGCGGCCATCAGGTTGGAGTCCGAGAGTTTCTGGGTCGCGGGCAATAAACGTTGCGCAGAGACTGATGGTTAGAAGAGCAAGAACACCAAGAATAATATAAGAGTTCCGCCATCCGTATGCATGGATCAATGTTGCAGCGAGTGGCGGAAAGAGAAAATTTCCGAAACTCGCACCGCTGGAAGTCAAACTGAGAGCCAGTCCCCGTCTTTCAACAAACCAACGCACAACGGTGGAATTGCACGGTACATAGGCAGCGCTCATTCCTGAAGCAGCGATGAGACCAAAAAAAAGGTACATTTGCCACAGGGTTTGAACTTGACTCGTCAATAGGATGCCTAGACTCAACAAACAACCGCCAACAGTAATAACAATCCGTGGCCCCCACCGGTCAGTCAACCGTCCGGTGACAACCCCTAAGGCGCTATACAGGAAAATGTAAAGGGAATACGGCAAAGACAGACTGGCACGATCCCAGCCAGTTTCCTGCGAGATGGCAGGCATGAAAACCCCAAACGTGAATTGAATGCCATAGGCTACGCAGAGAACAGTAAAGGCACAGCCAACCACGACCCAACCATAAAAGAATCTAGCTAGAACAACAGAAGACGCAGGGATAGTGGGAGAGGAATTTACCGTTGTTTCTTCAGTTTTCATCGGGTTCGCCAGTATCCAGCAGAATGGAAGTTGTCAAGACAATCGTTGCTAAGAAACTTCCGTGAGGTTGCTTTCAGTGTAACTGTTCTCTCACGGGTTAAAGGGACTTCGAGACCAGCCGAAATCAGAAAGAGGGTTGGGGGAAAGAAAGAGGAGAGGACAAGCAATGCCGCTTCTCCAAGATCTCGGTATTCGTTATAAGCTTTTCCTACTCGGAGGAGTGATGATGTTGGCACTTTTCGCCGTTGGAGGTGCTGCTCTGCGCGGGATTGCTGGTCTCCGTGCGGCGAGTGAGAAAAGTCCTGTATATATCAACGCTGTACGCAACGTCCTGCAAGCACGCAGCGCCCTCGATTTCATTCGTTCCCAGGTACTGTGGGCTCTCTATAACAACCAAACATTAGCGGAAAAGAGACATGCGATCGCCCAGGAGGTGGAAGGCCAGTTGCAAGAAGCTGGCCTAATTTTTCAGGCGTCGCTTGGAGAGTTAGGAACTCTCACACGACAGCAAAAGGTTGTAGATGCGGTGCAAGTCTTACAGCCTGGGATTGAGGATTACCTGACACAAGCGACAGGCTTGGTACAACACCAACGTGCTGAGACTCGAGAGACAGAAAAAGCTGCAATTGATCAGTTTCAGGAAAGATTCATGCTTCTTTCGCGTGGCTTAGATGTCCTTGGGGATATGGTGACAACGGAGGCGAACCGCACCAAGGAGAAAGGAGAGTTGAGCGGTGAACACGCCACGAAAACAACTCTGAGAGTTATGATCCTAGGGACGTTCGTTGCTCTGACCCTAGGATTCTTGATTACTCAGACAATCACCAAACCGATGTCAATGGTTACGACAACTGCAACACGGCTTGCGCGGGGAGAAGTCAATTTACATATTGATCACTATACTCAGGATGAAACTGGGGAGCTAGCTCAGGCCTTTCGCGAGTTGGTTGCCTACATTCACGGTCTTGCTAATGCTGCAGACCGCATTGGCAACGGAGACTTGTCCGTGGTGGTCGCTGCAACCTCGGAACATGACGTGTTGTCTCACAGCTTTTGCCGTATGGTTGAGCGGTTACGCACCGTCATTGGACAGATGCAACAAAGTGCACAAGTCCTTGGTGTTGCTTTGTCTCAGATCTTGACTTCCACAAGCCAGGTTGCTGCCAGTACCGCCGAGACGGCGGCCGCAGTAACACAGACCGCGACGACTGTTGAGGAGATGAAACAAACCGCTCACTTGGCTCACAAAAAAGTCGCAGAGGTTGCAGAAGAGGGGCAACGGACGGTAGAGATCTCGCGAGTGGGAGAAGTGTCAATTGAGCATGCCTTGACAGGGATGAATCACGTTCGAGAGCAAATGGAAGGAATCTCTCAGAGTGTGATGAAGTTGGGTAAGCAAAGCCAGGCTATTAGGGAGATTGTTACGGTCGTGAACGATCTCTCTGAGCAGTCGAATCTGCTCGCTATCAATGCTGCGATCGAAGCCGCGAAAGCGGGCGATGCGGGAAAAGGCTTTGCTGTTGTCGCCCAAGAAGTAAGAACCCTGGCTGTTCGTTCGAGACAAGCCACTGCACAGGTGACGGCGATTCTTTCTGATATCCAGAAGTCGGTACAATCGGCTGTATTAGTCAGTGAGCAGGGGAAAAAAGCGGCCGAGACTGGGGCAATGCAATCAGTGCAGGCTGGGGGATCGATCCGTGCTTTGGCTCAGAGTATTACGACTACGGCAAACGCTGTAAGCCAGATTACTGCGTCGAGCCAACAACAATCGGTAGGGATGGACCAAGTCGCACTTGCAATGGAGAGTATTAAGCAGGCAACGGATCAAAACGTTTCTGGTGTTCGGCAAGTAGAAGCAGCGACACGGAGGTTACAGGAAGTTGGCCGTACCCTTAGGGGGCTTGTCGAGCAATATCAGCTCAACGCGGGTAACGAGGAGATCATGCTTTGACATAGAGAGCGCAAGAGAGCTTTCTTCGTGCACTGCAACTCCTTGATGAGAGAGCCACTACAAACCGAGTGCCTTGGCAATGTTTACACGTTGAATTTCATCGGTCCCGCCAGGAATACGAAGATTCCGCGCGATGCGAAAGATCTTCTCGATCCCCGACTCTTTCATGAGCCCGTGTGCCCCGTGTAACTGCACGGCACGATCGGCGACTCGATAGAGCGCCTCATCACAAAACACTTTAAGCGCACATACGACTTGGACCAAACCGGGGTCAACTTTCAATGTCCATAACTTACCTTGATCTGCCTGCCACAGACACTGGAGTGACATGCTGCGCATTGCCTGCACATCAAGATATGAATCGACAAGCATCCACTGAAGCGCTTGGAAGCGACTGAGTGGGCCACCAAAGGCCTGACGATTCTTAGTGTAGGCAACACAGCGGTCGAGTAGATACTGGCCGAGCCCGGTACACATACCACCCCGACGCACCCGAATCCAGTTGATCATGCCCATACTGAGATAAAAGCCATCTCCTTCTTTGCCCCATATACTACTATGCGGAACCTGGCAGTTATCGAACGTTAGTTCGCCTGTCATGCCATCGTCCATAATTGTTCGGTACGTGCGGCCAACCTGCAAGCCTGGGGTCTCTTGCTCGACAATAAACGTAGTTCCACCCTTGCCACGCTTGCTGGGATCTGTCATGGCGCAAACAATGATCAATTCAGCGTACGGAGCATTGGTGATATAGGCTTTGGTGCCATTGATGATCCACTGATCTCCCTGCCGCTCGGCGCGAGTTTCCATACCCAATACATCTGAGCCACCCCGGTACTCAGTAATCGCGTAGGCTGCGGTTTTTTCCCCACGAACCATCGGGAGCAGATATCGTTTTTGCTGTTCGTCCGTGAGGTGCATCAGCATCTGATTAGGGCCTTCGGTCCATGACAACATCCACTGCGTGACTCCGATACCGTGTTGGTATACGGCTTCGTGAACAAAGAACATGTCGGTAAGACTGAAGCCGCCACCACCTACCTCCTTGGGCATATGGAGGGCATAGAAGCCTCGTTCGGCAGAGCGTTGACGTATGGCGCGCTGGGCTTCGAGTACTTCTGGGGCGAGGCGACCGTCCTCACGTAGATACAAGTGCTCGTTTTTCAGGTGTTCTACGAGGGACTGTTCGATAGGGCGAAGTTCGTCAGCGATGAAACAGTGAATCTCACTGACTGTTGTCTGTACGTACGGGGGAGGTGTGAAGTCGATCATGATTGTGGGCGTGGCTTCTTCGTTTTTGATGCTTCTTTTATGGTATCAACAGAAAGTTTCTATGATTGCAGGTCCAAAAGTAGCAATCTTCGATGTGGTCCTCAACTGGAGCCACGTTCTACAAAGACAGGTCACTAAACAAGCGAAAAGAGAAGACCTACGAAACACCTGTGGCCTAGCTGTATGCAGGAGCAAAGCGCCAAGCAGTGGCATGCACCAGGGAGGATCTGCATTGAGCCGATCCGTCGACATTAGAACTACTCATGCTCTTTCTTGCGCAACTGCCGTCGATACGCTTACCCGCTGTGAATTCAGCCTCGGTCCCTCTCCTCTTCGGAGACGTTACAGTCGACGATGGGACAGACTGGGCAACTCCCTGCGAACCTTTTCGAGATAATCACGGTCAATCTCTGCGGTGATAATACACTCCTTGTCTGGGGCGCGGGTAATAACTTTGCCCCAGGGGTCGATGATCATCGAGTTGCCATAGTCGGCATAGCCGTGTGGGTTTTTGCCTATTTGATTGGGCGCGATGATATAGGCTTGATTCTCAATTGCACGAGCACGCAGTAAAGGCTCCCAGTGCGCAGCACCGGTGGGAAAGGTAAACGCCGAGGGCACGAAGATGACTTCCGCTCCTCTATTCGCTAGCTCGCGGTAGAGTTCAGGAAAACGCAGATCATAACACACAGAGAGGCCAAACATTCCTAATGGGGTCTGACACGTGACAACCTCTTGCCCAGGCTTTTTGGTGTCAGATTCTTTTACCCGCACTTGCCCTGGAATGTCGATGTCGAACAAATGAATTTTGCGATAGTGGGCGAGAATCTCTCCGTCTGGGTTGATGAGAAGACTCGTATTGTACGACCGGACCTCGTCAGACTTGGCAAGAAAAGAACCGCCTAAAATATAAAGATGGTGGCGTTGGGCGACCTCGCAGAGTTGATCAGACGTTGGCCCTGGAATCGCCTCAACCTGAGCACATTCCTCAGTACGTGAACCGCGCCAGGCAAACACCTCAGGAAGGACGACGAGAGAGGCACCACGGTCGGCAGCTAAGCGAATAAAGGTTTCCGCCTTGGTCAGATTTTCTTCTTTGCTGGATGAAGCGGTCATTTGTATAGCAGCAGCAAGATACGATTGCATGGCAGAACCCTCCTAGGACGAAAGCTATCGAACCGTACGTCCTTTCGCAAGGATAATGTCAAATTCGTCTTTTGTGAGTGGCATCACTGACAGGCGTCCTTGACGGATGAGTGCAATGTTGTGGAGGCGTTTGTCTTGTTTGATATCGCTCAGAGTGACAGGTTGCCTGAGGGTTTCGACTGGAGCAAGGTCAACACCAACCCACCGCGGATCTTCAGTGGTGGGATCTTGGTACGCTTCTTTGACGACCTTTGCGACCCCCATCACCGCCAGCCCATCATTGCTGTGATAAAAAAAGACGGAATCGCCCTTTTTCATCGCTTGGAGATTATTCCGTGCTTGGAAGTTGCGCACCCCATCCCAAAACGTTCGTTTATCTTTGCAGAACTGTTCCCATGAGTATTTGAACGGTTCGGATTTGATCAGCCAGTAATTCATTCTCTCCACCTCACCTCATTTGCGTTTTTCAATGGTATTTAGTAGTCAGAGAGGCATAAATGCTGAACAAGGAATGCTGAAGGATGAACAGAAGACAGAAATTTTTTTAATTCATCATTCTGCATTTTGCATTCTGCATTTCCCGAAGGAGGGGTACTATGCCACACGAGAGCCGTCCGGAATATCGCATCAAGGTCGAAAAGAACGTTCCAGCGAAAATGCGCGATGGCGTAACTTTATATGCTGATGTGTATCGTCCTGATATGAAAGGACGCTTCCCGGTAATCTTGCTACGATTGCCGTACGGAAAACACATGGCTGCCGATTTTGGTGATCACGAATTTTTCCCAGCGCGTGGTTATGTGGTGATTATTCAGGATGGCCGCGGGCGATTTGAGTCTGAAGGAACGTATTATCCGCTGATCGATGAGCCATTTGACGGCTATGACACGGTCGAGTGGGCAGCTTCACTGCCGTACGCCAACGGCATGGTCGGTACCCAAGGACAGTCCTATCTTGGAGCAACGCAGTATTTGCTTGCGCCAACCCGTCCGCCACATTTACGCTGTGCTTTTCCAGTGTCTGCCGCCGCCGATTTCCATGACAGTTGGGTGTATCAAGGTGGTGCGTTCTCGCTTGGCTGGCAGATCCCTTATGCAATTTTTATGGTGAGAAACACTATTGAGCGCATGGGACTCAAAGATGAACTGTGGCCAAAGATTCGCCCTGATCTGTTACGTTCGATCAATTTTGGTAATCCACTGACGCCGGAAGGGTATAATCGTTTACCACTCATGTACTGGGCGAATCTCCTTAAAGACACGTCTCCCTACATTCGTGATTACCTGACGCATCCTGAAGATGGTCCGTACTGGTGGGCAGTGAATGTTGAACGGCAACATCGCAATATCAGTATCCCAATGTACCACGTGAGCTCGTGGTACGACATTTTTCTCAAAGATGCGATTGTTCATTTTAACGGATTACGTGCAAGAGCAATGACACCAGAAGCGCGCGGTGGACAGCGTTTGCTCCTGGGACCGTGGGCACATCTCTTTCCCTACACAACTCCGACGACCGGTGGGACTGGTGACATCGATTTTGGTCCGAACGCGTTTCTGGACCTGCACGACGTACAGTTGCGGTGGTTCGATTACTGGCTGAAGGGAATTAGCAATGGGATGATAGAAGAGCCACCCATTCGTCTCTTTGTTATGGGCACGAATCAGTGGCGTGATGAATATGAATGGCCGCTTGCCCGAGCAAAATATACCCCCTACTATTTCCACAGCCAGGGCAAGGCGAATACGTTGCACGGCGATGGTACGCTAAATTTGGAAGTGCCAACTGACGAACCGACAGATCACTATCGCTATGATCCTACTGACCCGGTACCGACCTGTGGTGGTAACACTCTCATCATCCCGGTTGGAGTGAAAGACCAGCGCCAGGTTGAAAGCCGATCCGATGTGTTGGTGTATACCAGTGCCCCGATAGAGAAGTCCCTCGAGGTCACCGGACCAGTGAAGGTCGTGTTGTATGCCTCTTCCTCTGCACCAGACACGGACTTCACGGCTAAACTTGTCGATGTGCGACCTGATGGGTATGCGCAGAATCTCACAGACGGAATTTTACGGGCTCGTTATCGAGAATCCCTGAGTACTCCAAAGTTCCTAAAAAAGGGTGAAGTGTGTGAATTGACGATCGATTTGTGGGCAACCAGTCACGTCTTTCTTCCGGGCCATCGTCTTCGTGTGGAAATTTCATCTAGTAATTTCCCTCGCTTCGATCGCAATCTGAATACCGGCGGAGATCAAGCGACAGGAACAGGGGGCGAAGTGGCAGAGCAGACAGTCTTCCATACTCAGGAATTCCGCTCGCATATTCTTTTGCCGGTGATCCCTTCATGAATATGGTGAAACAGGGGAGAGGACGGCTCTTCTCTGGGTCTTTATCGCGGTTTCTAGCAGAGAAAGGCTAGTATGAGACTAGATATTGAGGAGCGATACTTGTTACTGTAGTGTTTTGAGGGGTGTAGCTTTTACGCATCTGTATATTTCTTAATGTAGTGTATTTATCTATGATTTATGGATGTGTGGTGGAAAGAGATTTTCTCTTTTTCCTCTATGGACAGCAGAGACCATTCCATGTTACCGAAATGGCGGATTGCTTCCAGGAACGTAAGGGGAAAAGTGCGCTGAGGGATGCAGAGAGGAGATATAGTTTTCCTCCTTCACTATAACAGGGGTACACTGAGAAAATGCTGGGTGGTTGGGGGCGTCCAAGCAGGAAGAACCTGAGAATCTGATACCGCAAATGGAAAGGAGATGAACCATGAGCGCAGCAATTCCTGGTAGTGTTAATCATGCTTTTGAAGAACAGAACGGTGTGAGAACAGAGATGTCAGCTTCACAGCAGAACATTGCAGCAGACCCGAACAGCAACAATCTTGAGAAGATCCGTGAGATTTTATTTGGGAATCAATTGCACGATTTTGAGGGTCGTTTTGCCCGTCTGGAAGAGCGATTGACGAGACTCTCAGCTGATCTGCGGGATGACGTGACGAGAAGCCTTACGTCAATAGAAGCATATGTCAAGAAGGAAATTGACTCGCTCAATGAACGGTTCACAACGGAGTCAAACGAACGCAATGGTGCAGTAAAAACGTTATCGCTTGAACTCAAGGCCCTTAGTGACTTTTCCTGGCAGAAATTAAATCAGCTTGATGAACAGGCAACCAAAAACCTGCGAGAACTGCGCTTGCAACTCCTTGATCAGTCAAAATCCCTTAGTGAGGAAGTAGGGCAAAAGTATAGCGAATTGTCGACAGTTCTGGATCAAGCAGTACAAGAACTGCGGACCAGTAAAATGGATCGCTCTGCGTTGGCGTCGTTCTTCAATGAGGTAGCAACACGTCTGAGTGACGAACGTCGTCTTCCCGATGGGGAATAGAATCGGGAAAGGTAGTATTTGGTGGGGAGATAAAAGTCTATATCCCCACGTTAAAGACATTTTCTGGTACTCGTGTTTCGTGAATAAGGAGTACTCGTGACACATCCGAATGGGGAAGTGCTCCCCCCGCTTTCCTCGAGCACCTCGTCAGATTCGCCACGAACGACTCATTCTTCAGTTCAGAACGGAGCGGATGAGTACGGCCAACTGCGGACGCTTCTTATCGGAGCGGAGTTGGCGCAACTCTCCCGCCTGCAAGATCGCGTCGACCACATGCTCGTCCGAGCAGAGGATGTGAGCCGCGTCCTTCCAGAAGCTATACTGGTTCGGTCACAGAAAAAAGATAAGCAACTGACAACCGCTTTGGTTCCCACCGTAGAAGCGGCGATTACAACGTCGGTCAAAAGGAATCCCCAGCCACTCGTAGAAGCTATTGCGCCCGTGATGGGGCCAGCTATCCGTCGAGCTATTGCGCACGCGTTAAGCGAGATCACCCAACGAATTAACCAAACGTTGGAACAGAGCTTGTCGATGCGGAGTCTCCGCTGGCGAATAGAAGCCTGGCGTACGGGGCGTCCATTCGCCGAAATTGTTCTCAGTCGCACGTTATTGTTTCGTGTCGAGCAGGTGTTTCTCATTCATAAGCGAACTGGTGTATTACTACAGCACGTCGCTTCTGGGGGACAAAGCATGCAAGACGCAGATATGGTCTCCAGTATGCTCACTGCGATCCAGAGTTTTGTGCAGGGCTCATTTGGAACGAAGACTGGAGATTCGCTCGACAGTTTTCAAGTTGGAGAACTGACAATTGAGGTGGAATCGGGACCGGAAGCACTCCTTGCAGCGGTTATTCGAGGATCTTCCCCACGGCGGTTACGACGGGTTTTTGTTGATGCGTTGGAAAATATTCATCTCGAACTCGGTCATGAGTTTGAGATGTTCAAAGGAGATGCCACCCCGTTCGTCGCAAGTCGGCCATATTTGGAAGACTGCCTGCAAATGCAATCCGACCAGGACCGTACAGGGAAAAAGAAATCTTCGTGGGTGTTGCGTATACTTTTACTTGGTGTGAGCGCGGCGCTGCTGTGGTGGGGATACCTGGCGTTTCAGGAGCACTACCGTTGGTCCACATATATAGAGCGGCTTAAAGAGGAGCCCGGAATTGTTGTTCTGGCAACGGAAAAACATGGAGGAAAAAGGTTTGTTACGGGGCTTCGAGACCCCTTAGCGACAGATCCCCTCTCGTTTCTTCTAGAGGCACAGTTGGACCCTACGCAAGTGATGAGCCATTGGGAACCGTATCAGGCCTTACAGCCGCAGTTCGTCCTTGAACGGGCTAAAGCGATTCTTGCGCCTCCTGATGGACTTCAATTGCAGTTCGCCGATGGCATCCTCTCGGCGTCGGGTGTTGCACCTCGTGAATGGATCAATGACGCGCAAAAAATTGCCCGTGCGGTTCCGGGTGTCATGAAATTCGATGACAGCGCGCTGATGGACGTGGGCGCGGAAGCTCAGCAGCTACAACTGAAAGAGTTGATGACAGCGAAAACTCAGTTGGAGCACCAAACTGTGCGTTTTTCTCCGGATACACTGGATTTTGCGCCTGGGCAAGACGAGCAGTTAAAACAAGCGGCTGGAACCTTGCGTGTATTGTTTGCTGCAGCTCAATTTGTCAAACAGCGAGTGCAGGTTGATGTGATTGGCCACGCAGATGAAACTGGTGCTCCTCTTGGAGATCAAGTGCTGAGTCTCACGCGAGGAGAGCGGGTTATTGCTGAATTGATGAGAAATGGGCTAACCCAGGGCGATCTTGCTATGGTACGTGCCCGTGCTGAAGAAATCCCCCCCGCTGAAAAAACTTCAGGAAGCCAGTCTCTTGCTGGTCGAGTTTCGTTCCGTGTAAATCTGCTAGGCAAGTCGTAGTAGGTGGGGGGCATTCGCATGATCCAAAAGAAAGTGAGTATGCTCGGTGCATTTGCCGTGGGAAAAACGAGTCTTGTCACACGGTTCGTTCATAGCATTTTTTCTGATCAATATCTGACCACGGTTGGAGTGAGAATTGAAAAAAATTCCTGACGGTTGCTGGACGAGACCTCTCGCTTCTCTTGTGGGATCTCGCCGGAGAAGATGAATTCTTAGAGTCCGTCCAGGAAGTTCTTGAATAAAACTCAGTAGTTTTTCAAATAAGTCTTTAGCTGGACTTTATCCATGGGTAAGACCTGTCACGGCAGGATAAGCTGGTCAGCATTGCTCTGCTGATGAGGGTGCCAATGCTGAACTTGCCTGCCGAAGTGACGACCTTGTTGGCGCTGTTTGCGCCGCAGTTTACTCCCACGGTCTGGTCCCATGCCCAGCTCCTGGTCGTGGGAGCGATTTTGACACCCGGCAAACGGACCGTAACCGCTATCTTGTCGATTCTGGGGCTGCGGCACAGTCCACATTTCCAGAACTACCACCGCGTACTGAATCGAGCTCGGTGGTCGAGTCGCACCCTCAGTCGCATCCTGCTGCAGGTGGTCCTCACGGTCTTGGTCCCGCAAGGGCCAGTCATACTGGGGCTTGATGATACGTTGGAGCGCCGACGCGGAGAGACGATCAAAGCCAAGGGGATCTAGCGCGATCCGGTACGGTCCAGTCACAGCCATTTCGTCAAAGCCAGGGGATTACGGTGGCTGAGGTTGATGGTGTTGGTCAAGATTCCATGGGCGGGTGCCGTGTGGGCTTTGCCGTTTTTGACTGTGTTGGCCCCCTCCGAACGCTATCATCAGGAACGGAGGCGAGAGCATAAAAAATTGACAGAGTGGGCTGGGCAGATGCTGAAGCAAGTCCGTCGCTGGCTCCCCCAGCGCGAGCTGGTCGTGGTGGCCGATAGCAGCTTTGCCGTGCTGACGTTGCTCCCTGAGCTCCGCCACCTGAAGCACCCCGTGTCGATGATTACTCGCTTGCGGTTGGATGCCGCCTTGTATGAGCCGGCTCCCGCACGGGCAGAGGGCCAGACGGGGCGTCCCCGCTTGAAGGGGAAACGCTTGTCCACCCTGCTTGCGGTCTTGCACGACCCGACTACGTCGTGGACCTCGCTGCTCGTCTCCGGCTGGTATCGGAAACCGCAGCGGGCGGTGGCAGTCGTGTCGGCGACCGCCGTCTGGTATCACTCTGGCATGCCGCCGGTCCCCATTCGCTGGGTGCTGATTCGGGACCCCTGGGGCAGATTTACACCCCACGCCCTGCTGTCTACTGATGTGGCCCTGACTCCCATACAGATCGTGACGTGGTTTGTCCAACGCTGGCAAGTCGAGGTGACCTTTCAAGAAGTCCGCACGCATCGGGGAGTTGAAACTCAACGCCAGTGGGCGGATCTGGCCATTGCCCGCACGACGCCAGCCTTGTTCGGCTTGTTCACGGTGGTGACGCTGCTCGCACATCGCCTCGCGGCTCGGCGTGAGGTGCCAACCCGTGCGGCGGCCTGGTACATTAAGGAGCTCCCCACGTTTGCGGATGCCTTGGCCTTGGTGCGCTCTCGCTTGTGGCAGCATGCCCATTTTTCCCTGTCCCAGAAAAACTCCGACCTTGTACAAATCCCGCGCCCGCTCTTTAACTGCCTGACGGAAACGCTCCGCTATGCCGCTTGAGTGGATAAAGTCCAGTCTAGAGGGTGTTATGCACTTTTGGGGTGAGAGTGGTTAGATTGAAGGGATGCGAAAAGACAGAGACGGGTATCCGAGTGATGTGAGTGATGAGGAATGGGCGTTAGTGGTGGCGTATTTAACCTTAATGACCGAAGAAGCACCGCAACGGGAGTACAGCTTGCGAGCGGTGTTCAACGCGCTGCGCTGGATGGCACGGACGGGCGCGTCGTGACGCATGATGCCCCATGATTTTCCGCCGTGGGCGGCGGTGTATCAGCAGACGCAACGCTGGCTGAAGGCGGGCGTGTTTGAGGCGCTCGTGGAAGACTGACGAGCGGTACTGCGGGTCGCGCAAGGGCGAGAGATTCCGCCCTCGGCGGTCATTCTGGACAGCCGCACGTTACAATCGAGTCCGGAGAGTGGACACCGAGCGGGCTACGATGGGGCGAAGCGCAAGCGTGGCAGCAAGGTGCATATTGCCGTCGATACCTTGGGGCAGTTGTTAGCTCTGCGGGTGACAGCCGCCAATGAGCAAGATCGGGCGCACGTCGAGGCCTTAGTCGAGCAGGTGCAAGAGGTGACAGGGGAGAATGTGGAGATTGCCTTTGTCGATCGAGCGTACACAGGCGAGCAGGCTGCGCAGGATGCGACGCAGCACGGCATCAGGCTCGAAGTGGTGAAGCTCCCAGAAGCAAAAAAGGGCTTTGTCTTGCTGCCTCGCCGCTGGGTGGTTGAGCGCAGTTTTGCGTGGACGACGCGCTTTCGGCGGCTTGTGCGCGACTATGAACGCTTGCCCGAGACGTTAGCCGGCTTGCACTTTCTAGGGGAAACGCATCTTACGCCAACAAAACTCGAGTCAAATAGTCTTCATCCAAAGCGGCCTTGAGTCGTTTGACTTTGATGCCGTTCGTACAGGTCGATTCTTGTCGTAACAGACTCAAGGCGAGAGGGCGTAAGACCGCCATGTTCTCAGCGGCATGGTCGCGACGCAGGCGGCTCTGGTCTTCTTGGAACGCGACATCTAACACCCAGTGCAGCCCATTCTCCACGCTCCAATGCGTGCGCACCGCCTCCCCAAACTGCTGACCGCTGCCGACTAAGGATTTGCTACGAAATAACTGCCATAACTAACGAACTATTTCTGATACATAGGGCAGAATGGAATAGTTCCATTCGCCATGAAAAGCATGGGGGCGCAGTTGGACTTGGGCGAGTTGCTCAT
>JBFWXH010000097.1:0-29951 GCA_050187625.1 Binatia bacterium
CAAACGCACGTATGAAATGCTCTGTTTCTATCTCAGTGGCTGGGCGAATACACAGGAAGTGCTTACCCATGTCGAACGCTTACAACTTAAAGCTCCCCCAAGCAAAAAATGAGCCGAACACTATTGGGCCTTCCCCCTGCTAGGGGGGAGGAAACACACGAAGTGACCCCATATCTTGCTGTAGCCTTCCTATAGGGCTCAGCCGCCCTCATTCAGCGTGGGAGGTTTCATCGCCATGCTTGGGCATGCGGCCTCATGTCGTCTGTGGTACGCTTGCGCATGGACAGAGACGGACAAATCTCCGTAAGTGATAGAGGAGAGAAGACACATGACACTGGAAGACCGGCTTGCGTTGCTGGAAACCGTACGTGAGATCGAGCAATTGAAGTATCGCTATGCTCGCTGCTGCGATGGCGGCTATGACCTCGAGGGGTTTCGAGCCATCTTCGTTCCCGATGGCACCTGGTCGGCGAATGGCTATGGCGAATTTCATGGCCACCAAGCGATCTGCGATTTTTTTCAGGAACTGTCACAGTCGGTGGTTAACGTGCTGCACTACGTGACCTCGCCTCATATCACAATCGCCGAGGACGGACGGACAGCGATAGGAACATTCTATCTGCACTGCCTTTCGCGCGTCCGTCGTAAACATGACCGATCGTTGATCGATTTCGTCGTCCAGATGGGCGTCTACACCGACACGTTCGTCAAGACCGATGCTGGATGGCGCTTCGCGTCCATCAACGTCAACGTCACGCACACGAACCGACTCGATACGCAACCCGAGCCATTGGTTACGCCGGAGTCGTAGTCATGGAAGACCTGACTATCTGCTGCTCAGAGCGTTGACCGCAAGGGAGCATCCGGATTAGAACAAGACACGACCAGAACAACGAAAAGTAGACATTTGTATTATGAACCACAGCTTTGATCCCATCTTAGTCGAAGTGATCAAGAACGAACTCGCCGCCGTGACCGAAGAAATGGCGATCGCGGTGAGCAAAACCGCCCGCTCGGCCATGGTGAAAATTGGTGATTTTGCCGCAACGATTTGTGACGCACAGGGACGGCTCATTGGCCCAGGCTATGCTGCCCCCTTTCAGCTTGCGATTTTTCTGGAAGTCATGACCGGCGTGATACGCAAGTGGCAGGGTACGTTTCGTCCAGGCGACGTGCTCGTGGTCAACGATCCTTATGCGGGCATGGGACACATGCCCGACGTCGCGGTCATTACCCCAGTCTTTTGGCATGAGCAGGTGATTGCGTTCAACCTGGCCTATTCACACCATACTGATGCCGGTGGACGTTTTGCTGGGGGCTTTAGTAGTCAGTGCACCGAGAGTTTTGAAGAAGGGTTGCGACTACCGGCAGTCAAGCTCTACACTGAGGGGCGACGTAATGACGCACTCCTCGATATGATTCTCGCCAACGTGCGCACGCCCGAGGAATGGCTGGGTGACGTAGAAGCCAAGGTGGCGGGCTGTTGGCGTGGGGCGCAAGAGCTGCAGCGCCCGCTCGACAAATACGGACTCGACACCTTCACCTCCTGCTGTGACCATCTGATGGATCACGCTGAGCAGGCCACGCGCGCCGCCATTCAGGCGATTCCTGACGGTCGCTACGAACAAGAAGATATCTTTGAAGACGATGGCTTTGGCAATGCTGTAACCCTGCCACTCAAGGTCACGCTACGCATTGCCGGAGACGCATTGACTGCTGATTTCATCGGAACTGCTCCCCAAGCCCGAGGGGCAATCAACATGCCACACAGCATGACAAAAGCTATGGTTTACGGTTCACTCAAACTTATCGTGAGCCCTGATATTTTACTGAACTCGGGTTTTGTGCGTCCTGTGCGCGTTATCGTTCCACATGGGAGTCTACTCAATCCCCACTATCCTGCAGCCGTGGGTGGACGCGCTTCACTGGCCTTTCGCGTCTCTGATATGGTGTTCCGTGCGTTGGCCAAAGCCTTACCGGACAAGGTGCCGATCGTTGGCGAGGGAGGAGATGTCCTGCACTTTGTTGGTCGTGGCACCGACGGCCGCTCGTTTGCTGCCATGGATGGTTTTTTTGGTGGTTGGGGAGCCCGTCCCCATAAGGACGGCATAGATGGAGTTACTCCCATGACCTTCGGGTCTTATGGGACTACTCCAGCGGAACTGTTAGAGCGCGAGTATCCGCTGGTAGTTGATGGCTTTGGTTATGTGCCGGACAGTGGTGGACCAGGCAGATATCGTGGCTCAGTCTCGGTGTATCGCCAATGGCGATTCTTGCAAGCCGGGACAGTCATGGTACGGACGAACCGTCCTTCACGGCTCTGTGAAGGGCTGTTCGGCGGACAACCAGGGGCAATTTCACAAAACATTCTTAATCCGGAAACAGAGGCCGTGTCCTTGCCCCGGCAAACGCATCTACATCTTGAAGTGAAAGCCGGCGATCGCATTTTTCACGCCATTAGTGGTTCTGGCGGCCATGGCGATCCGTGGGACCGCGAGCCAGCCCTAGTACAAAAGGATGTGCAAGACGGAAAAGTGACGGTCAGCGGCGCGCAGCAGCAATACGGGGTCGTCATTGAGCCACAAACTCTGACGATCAATTGGGAACACACGAGCCGTCTGCGGAAGAGCCACAAGCCGCATGTCTAGGGTTCTCGATTATGTGTGGAAACCGCCGTTAGCGAGCTACCCGTGCTGCTGGCGCTGCTGAACAAGCCAGCAGCGCCACACGCTCTGACGATTCTCTATTTTGACCGTCAATTTTATAAGAAACATCTATCTTTATCATTATCGTCAGCGTTTGCCATATTTTATCTTACGGCACCAAAACCCCACGACCAGGCAGACGCCCAGCGATAAGGTCATGCATGGCTTCATTCACTTGGTCGAGCCGATATTCACGAGTAGTGAGTTTGACTCGTCCTTGTGCCGCCAGGGTCATCAGTGCGGACAGTTCGGAGTAATTGCCGACGAGCGTACCGACCACACTGAACTCACTAAAAATCATATCGATCGCTGGAACCTGCACGACCCCGCCATAGCCAACGACATAATAGGTGCCGCCTCGCCGTAACATCGCCATGCCCTGCTCAGGGGTTCCTTTCTCGCCGACAAAATCAATTACCGCATCAGCCCCACCGTCAGTAAGACGGCGTATGTCATCAACCGCACCTTTCCCACCTACCACGCGGTGCTGAAAACCCATGTCCCTGGCGAGCTGCAAGGCCTGGTCAGAGGTGTCAACAATGATTACCGTCCCGGCACAGAGGCAGCGCAACACCTGGGCGGCAATGTGTCCTAGACCGCCAAAGCCGATAATGGCAGCGGTCATGCCTGGCTTTAAAATCTCCGAGGCTTTGCGTGCCGCCCGGTAGGCTGTGAGGCCAGCATCGGCATAGGGTGCGACCGCCTTGGGGTCGAGATTTGCGGGCAGTTTAATCAACGACCGCTCTTTAGTGTGGAGGAACTGGGCAAAACCACCGTTATGGCTAATGCCTGGAAACCAACTATTTTGACAGTGCATGTCTTCACCGCGACGGCACGCCGAACAGGTACCATCAGTGACCAGAGGATGGACAATCACCGGATCGCCGGCTTTCACTGTCTTGACGGTAGCGCCAACCTCGTGGACCCAGCCCGCATTCTCGTGGCCAAGGATATAGGGGAGAGGACGGTCGACTTTTGTTCGCCAGATGCCTTCGACAATATGGAGGTCTGTACGACACAGTCCGGCGCCGCCAACCCGCACAATGACATCATCGGGCTCCTGAATTTGCGGATTGGGAAGTTCTTCAAGTTGGAGAAGCTGTTCCCGTTTCAGCGTTTCATCGAAGGCATGAAGTCGAGCTGCTTTCATGGTTTTTTCCTCAATAGCTGGGGTTCTTTGAAGATGGCTTCTGTGTAGCCTCATATACCACGGACTGGACGGGCGTCAACGCAAAGCAAAGGTAAACAGATACTGTAGGGGCTTGCGGTGCCCCGACGTTGCGACGGTAAAAACGTTGACAATGCAGAAGCAGAATGACAAGGTAAGCGCCGAAGTCCAGTCTCAAAGGGTGCGACTTTATTGTGTATACACGTGAGGAGAAGAAGGGACCCATCTATGACGAAGGGTATCAATCGTCGTGAGTTTTTGCAGACAAGCAGTCTGATCATTGCTGGCGTTGGTGTGATAGGCAGTACGGGGACGTTGTTGTTTGATCCCACTAGAGCGTGGGCACTTGCAACCACCACACTGGATGAGCATGCCGCGAAGACGTTGGTCCTGATGTGTCGCCACCTTTACCCGCATCAGACCATTGAAGAGGCGCAATACGCTAAAACGGTAGAAGGGTTTGATAAAAAGGCGGGTAGTGATCCTGCCTTTGCGAAGTTGCTCCAGGACGGGGTTGCTGCGCTTGATTCAGCTGCGAAGGGAAAATGGCTGGAGGCCGATGACAAAGCCAAACTTGAAGCCCTCAAAAGTATGGAAACCTCGCCGTTTTTTCAGACCGTGCGGGGAACATTGGTTGGTGCCGACGGTCCCTATAATCTCCCGGCGGTATGGAAGCAGTTCGGTTATCCTGGACCGTCGTGGCAGTTGGGTGGATATATCGCCCGTGGGTTTGATGACATCAAGTGGCTACCAAAGGAATAGTGAGGGAACGAAACATGGCCAAGTATGAGTTGAAGGACGACAACGTTGTAGTCATTATCGGTTCTGGTGCGGGAGGTGGGACCCTCGCCAACGAACTGTGCCAGAAGGGAGTGAATGTTGTCCTTCTTGAGGCAGGCAAGCGGGTGGAGATCAAGGATTTTGTCAATGATGAATGGGAGATGTTCAATAAAATTGCCTGGCTCGATAAACGTACCACTTCGGGTTCCTGGCGTGTGGCTAAGGACTTTCCCAACCTCCCAGCCTGGACAGTGAAGGCGGTTGGTGGAACTACAGTACACTGGGCAGGGGCTTCTCTGCGTTTCAAGGAACATGAGCTAAAAGCACACTCTGTGTACAGTGGAGTAACTGGCGCCAACCTGCTTGATTGGCCTCTTACCTTGGCTGAGTTAACACCGTACTATGCCAAAGCCGAGGATAAAATGGGAGTGACGGGAACCAATAATATCCCACGATTACCCGGCAATAATAATTACAGGGTGATGGAGGCTGGAGCCCAGAAGCTCGGTTACAAGAAAGTCCATACCGGCAACATGGCGATTAACTCGCAGCCGCGAGACGGGCGGAGCGGGTGTATGCAAATCGGCTTTTGTTTTGAGGGCTGTAAAAGCGGGGCGAAGTGGTCAACTTTATATACGGAAATCCCCAAGGCCGAAGCCACGGGTAAGCTTGACATTCGCCCAGAGAGTCAAGCGTTGCGTATTCTTCACAATGATAAGGGCAAGGTGTCTGGTGTATTGTATGCCGATAAAGACGGCAAACAGGTCGAACAGAAGGCCCGTGTTGTCTGTGTTGCGGCGAATTCGATTGAAAGTGCGCGTCTCCTACTGAACTCCGCTTCTAAGACCTTCCCCGATGGCTTGGCGAATTCTTCGGGACAAGTGGGACGGAACTACATGCGCCACATGACGGGAAGTGTGTATGGGATCTTTCCGAACGAGGTGCATATGTACCGCGGCACGACCATGGCTGGGATCATCGAAGACGAAGCGGGTAATGATCCGAAGCGAGGGTTTGTTGGTGGCTACCATATGGAGACTATCTCTTTGGGCTTGCCGTTTATGGCGGCTTTCTTGAATCCTGGTGCATGGGGCAGCGAATTCGCTGGATTATTAGATCAGTACACGCACATGGCTGGCATGTGGTTGGTCGGCGAAGATATGCCGCGAGAGACCAATCGGGTCACGTTGCATGCGACTGCGAAAGACCAATTTGGGTTCCCTATCCCGAATGTCCATTTTGATGATCACGAGAATGATATCGCCATGCGTACCCACGCGTATAAGCAAGGCTCTGCCGTCTATCAAGCTGTCGGTGCTACTCAGGTTGTTGAAACCCCACCGTATCCGTCAACGCATAATCTGGGAACCAATCGGATGAGTGAGAAACCCAAGGATGGGGTGGTCAATAAATGGGGGCAGTCGCACGATATCCCGAACTTGTTTATCTCTGACGGCAGTCAATTTACCACCGGCGGATCACCGAACCCGACGTTGACGATCGTCGCACTGGCAATCCGGCAAGCTGACTACATTGCGGAGAGTCTGAGCAAGAAGGACATTTGAATAGAGGCTGACAGCTGATGGCTGTCAGCCCGAATATTTTGTCTACTGAGAAAGTCCCTTCACGTATTGTACCAGGCCGCGAATCTGCTCGTCGGTTAAGAGTCCTTTATAGGATGGCATGAGAGGGGATTTCCCGACACTTGCCCCCCCTTCATGGATAGCTTTACTGATATAGGTGTCTTCCTTGCCTTTCAGTGCAGTACTGAGGTCTGCTGGTTTTGGCTGTAAAACCTTCCCGGTTGGCCCATCACCTTTACCGTTCGGGCCGTGGCAGGTTGAACAGGTCTGATCATACAATTTTTTTGCATCCTGCCCATAAGCATAGAAAGCACTGCCGTTGATCACGAAGATTGCTGCGATCACAATTAAATGTTTGCGGTTCTTTTGTCGCATAGTTTCTACCTTCATCGCATAATTGTCGTTTGCGGTAGTATAAACAAAGAAAGAACGCCGAGGAAGCGAAAGTATTTTTTATCTGTGTTTTCATGCCGGACCCTTGACAATCCTTAGTTTCCAATTGCATAAGAAGCACGGACGTTGAGAAGCTAAGTGAATAGGCGAATGAGTAAGGGTAGGCCAGTTGGTGATGAGTAGGGCAGGGTGGACGTTCCTCTACGCGGTTATCTTAGTGACAGCTGGATGGGCGATGACCACGAGGGTGACATGGGCACATCGAGATAGGGGGCCTGACGATCCTTGCCGAAGACAAATCGGCGATGGACTTCTTCATCTGACTCTGTATCAACCGCAGTTCGATCCTGATGCTGAGTACTGTGAAGAGATCCCTCGTGCGGGAAAAGTTGTGGTAGTGGTGGATGTGACCCCAGGTGAACTACGAGAAATTCCTCTGGGCGTTGAAGTGATGACTGCCGATAGCGGCGGACAAGCGCACGCGATACTCTCGCTGCCGCCAAAGACGTATGAATTAGGTATTGTGGATGGAGAGGCAGTGATGAAAGAGGGGAATAGCTACGTTGCGCGTGTTCTGGTAGAGCTAAAAGGCGAGAGAGAACCCCAATTATTATCGTTCCCGATTCGCGTGGCGGCATGGTATAGGGCGTTTATAAAACCAGCGTTAATCCTTGCTGGATTGCTTCTCCTCATTGTCGCTTCAGTGGTTCGGTATCAGGTAGTTGCGCGACGGGGTGAATTGGCAACGAAGTAAATGACTCAATTAGAGAATGGCGTAAAGGAGGATTAGGTATGGCTCAGTCGCAAGCAGTTCAACGTGCGCCAAAAGAGAATGGTCACAGTTCGGTATCGAGTGGGAGTTCGGTCAAACCGACTGATTGGATGGTCGGATGGAAGCCACTGTTTTGGGGCTGCGGGTTAGTCATGGCCGCGAATGTTTTTCTCTGGTTCTGGAATTATGCGTTCATGTTCTCTGCAGGGTTAAATTCTGCGAGCCCAGAGTTTACTCGTTACTACCGCTCCCTATTCTGGGGTGAAGTACTGGTCTTAGGTATTTTTACTGGAGTTTGGTTTGGGTGGTTGATTCGTACTGGTCGCGAACTGGTGGGGAAACCTTGTGAGCGTTCGGAGGAGGTGCGGAGAATCGCTATTTTGTGGAGCATGGTTGGTGCTACCAGTCTTACGATTTACCTGATGGCAAGCTTCTGGCCGAACTGGGATGGGTCGTGGCATCAGACGATGGTGCGCGATACTGCTCTCACCCCGACGCATATTCCGATGTTCTATTTCTTCTTCCCACTTTCGGTTACCTTGGCAGTTGGCACGTATATCTATGGTAGATTCCGTATTCCTGCGCTCTATGCTCCTGATAAAGGATTCCCCTGGTCGTTTTTCTTGTTAATCAGCGCTGCGGTGTTGGAGTGTATGACGGTGGCCGCTAATGAATGGGGACACAGCCTGTGGATTTCTGAAGAGATTTTCTCGGTACCGTTTCACTGGCCATTTGTCGTGTACGGCTGGTTAGCCAGCGGTATGTTCGCGGTGTGGGGTGAAACTATCATTCGCTTGTTCGAGATCGAGAAAGCAGAGGAAGCGGCGACATCGGATTCTGTTGGTGCTCCACTGCGGCAACAGGCTGTTACCGACTAAGAGCAGAATGAAAAATGTAAAATGAAGAGAGAAGAGTTCGGGACGTAAAGTTCCAAATTCTTTTCCTCCTCGTTGTATGGTTTTTCATTTGCGTTCTTAATTCTCCATTGAGAGGGACACTGAATGGCAGCAAGCACAACTACTGTCACCGACATTGCTGATGCCGCTGAGCGGCAAAAACGGTTGGAACTGAAAGCACTCCTCAACAAAGAGTATAAGTGGATTGATCGTTCATGGGATATTGTCTTTTGGATTACCGCTATCTTCGTAGTGGCGGGAGCGGCAGATATTACCAAGCAGTTATTTGCGGGGGATTGGGATTTCTGGACAGATTGGAAAGATCCGCAATGGTGGCCGGTAATTACGGCCTTTGCTACCATCATCATCCCGTCTGCGCTGCAATATATTCAGTGGACGGCCTGGCGATTTCCTACAGGAGCGACCTATACGGCTCTCTGCCTCTTTCTTGCAGCCTGGATCGGCCGTTATTTTCAGTGGCACATAGCGGAGAGTTATCCGATGAACTTCGTGTGGCCTATTTCTACGGTCTGTGCGGGGATCATCCTGGACTGGACCTTGATGAAGACAAAGAGTTTTCTCATCACGTCCTTTGTCGGCGCCCATCTGTGGGCAGTCTTAGTATGGGCGTACAACTATGTTCCATTGGCGCCATTCCTGCAGCCAGCTATTTATATGGACCATGTGATGACGGTCTCTGACATTCAGGGCTTTGCGTATATTCGCTCGCAGACACCGGAATATCTACGGCTGATCGAGCGCGGCGCGCTCCGTAGTTTCTTGGGCGAGACGCAATATGTTTCTCTCGCCTTCGGTGGCACCGCTGCGTTTGCCGGTTATTGGATTGGGCAGTTCGTTGGGCGCTATTTGGCAGTCTGGCCGATTCGACGATACCTGAAAACCTTATGAGTTCAATATGATGAACACAGCGAAATTAGGTGGAATTCCCTTGTTCGCGATTCCTCGACGAGGCAGTGGCATCACGACCATCGTTCTTGCGGCGTTGCTCGTGATGCCTGCACTGGCTCTCGCGCATGGAGGAATGGGGCCGGATGAAATAGGCCCGCCTATCGTGACCTCGGGCTTACTTGGTTTTGTTGGGTACTGGGTGGTCATGTTCTGGCCGACAATAAAAAAAAAAGATGAACAAGACGAAGTAGACAAACAAAACCGTTACGCCCCTCAGTCAGTGAGGCGCCCCCATGGTCGTTCCGCGAATGTGAAACGTATCCCCCGTTTACGCAAGATCGAAGGAACTGGCCAATTTCGGAGTGATGAGAATGTCAGGAGGAAAGCGAGCGATGGATAGGCGGTTTTTAATCCCCCTTGCGGTATTGGCTCTTGCGGCCCTGGTGAATGTTCCGAGAGTATTTGCCCATGGGGAAGCTGGCGATGAGCCGTTTCTCAAAAATATGACATCGGCGTTCTTCGATGTGTCGGTGTCGCCAACAGAGGTCGAAGTTGGACAGGAAGTCATCGTAACTGGGAGTGTCAAGATTTTGGAAACTTGGCCACACACGTTAGAGCCACCAGAGATTGCTGCGCTCGTGCCGGTTGTTCCTGGCCCAGTATTCCTTCTGAAAGAGCGGACGATCAACGATCAAGTTGCGCTCGGTTCGTTCTTCGCAGAAAAAGGTGGCATTTATAAGTTCAAAATGGTGCTTTTGGGCAAGGAGCCTGGAGATTGGCACGTTCATCCGGGGTTGGCGGTGAGTGGAACTGGGACGCTAGTCGGGCCTGGTGAATGGGTGAAAATAAAACCTGGAGCAAAACCACTCGAATTTCCTGTGACGCTGTTGAGCGGTGAGACGATCGAATTGAGCACTTATGGGGGTCAGTTTGTCTGGTGGTGGTCTTTTGCCGGTTTTCTGTTAGGGATGGCTTGGATGGTGTACTGGACGTTTACCAAACGAACAGTAACGAACCTTGCGGTGACCGCTCAGCTACCAGTGAATGACGATGCGCCGGACATTGGTCTGATTACTCCGCGTGATCATATGTGGATGAATGTTATTGCTGGTATTACCGTGGCAATGCTGGTGATTGGCTGGACGTATTCGGCAACCAGTTATCCGGTTCGGTGGCCACAGCAGACTAACTGGATTACTCCCCCTCCCATTTCTTCCGGCGATACGATGGCTGAGGTGCATCCTGGTGGTGCAACCTATGATGAGGCAACTGATACATTGGTGATGAAGGTTCAGGCTAAGAATGTTGCAGATAGTGCTATTAATTTGAATCGGGTCATTATTGGCTTGGCGACATTTGTACCGGGTGGGGCAGAAGCACAGCCGCAGGCCGGGCCGAAGGAGTTTGTTGGACCTCTTCAGGTTCAACCTGAAGGAACGATTGCACCAGGTGAGACGAAAGATCTAACCTTGACGATTTCGAGTCCGATCTTCAGCACGGCGCGGTTAATCCCGCTGAACGATCCACAGCAGTTTGTTGCGTCGGTCTTACAGTTCCAGAACGATCAAGGCGCGCAGCAACTGGTAACCGTGCGCTCTGGCGTGGTGCCTACGATCTTCCGCGGGCAGTTCTTGCCATAAGACGTTAGGTTGGGGTGGGGGGTCCTCCCCACCTCTCCAAGTGACCATGGGCAAATAACGCTTCACTCTTTCTTCTTCCCCTATCTTCCCCCGAAACCTTCAGCCTCTAGCCTATTCCCCTTAATAGCCGGTCGTCACCTCAACCAAAATCTCATCCGGGTCGCGCACGTACACCGACCCTGCGGTTTCCGTGCCGTGCAACGAATGCGGGACATTTTTTTCTTTGAGGGTTTTTATAACCGTCTGGAATTTTTCCGGTGTGGCTTTGAGTGCTACATGGTGCATACTGCCGACGCCACGCACCGTTCGCGCCGGCCCTTTCTCTGGGAAATCGAAGAACGCCAACTGATTGCCCCCACCCATGTCGAGAAAGATATGGGTGGAAGTGGGTTCGTCACGGTTCGCCATAATCTTGGTGAGGCGCATACCGAGGACCTCAGTATAGAAGCGGATGGTCGTATCGAGATTTGAACAAATCAGCGCGAGGTGATCGACTCCACCAGTGTTGACCGATTGTGAGGCTTTCATTTCTGCAGAGAGATAGCGTTGCTTAAGTTCTTCTCGACGAGCCTGATATACACTCAGTTCTGGCATAATTTCCTCCTGCTTGTGGTCAACTCTTTCCAGCTTTTTTTGATCATCAAATTTCATGAGAAGATACCCGGTACTCTTACGGTAATCCTTCAATCCCTTACTTTTCAATCACCCGATGACTCAATTCCTCTCCTTCAGCCTCTTTCCCCATGCTCCATTCTCAACTCTACTTGAGTCCCGCCTTCCGTAACGCGGCAATATGGCGCTCTAACATCGCTGGGTCTTTGATAGGCGTTCGTTGTTTATGAACCTCCAGTGAAAAATTGGGATTTAATCGCAGGACTTCGGCAGCCTCTGCTTGTGCTTCTGCTTCTTGGCCTAGTTCACCGTAGACCGCAGCCAAGTCCAGGTGGGCACCAAGAAAATTGGGATAGCGGGCAAGATATTGCGTGAGCGGCGCAATGGCCTCTTCAGGTCGCCCAGCCAAGTAGTAAGCGTCGCCTATACTCATCAAATGCCCGTCAGGAGTAAGGGGTTGACGACAGATGGCCTCCTCTATCGTCTGCAGAGCTTCGTCTGACCGGCCGACATGACTTAACGCTTGCGCCAGAAATGCATAGACGCTGGCCTCGTTTGGATCGAGGGCGATAGCTCGCTCTATCTCGACGAAAGCTGAATCATATTGCTTTTGATTAAGATGAACAATACCCAAGAGGAGATGTCCTCCTGGGTTAGCCTCATTGAGAGAAACGAGCCGTTGTGCTGTTGCTAGCGCCTGTTCTAGAGCCTTGGAATCCTGACTCAATTGAAAGACCCAGTGTGATAGATAACTGACAGTCAAATTGAAGTGAGCAGGGACGCTCATAGGGCTCCGATCGATTGCTTCTTGCGATGCGGAGACCGCTTGAGCGTAGTGTCCGGTCATGTTGTAGGCCCAGCTCAAATCGTGCAAATACCAGACGGGATAATGAGGGTTGAGGCGCATCGCCTGCTGCACGGATTGCAGAGCTTCTTCCGGTTTGCCTGTCCAGTTCAGCATTTGCGCCTGCGTGAAATAGCTGTGCTCATTATTAGGATCGAGAGCAATGGCTCGTGCACATGCGGTAAGGGCCTGATCGTATTGCTGTTTGAGTCCATAGACCAAGCCTAAGACTGCATATGCTGTGGGCAGAGAGTCATCTAAGGCAATTGCTTTTTGCGCCAAGGTGAATGCGCGTTCCAAGGTTTGAGGGTCTACACTCCAACGATTGACCCATTCCACCCAGTACGTCCCGCCCAGAACCGCATAGGCTTCGGCATACTGCGGGTCTAGCGCAATCGCTTTCT
Organism: Binatia bacterium; assembly: GCA_050187625.1. GTDB lineage: Bacteria > Desulfobacterota > Binatia > Bin18 > Bin18 > JBFWXH01. The sequence continues at coordinate 12,707 of JBFWXH010000097.1, forward strand.
CAAGCATTTGTCGTGCTTGGACAGTAACCTCCTCTTTCTTATCAAGGATCAAATATGCCATCCCCCGCAAGAAGGCATCATAGGCTTCCAGGTTGTCGGTATGTTTACGGGCGGCCTGTCCTTGCTCCTGCAACACCAGTTGGAGCTTTAGGGTCGTGACAATCTTCTGCACGATCTCATCTTGCAAGGCAAAGATATTCTGCAGGGGTCTGTCGTAGCGTTCCGACCACAGGTGATAACCAGTGATGGCATCGATCAACTGCATGGTGATGCGCACTTGCCCATCGGCCTTTAGCACACTGCCTTCCAACACATAGCGCACACCCATCTCCCGCCCGATGTCCTGGGCCTTCACCGCCTTGCCTTTGTAGGTGAAGGCGGAGTTGCGGGCGATGACAAAGAGGCTGGAGATCTGCGAGAGATCACCGGTCAGCACGTCGGTCAGACCGTCACTGAAGTAGTCCTGGCCAGGGTCACCGCTCAGGTTCTGAAACGGCAGAACGATGATTGAGGGTTTGTCGGGCAAAGGCAGCGCCGGTTGGGTGTTGGGTGCTAGGAGCTGGGGGTTAGGGGGTAGCAGGGAAAGATACTGCACGGTGACAATGACACCCACAAGGAGGAACAACCCGGTGAACAGGACTCCCTTGCTCAGCCACAAGCGCGTCGGCGCAGAGCCCTCCCGCGTCTGGGGCCCCGCGTCGAGGAGTCGTTCAGGTTGGGGTGACGGGTCGTGGTTTTGAGGAGTCGCAAGGGCAGGCGTCATTCGCGCGGAAGCGGGAATCCAGGGAGAATCAGTTGCGACTGGCGCTTGAGAGTCCTGGATGCCCGCCGGAGCCTGTCCTGAGTTTTGTCGAAGGACGGGCATGACGGAATTCATCTCCTGCGCGTTTGCCTCTGGACTTTGGACACCGGACTCCAGATGGTTTCCCACTTTTGAGTTTTGCCTTTCGCCCTTTGCCTTTTGATTTGCTTCGTTTTCCTGACTTTGGACCTTGGACTCTGGACTTTGGATTTCCGCAACGAAGCGAAATCCCCGCCGATGCACGGTCTCAATAAACCGTGGCTGGCGGGCATTATCGCGTAACGCTTGGCGGACTTCCTGAATACAGGTGGTCAACGCAGCATCACTCACTACGGCATCAGGCCACACAGCGGCAAAGAGTTCCTCCTTGGTCACCACCTGCCCGGCCCGTTCGGCCAAATACCGCAGCACCGAGGTGGCTTTCCCCGTCAATCTCACTTCCTGTTTTCCCGCCACAACTGCCCAGTCTGGCAGTCGAAGCGATACGAACCGAAGCTAAGCTGCTGGTCGGCCTGCACTTTTTGCGTCCTAGAGTGCCTAGAGAAATCTTAGAGTAATCCCAGAACTTTCTTATGACTTTCTTTCCCCGTGTTCCTATTCTCCTCGCACAGTGCACGCGTAATTGCAAGCGAAACGCCTGGAGAGAAAGGAGGTGCGGTATGGGCTGAGTGACAAGAGATGAGGAAGCAGAACACCCGGACGCCGGAAGACGCGGCGCGGTTCCGGCACAGCAAGCGAACCATTTTACGAAGAGGAGGAAAGAACTATGAAGCGCGTAGTATTAGGACCACTTGGTGTTGGCATGCTCTTGGCCATTGGGCTCTTCATCTCAGGAGCTGGGCAGCCACAGCCGGTAGAGAGCGCAAAACCCTGCTCGCTGCAAACCCTGAAAGGGAGCTATCTTTACCACTGTACTGGGTTCCAGCTGGTGGACGGTCAGCAGGTCCATTTCGCCTTCGCCGGTCGGGATCAGTATAACGGCGACGGGACGATGAGCGGCGTCTACTCCTTGAGCTACAATGGCGAGCTCTCACAGCACCTCTCCTATACCGGCACCTATACGGTCAACCCAGACTGTACCGGCGCCTTTACCACGACGGATGAGAATGGGGCCGTCATCCACGCGGATTTGTATTTCGGACGCGATGGCGAGGAAGTGAGTTTCGTCCTGACCGATCCCGGCGTGGTGGATGCCGGAGTCGAGCGCAGAGTGCGCCATTAAGATTTGATTCTCGTGACATCCCACCTCATAGGTTCCTTCTCCTTGAGGGAGAAGGAACCCAAGGACATATGGGCAAGAACTGTACCGAACACTATTGGCATTAACGTCCAGGGGGGCTTTGGTGGGGCAGACGAGAACACTCTCGATGTCGACATCAAGGACAATACGGTGGCCGACAATGGGTTTGCTGGCATCGAGGTGGTCGGCGGATTCGATAATAGCTCCAACAACCATATCGAAGCATTGATTCGCGGCAACACCGTGGAGCGAGGGCATCGCAATCAAGGGATCGGAGCCATTGCGGGCATAGGAGCAGTGAACTTCCCGACCGGTACGAGCAATAATAATGTGCTGGACGTCAGAATTGAGCGCAACGTGGTGCGGAATCTGAGTGGCGAGGGCATGTATATCGCCGCCGGCGAAGGCAGTCCCGATGGACGGCCAGGCGGAATCGCCGACGGCAACTACGCTCGGGTGATCGTGGAGCAGAACACGGTGGAAAACAATCCGGCCAAGGGGATTGAGGTAGATGCCGGCAGCAGTGGTTACACGAGCACGAACACGTTTGAGGTCCATGTCACACATAACATCGTCTGTCACAACACTGATACGGCTATCGTTGGAGAAGGGGGCTTTTCCGGGGACGCTTTGTTTCCTGCCAACACAGGAACCGAGAACGTGCTGATCGGGAAGATCTTTCAGAATATCGCCATGACAGTGATGATTCAGGATGGGACACTAGGGAATACGGCTGATGTGACGCAGGTCAAGAACGAGCCGTGTCCACAGTTATGAGAGATAGAGAAAGGAGAGAGAGTGCAGAAATAGAGACAGAGTACGACGGTAGGCGGGGTGGTTTCTGCCTCAACTCTCTATCTCCCCTTCAGAACTCGGACTGAGTTTTCGTGCCATGATCAATCCGACACGTTCCTGCACTCGTTCGGGATCATTGAGTTTGAGCAGGTGTATAGTGGTCCGACCTGCTGCAGTACGTCCAGTGAGCGTGCCGTCTTTGTGAAGTTGAAAATGATCGTTCCACCCCTGCGTGCGAGGGTTAAAGAGAATCGTGATCTCGTTCGTCTGCGGATCGATAGAAGTGAGATTTGGTCCTTTTTTTCTGTTGCACTCGAAACACGCGTACGCAAGGTTACCTAACTCGGTTAAGCCACCGTGTTGTTCGGCGATGATGTGATCAACTTCGAACGAAATCGCATCTGCCTCTTCGGGTAGATGACAATACTCGCAACGGCATTGAGCACGCTCTCGTACTTGCGAACGGAAAGGGCGCGTATTGGTAATTGACATTACGCGGTGGCCTGTACGTCTTTCATTGCTTGGATCTTGAACTTTCGTACAAAGCGATTCAGCCGTTCATAGCTGTCTAACTCCGCTGACTCCTCTGCGGTCAGTTCATTCGCGCGATTCTTATCGAGGAGTTCACTAATGTGTTCTTGTACGGCTTGGTTGAACTTAAAATCGAGGATTGCCTGAGGAGAAGGATTGCTGGTAAGGAAGTCAAGAATAGTACGATACACGTCGGTCGGTACTGGAGAGAGTTGTTTAAGTCCATGGGCTAACACCTCCGGCAGCCGATCGCGTACTGGTGCAAGCCGTTCAGCCAGCTCGTCTGGAACTTCAATGGTAATTTGGGCCATGATGACACTCCTCTCTGTAATGGTGGTACTGACGAGCAGGATCAGTGTCAAGCGAAGCTCTCCAGGCCATCCTGACTCGAGACGCAGTCTCATGAGCAACGGCCCACCGCAACACCAAAAACGGAGGCGACCTGCGGGTTGTCCTGTGGCAGGTGAAGGAGTAAAGAAGCGCAGAGGACAAGCCATGACGTTCGATGAGATACTCGCGCAGGTCCAAGAGTTGCTCCAGCGAGAGAAGCGGGTCTCGTACCGTGGCTTAAAGCGACGTTTTGCCGTGGATGACGAATATATTGAAGACCTGAAGGAAGAACTCATCGGCGCTAAGCGACTCGCCAGCGATGAAGACGGACGCTTTTTGGTCTGGCTGGGAGGCGAAGCGGGGAGCGAAACAGCAAAAGGGGGAAACGGCGAAACGGAGAGACGAGGAAACGCTGGAGACAGTCTAGCGTCCAGGGTCCAGAGTCTCGCGCCAGAAGGTCAAGAGCAAGCCTCCCTTCTTCAGACTCTAAACTCTAGACCCAGAGACTCTAGACAGGACGGCGGCGAACGGCGGCAGTTGACGGTGATGTTCATTGATTTAGTGGGGTCGACGACGCTCTCGCAACAACTTGATCCCGAAGACTATCAAGCCCGCGTGGTGGCGTATCAGACGGCGTGTCACCATGTCGTGGCACGCTATGCAGGACATATTGCGCAATATCTGGGCGATGGGGTGCTGGTGTACTTTGGCTATCCTACGGCCCATGAAGATGATGCGATACGTGCGGTACGCAGTGGGTTAGAGATCGTCACCGCCGTCCGCCAGTTGACCTATACGCCAGCATTACAGGTGCGCATTGGCATTCATACGGGGCCGGTGGTGATCGGCGAGATTGGCAGCAGCGAAAGACGCGAAATCCTTGCGATGGGTGAGACGCCCAACATTGCCGCAGCCAGCTGACGTTGAGTCGGTTAGACCGTAGGCAAATTGAAACGATGGTCGGAAAAGTGACACGAGATAACGCCTTACCACCAGAAGTCGTGCAGCAGATTGTCGCCAAGACCGATGGGGTGCCGTTGTTTGTCGAAGAACTCACGAAATCGGTGGTGGAGGCCGTAGGGGCGCACGGCCATGCGCCGCTGCAATTACTCGACATCCCTGCAACTTTGCAGGATTCGCTGATGGCGCGGCTCGATCGGTTGAACACGGCCAAAGAGTTAGCGCAGCTCGGAGCCACGATTGGGCGGGAGTTCTCGTACGAACTGCTCCACGCTGTCTCTCTCGCTGACGAAGAGACTTTACCTCACGGGTTGAAGCAGTTAGTCGAGGTCGAGCTACTCTATCAGCGTGGCCTGCCGCCCCAGGCCACCTATTTCTTCAAACATGCCTTGATCCAAGATACGGCGTATCAATCTTTACTCAAGAGCAAACGCCAACAGTATCACCACCAGATTGCGCAGGTGTTAGAACAACAGTTCTCGGACACAAAGGAGAATCAGCCAGAATTGCTGGCGCATCACTATACTGAGGCTGGTTTAACCGAACAAGCCATTCCATATTGGCAGCAAGCGGGCGAGCGGGCCGCTCAACGTTCGGCCAATGTAGAAGCGATTACGCACCTCACTACTGCGTTGGAGTTAGTTAAGACCCTGTCGGATACGCCCGAGCGTACTCAACAGGAACTGCTCCTACAGATTACCCTGGGCGGCCCGCTCATGGCCACTCAGGGCTATGCCGCAGTAGAAGTGGAAAAAGTCTATAGCCGGGCGCTGGAGCTGTGCCGGCAGGTCGGGGAAGTTCCTCAACTCTTCCCGGTGCTTCGGGGACTATGGAATTTTTATGGAGTCCGGGGGAACTTGCAGGCGGCATATGAGCTAGGAGAGCAGGTGCTCAGCGTGGCTCAGAGCGTACAGGACCCAGTGCTTCTCATGGACGCATATTGGTCAACAGGGCTTATTTCGTTTTATTTCGGACAGTTTGCCGCTGCCCGAGTTCCCCTGGAGCAGGGGATTGCCCTCTACGATTCTCAACGCCACCGCTTCCAGGCTTTCCTCTATGGGCATGATCCTGGGATCTTCTGCCTTTCCTATGCAGCGTGGACCCTCTGGGTTCTTGGGTATCCAGACCAAGCTCTGAAGAGAAGTCACGAAGCTCTCGACCGGGCTCGAGAGTTGTCTCATCCCCACAGCCAAGCCATAGTTCTCAATCATGTGGCTTGGTTACATCACCTCCGGCGTGAGGAGCATAGCGCTAAAGAGCAGGCCGAGGCTGCTGTCACTCTCTCGACTGAGCACGGGTTTGCGCAACGGGTAGCCATGGGAAATATGCTACGGGGCTGGGCGATCGCGGAGCAAGGACAAGAAGAAGAAGGGATTGCCCAGATCCGTCAGGGGCTCACTGCCTATCGGGCCACGGGGGCAGAACTGATTCGGCCATACTTTCTTGCCTTGCTAGCTGAGGCGTATGGCAAAGCCGGGAAAGCGGAGCAAGGACTTGCTGCGCTCGTCGAAGCCTTCGCTCAGGTTGAGCAGACTGGAGAGTGCTGGTACAAGGCGGAGCTGCATTGGTTGAAAGGGGAGCTGACACGTCAGTCGAGTGTCCAGAGTCTAGAGTCTAGGGTCACAGAGGCAGAGGAATGTTTCTGGAAGGCCAGGGAGATTGCGCAGAAACAGCACGCCAAGTCGCTGGAACTCCGCGTAGCGACGAGCCTCGCCCGCCTCTGGCAGCAACAAGCAGCTGTGCCCGAATCACGAATCACGGATCACGCCTCACGCACGGCTCTTGCCGAAGCATACAGAATGTTATCCGCTGTCTACCACTGGTTCACCGAAGGGTTTGACACGAAGGACTTGCAAGAGGCGAAGGCACTGCTTAGGAACTTGGGGGAAATGGCGAAACGGGGAAATGAGGAAACAGACAAGGGATAATAAGGATAAAAGGTAAAAATCTGGATTCAATCAGTCGGACATTTTAGAGGAGGCTGCTGACATTGCACTTTCCTTCCTTTCCCTTTACGTTCGCTGAACAATGTTCATTTCTCGTACTGTCGCGTCGACGCTCATCGTTTTGCTTTTGGTCGTTACGGTGTTTATTATCTCGCCAGCATGGCTCCCTGAATCACTTCGATCCTATCACTACGCTTGGTTCGGCGAACCGTCGTATAAACCACCTCCCCAGAGTCGGAGCATCACGATTACGCAAGCTGAGCCCTTCTGTCCAGATGAACATCCGGACTGGCGCAAGCGGCAAGAGATTGAAGGGATCACGATAGAGGAAGCGCTCGCCTGTGCGGCTGATAACCCGTGGGCGGTGGCAGCATTCGTCAAAGGGACGAATAACGTCTCGATGGATACGTTGATGAGAGCTGGCCTGACTCCAGATGCCGTTGTGGTCGGGGACGATAAAGATGGTGATGGTGACCCAGATGTCATTCGTATTAAGTTGGAAGTCGCGGAGCTGAACGGACGCTCACCCGATATGCCAGAGCTGATTCCAACGTACTTTATTGCCCCTGGCATCCAGCCAGGACTTTGGGTCTTTGCCCCGAAGATCCACGGCATGGCGACCAGGAACTCGGAGAGTCTAGAAGCCAACGAACTCTTGCGTGCCCCGTCGCCGGTGATTCGTGTTGAGCAAGGGGACACGATCCAGGTCGTTCTGGAGAATACCCATTATTTCCCGCACACAATTCATTTTCATGGGGTCGACCATCCGTTCTCTCACCATGAAAGTCATGGGAATGATGGGGTGCCAGAGACCAGCGAACTTCCGGTGATGCCTGGTGAGAGCCGAACCTATGAGCTGAGCAAGAATCCCGCCTTTCATACTGGTCATGGCGAGGTCGAGCCACACCAGAGTCGGACGTTTGAGCTATCACCGCGACAGCCTGGCACTATGTTTTATCATTGCCATGTGCAACCTCAGCATCACATCCATATGGGATTGCAAGGGATGTTTGTCGTCGAAGAGAATCGTCCCAATAATTGGGTGCAAACACTGAATATCGGGGCAGGGAAGGTGCGTCATCCGTCAGTTGCTGTCCGTGAACAGTATAGCCAGGAGTATGACCTCCATTTTCAGGATATCGACAGCGACATGAACGATATCATCCAAAAAACCAACGATCCGCGCTTGATTGAACAACGGATGAACCGTCAATATAACATCACTCAGCGGCGGACGAACTATTTTTTACTCAATGGGCGTTCGTTTCCGTATACTTTCCGTGAGTCGTTAGTTGTGGTTGCCCCCAACGAGAAGATCAAGTTACGGGTGTTGTCTGGTGGAGAAGAAGGCGTATCGTTGCATACACACGGGCATAAAGTGACGATTACGCATTATGATGGGGTGGAGCATAATCCCCAAGCGCAAATTACTCGTGATGTCGTATGGCTCAGTACAGCCCAGCGGGTTGACCTGAAACTCGATACCACCGACGATGGTTTCCATAGTTATGGCGAAGGAGTCTGGCTATTGCACGATCACAAAGAACGTGCCTTTACCACGGATGGTATGCATCCTGGCGGGAGTGTTGGTGCTATTGTGTATCGTTCCTATCTCGATGAAAACGGCTGGCCAAAAGTTCAGGGAGTAGACTGGGCTCCATTCTTCACCCCGCAGTATTACCGGCGTGAGATTCCGGTATGGACGGCATATGATCCGATCGGCATGTTTGGGGAAGTGCCAGAGGCTCCACCACGAACGCTGTGGGCTGTGGCTGTCGGTATCCTTATCGGATTACTCATTGGGGGAGCCCTTGTGCTCCTGCGGCCAGCGCGGAAACATTGATAAGTGAGGCCGAAGATGAAAAGAGGCTTGTTCTTCCTATTTGTTTTCCTCATGGCGAGTTATGGATCGGGGCGCGCGCCGGTGTCCCCGTCTGATTCCCCTCCGGCGGAGACGGCGCATATGGATCATTCACAACACAGTGACCATACTCAGCATGCTGAGCATATGGACCACTCGCAACACGGCGATCATACCCAGCATGGTACGTCTCACGGGCATCACGAGCATCACGGGATGCGTATGGACATGGACGGCATGGTGATGAACGAAAACGTCGACCAGCTGCCGCGCGATTGCCCCCAGATTAGTGGGGAAACGACCATTACCGTCCATGCGGGCAAGAAGTACGCGCAGCAATTCCCTGGTATCATGTTTGCGTATGATCAGTCTGAGTGGGAGGTGCCGCCGTGTACGAAGGTGACCGTTACCCTCGTGAACGAGGATAATGTTCGTCACCAGTGGATGATTCACGGTTTACCGCGCTACCTCTACTCCGAAGGCATGTTCCACCTCGAGGTTAACGGGCAGGGGAGCAAGACCGGCACGTTTATCGTCCCTAGTGCGCAGAAAACATACCTCGTGCATTGTGACGTTGCGCAGCACATGGAAAAAGGCATGAAAGCGCAATTGAAAGTGAACGGCGGTAGCGGGAATCTGCCGAGCATTCCCGGGATGACGAGCGCGCGCTATGCCGATCAGTACGCTGGGGGCTGGCAATGGTGGGAAGTTGTTGGGCCGGCTTTTCTCGGCGTACTAGCGGCTGGGATGGTGAGACGTGGCCTGGGACGCTAGAGGTACGGCACGTCAATGCCAATGCGTTTTCTGTTTACTCTCTCATTCCTATTACGTTGAAGGTGAGCACAGGATTGTGGAAGCCCTTGAGAGAGAGTTCTCCTGCAATCTCTGCTTCTACCAATTTTTCCACCGCAGCGTAGACCCGCTGACTCACGAGGATTTGCCCGTTCTGGGCTTCGCTGCACAGGCGCGCCGCGAGATTCGTGACCGGGCCTATCGCACCATAATCGATTCGCCCTTCGAAGCCGATCATCCCCAAAGTCGCGTACCCCTGAGCAATTCCCACTCCAAAACCTAACTGGTGCCCGTGTTTTTGCCACTGTTCGGTTAACTCGGCCATTTGCTGGCGCATAGCGAGAGCCATCATCACAGACTGTGCTTCATAATCTGGACAGGGAAGGGGATCATTGAAAAAGACCATGATGCCGTCCCCAGCGAAGTGCTCGAGCGTGCCCCCGAAGCGAAAGATCTGGGTACCCAGGGTAGTGTGATAGTCTTGTAGAGCTTTCATGACTTCTTCAGGCTCGGCTACTTCAGAGAACGCCGTAAACCCTCGCAGGTCGCAGAAGACGACGGTGATCTCGCGTCGGTGACTCTCCAGGAGTTTCTCTCCTCCTGAAGAAATGATGAGTTCGGCCAATTGTGGCGAGAAAAACCGCTTCAGCCGCCTGGTACGCTCCAGTTCAACAAGTTGCTCTTGTACCCGCTGTTCGAGCGTTCGGTTCCAGTCTGCCAACTGGGCCGACTGCACCTCAAGGCGCGTGGCTTGCTCTTGGGTCGTGTCGTGGAGCGCTTTGATCCGCAGCATCGACTTGACCCTGGCGACCAGGGCCGCCTGATCCACGGGCTTGGTCAGATATTCATCGGCGCCTGCCTCCAGGCCGGTGACGACATCCTTGGAGTCCGCTTTAGCCGTGACGAGAATGATCGGCATGAAGGGAAGGGACGCATCTGCTTTGAGGCGACGACAGACGTCGATCCCATCCACTTTGGGCATCATGACGTCTAGCAGGATCAGGTCCGGTCGCTGAGCTGTAGCAACGGTCAAAGCTTCTTCGCCGTCGGTCGCTGTGAAGATTTCATATCCATGGACGGCAAGGCGGGTCTGGAGGATGTCCAGGTTCATGGGCTCATCATCGACGATGAGGATGCGCGGCGGTGTTCTCACGGCAGATACTCCCGCACCTTCGCTAGAAGTGCGCGCGGGCTAAACGGCTTTGAGACGTAGGCATCACACCCAGCCGCGAACGCCTTCACGTCGTCCCCGCTTAACGCGTAGGATGTGACGACGATGATCGGGATGTGGCGGAGCGCGGGGTCCGCTTTAATCCGGCGCGTCGCTTCGTAGCCATCGAGCCCAGGCAATTGGATGTCCATGAGGATCAGGTCAGGACGATGCGTTTCGGCCGCTGTCACCCCTTCTTCCCCGGTCACCGCCTCGATAATCTCATAGCCAACACTGGTGAACAGGTCACGCACAATACGTCGATTGTCCTCTTCGTCCTCAATCACCAAGATGCGTTTGCTCTGCTGGCTCATCGTGCTTCCTTTTGCTGTTCGACACGAACCGGCAGCGTAAATGAGAAGGTCGAGCCTTGACCGAGATGTGACTCCACCCAGATGCGGCCGTTATGCATCTCGATGATCTTTTTGGCAATGGCCAGACCCAGGCCGGTTCCGCCTTTCTTCCGTGTACTGGAACTGTCGGCTTGCTGGAATTCCTCGAAGACTTTCTGCTGATCCGCTTCCGCAATCCCGATCCCCGTGTCGGACACCGCGACCGTAAAGGTCCCATTGGTTGAAGTGACTACCACGCCTACGTTGCCAGCCTCGGTAAATTTAATGGCGTTGCCTACGAGGTTGGTGAGCACCTGCGTGAGGCGTTGTTCATCGCCTCTGCCCACCGGCAAATCCGGCTGGACGTTCACGTTCAACGCCAGCCGCTTCTCTGTCGCCAGCGGTTCCACGGCGGTGCACACGGTCTGCACGACTCCCTGCATAGAATAGTCGGCTAGGGAGAGGGTGAGCCGTCCGGCCTCAATCTTGGAGAGATCAAGGACCGCGTTAATGAGACCAAGCAGACGATTGCCGCTTTGCTGAATACGCGCCATGACCTCTTTGATCTTGTCTGGAACTTCTCCATAGATGCCGTCCATGATGAGTTCGGTATAGCCCTGAATGCCGTTGAGCGGCGTGCGCAGTTCGTGCGACATGTTCGCCAGGAACTCGGACTTGTGGCGGTTCGCGGCCTCAATCTGGTCATAGAGACGTCCAAGCTCTTCGGCCATGTGGTTCAGGTTGGTTGCGAGCGCGCCAAGTTCGTCTCTATTTGGTGTTTCAATACGATGAGAGAAGTTGCCGGTAGCGATCTGGCGGAGCTGCGCGTCCATTTGTTTGACTGGTCCAATTAGCGACCAAGAAATCGCATAGCCAAGGACGAGGGCCAAGCCGACGCTTCCGACCGCGAAACCGATAATCACCCGACGAGCGGTGAGATGTGCGGCCTGGCTGACCTCGACACGCGTCACCATATCGGATTCCGCTTTGTTCACGAGTTCGTTGGTAAGACGCTCAAGGCGATCCGCTAAAAGACTTGCTTCGGTCAGTTGCAGTGCTCGACTTTCAGCGGCCTTTCCTCCACGGAGGAGTTCGACGACGTGAGTGACGACCTGAATGAATTGGGCGTACTCTAGTTGGACCCGGTCGAACAACTCGACCTCGTCTTGCGCCACGAATTGGAGTCGGTCGAGGTCGTAGCCAAATTGATTGAGTTGACGAAGGGTGGTTTCGAGCATCCGTTCATCCGGCGCCAGGAGAGCTGAGGCAACGTTGTAGAGCTGTGCGGTGGTGTCGTGCTGGAGTTGGCGATACGCTGCAATCTTACGGTGGATCGCCACAAGTTCCTCAGCGCGATGGTTTGCATCGCCGAGCACTTGCAGCCCGGCAGCACCAACCATGATGAGCAGCGCAACCATAGCTAAGAGTGCCGTCAGGAGCTTGGTGTGGACAGTGGCGGGGGTGCGTGCGACCAGTCGAGGCAACCAGTCTGTCATTGTGGCTCTTGGCATATAGCCCACTCGCTTCGCTCGTTTTATAGCAGATAGCTCGCTCGTTTCACTCGCTCTATGGTAAGATAGTCCTTACCATAAGCTATAGAGCGACCGAAGGGAGCGGGCCATCGAGCGAAGCAAGCTATCAGCCATAAGCCATCTCCTTCTTCAGCTCATGCCAAAACCGCCAGTCAGTCCCCTCCGCAATGATCTTCTGCGGGCTGCTCTTGATCATGCCGCTCTCATGTAGTCGCAGGGCGTAGAAACGCACCGTATCCTCAGGGTTGTACTCTCGCCACTTGCCGTAGGGGATCTCTTTCAGCCCCTGGAGGATGTGCTCATAGTTGTTCGTGTAGCCTTTATCCACGAGGATTCGGGCAGCGCGTTCCGGATCGCGGCCGCAGAAATCCGTTGCTTTCAGGATTGCCCGTACTGTCCGTTTCGTGGCTACTGGATGCTTGCGCACGAACTCCCGGTTCCCGGCCACTAGACAGCAGAAATACTGGGACCAGGGCCGATCCAGTGTACCGTTGACTATTACGTGACCATTATGCTTCGTCCGTAGTTCCTGCAACTCAGGTGGAGAGAGAAGAAACGCATCGATCTTTCCTTCGGTGAGGAGTTGTGCCGACTCTGCTGGAGAATATGTCACCCAGTTGATGTCCTCATAGGCCAAGCCCACGTAGGCTGCTATGCTGGCCATAAAGGTGATGCCCCCAACACGTAGATCAGGCACAGCCACGGTTTTCCCTTTCAGATCACGGATCGTGCGGACCCGATCGCTTCCGAACAGCTCAAAGCAACCAATGTGGCCTCCGGCTAAGATAACAACCCGGTTTCCCGCGTCGACGTCCAGTTGGATAAGAGCGGTCGGAGCAAGGACCATGCTGATGTCAGCTTCACCAGAGGCTAGAATGACCTCATGACCACCGACCCCATCTTTCTTGATGTATGACACGTCAGCGAAACCCTCGTCTCGCAGGAGTTGCTCGGCGACATATTGGGGGGCCATACAAAGGTCGCCGTTGGTCTGGGCTAGCCTAAGTGTTGTCGTTTCCGGCGGCGGCTCGGCGGCGAGCAGCTCAGGTTTCAGGCCCAGCAGTCCTGCAGTTCCCGCCAACGTCAGTCCCAGAAATTCTCGTCGGCTCCAACCTTCGGTATGTCGTTTATTCATGGAGATCGTCCTTCCCTGAGGAGAGCGGCAGAAAACATATCTGATTATTCCATTCCTCGGCTTCACTGGCCGACCAGATCAACAGCAAGTTCTCGATAATGACTCCCACTGGGTCGGTTTGCTGGACCATCAAAAGTCCAGCAATCGTTTTACCGACCTCGAGTCGGGCATACGCTGCGGCAGGCATTGTATTCACATCATGAGAAATAACAATCAGTCTCTGCCGGTCAGCATATTCAAGAATTTCCGCATCCGGCCGGTTGCTCATGCCAAAGTCACGGACCCGATGGAACTCGATCCTGGGTTCACGACGTCTGACTCCCACAACGATATGTTCATTGAAGTCATGATCGGCCAGAAAACGTGGTCGACTCATGACGATCCTTGGGTTTTCCGCGTTTGGAGAGCGCGGAGACGCTGAATAACTGGACTTGGCCGTGCCGCGGTTTGCGTCCGCCATTGCTCCCAGACTGTTTGCTGGCGCCGCACGTACTGAGCAACCTCATCAGTATGGGCCAGGCACCAGGTAATAGCGCCATAAACCTCCTCTAGGCTTAAGGCTGGATACTGTTGCTGGATTGTTTCTGCGGAGTAGCCACGCTCGAAGCTCGCCACGATGGAGTCAAGCATGACCCGGCTGGCGCCAACTCGCATCACCCCAAATTCATCAACGTGCACGTACACTTTTGGCGATTGCGCGGTAGATTGTTCTATCCTATTGTCCATGATGTCCTCGCATTCTGGATTCCGCTTTACCCTATCCAGCTTCGTAATCCAGGCACAGTCGGAAAAATATACGCCATCTGCTATACGCCAGTCAGCTCCTTCTTCAACTCATTCCAAAATCGCCAGTCCGTGCCCTCGGCGATAATCTTCTGTGGAGTGCTCTTGATCATCCCAGCTTCGTGCAGACGCAGAGCATAGAAGCGCACCGTATCCTCTGGATTGTACTCCCGCCAATTGCCGTAGGGGGTCTCTTTCAGCATCTGGAGGGCATGTTCGTAGTTATTCGTACGACCTTTATCTACAAGAAGCCGCGCAGCCCGCTCCGGCTCGCGGCCGCAGAAATCCGCCCCCTTGAGAATCGCTCGTATTGCGCGTTTCGTCGCCACCGGGTGTTTCCGCACGAACTCCCGGTTCCCGGCCTCTATGCAACAGAAATACTGCGACCAAGGTCGGTCGAAGGTGCCGTTAAGCACTGAGTGGACATGCTCGACCTTCTTTTCCCGGAATTCTTGCTGTTCAGGTGGATAGGTCAAGAACGCATCGATTTTCCCCTCGGCGAGGAGCTGTAGCGAGTCAGCCGGGGGAGCCACCACCCAGTTGATATCCTTATGGGTCAAGCCTACGTAGGACGCCATGCTGGCAATGAAACTAACAGGACCAAGTTGTAGGTCGAATACGGCGACGGTTTTTCCCTTCAGGTCGCGGAGTGAGCGAACCCGGTCGTTCCCTAGCAGTTCAAGGCAGCCGATGTGTCCCCCCGCCAAGATGACGACCGGGTCCCCGGCATCTTGGCGGATAAGGGTGCTTGGAGCAAAGGCCATGCTGATGTCCGCCTCGCCAGAGGCGAGAAGCATCTCATGCCAGACAACTCCATCTTTCTTAATGTATTGTACATCGGTGAAGCCCTCGTCTTGCAGGAGTTGTTCGGCTACGAATTGGGGGGCTATACAAAGATCGAAGTCATTCCGGGCTAGCCTGAGCGTGGTTGTCTCCGGTGGCGGCTCGGCGGCGAGCGGCTCGGGTTTCAGGCCCAGCAGTCCTGCAGTTCCCGCCAACGTCAGTCCCAGAAACTCTCGTCGGCTCCAACCTTCGGTGTGTCGTTTATGCATCGGACTCTCCCCAGCCGCAAAGATTGATGCGCAGTTTTTACCTGTCCAGTTATTCCCTCACCCTTAGTTCACATCATTAGGCCAGAACTTACCGTCTAGTACCTGTTCCATGGTAAATGGACACTGACCCGGGATGATCTCCTCACTCAGTTCTGTCTCGTCAATCGCGTCGGCCCGAGCGGCTGCGTACTCATCTGCAAGCAGCTGAGAAACCTCTCTCGCCAAACTCGGACTATCACGTAGGAGTTTTCGGATTTCAATGCGGCCATTACGGATAGATTGCCGCCAGGAAGCGCCACGCTTCTCCGGCTGGTAGCGCCACTTGAGGAGATGCAGCGTCACATTCCGTATATAGCTTTCTAACGCCCGACGTTCGCGTTTCCCCATGTCCTCTAACTCCTCCGCGAGATGCGCGATATCAAGCTCCGCAAAACGTCGCTGCCGCAGCAGAGCCGCAGTCATCATCGCCCAGGCGTAGAAATCCTCGTTATATAAGCCTGCGTTAACATGACTTGTCGTGGCTGCCGTGCTCATAATGAAGATAGCTCCCGTCCAACAGTTGTTGCTGCTGCACTATAGGCTTTTTCTGCTGTTCTGCCTATTCATCGTCTGTGTCGGTTTATCCTTTCATCTCCTTCTTCAGCTCATGCCAAAACCGCCAGTCTGTGCCTTCGGCAATGATCTTCTGCGGACTGCTCATGATCATTCCGCTTTCATGCAGGCGCAGAGCATAGAAGCGCACGGTATCCTCGGGGTTGTATTCTCGCCAGTTGCCATACGGGATCTCTTTCAAAGCTTGGAGAAGAGGATCGTAGTTGTTTGTGTAGCCTTTACTCATGAGAAGCTGAGCATCTCGTTCCGGTTCGCGGCCGCAGAGATCCGCTCCCTTCAGAATCGCTCTTAGTGCCCGTTTTGTTGCCACTGGGTGCTTGCGCACGAACTCCCGATTCCCGGCTACCATGCAGCAGAAATACTGTGACCAGGGCCGGTCGAGTGTGCCGTTGACTACTACATGCCCGATATGCTTCTGCCGAAACTCTTGGAGTTTTGGTGAAGAAGCCTGGAAAGCATCGATCTTTCCCTCGGCGAAGAGCTGCATCGATTCAGCCTCGGAATGTATCACCCAATTGATATCCTTGTGGGTCAGACCCACATAGGCCGCCATACTGGCAACGAAGGTGATGGTGCCGCCTCGTAGATCAGGGACAGCAACAGTCTTTCCTTTCAGGTCGCGGACCGTGCGAACCTGATTGCTCCCAAACAGCTCGAAGCAGCCGATGTGGCCTCCGGCTAAGAAAACGATCGGGTCTCCGGCGTCCAGTTGGATGACGGCATCCGGAACAAAAAGCATGTTGATGTTTGCTTCACCAGAGGCGAGAGCCATGTGAAACTCCGGCATCTCGTCTTTTTTAAGATATTGCACATCAGTGAATCCCTCCTCCCGCAGGAGGTGTTCGGCTACGTGTTGGGGAGCCATACAGAAGTCGTCCGGAGGAAATTGGATTAACCTAAGCGTTGTCGTCTCCAGCGGCGGCTCGGCGGCGAGCGGTTCGGGTTTCAAACCCAGCAGTCCCGCCGCTCCCGCCAAAGTTACCCCGAGAAACTCGCGTCGACTCCAACCTGCGGTGTGTCGTTTAGGCATGGGGATATCTCCTCTCACGGTGCTTGGGATAGCAGAAATGCCGAAGAGCGGCCAGAGATGAGACTTAGCTACAAATCCTGATTTTTTACACACCTAAAAGAGTAGAGCTTGTCAAAAAAGAAAGACTTTTTATGTGCAATGATTGATCGTCAATCTCCACTTTGTGTTTACCCGCACTATCAGAAAATCGGCTGAGGACGCCGGGCGTGAGCCCGGGGGTGAAAGCCGCCAGCCGAAGGCTGGTAGAGGAGGGAGAGGAGAGAGTTTGCTACCGTTAAAGGATGGAGATCAGATTCAGTGCA
>JBFWXH010000098.1:0-29317 GCA_050187625.1 Binatia bacterium
CATTTTTTAGTCCTCCGGTGCATAAACAAGTCCTCCACCTTTTAGCCTTTATCAATGATCTCAAGTCAGTCGTGATGGCTGATCATTGTCGGACAGCCTTCGGGGCTGTGATGGTTAGCTTTTCCAATTACTCTTACGAACCAAGTCTGACTTCACGGCCGGCAGTAGGAAAATCAATCATCGAAGATGCCAATGTCGGTCAGAGTGTGACCGAAAAATTAAGTCAAATCCGTGATGACATTGCGTGGCTGCAAAGCACGCTGCCCAGACAATCCGTGGGACAAGGACGCGTAATCAATAGGGACTTCTTCAGTTCGGCGCGAGAGTACGGAACAGGACTTGTCGATCTGATGATCACCTCACCCCCATATATGAACAACTACCATTATGTGCGGAATACGCGACCGCAACTGTACTGGTTGAACTTCATTTCTTCACCAAGTCAACAACGACATCTGGAAACAGGAAACTTCGGACAGTATTGGCAAACTGTGCGCGACGCGGATCCTCTCCTGCTCACTTTTACTCATCAAGAGCTAGAGAGATTACTTGCTCAGTTACGCACGACGCGTCTGGACAAAGGAGCGTACGGTGGTCCTGGATGGGCAAACTATGTGACCGCCTACTTTAATGATTGCTCTCGCTTTATGCGCAACCTTAAACTCCTGCTCACGCGGGGAGGTGTAGGTGTTATTGTCATCGGCAACTCGATTATCCAAGGGATCGATATCCGTACCGAACGTATCCTCGGCGAGATCGGTGAGATGTACGGGCTTGTCCTTGAGGGGATACATTGCATCCGTGAGAAACGTGTTGGTGCAAGCATTACACAATCGACAGTAAGGCAAGGAGAGCGAAGTAAGGCAATTCTTTCCGAGTTTGCGGTTGTCGTAAGAAAACGCTGAGGACGCATGGTGGATTCACCTTACAATCCTCTCGATAAGATCCATCTTGGTGAAAGTGTCGCGCGTGCGTTACTGCTCCGACCCATTACCTCCCTTCCTCCAGAGCCCTTCTCGGGTGCCGGTGTCTATGCGCTGTACTATACAGGAGATTTTCCTGCATATAGAAAAATCAGGGAAAGAAACATCGATGGACAATGGGCCGCGCCAATTTACGTGGGGAAAGCGGTTCCTCTAGGAACTCGGAAGGGTGGATATAACTTGGGAGAGTCGCCCGGGCAGGTTTTATATCGACGTCTATGCGAACACGCTGAATCCATCAGGCAGACCAAAAATCTCCTTTTGGAGCATTTCAATTGTCGCTATCTCGTCGTCGACGACATTTGGATCCCGCTAGGTGAATCGCTTTTGATTGCAACCTTTTCCCCTTTATGGAATCGCGCACTTGACGGTTTCGGGAATCACGATCCTGGTTCGGGCCGCTCGCAGCAAAGACGGTCACATTGGGATGAGCTTCACCCAGGTCGACCGTGGGCTGAAAAACTGCGACCGGCTTCTCGGACTCGGGCTGATATTCAGAAAAGCATCGAAGCCTTTCTTTCCAACTAGTCTTTGAGCGCAGAAAACCTTTGCTTCTTTAGGCTTTGCTTGCGACTGCGTTATGGCCTTTATAAGGTGGCCCACTGAGTTGGTGTAGGGCGAGCTGCGTAGGCCAGGGTGCTCTTTCTCTTTTTCGAAGAATGGAGAATAAACACTCACCCGTCAGCCCGCCCGCTTCAACGACACAGCTCAGTATACCGAGAGTCTAGTACGCTGCTGGTATCAGCCAACGGCAAAAGGAACACGCGCTGAGATTCAAGGGGAATGGCGCGCAGGGTATTCAGGTCGGTCACTGAGAATTGGCTTCTGTAGACTCCAGTGTCCGACAGAAGATACTCCCAGGCACTGGCATTGACACGTGCCAACCTCTGGGTTGCATCATAGGTTCGCACTCTCGCATCATCAGGAACCGCGAGAGAAAAGCTGTTCGGGCTTCCATCCGCTGAGAACCCAATCTGCGTTTCGACCAAGTAGACAGTAGGAACAACAGTCCCAGGGTGATTGAAGTACGCGGACGTTTCGCGTCGATTGAGGCGCTCCACGGCGGAGAGCGCCAGAGCAGCCACGGCGCGATGAGCAGGATGACAAGTACTGCCATGCCGGGGGTCATAGGTAACAATGACTGCGGGAGCAGCCACGGCAATGGCCGCAGCCATCTGATCTACCAGTGTGTCCTCCCCACCAACCGTATTGGCCCAGGCAGTCAGTACGCTTTCTGGGGTTCCACCCGGTTGGTCAGGTAAATTCCAAAGCACTAACTGCGCTCCAAAGAGTACTGCTGCGTTCTGTATCTCCTGGGTTCGCACTGAGGCAAGATCAGGATGACACCCCCCGGTTAATTTACAGGGTCCAGTTTCACCACGCGTTGCGACAAGCAAGGTACAGGCCTGTCCTCGTTCAACGCAGAGATCCCCAAGCAACGGCGCAACAACTCCCTCATCGTCAGGATGCGCACCGATCCACATGACGGGCCCCGTCGCCAGTTGTGATACTACGGCATTGGGAGAGACACTCGCGATCGCAAAATTCTGCATACTCTCCTGCCAGCGGATAGTAAGATCGGTCCCGGCTTGAGGAAAATCGGGAAGAGGAAACGTCCCAGCTTTGCTCCGCAGAAACTCCGCCCCAAGCGTCGTCACGGTGATTGTCACCCTGGCGAACTCAGCACCATCCGCTAACGCCCGTACACTGTGCGTACCATCGCCCAGAAGGTTCCAGTTATAGAGCAAGCCAAAGCCCGTGTTACTTTTGCCACACACGGAACGGGTATCCTCCCTGCTCGTGCCGTATGCGGTCTGAAACGTTTCGCTGTCGTCGAAGACGATATCGACGCGATTTGCGTTACACGCCCAGCCCCGAATAACCCCAATGCCGCTTTGAAAAGAGTCTGCTGCGGGATCTTCTAAGGTCGCTTGGGCCTGGACGAAAGAAGGAAAAAGAACAGTCAGCGTTACAAATGAGATTTGGGCAAGACAAGCGATAATAACCAAAGATCGCATAGAGTTTCTCCCTGCCCTACTAACGAAGTAACCTCTATTTTGGTTGACGGGATTGCGAATCAACGTCGCTTTTTCGTTGGGAAAAAGTGTAAGGAACGATAGTGGCATGAGCACGCGGAAACCGCTCTTTCCGCGTGCGGTGATTACACCTGCTTCACCAAGTACTCAAATGCGGCCAATGCAGCCTTGGCTCCTTCCCCGGCAGCAATGACAATCTGTTTATCATGGCCGTCTGTCGCATCTCCAGCCGCAAAGATGCCACGCACCCCGGTCGCACCGTGGCGATCGACTTTGATCTCACCACGTTCGTTGGTTTCGACCAAATCAAGCACGAAGTCAGTGTTGGGAAAAAGGCCGACTTCGATAAAGACACCATCAACGGCGAGCTTCCGGGTCTCGCTGGTTTTCACGTTCTGCACAGTAAGCCCCTCGACTTTGTCTGTGCCGTGAATTTCTACTGGGTTGTAATAGCTGAGGGGCTCGACCCGTTTGGCGGCTGCGACCTTATCCTGCAGAATCTCGTCACCGCTCCATTCTCCTCGCGAGATCAAATAGACCTGTTTGGCGATTCCATCCATTTCGATGGCCGCTTCTAACGCCGAGTTGCCAGCACCAACAATCGCGATACGAAGATCTTTGAACAATGGGCCGTCACAGGTTGAGCAATAGACTACACCTTTTCCGGCCAGTTCTTTCTCGCCTGGGATATTCAGTTTGCGTTTCTGTGCGCCCGTCGTGATGATGACGGTCTTGGCGCGAATCTCGCGATTCGAGGCGGTTTTAAGGACCTTCACCCGCCCGTCGATCTCAAGCGCCGTCACTTTTTCACCAATACGGTTTTCGAGCCCATATTGCTGTACATGATCGAAAAACTTCTGGACGAGATCTGGCCCAGTGACAAGTTGAAACCCTGGGTAGTTCGCCACTTCGTAGGTCGTGCCCAATTGCCCCCCAAGATCAAACGCGACAAGGACAGTGGCAAGATTTTTCCGCACGGCATAAATGGCGGCAGCGAGTCCCGCCGGCCCCGCCCCGATCACCGCTACATCATACACTTTCGTCAACTCTTCCCTGACCGGTAATCCGAGACGATAGTCTAACTCCCCAGTTGCATTGAGATTGGCGAGGTCATCATACCCACCGATTGATTCACCGTTGATAAAGATCTGCGGTACGGTGCGCCGCCCAGAGCGGCGGATCATCTCTTGTTGAACTGCTTCGTCACTAGTCACGTCGACCTGGTCATATTCCAAACCTTTCGCATGCAGCAGAGCCTTAGCTTTCGCGCAGTAGGGGCACCAGGTTTTCGTATAAATTTGAATGGCTGACATCTCGATCTCCTTACTGAGTGACGCGCCGGTCTTGCGTCACTCCGGTTTTGCTCGACCTGACGAAGATTAGATATCTTGGAGGGCATTGCCCAGCGACCACACTGCCGCTCCTAACAGGACAACATCTTTCAACAAGAATTACCCAGGAACAACTGACAGCGCCGGAAATCCGCCGACACTGGGTTCCCACCCTGGTGTCGAGAATAAGAAACTCAGCGTTGTCAGAAACATCATCACGGCTAGTCCGCTCCCAAGTGCGGAGATTCTTGCTGAAATTGGGCGTAGGGCGATCATGATGGCAATCGTGATTTCCGTTGCCCCAAGGAGACTGGAAAATCCCTGGACACTCCAAATGCCGTATACCCAACTCATGAACGGACTATTGGCAACCAACGGTTGAATTCCTTCGGCTTCGTACCCAGTGAACTTCATAGCGCCAATCCAGACCAGGACGAGGACAAGGCTATACCGGATGAGGTGTTCGCCGAAGACCTGCACTCGCGCGCCGATTTCCGCTTGCTCGGCTGCTCGTGTCTGAGACCGTACATACCCCTGCCCGGTAGCCGGATGACTTTGCACCAACGTTTTCATTGCTGTGTACCTCCTTCACGTGTTGTTGCCGATTCGATGCCACGTGAAGGAGAAAAGATACATTGAGGGAGAAATGGGGAAACGGTAAAAAGGGCAAAAGGCGAAAAGAGTATTAAACTTGCTATGCCCGGTTTCCCGACCGTATCACAGGCTACTACTCTGTCAGTTTGATCTGAACGAAGTCTTATTCGCTCAGCGTATAATACTCGCGTTTGCCGTAAGGAAATTTCTCCAGCTCGAAATTGGTGAACATATAGGGCAGCCGTGGATTGAGATAATACGCGCGAATCTCGGCAATCCGGCCATCACGAAACACATACCATTCTGCCCCGCGAATCAATTGTGGCTTTAGCTGTCCGTGTGGAGTCCAGCGCATAGTCCATTCGATGACAGCCTCGTCCCCCTGGACCAGGGCATGATCAACCACCCACTTTCCGTTTACGCGAGGCTGCATCTTCACCCAATAGCCAGCTAACGCTTCCGCGCCCCGAATCGGCGCATGATGAGTAAAATAATGGACCACGTCCTCGGTAAAAGTAGATTTGATGAGTTCCGCATCGGCAGTGTTACAACCGTGGTAATAGCGTTTAATCGTTTCAATCTGTGGATGGTCTTGAGACATGCGATCTTTTCTTCCTTTCTTATTTCTGCGAGAGCATCGGCACATGCCTTGGTTGCGCCCGCACGCGATCGAGCCAGGCACGAAGGTGCGGGTAGCCCGTGAGATCGAACCCACCTTCATGGGCAACATGGGTATATGCATACAACGCAATATCAGCAATGGAATAGCTTTCCCCAACGAAGAAGAACTGCGTTGTTAGATGTTGCTCCATCACAGCGAGTGCCGCATACCCCAATGGTTGCTTCTGGGCTAACGCCGTCTTCCGTTCATCAGTCATCGGCATGTGCCGCAACCAAAAACGAGAAGTCGCGATGTTCGGTTCGTGATTGTATTGTTCGAAGAACATCCATTGTAAAACCTGCGCACGGGCCAAACGGTCGGTCGGCACCAATGGGGAGCCTTCAGCCAGGTAAAACATGATCGCATTCGACTCAGCCAGAAACTCTCCGCTCTCTAGTTCGAGTACCGGAATCCGTCCGTTAGGATTTTTGCGGAGAAATTCTGGCGTCCGAGATTCACCTTTGAGAATATCGATTTCAACCAGGGTAAATGGGACCTCGAGTTGAGCTAGTAACAAACGGACCTTATAACCATTTCCCGAATCAAGATAATCGTAGAGCCGCAACATACACAGATCTTTCTCTCTATTATTTATAATGATACGGTTACTTTTCCTCCCCGGTCGTGCCAGGAGAAGTCTCTTTCTGCGTCATTTGCCGGACAAACTCGACGTGCGCATGACTTGCCAGGCCATCTCCGAGGACTTTGAGCACTGTCGCTAACTCCCCCTCTAGTAGTGCCATACCGTCGAGCCACAAACCAGGAAAGACGGTACTTTTATAGACTCCGGCTTCGTCGGCCGGTAAGCGTTCATAATGACCGTCACGCAAAACAAACCAGTCGATTATGTTGTCCCGTGTCTGCCACACGAGATATTCTTGGACCCCGTGACGCCGATAAACATCTAACTTTTGGTGCAGATCATACGCAACGCTACTCGATGCCACCTCCGCCACCAACTCTGGGGGACCTGCGATGAAGCCATCGGCATCAATACGCGAGTGGCCGCCATTAGTAATGCGGAGGAGCACGTCTGGTTGTGGTTCATTATCCAAGTCCAAGCGAACAGTGGTGTTGTCTCCTGCCGCGACTCCAGGTGTAGAGGCAGAATATACAACCAACCAGCCGTTTAGCATAGAATGCTGACGACCGTGTCCTTCATAGCGTACAGGGGAAGGCACGTAGACGACTCCTTCTATAAGTTCCGCTTTCTTAAGGTGCGGCATCGCCTCATAGCGACGCTCAAACTCTGGGCGGGTCAGTTGGTCGCCGTTTTCCAGTGGGGGGGTGTCTCTCATCACCGACACAGCGTTCATCGATGTGGACCGCGATACAGTAGGCATGAAGAAAGATTCCTTCCTCTGTTACGGAAAGTCAAGAGAGACAACCAGTCTCGACGTTAGCGACGATTAAGGTTCAACGAAGGAGGGCAGCGGACACCACAGGAATATTCCTGTATCAATGTCCGCCGGGTTGGAGGGAAAAAGGAGGGGAATGGGGAGAGGGGAGAAATTATCTGTCGCGTTCTTATCTGTTTTCGAAAGCGACGGTTTTCGCATATCCGAGATTCATCACTTGGACACGGCGGTTTTTCTGTCGTCCAGTTTCAGTGGTGTTATCCGCGATCGGTTCGTGCTCACCTTTCCCGACAGCGACGAGATGCTCCACGTTCACACCCACTTGTTCAGTCAAATAGCGGATGACACTCTGAGCCCGTCGTTCAGATAGTCTGACGTTGTATTCATCGCTGCCGATGTTATCGGTGTGCCCTTCAATCTGAATACAACTGCTATTGAGTCCGCTACTCTTCAAGGCTTCCCCGAGTTCACGCAACGTCGGGATAGTCTCGGGGGTCAGTTCAGCCGAGTCAAAGGCAAAGGTCACCCGAATAGCTGCAATGTCGGCCACAGGAGTCGCCCCAGCAAGCGCAATGCCTCTCGTTGCCAGTGTGGCTTGACGATATTCAGAACAGGTTGCTGCGGGCTCCGCTCCAATTGGTGCAATTCCACGCATACGCGGGGTAAGGATCTGCTTGAACTCCTCGCGGGTCGGCCGGTGTCCAGTGAGATCGTGCACCGTCTGTGCGCTGGCATACGGCAAACCCGTACTTAAAGTCGCATACATCGCAAGGGCAGAGAGGATTACTCGTTTCATGGCTTGACTCCTTAGCAAAACAACGACGAAGAGTTGTTGGCAGGCTCGTCGTTCTGTCGACAGAAGATGCCAGAATCTGGGCTTTTATTGCACTGGTTAGAGGTTTTCTGTTTCCTGCTCTCCCGGTCGCGTCAGTGCACTGCCGGTTTTCTGCATATTGTCAAACAACTCCTGTAACAGTTCAGGACCTGGGCGGGCAGGGGTCTCTTGCGGGTGTGTATCAGCCCACTCTGGAGCCAAGATCAAAGGAACCCAACGAATAAAGTGTGCGTCGACGGGGACTTCGTCAAAACGCGCCACAGCCGTCCAAATTTTCAGTGGTAGGGGGATGGTCTGTACTGTCTGCGCAGTGGGCTCGGCACAGTTTTCTGCTGGGGAGGTCACAAGATATTCTCGACAGGCAATGGGACGGTCAGCATAGATCGAGCACGCTCCGTCCTCAAGAAATGGACAAGGAATACCTTGGGCAAAATAGGTGAGTCCAAAAGTAACGCTTTCTCCGGCTTCCCACTGTCGGCTGGGTTCCTGGAGTTTTTCGAGGAGTCCGGCGTCTGCGAGTTTCCGCTGTGCGGCGCTAAAGCGAGCACGAATTTCTGTCCGTCGCGGCTCCGGCAGAGCAGTAATGACGTCGCGGATATGATGCGCTTCGGTCTCGGCGATCGGCACCAGTTGGCGGCAGCAGGCGCCACAGCCTTTCTTGCAGGAGATTTTTGCTCCTTGCGATTCAGAGGCTTGGATCGCGGCATCAACAACTTTGTCGGCAAATGCTTGCGCGACGGGCAATAATTGACGGGAAGAGGTTGGACCTTTAGGAACGGATATCGCAGTTTGCATCTCCCAGTCTGGTCCGGCCAGCTTAATGTTGGCAGTCACCATCTCAGGAGCATTTTGGGGTTCGTGTTCCACGTTTCACCTCGCGCGTTCACAGTGCGAATAAAAAACAGAGGATGCAAAATTACCCGGTTGTATTGCCTCCGGTGCGAGCGAACAGACGGCGTCTCTACGGCGCGTCTTTACTTTCGTTATGCGACCAGCAATGCTTGTTGCGCCAGTTGGTCGAGGTTTCGGTCAAGTTCTGCAGCAAGAAAAGTCCGGATTTCGTCGATTGTGCTCTCCCCTCCCCCTTCCCGTTCGATCGCCAATGTACTGGACTCGACCAATGCCATCAGGGCCTCGATTACCGCCCCACGGTCGCGGCTCCCGTCTAATAATGGCAGGAGATAGTGTACGAATTCGTTGTCCACGGTAATTGTATGATGACGAAGATTTGTCACCTGGGTATGCTCGCGGCTCTGGAGACGAGCGAGCGGACTGACCTGCGGTCGTTCACTCACCTGCGTCACAAAACGAGGCGGACAGATATGAAGCTCGACAACATTGCCCGCATAGGCGCGGAGCAACAGATCACTGAGCGCGTGGGTATCCTTCGTCGCGGTTTCCTCAACCGTAGCGCTGTCTCCTCTGCACGCGGAGCGCGCCTTCGCCAACAGTTCATTGAATGGAATTGCCTGTGGCCAGGCTTCACCGAGCGCTAGTAATGCCGCTTTAATCACGGGGTTATCCGTCGCAAGGGATGAATTCTTGGGACCGACAAACGTAACCACCTGGCCAGGCTGTAAGTTGACCGACGGAGATTCGCAACGGAGTGGTGAGGCAACAGAAAACGAGAAAATTTTGTCCGGTGTTAACGAGTACTCAAGCTCACGATCAGAATGGCAAAGCAACGTCTGGCGAAAACGGCGGCCTTTGAGAAAATCCAGGTACTGCTCTTTGGCAATCAGGCTATCGGAGATCTGATTGACGGTTTCAACAACGTCCGGCGCAAAAATTCCGGCTTGCATTTCGAAGAACTGAGCTTCAGCGAGATACTTGAGTCCGTAGCGCGCGGCATGTTCGACGAACTGATAAAAATAGACAGGCGCATTGCACTCAGCGAGGTCATCGTGAAACAGTGAACTGTCGCGGAACCCGGCGATGCGCGCCTCTTCTTTCTGGAGAATTTGCGGATAGACACCATCATCAGTCTTGGCTGCGCCAGCTAGAAATTTGACTATCGCGCGCGCTTGCGCAACACGTTGTTGCGAATCGGAAAACTCGCTCACATGAAAGCGCATCATATCGCGGACCATGTTGCGCAGATGCGCGCCGGGATAGGTGTTGTAGCTGACGTAAGCAACGCCGTTCGGTGCCAAGTTTTCGCTACACACGGAGAGCAGTTTGTCACGGACCGCTTCTGGCACCCACGAATAAAAGCCATGCGCGATAATAAAGTCAAACTGGCCGAACTCGCGCCCGATATCCATAAGGTCCATCGTCTGCAACGTGGTATTGGTCAGTCCTAGCTTCTTTATCACCGCCTGCCCTTTCTCAATCCCTGCAGCAGCGAGGTCAAACCCCACGCAGTGCGCTTCTGGTAAACCAAGGGCGACAGAGATAAGATTGGTGCCGTCACCGCAGCCAACTTCAAGCACCCGGCACTGCTCCACTCGTGCAGGCGTCATCCCTAACAGAGTTGCGAGCGTTGCCAGGCGATTGGGATGCGCTTGGGCAAGCGGGAAACCAGGGTACAAGATCGTGTCATAAACGTTCGCAGCAGCGTCAGACATGGTCCCTCTCTTTTCGTTTTTTCAGTCTGGGCCCCCATCTTTATACGAAGTTGCTCAAACTGAAATAGGCAAGTTCAGGCGGTACATAGCGATTATGATTTTCAATCGTTCCTACGTGCCCCTCTCCTGGAGTTCTGCCCTTCATGACAGCCATGTTACTTGCCATTGTTCTGGATGAGTATGAGTATGCTGAGCGATTCGGCGTCGCCACGGTTCGGCATCATAGAGTGTCAGCATACTCCCCATCCCCATAACGTCGAGTTGCTGTTGCAAGTTGGCACCATAACACACTAACCCAGCCGGCACTTCACGACAGTGACGCGCGTTTTCGCGCGTATGTCCTAACCCGAGGAGATGCCCAACGTCGTGCACCGAGGTAAAGAACTGCCAATCCAGGCCACCGGGCATCCTATCAGAGGGAGCAGTATTGGGCTCAGGATTACGATAGAGCGCGGCATGAGAACGAAAGAACGTCGTCTCACTGACCACACGTGCGACGGGAATGACGGCAGCATTGCGCGGAGGCGATTGCGGGAGAAGGCGGAAACGACAGGCCACATCACGTCGGCGACGTTCCGCCCCGGTCTCCGGCCACTCCAGTCCGTGATACGAACTTGGCGTCAGTAATTTGAATTTGGTATCCCAGAAGTCATTCACCTGACGTTCATAGCGACTGGTAAACGTTGCCCACTCTGCATCCGACCAGCGTATGCACTGGTGACGAGTTCCATAGGCATCGTGCACGATAAACTGTGAGGCGTTGTTCGGTGGGTTCACGCGCTGCAGGTGAACACGCAAGAGGAGGAACAACTCACAACATGCCTCTGGATCATTGCGGTCGAGGAGCGCTGGTGTCTTAAAGAGCCGGGAGTCAAAATCTCGACCGCGAATCTCGCTTAGAAAACCCATAGCGCTTCTCCTTATACTTTATATGCTTTGGCAAGAGGAACGCCGCTGCCAACTCTTTATAACAAGGATGGAAAATTTGCCGCCTTTATTGTCTCCGTGCGATTCCATTCGTAGAGGGAGCATTGGCATTCTCCCTTCTGCACAAGGAATCGGGCACGCTTATCAGGCTGGTCCGGGTTGTTGAGCCGCTTCATTTTTTCTGCGCGTGGCTATAGCCATTGAATGCGGCATCATTCCAAGGGGGCTTCGCCACTCCGTTCCTGATACGCTGAACCTCGCCCTTCTGCGCACCTTCTAAGGCCTTCTTGACGGCTATCGGCGATGGCGGGACGGTCGGTTTCTTGGGGTCATGGCGCATAAGATACTCCAAACCGGGAACCTGTTCTGCGACTTTCTTGGCGGCGTTGTATACAAGGATTTGACTCACCATCTGCTCGATAGGAACAAAGCCTGTCGCTACCCAATATCGTGCAAGCATATGATGCTCGGCCGCGGCGAGATTTTCGTCACCGACTGCCGACGGATCGGTGTTCCTTTTCGTATACAGCTCAGTGAATGCCGCACGAACATCAGGATTGGGGCTGTTCTCGCCACCATGCCGCGAGAGCGTATCCGCAATAATTTGATCCACTTTGTTTTCGTTGATGGCCACGTGCTCTCTCCTTACTTCTCGAGCGGTGCAGACAAAAAAAGGCAGGCTGGTAACCAACCTGCCCCTGGGGGACCGGAGTCCGCGAGAACTCCGGCAGGAGGACCCCTAGACTTTCTGGTTCTTCTTCACATCCCAACCCGCCTTCTCGGTCCCGCCTAGGCTGCCGTCCGGCTTCTGCTCTTTGTACTCCACCTCTATCTTGGCAAAGTTCAACGAAATCTGATCCATCGGAATCACATCACTGCCCTGCGACCCTCCGGTCTGATACGAGGACACCAGAATGTCCGTGAACTTGATCTTCAAAAACTCTTGCTGCTCCTTCCCTGCCTTGCGACAGGTTAACAGCCCGTCCGGAATGTGCTCCCCGCTAGCGCAGGCCAGGAATAACTTCGAGGAGGCTTTGTTCATCTTCATCACAAAGTGAAAATCTTGCATCGAGACTTTCCCCGCGCCGCCACCACCACCGAAATGGCCGGTCCCGGTTTGAGTTTCGCCCCAGGACCAGGACTCAACATCGATTTCCCCTTTATGTTTGCCGTCCGCGCTTTCGCCATCAATCCCTTTGAGTTTCAAGAAATAATCCACCGCTGCCATGTTT
Organism: Binatia bacterium; assembly: GCA_050187625.1. Lineage (GTDB taxonomy): Bacteria > Desulfobacterota > Binatia > Bin18 > Bin18 > JBFWXH01. The sequence continues at coordinate 12,525 of JBFWXH010000098.1, forward strand.
ATGTTCTCCTTTGTAGGTAATTACGATCTGTCTTCAGTAGATGGAGAATTTCCCCGGCTTATTGCGAAACGTTTTGAGAAAACAAGAATCCCAGAGTAGAGATTCCGGCCATAAGTCGGGGATTTTTCTTACGGAGTTAGACTCAAGGCAGCTGTTATTGCATGGGGAGGAGACAGCCAAGCTCGATCAGACGACGAACCACTTTCAGAAAGCCTGGGGCAAGACGGTCAGGCGTTTGCCCGGCTGCTTTGGCAAATCTCTTGAGATGTTCCCGTAAGCGGAGATCGCCTTTGCAGCGACTGACAAAATCAACGACGTTTGCATCGGCGTTGCCGCTGTAGAGCAACCCGCTGGTCAACTGCAAACGCGACATGTTTGGTACCCACCCCCGTGCGACGAGTTGCTGATGTTGCTCCCATTGCAGGTTGGCGGCATGGCTCACCCGCGTGCTCAACAATTCCTGATCATTTTGATGGGAATCGAGGAAATCATGCAAGCGAAAGCCTTGTTCGATCGCCTCACCGCAGAGACCTTTAACCTCGGGCAACCGATCACAACGAAACCAGTGCATCGAACGCGATGAACGGCGCAGCGTGATAACACCAAACCCAACGGCTTCGATCTTTTCGTGGGTGTAATAGTCCATCCACTCACGAAATCTGCTCGTCGCTTGCTCAGCGCTTTCCGTCGTTTCGTTAATTCTTCGTAGCGCGTACTCGGCAATATCTTCACTGTGTGCATGTAACACCCACACATCACACGCTATCCCTTCAATCCACGAAGCGAGACGCTCGCGCCAATCCTGGCCAGCGATTTGCACCCAGTTGCACAGCAGCTGACAGTAGCCTCCTTCTTGGAGGAACAACGGCGCTGTTCGTACCAGAGTCTGACAGAGCTGATCCAGTGGCAGACCACTGTGAGAATGAACCGCCACTTGGTTGGGAGCGATGACAAATGGCGGATTACAAACAATCAGAGCGAACTGTTGATTGGAGAGTGGTGTAAACCAATCTCCTTCGCGCCACTCGATATTGGTCAGGCCATTTAACTGAGCATTGAACCTCGCCATGAGGAGCGCATGCGGGTTGCGATCGACTGCTATTACGTGTTCGCTGTACCGTGCAGCGAGAAACGCTAAAAGTCCACAACCAGTTCCCAAGTCGAGCGTTTGCGGTATAGGTCGTCGGATTGCCATTTGCGCTAACGTTCGCGAGGAGGCAGTAATCCCCATAACTTGATAGGGATCAGGATCTTGCAGCGGTCGCGACCAGTCTGCGGCGGCGAGCAGGTCTCGATACGGGCACAGTTCAACTGTTGCCTCGACCATATCACCAGTCAGGTATACAAGACCGGCGGTCTCCCACTGCTGAACTGACATTGGCTCTACTGCCTGCCTGACGCTGGCCAGTGGGATAGACTGCTGCAGAAAAAACAAGCGGACCAGCGTTGTTAACGGCGTCTCTTCGCGAGTGCGCCAGAGGTATAGCGGGAGTGACTGTCGTCGTTGGCGGGGGGTGGGTAATTCTTCAACACCGAGCAATTGCAGAATGTGCGCTTCGCTATAACCAGCCACATCGAGAACAGCACGGATCTGAGTCACCTCAGCCGTCGGAACACGAGAAAGCGAAGATGCAACGTCTGGCGCTGACATATTCGAGACATTCAGCCTCAATCTCAAGGCAACTCGAAGATGCCATTCCCTTCACGATCACGCAACCGCACTCGCATAGGACGATTCGCTCCAGCAGGGACGCGGCCGACGCCAAAACCAACGGGCGGCGTATAGCGAAAAACGGTCGTCGGGAATCCGTCGTTTATCGCCACATAAGCCTCAAAAGCCGGAAATAAGCCAATGTTGACATCAATAGCCAGGGTCCGGGTTTGCGGGTCAAAGGTAATGACACCATTGTATTCGATATCGTCAAACGCCCACCGGGCTGAGGCACTAGGATTGCTCGCACTACAGTTCATGCTGACAGCAAGTTGGGGCGTCACAGACCTGAGGGAGAAACCCATCCGGTTGGTATGAGCTTTACGCTGACTTCGCACCTCACCAGTTTGCGGATCGCACTCAATGACAGGATCGCAACGGTGGGCTTGTGAAATGATCGGGGTTTCCTGGGTCCAGTCGATGGTTACTTGCGAATGCATACGCGCCCGAGCACGGAGATCAGCGCTAAAGTTCCGTTGATCCGTCAAACAAGAGAGAGGACCGGTTATAGCGGTATAGCCAGCAAATTGGCCTTGCCGTAGAACAGTCGTTGCACCGCTAATGTCGCGCGGGAGAAAAGCATTGAGCCAGAAAGCGACAGAGTGGAGAGAGACAGAGTATCGCGCCTCTTTCTTCCGTACCCTTCCCACTCCGCGTGATTTTTTCTTATTTGTCGCCATGAGAGAAAACGGTCATTAGTGGCGTGAAAAATCACAAAAAAAGGCAGGCTGGTAACCAACCTGCCCCTGGGGGACCGGAGTCCGCGAGAACTCCGGCAGGAGGACCCCTAGACTTTCTGGTTCTTCTTCACATCCCAACCCGCCTTCTCGGTCCCGCCTAGGCTGCCGTCCGGCTTCTGCTCTTTGTACTCCACCTCTATCTTGGCAAAGTTCAACGAAATCTGATCCATCGGAATCACATCACTGCCCTGCGACCCTCCGGTCTGATACGAGGACACCAGAATGTCCGTGAACTTGATCTTCAAAAACTCTTGCTGCTCCTTCCCTGCCTTGCGACAGGTTAACAGCCCGTCCGGAATGTGCTCCCCGCTAGCGCAGGCCAGGAATAACTTCGAGGAGGCTTTGTTCATCTTCATCACAAAGTGAAAATCTTGCATCGAGACTTTCCCCGCGCCGCCACCACCACCGAAATGGCCGGTCCCGGTTTGAGTTTCGCCCCAGGACCAGGACTCAACATCGATTTCCCCTTTATGTTTGCCGTCCGCGCTTTCGCCATCAATCCCTTTGAGTTTCAAGAAATAATCCACCGCTGCCATGTTCTTTTACTCCTTCGTATTTCAATATCTCTTTGCAAGAAGAGGAATATTTTTTCTGTTTTATTGCCTGATCCTGGGGCGTACAGTCGTACACCCTTACACCTTCTTACCGTTGGGCCGGCGGCGGCAGTTCTGCCACTAAACGTAGCGACACCGTCAATTCATCGAGCTGGAAGTGTGGCCGCAGAAACGCAGCAGCGCGATAGACACCAGGCTTCCCAGGTACTTCAAACACATCAATACGGGCATCGCGTAGCGGGAACTGGGCCTTGACTGCCGGCGATGCATTATCGTCTGGGGTGACATAGTTCATAATCCAGCGATTGAGGAATCGCTCGCAGTCTGACCGTGACATAAAACTACCAATTTTGTCGCGCATAATCGCCTTGAGATAATGCGCAAACCGTGACACCGCCATAATATACTGCAACTGTGTCGAGAGCCGGGCATTGGCGTTGGCCGCATCAGTATCGTACTTTTTGGCCTTCTGTGCGGACTGCGCCCCGAAGAACGCGGCATAGTCAGTTCCTTTGCAGTGTACGAGCGGAATGAAGCCGAGATCAGACAGCTCTTTCTCGCGTCGATCGGTAATGGCAATTTCAGTCGGGCATTTAAGTGCAACTTCCCCCTCGTCCGTCCTGAAGGTATGCGTCGGGAGTCCTTCGACCAGCCCCCCTCCTTCAACACCGCGGATTGCCGCACACCAGCCGAATTTGGCAAAGGCATCGGTCAGGCGTGTCGCCAGCGCATAGGCGGCGTTGCCCCACAGATACTTGCTATGGTCTCTGCCATCGACGTCTTCGGTGAAATTAAACTCTTGGACCGGCACCGTCTCTGCGCCATACGGTAAGCGCATGAGAATGTGCGGTAAGCACAGTCCTACATAGCGTGAATCTTCCGATTCCCGGAACGATTTCCATTTCGCGTATTCCACAGTGTCAAAGATCTTGGCGAGATCCCGGGGCGTCCCCAGGTCGGTGTAGCTATCAAGATTAAACAGATTGGCATTTGCTGCGGAAAAGAACGGAGCGTGCGCGGCGGCAGCAACGTTTGACACTTTCTCCAGCAGCGCAATATCCTGTGGGTGGCGGCTAAATTCGTAGTCACCAATCAGTGCCCCAAATGGTGCACCACCAAACGTCCCAAACTCTTCTTCATATACCTTTTTGAAGAGCGCGCTCTGATCAAACTCGCTGGCGCGTTCTAGATCACGACGGAGATCATCTTTGGAGACGTTCATGACTTTGATCTTCATCATCGTGCTGGTTTCACTCTGATAGACAAAATAGTGTAATCCACGCCACGATCCTTCCAGTTTCTGGAATTCTGCGTGGTGCATCACCTCGTTGAGTTGTTTCGATAATAAGACGTCGATATCGGCAATGCGAGCGTTAATCGTCGCCTCCAAGTCTTTTGAGACCCGCATCGTTCCCTGCATGACCTCTTCGACTAAGGTCGCAATCTGTCGGCGTGACTGCTGACGTTGCTCATCATCACGACCAATCCGGGCCTCACTGATAATCTGATCGAGCAGGCCTTCTTGTTCTTGGGTTACCGCTGCTTGTTCAGTCGTTGCTTGTTGGGTGGCTTCACTCATTGTTCGTCTCCTTTTTCACCCGTCTCACCGGCGTTGCCTCCGCCCGCCTCTTGCGCGATCTTCTGCAACTCCTCCGTATTACTGATGATCTCTTGCAAACGCTCATTGAGCTTATCGTTCCCGTCAGTCTTCGCCAACAGATCGGAGAGCTGGCGACGCACTTCGAGCAACTTCCTGAGCGGTTCCACCTGATTTACCACCTTTTCCGGCTCAAAATCCTCGATACTATTGAACCGTAGCTCTACTCCCATTTTGCTGTCGTCATCGGTGAGTTTGTTGTCCACTTTGAAGGCTAACCGTGGCGCCATCCCTTTCATCACATCGTCGAAATTGTCGCGATCGATATCGACAAACTTGCGGTCGCGCAGTCGTGGCAGCGGCGTGTCAGGCTTTCCGGACAGATCGGCCAGAACACCTACCACAAACGGCAGTTCCTTCATCTCGATGGCATCGCCAATTTCCACGTCATAGGTGATGTGGACTCGCGGTGGACGTACCCGATCGAGTTTGTGTTGTGTACTTTCTCGTGCCATAGGGCATCCTCCTTACTTAGTGGTGCGGCTGATATGCGTTGCAACCCTGTCAAGCAATTCGTTCCTACGTACTCTTTCGTTCGTTCACAATAGTCACCTAGGAAACGTTCTCTTGTGTATGATAGATATGAGATGAAAAAAACGAGAAAGCTATTTTCCGCCTCATTAACTTTCGTCCGAACTGTCAGAACTGTCTTCGCTGTTACTCTCACCCTGTGGGATTCCCAAATGCTCTCTCACATAGCCTAAGACACTGTCATCCTTGATGACTTCTTGCAGCCATTTTTCTAAGGGCATCGCTCCCCATCGAACTGCCCGTTCAACCAGGTACGCAACCGGACTATGTGGCTCGGTACGACGGAAAAAGGTCGCAACTGCTTCAAGCCGGCGCATCGCATCCGCACGGCTTTGCGGCTCTAAGGTAAAAGTTCCCCGCGCAGCCGGAGCCGTGGCCACCATACTCATGCCTTCTTGCAGCGGCAGCGGTGCCGCAGCGCCGTCAGGTTGCAGTTCCGTAGCCGTTGACTCCGCACTTTCCTCATCCTTCACCCCTTCGCGCTCTCGCTTTTCCTTGCGAATGCGGCGTATGAGGTCGAGATATTCATCCAGGACTTTTTTGATCGCAACGAAGCTTGGCGCATCCCGCCCAAACTTTTCATCAGTCACGCGATCAAGCTGCTCACATTCCTCGACACACTGTTGTACGTCTTCATACAAGGTCTCATAGAACGCACGCGGGGTAGTTTCGACTGCCTTATTAAACAGCTCGCTCGTGATCTTGCCCTCATCCACCGCCTCTTGAAACGCCTCACTATTTTGGCGCGCCAGGTTGTCCACCGTTTTCGCTTCATTCCAGTGAATGAACGTGTACGCATCGCCGTTGAGAGACTGCGTCAGTACAACCTGCTGAATGAAAAGCGGGAGGGTGCCATTCAGGCTTTCCAGTGGTCCAGCGCGAAATTCGGCATCGTCACCGTCGAGTTCTGGATAGAGATGATCCCAGAAGCGTTCTTGCAGTTCACGCAAAAAGTGGAAGCCATCACGTAATCCGGCAAACCCATGGCGTTTGACCAATCCGCGAGTTAACCAGGCGGCAATTTGCAGGTCTTTACTCTTGGTTGCGAGCGCCTCGGTTGCCGTTGCGATGACCGCCCGCCAGTCGGCAGTTTTGGTTTCACGCTGCCAGTCGCCTTTCTCAAGGTCATCATCCTCGCGCATCTGCTCTTGCAGTGTGTCGTAGGTGCCTTCATAGCGCAGTTCCTCACCTGCTGGGTTATCACCAGCAACCGGGTTGAGGAGTGCTTCGATGTCAATGGTTTGCGGAGAGGGCATAGTAATAGTAGTAGTTGTGAGTTTAGAGCTCTGCGTTGTTAATTCTTGCTTGTTCCTTGCGGGGATATCTCCAGTTCTCGCACCTCTAACAGGGCACGTTCTTCCTCATCAACGAGCAAGATTCGCTGCCCCATACCACGGGCAATTCCTTCCCCCGGCGACCACCAATCAGTCATCCGGCCGAGACGAACCTGGTCGTCCTCATGACCGCTCGAGCCCGAGTAGAGCACAGGGATGAGTACCTCTCCAGCTGGCCCCTCAAAGCATTCAAGCGTCGCTTGGGTCCACAGCAAGTCTCGTAACCGTTTTGGCTGAGCGATTTGTAAGTGTTTGATATGGCTGAGGGGTAACCACGTATATTGCTCCTGAATGATCACCTCTAGAAATGGAGCAAGCACATCATCGCTTTCCTGAAGGGTAGAGAACGGTTGTCCATTAAGTTGACCGCTGAGCGCCGGACGGAGACTCGCGGATTCCTGCAAAAGTGCCTTGGCCTCAGCAGGACGATTTTCGCGCAATCGGTTGATTGCATCGAGATGGAGGCGAGCATAGGGAGGTGGTGGGAACAAGAAGTTGGGCTGGAGCCCATCAGCAAATAACCGTTGCCGGGCCCGTTCGGCAACCATCGCATTCCGATACACCTGGACACCGATCTCCGCCGACGTGCTTTGATGGCCAATAACTTCTAACTGCCGGTCAGCACGCTGATAGTCACCAGAGAAACACAATAATTCAAACAAAAACGTGCGAAGACGGGGGTCAGTTGGATGCGCTTTGACATCTTTATTGAGCTGTTCAATGGCTGCCGCAAGCTGGCCGGACTCAAGAAGTTCTTTTGCTGTCATACGAGCGTCCCTTCATTTGGTTGTGATGATTCAACATGCGTCATAGCGCCAAAGGCTGACACCCTTCTTCACCCGCGACACGATAGAAAGACAGCGACCGAACGCTCTACAGCTTTCTCTATAGTATACCGCTTTGAAGAAAGTCAATGAAAAACGGGGTTTTGGCCTTTTTCCCCTCTTTTTCCCCTCCCAATGTCCAGCACCAACAACAAGCGTGTCAAGCAAAATTGACGGCAGCCGTCACCATGAGACCTTACTGTGGGGGGTAACACGCCCGTCGCTCCGATCAAACAATCCTCCGAATTCCCATTTTTGTTCACCCTTGCGCATGGCAGGCACGTTAGGTAACGTTTAACGATAAGTGCGTCCGCAATCTTCAGCCCCATTTATTCATCATAAGAAGTCAAAAACGATCGGAACATTGCAATGGATTTATTACGTCCGGTTTTCTGGGGGCAAGGGATGTTCCTGCAACCCCAGCACTTTCAGCAGCAAGATTGGTACCACGATGCGCGCCTGCGCCAATTCTTCCATCTGTTTTTCCCGCACTGTTGGGGCGTCAAGGCGCTGACAGTGAACGAGCCAGCGCTGCAGACGTTCCTCTTTGAAGTTGAACAGTGCGAGGTTGTTACCTGGGATGGCACGATTTTGCGTTTCCGAGGAGATTTACGTCCAAGCAACGCCAAATTAGAGCCCCGCTCCTTTGAACAGGAACTCGATCCCGGAGGCAAACCGCTCTCTGTCTATCTCGGACTTAAGCGGCTCCAGGTAGAAGAAAGCAATCTCCGTTCACCCACCAATGACACCACCAATGGCGATGGAGCAGGAGGTGACCATCGACGCTTCTTTTTAGCGGAAGCGGAAGCTCCCGATCTCTACGCTACCGGAGACCCACCATCGCAGCTGCAATACCTGGTGCATGAGGCGCATATCCTCTTTGATGTGCCGACCAGTCGGTCACAGGATTACGAATTGATCAAGATCGCTGAAGTGACCCGCTCTCCAGATGGGAAAGGGGGGATGCTGTCGAAACGCTATATCCCTCCGGCAGTGACAGTACGCTCAGATGCGGTACTGGAAACTCAGGTCAAGGAGATTCGAGACTTGCTGACGGCAAAAGGCCAAGAGATTGCGCAGTATCGCCGTCGCCGAGGTGAGCAACTGGCCGAAGTCGGAACGCGGGACATGGGCTATCTCCTGATGACGCAAACCCTTAATCGTTACATCCCGCTGTTCCACCATTACCTCGAAGGAGGCGAAACCCACCCGTACATCATGTATGGACTTCTCCGCCAACTCGTGGGAGAGCTTTCATCTTTTTCGCAAACGGTATCCGTCCTTGGCATGCGAGAAGGCGAAGAGATGCTACTCCCCTACCGGCACGATCAGCTGTGGCCATGTTTTGACCTCGCGACTCGCCGGGTGAAAGAGTTACTCAATGAACTGACCACAACCCCAATCGGCGATATCTTACTCAGGTACGATGGCGAATTCTTTACCGCCAATCTCGACCAGCGGTTCTTTACTGGAGACAATCGCTACTATCTCGCGATTAAAACCGATCTCAAGCCCAGCGAAATGTTTGCCTTACTACAAGAGGTTGGCAAAATCACCTCTCGTGAAGAGATGCCGAAAATCATGCACACCTTTATTTCCGGTCTTACGTTGGAGCCACTCGAAGCGCCACCAGACGAACTGCTGATGCGGGCCCATTATCGCTACTTTGCGATCGACCAGCGTTCGCCACACTGGCAACAGATCCACAAGCGCCAGAACATTGCGGTGTATTCAACCGACTCACGTCGCTTGCCGCCAGAAACCGAAATGCGGCTCCTGGTCATCTATGGCGAGTAATGACGACACTCACGTCAGTCTGCGAGAGGTTTTTACGCCGCTCTTCGCTCGCGTGTTGTTTTTTGCGCGCAGTCCAGACATTGGCCAGCAAACGTTTGCCGAAGTCCGCAAGGAAATCTCCGCTCTTCTCGAAGACCAGAAGCTGCTGATCAAACGCCATCAGATCTCGCAGGCTGACTATGAGAGCGCACGTTTCGCTGTGGTCGCCTGGGTCGATGAGATGATGCTGAAAGCCTCTTTCGAAACGAACCAGCAGCTCTATCAGCAATGGACCCGTTCACCATTTCAAGCGGAGTTATACAACACGACCAATGCCGGAGAAGAGTTCTTCGAGCGTCTTGCGCAACTTCGCCCTGACCAGAAAGAAATCTGTGAAATCTATCATCTGTGTCTGTGTCTGGGATTTCGCGGGCAATATTATAGCGAAGAGCAAGATCGAGAATTGCTTGAACTCCGCCGCGACTGCGCCCAACGTTTGCCAGTCACTTTCCCGGACTTAGTTGAGATAGAACGACAGAAAGAACGTGTGACACCGCAACCCTATGAGGTTACGCCTCCACCACAGAAATCCCCCCCACGTGCGCCCTCACGATGGTGGGCAGGCGTGGCAGCAACAGCCCTCGCGGGATTGTTGGTCTATTTCTTCTGGCCTGCCTCACAGTGTGGCAATCAGCAGCTTGACCCAGGGGAACAATGCGATCTCTCAGCGACCATTACCCAGTGCGCCGACGGCCAAACCTGTTTGGCAGATTGTACCTGCCCACCGCCTCTGCCTGAACCTGCGCTGGCAACAATTGAGGATGCGGTGAAAGGGTTTGAATGTAGTGAAATTACGGTGGCGGATGTACGAAACGGCGTCGTGCAACTCAATGGCCGGGTACAAAGCGAAGAGCAACGCCAACAAGTCAGAAATGCGGTTCTCCGGGTGCAGTATGTTCGTGACGTGCGAGACGCCTTTCAACTGATCCCACGCCCATTCTGTGAGGTCATTGCGTTACTCGACCCGCTGAAACGAAAAGCGCAAGCAGTCGGCAACAGCATCGAGATTCGTCCCGACCGACAATGTGGCGGGACCTATTATCTTGAAGAGAAGCTGGTCGCCGAGGTTTCTGCTGAAAAACCGTTACAACATGTCTATGTAGACTATTACGTTGCCGATCGCCAACATGTCGCGCATATTCTGCCCCACCCCGAACAACCAGCTAATTTCTTTGCAACTGATACGGTGTTCCGTATTGGCGAAACGACGAGCAAGAAACAGTGGACAATCCTGGAGCCCCTGGGGCTCGAATTGCTCACGGTTATCCGCAGTCCCCAGCCCTTGTTTGCAACGCAGCGACTTGTGGGTGCTGAATCAGTAGGCACCTATCTCCCAGAATTGGACGCGGCATTGTCCCAAAACTCCGCCACCGGAGATATCGCGGCAACCTACTGTTTTATTACCACCAAGGAAAAGAAGTAGCTCCGTTATGTCGTTGTTGGAGCCTTTCAAATACTTTTTCCGCTACATCATCTCTACGATGCAGTACCAGTATTATGCGATCATACTGGCTGCACTCGGTTTTGCTCTGGCTGCGGTTATCACCTATTTCTGGGGCTGGGACCCTGCGCTCTTGAAAAGTCCGTGGTTCTGGGGAGTCGTCACTCTTCTGCTCGCAGTCGGGATCGTGGTGGGGATTCGTTACGGATTACCACGTCTGCGCGAGTCCCGATTTCTCCGTCGTGAAAGCTCAGAATCAGTTATTGGCGGACAGGAAAGCCCGGAAGAGTTCCAAGCCAAATTTACTAAGGCCTTGCAAACGCTTCGTGGGTTACCACAACTGCGCGGGAAAGACAGTCCACTCTACGCCTTACCATGGTATTTGCTTATTGGCGAAGAAGCCTCGGGAAAAACTACGGCACTACGCAGTGCTGATCTTTTCTCTGCGCTTCTTCCTCCTTCCAGTAACGGAGCTACGCAAAATTGTGACTGGTGGATCGCTAACACCGCCGTCGTCCTCGACACTTCGGGCCGCTATGTCACCCAAGCCGACAAAGCCCGGGATCGAGCGGAATGGTATCATCTGTTACGTTTATTACATCAACACCGGCAGCAAGAACCCATCAATGGTCTCCTCATTGCTGTCCCTGCAGATCTCTTAGTTTCGCAGACCGAAGAAAAAATCCGTACTGACGCAAGCCGCTTGCGTGAACGGTGTGAAGAAGCGGTACGGGAACTTGGTTGTGACTTCCCTCTGTATCTTGTCATCACCAAGTGCGACCAACTCGAAGGATTCCGTGAGTTTTTTGCCCCTCTACCCCAACGGGTGCAGAACGAAGTCTTAGGCTTTGTCGATGATGTTGCCGGTAATCTGCAATCCACAAATCATGCGATGCGAGATGAGAGCGGACTGCAGCGCTTCCAGGCCGGCGTAGCAACTATTTACCAGCGACTGCACCGCTTACGGCTCACGCTCCTTGACAGTAAGCTGTCGGAAACACTCCGGCAGCCGGTGTTTTGTTTCCCCGAGGAGTTTAAAGTCATAGAAAAGCCGTTGTTGACACTGGCGAAATCGCTCTTGAGCGTCGATCCACGCTATCACACGTTGCTTTTTCGTGGTCTCTTTTTCACCAGTGCTCAACAACAAGGGCCATTGCTCTCTCCTCTGCGCCGTCAGCTCCAGGTACCGGAATCAACAGTCGTACGTGAAGAAGGAAATGCTCATTATTTTCTCTACGACCTGTTTCATACGATCCTTCCGCGCGATCGTGGATTGACGACGCTCACGGTACGCGAGAAACGCCGACGTGGATTTGCCCGCCTGTTCGGGGTGGGAACCTGGCTCACCCTTGCGCTCCTCCTCACCCTCGTTCTTGGCAGTGGTTATCGCACCGATCGGCGGATTGTCGCAGCGGTCGATGCCAAACGCTGCGCCGACAGTGCGCCGCAAGCTCCCCCACGTCCAGCCTTTGACGAAGTGGACAGTTGTCAGCACGTCATTGCCACACTCCAGAAGGAGAATGAGCAGAGGTCGTGGTGGTCCAACCTGTGGTTTACGCGCAGCTTTCAACTCGAAGCGGATCTGCGTCGTCGCTATGTCCAGAATTTTCAGACCCAAGTCTTGACCCCATTGAATACGGCCATAGATCAAGCGGTACGAACGACGAACGACCCTTTTCCGCTCATGCTCCTGGTTGCGCAGCGAGTAGCCCTGGGCCAGCAGTGTGTCTCTTCCGGCAGTTGCCCTTCTCCTCTTCCCGAAGACGTGCAGCCGGACTATCCGTTGATGTTGAACCCCTATCGCGATCGCCAGCTGTCCTCTCAGCAAATTGGGAAATTAAAAACCGGGTACTCATCATATCTCGCGTGGCAACCTGAGAGCCCGGGAGTTTTGCAAGTTGACATTCGGGAGGATCAGCAACGCCTGAAGCGTTGGCTGCAAACGGAGAAGCTGAGCCAGGACCGCTTGTTGCAATGGGTCAACCGACGCTCGCCGCCGGTAACGTATGAGCAGTATTGGGAACGCCCGCAACCTATCGCGACCCTTGCCTCCCCCGAAATCGAAGCCGCCTGCACTAAAACTGTCTGGGAACAACGCCTCGCCGCGCTGTTACAGCAACTACAGGATGCCGCACCTGATGTCAGTACGGAACTCCAGAAATTTCGTCAGCAACACATTGCCAACTGTTTTTCGCAATGGCAACGTTTTCTTGCCGGTTTTTCCCAAGGGGCAGAACGTTGGCGCGGAGCCGATCGACAAACGCTCGTTCTTCGCATTCTCACCGACGAATCCCCATACCAACGAGTTCTCAAGGACGCCTGGGAGAATCTTTCCCCATGGCTGCCAGCAGCCGGTACTCCAGAGAGCCTGCCACCGTGGCTAGAACAATTACGCACCTACATAACGGCGGAGCAGAAACCAACCTATCTCGAACTGCTGCAGAAACTTCATACACAGCTAACGACGAGCCCGTTCCCAGAAGCCGCCTTTAAGGTCCTCCGCGATAGTCTGCTGGAGGGGAAATTGCCAGCCGAAGCCACGAATCCGATACAACGGGCCTGGCTCGTAGCCGGACAATTAACTCAAGCCACCGGAGCTACCCCCGAGTCTTCCGAGGGAGCAATGTGGAGGTCGTTGTTGCAGGAGCCTGTCGAGTTCGTCGAGCGAGACTTACAAGAACAAGCAAATCTCCATCTCCAACAATTATGGGAAGAAGAAGTCGAAGCCGCCGTCGCTAATCTCCCACCGGCAGAGAGGCTCGACGCGCTGCACGGTCCCAACGGGAAGATTGCCACCTTTGTCAAACAACACCTCGATCCCTTTCTTCAACCCACTCCTTTACTGCCGGGACAAGAGAAAGTTGCGTTGCCGCAAATAATCGCGCAACGGTTGGATGACGGGAAAACCTTCGCTCCGGTACTGAAAGGCGATACTACGTATCCAGTACAGGTCCAGGTTGGCCGTCGTCCCAGCATTGAAGGAGACTCACCGCTCCGTGAAGAACAGACTGTGCTGTCCATCGCCTGTTCCGACAAGACGTATCGCGTCACCAACCGCTATGAGCAGGGACCGTTAGTGGTGACGGTCCCGTGGTCGTATCAGACGTGTGGCGATGTCTCACTGACAGTCTACTTTTATTTTGCCGACTGGGTACGCCAGCCATCGCGAGTGCGTGACCGAGAGAAAGACAGCTCACCAGCAGATCGTTCGACGAAACGGATCCAGCTCACCAAACGGTATCCTGGACGTACAGGGTTTCTTCGTTTCTTACGCGACTTTGCCAACGGCTCGCATCGCTTTGACATCAACGACTTTGACCCCGATCCCGAAGCCGGGGCGGTGCTCCAGGATGGGGTGAACTTCGTGAACGTCCACTATACTCTCAGTGTACCTCCCGCGTTAGCGAAACTGACCAGTGCGCTCGAAAGTAACACGCCGCGGGACTCCTCCTCCGCAGCGTCACCGATAACGTAAAGGCGACAGTTCTTACTGCGCATTACCTCTGCATGAACAGACTATTTCCGCGCTGCTTGTCCGTGGCCAACAACGGTTTGTGAAGGGAGGCGGGCCGATCGTTCCATGGAGTGAGAGCCACCTCGAAGGCAATGTCCTGACGTTCACAGCTGACCTGCCTGGCATTAACCCCAAAGACGTGGAGCTGCGCGTGGAAGGCCAGCGTCTATCTATTGCGGGCACTCTCTTATACAATTCCGTACAGCAGGTTCGCGGGTATGGATTTTGTCGCGATTATCGCTGCAGCTGATGATGGAGGCGGTGCATCAGCTGCAGCGCCGGATCAAGAATGGCCTGGGCTTCTTCCGGGTCCAGCCCTTCGATCAACGCCGTCGAGCCTTTCAAGTCGGCAAACAACACCGTGATCGTCTTCCGCTCGCCGTTGGCACTGCCCCGCGACTCCATCGCACCTTGTTCTGCACGAATCCTTTCAGCGAGATGCTGCGGTGTGTAAGCAATTGGGGGCTGGAGGGCGGTCTTCGATTCTGTCCTTTCTCTCTTATCCCTTATCCTTTTTCCCTCATCCTCCTCGGTGTTACCGACCCACACCAATACCTTCCCATCCTCATCGACCGCGACCCGTTGCCCTTCGATCAGTTCAAACGTGAGATCTTCCAGTGCCTCGTCATCTAAGGCAAACTGGCGCTTGAGTGTTCGGTAGGTCAGCCGCCCTTTGTTCTGCAGTAAGGCTTTTGCTTGCTCAATAACTGCCACAAAATCCATACTTCTCGCCCAGTCGTGCGCCATTGTATAAAACAGCACCGGCAAGAGATAGAGAGTAAGAAAACGCGAGCTGGCGGCAATAGAATTCTCGCTTCACTCATCCTTATTGAGTAGTCGTGGATCCGTTAGGATCTGTACTCCCAGCCGAACAGAAACGCGAGGCGCTGGGTGCACAACCTGACGGGAGGGTCCACTTGATCTGCATACAAAAAAACGTGCTCCTGCCACGACAAACCACGGGTCTCTTTGCAGGGAGGAGAAAGCATGAACATCAGTCGAGCACGGGAAGATTGTTGGCCAATCGACGGAACACACCACCATGATGTAGACCCGGCAGCTATCTACCAGGATAAACATATCAAGGAGTTCTTTGCCAATAACACAAAAACGCTGCTAGTGGCATGTAAAGGGATGGGGAAGACACTCCTCCTGCGCAGTAAAAAGAAAACATTAGAGGAAGAAGGGGCAGAGGGGGTCCTGATCATTCCGAGAAACCGCGAATACGATGAACCGCGATTGCGCGGATCGTACAACCCGAAAGGGATGAGTGGCCTGTTATTTTGGGAAGAACTCTGGAACGCCGCCATCGTCTTTTCCATCCTCACGCATGGGCAAAAGTCAGAAGACAACGAGGCAAAAAAGGCTTCACTTCTCCATAATAGTATTTCTCGTTTAGCCATAGATGCCTCCTTTAAGCACGAACTCCTTGAGGAGATCAGAGAAAAAAAGGAGCTTTTACCGTCCGATTATTTAGCCAAGCTTCTCGAGTGCGGGGTCGGCAGTCTCAAAAAATTTACCAAATCCTCTCATAATGTGGACGCTCTTTCTATTCATTTCATCAAGAGTGCTGTGTGTGTCTTTATTGACGCCTTTGATCAGACGCTGACGGATTGCTTCCCAAATGCTCTTGACGTCTGGCGAGACGCGCAACTCGGTCTGGCGAGAACCGTCCACAAAATAAACACCAAAAATAAACACATCAAAGTCTACGCGACGATTCGGCAGGAAGCCTGGAGTGGGTTTGAAAATCAGGATCGCGAAGTCATCACTGGCCGGGCTTTTCTGATCGAGTATTCAGAACGTGCCCTGCAGGAACTGTTCCTGCATGCGGTCAAGCGCTACTCGAATAAAAATACTATAGAAGAGTTTTTCGGGCTTCCGACGATTCACAACTCTACGTGTTTTACGAATGAGGCCCCGTTCTCGTATCTCTACCGCCACGCGGTCGGCTCTGCGCGGTCTATTATTGGACTCGGAGCGCAACTCGATCAGGAAGACCTGCTTATCCTGCCAAATGCTGAACGAGAACAGCACACAAAACAGCTCATCAACCGGGCTGCCTCGGAAAACGTCTTTAAGGATTACGTCTTGGGGCAGCGGAAGATATTTCTGGAAGCGTTACAAGATGAAGGGCGTCTGCGCAAGCTGTTCTCCCTTCTCCCGAGTAATGTTCTCACCGGGAAATCGCTCAAAACCATTCACCAGCGGTTCTGTGAGCAGATGGCAATTGCTCCCGACGAGAGCCATCCCTTTGGTGAACTTTTTAATGTCGGCTTGCTTGGTGAAGTAAAACGTAGCGATGTCGGTCCTGAGCTCGTCCAATGCTTTCGCCGGCCTTTCGAGTTCCAGTGGAAACAAGGCGCCATGCTGAAGGACGAAGCCACGTATCTGATCCATCCCAGCCTCATCAAGGTCATCAACGAAGAACGTCAATCGTTTTTTGTCAATCCGATCAACCCCGTTGGCAGCAATCGTCCGTGGCTCATTCCGGAAGGGCGCAGCAATGCGATCCCGCGGCTCTTTATTACTCAAAGTTGACAGGTTACGAGGAGTCTTGTCGTGATAGTCCTGTCTTTTCAGGCATTTTCACCACAAGAGCGGCACCAACGGTGGTCTTGTCGGCGGACCTCCTGGCAGGTAGGCAGATG
>JBFWXH010000099.1:0-29160 GCA_050187625.1 Binatia bacterium
CCGGGCGTGACCGTCCTGTGGCGCGGGTTTCAGCACCTCGCGGATCTCACTCGCATGTATGTGCTCCTCCGCTCTCCTACGCTAAGTGCTCCACATGTGGGTAAAGGTTAGCCCTTAATGGGAGAGGACACAGGAGAGGGTGAAGTCTGCTCAGGCCCCCTCTCTCTGGCTCTCTACCACCAGGGGGGAGAGGACTTGCCTCCGTCGCTCACATTTTGACCGCTCCATATCTTGCGGTAGCGTTCCTGGAGCTATCGGCGTTCCTCCATGAACACCGCATCCCAGCCGTGGTCCTCGGCAGCCTGACCTGACTGCACGACTTCCTTGTAAGACGCGCCGTAGACGATTGAGATGACAATTCCCAGTTGCGACATGCTTCTCTCTCCTTCGTACAGGTGAGATCGTTACGCAGCGATCGGAACGAGACGATCGACCTCTGCGAGTTCCGCTGCCGACAGCTTCCAGTTAGCCGCGGTCGCGTTGCTGCGTATTTGTTCGGGAGTGGTGGCACCAGCAATAACTGACGCTACCGATTTCTGCGAGGCAAGCCACGACATCGCCAGTTCCAACAACGAGTGACCATGCCTTTCGGCAAAGCTTTGCAGCGCTTCGACTTTCGTGAAATTCTCGTCTGAGGCGAGACCCTTGAAGTGACCCAGCGTCGCAAGACGGGTGCCGGGCGCCAACGGTTCCCCCCGCCGATACTTCCCCGTTAGCAGGCCACTGGCAAGCGGAAAATATGGCAACTGACCCAAATGATGGCGTTCGCAGGCGGGAATCACGTCGGTCTCGACTTTGCGATTGAGCAGGCTCCACTCGTGCTGCGCCGTCACGAAATGCACACACTTGTGAGACTCAGCAAATGCTTCCGCCTCATCGATCTGTGCGCCCGACAGATTCGAACACCCGACCGCTCGAACTTTACCCTGGCGTACGACTTCATCCAGCGCTGTCAATGTTTCGCTCAGCGGAGTATTGGGATCAGGAAAGTGTAACTGGTAGAGATCAACGTAGTCCGTGCGTAAGCGCTTGAGACTCGCCTCGAGACATTTGGTAATGTACTCTTTGGTTCCCCAGCGTTCGCCCTTCTTACTCATCCAGGCGATCCCACCAAACTTAGTTGCGATCACCACCTCTTGACGCCGTGGGCCCAAGATCTGGCCGATAAAATCCTCAGACTGGGTATTGCCGTACATGTCCGCGGTGTCGAAAAAGGTGATGCCCGCGTCCAGGGCTGCGTGTAAAACCGCACGGGTCGCGTCGAGGTCGATCTTCATGCCAAAGTTGTTGCACCCCAGGCCAACCACCGTCGCCTGAATGCCTGACGTGCCGAGCGAACGCTTCTCCATTCCGTCTCTCCCTTCCTCCAGGTTGGTCCTTGGGTCATGGCGCGCACCTTGTATCCAGCACTTGGTGCGCGCTCCCAAGGCACTTATGCGTCTATTTTCGCTGTGGCGTAGCCACTAATGACCTCAGCACCGTCTTGGTTGACGGTGGTCACTTTAAGGTCTACCAAATGCTGGCCACCCTCTTGCCGGATTGCCTCAACCGTTGCCTTCGCGGTAAGCGAGTCGCCTGGCCATACCTGGCGAGTGAATCGCACGCCGAACTTGGTCAAGCGGCCATCGCCGACATAGTTGGTCAGCATCTTGCCGGTCATCCCCATACTGCACATCCCATGAGCAAATACTGACGGGTAACCCGCGATCTTGGTGGTAAACATCTCGTCAGTATGCACCGGATTGTAATCGCCCGACGCGCCCGCGTATTGGACCAGTTGGGTGCGAGTCAGATTGGTCACAATCTGCTCTTCGTAGGTATCGCCGATTTTTAGGGTCTTTGCTGATAAGGCCATGTCTCTTGTCCTCCACTAGTTCTGGTCGACAGGGCGTTCGGTGCGGACACCGACACTGCGGGCGGTGATCACCAGTTCACCATTCTGATCGCGATACTCGGAGACGGTTTCAGAAAACATCAGCTTACCCGACCGCCGGCCTTCCTTTTCCCATGTTTTCCCTGGCTTGACCGTAACGGTTAAGACGTCTCCCGGTTTAATATGGCGATGGTACTCGAAGTGTTGCTCGGCATGGAGGCCACCGCCACCACCGCCGCTGCCACCACCGCTGCGCTGAACGCCCGTGGGTTCTTTGCCAGAACCAAACCACGGCTGGCCGATTTTCGGGCGCAGTGGATAGTCAGGATCGTACTGCGCACTGGCAATAGCAAAGGTTGGGGGGGCAATGATCGACCCCACCTCGGTTGTTTTGGCATACTCGGCGTCTGCATAGATCTTGTTGGAGTCGGCAACCGCCCGAGCAAAGAGCATAATATGCCCGGCCTCAACTGGGAATTTAATATCTGCCATGAGCAACTCTCCTTTTCTCCCCTGAGTAAAATTGCGACTCGGCAGCATACGTCCGCAGGCACTCAGATGCAAGGGTCGATTTCGGACCAGCAGGATATCTATACGGATACTGAGACAGGGAACCTAACGAGAGCGGAGCCTGTGAAGTTCCTCTTCGCTAGGTGTTGTCGCAAAATGCGGGACCTTGGCAGACAGCTCATCCCACGGTTGGGCGCTCGCCGTCCAAATCTCAGCCACCAGCTCCAGCCTGCTGGGGTCGTCCATGCTGGCCGCGCTGAGACCTCGGATGTCCGGGATCAGGTCAGCTCTTGCGGACACAGGCGACCCACATTCCGGACAGAATCCCCGGTAGGTCTTGTTCCCACTGGCGCCCGTGCGGACATCCTCCTTCAGAGCACCTGTTGTGAACTGCACGGCTGACGCAGGGAAAACGACATTCACGGCAGCGCCACCCCCGGTGGAGCGTTGACAATCCCGACAGTGACATTTCCACATAAACAGCGGCTCGGTTGCACATTCATAGCGAATCGCGCCACAGGCACAACCGCCCGTAAAAGAGATACTCATCAAAGAATCCTTTTTGCCCTACGGTCTCAGGGACGACAAACCAGTACGAGCCCCGTCTTGGCATTACAGGGAAGAGCGGCCTGGGTTCACCCTCTCCCTGAAGGGCAATGCTCTTGAGTTAGGGAACACCTGTCATTGCCAGGAGCGTTCGCGACGAAGCAATCTCTGCAGAAAACAAGGATTGCTTCGCTCCGCTCGCAATGACAGCGTCACTGAAAGCCATGACCCTGAAGAGAGAGGCACTTGCCGCTCGATCAATGGCTTGCGTTGAAACCGGGGCTTATAACGCCGCCGCGCGAATATCTTCCGTCGCCACCGTACGATGCGGGTTGAAGTGCGGGAGGATATGCTGCCCAATGCGCTTGATCGACTTCATGATGTTGACGTGAGGAATACGACCTGCCTGTTTGAAACAGATAACCTGGCTCAGCCCAGCCCGCTGGAAGTTTTCTAGCTTGCGGATGACCTCGTCTGGATTACCAACAACGACCATGTGATGGTCTTTCAGTTGCGCATCGGTCGCATCCTGCGGATCGGCATCCATCGCAAACACGTTGCGCAGATACTCGTAGGAGTACAATTGATTTTTCACCATCAACGGTTGGAACAGCTTGGCGACGTTGTGCAAGAACCAGCGCGCACCATCGAGGCCAATCGCTTCTTCTTCCTTATTCTCGGCGACGTGCATAATCGCCACACCGGCAAATTGGTCATTGAGGACTTTGGGGATGACGTTCGAGCGGTTGGCACTCGCGGCCCGGTAGCTTGCCATAGCCTTCTGGACTTGCTCCCAGTTGAAATTGAAGCTCAACACGCCAAGGCCGCGGTCACCGGCCATCTCGTAGCTGTCAGGCGCGACACAGGCCATCCACATCGGCGGATGCGGCTTTTGAATCGGCTTCGGCACGACGCGGCGAGGCGGTACCTTGATCAGTTTGCCGTTGTATTCGAGAATCTCGTCGGTCCACGCTTTGACGATAATCTCTGTGGCCTCGCGCATTTCCTCACGCGTGCGATCGTAGTCGACACTGAACCCATCCAGTTCTTGTGCCGTGGTCGAACGGCCCAACCCGATGTCCACACGCCCGTTGCTCATGATGTCAAGGACCGCAGCCTGCTCGGCAATCTTGATAGGATTATTGAAATTAAACGGGGTAAGACGAACCCCATGAGAAATGCGGATATTTTTGGTGCGCTGACTTACCGCACCAAAGAACACTTCCGGCGCCGGGCTATGAGAATATTCTTCGAGAAAATGATGCTCAACTTCCCAAACATGGTCGAAGCCGATGCGATCGGCCAATTCGATTTGCGCCAGTGCTTCCCAGTAGATGTTGTATTCGCTGAGCGCGTTCCAGGGGCGTGGCGTTTCCATTTCGTACAACAGTCCGAACTTCATACTATAGTCCCTCCATCTGAGTTGTGGTCCGTTGGCTTTCTGCGGTTGGTGACAACGCCCGCCGACGCTGTCCCAGCGCAAGTATTTCCTATGACAACTAATGGTTTCCTGGCGCGCGCGCAAGAGGAACCGCGTGGTCGCAGAGCTGCCCACGGACGTAGCGCGCCATACCCCTTTAGCTCAAATCACGCCCTTCTCTCGTAGGGTGTCAAGCGTTGCCGGATCGATGCCGAGTCTGTCTCGATAGACTTCGTCGTTGTGCGCCCCCAGGAGCGGTGCGGGCTGATCGAATTGGACCGGGTGGTCAACGAAGCGGATCGGCATACCGAATCCCTTCCCTTGCGGCAGCCGCCCAGCAGTCGGGTGTTCAAGGTCAACCACCATCTGCCGCGCCTGCAGGTGGGGATGGGTGAGAAGGTCGGGGAGCCGATTCACCGGCCCTGCCGGAACCTCGTGTCGTTGCAGTGTTTCCACGGCTTCGGTTGTTTCGCGGTTCTGTAGCCACGACGCGACCATTTCCTCGATGTCACGGATATTCTCGCGTCGTGAGAGAGGTGTGGCAAAGCGCGGATCCTCACGCAGGTCCTCACGCCCCAGGGCTGCCAGCAGACACTGCCAATTTTTGTCGGTAGTGGCGCAAATGGTGACATAGCCATCCCGGGTGGCATACGTGTTCAGTGGGGTACCCGCCGCGTGCGTGTTTCCTCGTCGTTGCGGTTCGATACCACCGTTAAACAGCTCCAGTAGATCAGGTTGGAGGAAAAATGAGGTATCAAGCATGGCGATATCAACCCACTCACCTGCGCCTGTTTTGTCACGCCGACGGAGTGCGGCCTGAATACCGATGATCGCAAAGAGGGGAGCTACGGTGTCACTGATCGCAGCTCCACAGCGGACTGGAGGGCGATCGCCGAAGCCCGTGACGCTGGCGATACCGCTCATCGATTGAATCACCGGATCGTACGCCCGCCAGTCACGCAACGGACCGTTCTGGCCGAATCCGGAAATCGAACAGAGGATCAGACGCGGGTTCAGCTCCTTTAAGGTCGCATACCCGGCGCCCATCTCATCCAGCACGCCAGGAGAGTAGTTTTCCACGACAATATCCGCCTGACGACACAGGTCTTTGAAGATCGTACGGCCCTCCGGTTGATAGAGATCAAGGGTGATACTCTTTTTGTTGCGCGCCCGATGGAGCATAAACACGCCCATATCTTCCGGTGAACGAGGCTGGGAGGTTGCACCGTGCGGCCCGAGAAAAGGAGGAAAGCGGCGATGCAAATCCCCTCTGCCCGGCGGTTCAATCTTGATGACTTCGGCACCAAGCCCAGCCAACAGCAACGTACAATATGGGCCTGCTAAATAACGGGTTAAATCGAGCACGACGATACCAGCAAGCGGTTTCTCCGACATAGCAAATTCTCCCTCCTTTGATGACCAACCAGTGCATACACGACAGGGACCCGAGCCCATCGTTCAATGCCGGCGAGTGTACCGCAGTTTTGTCGCGGTTGCATCTGTGCTACAGGCTCACGTAGAGTCTTCTCTATCGAAGGAGGGGGAACAATGGATATGGCCGAAATGGAAAAACGACTCACCCGAATCGAAGACCTTGAAGCGATCAAGCAATTGAAAGCTCGCTATTGCGAGATTTGCGATGATGATCACAACCCCGACCTCATTACGACCATCTTCGCTCAAGACGGGATTTGGGAAGGCGGCGGCTTCGGCAAGGCTGAAGGACACGCCGCCATTCGCAAACTATTCGAGTCGTTCCAGCGTTTGATCAGCTTTTCGCAGCATATGGTAATGAATCCGATCATCGAGATTGACGGTACCACCGCCAAAGCTCGTTGGTATTTCCTTGGTCCGTTCACCTTTCGTCAGAACAACGAGGCCAAGTGGGTCGCGGTGCAATACCTCGATGATTACGTCAAGATCAATGGCGAATGGAAGTATAAACACCTGCGGGCAAATATTCGCATGAGTGCCCCATACGAGACTGGCTGGGCGCCAAAGGCGTGAGGGCAACAGGACTTTCCCTTACGGCTCCGGCGTCAACGGACGCGGAGGAATCGCTGGAGGCGTACGCAATAGTTGATTCGGATCGACGTGCGAAGCTCCCTGCTGCAAGCCGAACGGGAACGGTTCCTCTTTGGTCCACGGACCGGAAAAGACAAGCCGACAGGTACTGGCGGGGCAGGTGCCAATGAATTGGTAGTCGTACACAAAGTTAATAATGTTGGCGCCAAAGTCCCCGTCCAGATTGAACGTGCGACGCTGGGTACATCCACTGGTTGGCGACGTCACTTCCGGCAGCGAGAACAGCGAGAACTCTTGACCGGGCTCTATTTCTCCCAACAATTGGATGCCGCCTTCGATGGCGGACGTTGCCCGGATCGCCGAGCCGTCCTGTCGCAGTCGAAAGGTCGCGTCTAACTGCTGACCTGCTCCAAAGCTACACGTGTTACTGGTCTGTGTTCCGGTGTATTCGTATTCTCCTTCCACATCGCGCACTTCAGCGGCACTCTTCGCGACCATGACAAAACTCTGCGTACTTTCTTGCCACTGCAGGGTGGTTTTTTCACCAGTACGCGGAAAGTCAGCGACAGTGATGGTGGTCGCGTTCTTGGTGAGGAACTCCACGCCCGGCGTAATCACGCGGAAGGTGGCACTGGCAAACTCGACTCCGTCATCAAAAACCCGTACCGTATGTTGTCCATCTCCCAGTAAGTTCCAGTTCCACAAGAGGGCAAAGCCAGTGTTTATATGGCTGCACACGCTTTGCGTATCGGCCCGGGGCGAGCCGTAGATCACGGTAAAGGGCTGACTGTTGTTGAACGTCGCCGTGAGATTCCCAGCGGTACATTTCCAACCCGACACCAAGCCAATGCCGTTCTGCACCGAATTGACCTGCGGAACCTCTAACGCGCTCTGGGCAAACGCACGTAGAGGCAACACCAATGCGATCACACCGACAAGACAAAACTTCATGAGCGTCCTTTCTCTTCCAGTTTCTCACTGGTTGCATACACTACACAATCACACTACAAACATACCCTATGATGTGCAGCGAAAGTGTAAACACGATAGACACCCTATGGAAGAGAGTCACGGTCAGGTGCTTGATTCTGTGCTGTGTAATCGTGCGGCACGCACATGCACAGGTGCCGTACGACTATGGCTTCCTTGGGGGAGATTTCTTTCCGAACGAAGACGCGCAGATCTCGACGTGGAACGATATCCACTATGCCTGCCACTTCGTTGATGCCGCGAATCTGCAAGGGGCAGTCGCTCAGGTAAGCCGAGGGAATCGCGTTCTGGTCGATCTGAGCAGGGTGTGGCAAGCGCGAACTCCGACGTGCGATCTGAACGGCCCGTGGGCAGACTTCGGTGTGTTTCGTGAACGGATGCAGCCGCTCGTAGCGACTCTCAACGCGAATCGTGAGCGCTTGCTGGCTCTGTGGGTCTTCGATGAACCTGACGGGGGACACGGAGGTCCACGCGACATAGACTTGCAGGCAGCCGTCGATTATCTGCACGCTGCTGTTCCCGGCCTCCCGGTGTTTATCAACTGGTTTGACCCACAGCGAAACCTACGCATTCCCAACGTTGACTGGCATAGCACGACAAAAGGCAGTAATCCTTCTGCTCTCTCAGCCCTAGGAAAACCGATGTTGCTCTGGTGGTTCAACAACGAGAGCGACCCCCACCCGAAGCTCGTCAACGAACGCTGGCGCAATATGATCGGTTACGTCTATCAAACGTTTCCACCGCCGATTGCCGCCGTCGGCTGGTGCTGTGATAGCATCAGCAATGCTCGCAATCCAAATAATACAAACTCGACGGAACTACGAACCTTGGTCGCCAATGTCGGGCAACTGCGCAAAGAAACCGGGGCGGTCACCCGGGCCCCCTATGCGCGACGACTGGAGGGCGGGTGGTATCTCTTCCGCCGAGAACTGGACGGCACGCTCACCTATACTGACCCGATCATTACCCCTGATTATTACCCGCTGCCAATCGGAGGGGTGTCGCCATTTTTTCCAGCGGTGAGTCGAGAGTTTCGTGCCGACGGAACCTGGGTCCGCCTGCTAGGGGTGGCCGAGAACCGACGATTGTATGTCGCGTGGATCACCCCAAGGGATCAGTGGATAAACTGGACCGAGCTGAACGCTCCACCAGCGACGACCACGCCTGACGTGATTAGATTTCAGGCGTTGACGTGGCAAACCATCCGCACCGCCTCCGGTAATGTGTACGTACAGCGTGAGGGTGTTGATCCGCAGTGGGTCAACCTTGGGGGGCAGGGTACGTCAGCCCCGTTCTTTAAGGTGGTGGACCGTAGATTACGCGTGGCGAGTTTTTGGCCGGACGGATCGGTACGCTCTCGTGAGTGGGCAGGTACGGGGTGGGCACCCTGGATGATTGAGCCGTAAGCATTCTCTGGCTAGCTTTTATAACGGAGAAAGGGAAAGTGGCGACGTCCTTGCCGGCGTGGGTGGCGGAACCAGAAGGTCAACCGATGACCGGGGTTGCATCGGGATTTTCCTCTTGGAAAGGGCCAAAAAGGAGCGTACACTCACAGCAGACTGCACAGTACGGAGAGGGGAAACGCTGTGCGGCGTTGCCGTTTCCGCAGCAACAAGCATGTCGAGACGGCAAACGCGAGAAGGCCTCACAAAAAGGGGGACACAATGACCAAGGCAGAAATTATCGAGCGACTGTACGAACGGGTAGGGTTACCAAAGCAAGAAGCCTCGGAGATCGTTGAAACGATCTTCGAACTGATCAAGATACGGTTGGAGCGGGGGGAAAAAGTCAAACTGTCGGGTTTTGGGAATTTTTCGGTTAAGACTAAAGAAGCTCGAAAGGGGCGCAATCCTCAAACCGGGGAAACCATTACTCTACCGGGCCGACGAGTCCTTTCCTTTAAGGCCAGCCCGCTGCTCAAAGAGGCGGTGAATCAGGATTCCTGATAGCTGTCAGCTACCCAGCAAAAGAAAGAGGAGGATTGCATTTATGGCACGAGTTCCGTATCTCGAACGCGAACAGGTAGGGAAAGAAGCACAAGCATTGTACGACAGTTTCACGACGCAATTTCGCGTCAACCGCGTCCCGAACGTCGTTAAAGCCTTATCCAATAGTCCAAAATTGGCGTCGCGGGTGTTTCCGCTGGCCAACTACTTCATGAACGAATCAACGCTCGATCCGCGGGTGCGAGAACTGGCGGTGCTCATTCTCATGAAACGGTTGGATTGTGAGTACGGGTTTGCCCGTCACATCGATATTGCCCAACGCACTGGTATCTCGCGTGAGCAGATCGACAATATTAGCGCTTACGACAAAAGCTCACTCTTCAGCGCCGACGATCAGCTCATTCTGCGTTATGCTGATGATCTCACGGTCAAAGGTCGCGTGGATGACGATCTGTATGCCCGGGTCCAAGCGCTGATCGGCAAGGAAAGCATCCTCGAACTCACGGCAGCCACAGCCTTCTGGAACATGATGGCCCGCAATCTCAACGCTTTACAAGTGGAACTAGAACCGGAGGGGCGCTAAGCAGTCTCCCCGTAGGCCTCTGCCGTCTGTTCACGGACGAGAGGCGAAAGTCAAATATCTGATAATAAACATTAGGTTAAATATATGCGGCTAGGACGGGTTCGCTGTTGGCGTCCACCGGGTCTTCAAGGCAGAGAGAGTGCCTGGCGGAGTTGCAGATCTTCCTCAGACACGTTATCTCCATAAGGGAAGGCAATCGCGTGGGAACAGCGCTCCGAGAAGCAGCGCCACAGGCCACACAGGGAGACTGAGCACATAGCAGGAGGAGTTGGCGAGTGACAAAAGCGGACATTACGGAGCGTCTCTACGAACGCGTGGGAATAGCGAAACATGACGCTGGCGAGATCGTCGAGGCAATTTTTACCATCGTTAAAACCCATCTTGAGGAAGGGGAAAAGATCAAGATTTCTGGTTTTGGCAATTTTGAAGTGCGCACCAAACGCCCACGGCGTGGACGTAACCCGCAAACCGGTGACGCCATCACCATCTCTGGCCGTCGCATTCTTACGTTTAAGGCCAGTCCACTGCTCAAAGAGGCGATAAACAAAGAGTGAGAGCTCTCATGAGACTTCTCAATGCGGCAGAGCACTGATGAGGGGTAATGATCCGTCGCCCATCTTTGCCACAACTTTCAAATCGGCACGGGAAAATCCGTGCCTTATCATCCACCCCCCTAAATACGAGCGGCGCGGTTCATCCGCTCTGAGGAAAGAAATCAACAGGCCTACCGGCTTAGGCTGCTTTCAAGAGTGCCTTTGTTCTCGCAGATTGTGTCGCCTTCACTGCCTGAGATCGTTGCGTCTGCCAACCATCGAGTAGCACGGTTATCACGATGCCCGCAACACTACAGAGAAAAACCCCAGCCAGAGTACTGACCAGCAAAGGAGCTAGAGCGCCGGTCATATCGGCCATGTTAGCGAAAGCCCCCGGCAGTATCGGAACAAATGGAATCATACGGCCCTCCCGTTGAAAACGTCGCGCGCAGTGCGCGTCACGCTTTACGTGCAAAAAATGGACCAGAAAACGTCGTTCACCATTTCGTGGAAAATCCAGGAGTTTACCGCTGTTCGGTCGCGTTGTTCCCCTCCCGTGTTGTATTTTATCTAAAGGTTGAGTTTTATTTTGAGACAGGTGTGGGGTCTTGCAACACGCTTCCATCCTTGAGGATACAACTTTGGGAGATAAGGCCACCGAAGGGGTGGCCCGAGATGAAAGGCGGGAGACCGCCGCACACCAGGTGCGAGGCGGTCTAGGCAAGGCAGAATAAACTTACCCCATACAAATGGCGTTCAGTTTATTGCCGTCTAAATCGCGAAAATAGCCAACGTATGGACCCTTATCGCCTCCACGACGACCGGGGGCGCCCTCATCAGTACCGCCCAATTCCAAGGCTTTCTTGTAAATGGCATCAACTTGCGCCGGGCTCGCAGCTGCCAACGCGACCATAACGCCATTACCGGCTGAAGCGGGCTTGCCATCAAATGGCGTGCAAACCGCGAGACTGGGAGCCCCCGCCTTACCCCACAATTTGATACGACCCGCATCCATGATCACCTTAATCGCGGGATCGACCTCGGCAAGTAGCGCGTTATAGAACTTCGTTGCCCGTTCCATGTCCTTTGTGCCTAACGTGACGTATGCAATCATTGCTGACCTCCTTCTTGTTTTGCTATGTTGTACCAAGCCCGCGTCGACTGATCTAGCCCGCTACGGTATCGCATCAGAACAAGAAATAGCGTTGCGCCAGCGGTAAGACCGTGGCCGGCTCGCAGGTTAACACCTGGCCATCCGCTGTTACGACATAGGTTTCTGGGTCCACTTCGATGTGTGGCAGAGCCTGATTGAGTGGCAGATCTTTCTTACCCACCGTCCGACAGTTTCGCACGGGCGTAATCATCTTTTGTAAGTGTAACCGCTCGCCAATATTCGTTTGCGAAGCTGCCTGCGAAACAAAGGTGAGGGACGTCGCACCGATTGTCGGGCCGCAATGTCCAAACATCGGGCGTCCAAAGACTGGTTGTGGGGTGGGAATCGAGGCGTTCGGGTCGCCCATGGCTGCCCAGGCAATAAAGCCTCCTTTGATAATCACGTCCGGTTTTACCCCAAAGAACATCGGTTGCCACAACACCAGATCAGCCAGCTTGCCCACTTCGATAGAGCCCACTTCATGGGCGATGCCGTGTGTCAATGCTGGATTAATCGTATACTTGGCTACGTAACGCTTGACGCGGAAGTTGTCGTTCTGCCCCCGTTCTTCTGGAAGAGCGCCGCGCTGCACTTTCATCTTATGAGCGGTCTGCCAGGTCCGGCAGATCACCTCCCCTACCCGGCCCATTGCCTGGGAGTCGGAGGACATCATGCTAAATGCGCCAATATCGTGCAGCACGTCTTCTGCAGCAATTGTCTCGGGACGAATACGAGACTCGGCAAAGGCAACATCTTCCGGGACTGCAGGATCCAGATGATGACACACCATCAACATATCCAGATGCTCGTCAATGGTGTTCACCGTGAACGGACGTGTCGGGTTGGTGGAGGAAGGGAGAACGTTTGGTAGCCCGCACACCTTGATGATATCTGGTGCGTGCCCTCCCCCTGCCCCTTCAGTGTGGTACGTATGAATCGTTCGACCTTTGAATGCGGCGATGGTATCTTCCACAAAGCCGGTCTCGTTCAGCGTGTCGGTGTGAATCGCCACCTGTACGTCATAGGCATCGGCAACCGAGAGAGCGCAGTCAATCGCCGCTGGGGTCGACCCCCAATCTTCATGCAATTTGAGCCCCAGCGCGCCGGCCTCGATCTGCTCGCGTAACGCTTCCGGACGCGAGGCATTGCCCTTTGCCAGGAAGCCGAAGTTGAGGGGGTATGCTTCAATGGACTGGAGCATACGAGCCAGATTCCACGGTCCTGGGGTGCAGGTGGTGGCATTGGTGCCGGTCGCCGGGCCAGTCCCGCCCCCAATCATGGTCGTCACTCCCGAGGCAAGCGCAGTAGTAATCTGTTGCGGACAAATAAAATGAATGTGAGCATCAATTCCGCCCGCCGTCACAATCTTCCCTTCGCCTGCCAGGACCTCGGTTCCTGGTCCGATAATCAAGTCCGGCGACACTCCGTCCATGAGCAGCGGATTCCCCGCCTTGCCGATGCCACAAATGCGACCGTCTTTCACACCGACATCGGCCTTGACGACGCCCCAATAATCAAGAACCACAACATTGGTAATGATCAGGTCCGGCGTGCCACTAGCTGCCGTGTGTATCGGTGACTGTCCCATACCGTCGCGAATGACTTTCCCACCCCCGAATTTCACCTCATCCCCGTACACGGTGTGATCGGTCTCAATTTCGATAAGCAGATCGGTGTCGGCCAGACGTAAACGATCCCCAACCGTGGGTCCAAACATCTCCGCATACTGACGACGGGTAATTTCTCGGCTCATTTCCTCGCTCCTCCCTGTCGGTCCCGTTCACGGGAAAAAGGAAGCTGGGGCTTCCGTAAGGCGCATGTCTATCGTAACTCTTGGTCGCTTTACCCCTGTCCTGCTAGCGAATCGGCTGATGTACGCTGACGAGCTTGGTACCATCAGGAAACGTAGCCTCAACCTGAACCAGCTCGATCATCTCGGCAACACCGTCCATCACATCATCTCGTGTCAGAATCGTTGCCCCATAGGACATCAGTTCGGCAACCGACTTCCCGTCGCGCGCTCCTTCCAAGATTGCTGAGGTAATTGTCGCCATCGCTTCTGGGTAGTTGAGCTTGAGGCCACGAGCGCGCCGCTCGCGGGCAAGCAACGCAGCCACATAAATGAGGAGCTTTTCTTGTTCTTGCGGCGTCAAATGCATCCGATCCTCCCTCGACAGCTCTGCCTCTTCACACAGAAAGGTGGCGTCGCACAACCTCATCGGAGAGATCACTAATATCCCCAGATGCCACAATAGCGCCTTTTTCCATGACCGCAAATGTATCTGCCAAGCGCCGGGCGAACGGTAGCTTTTGTTCAACCAAAAGGACCGTCATGTTTTCTTCGCGCTTCAAGCGTTGCACGATATCACCAATTTCTTGCACGATGTTAGGCTGGATCCCCTCGGTGGGCTCATCAAGAATGAGCAATTGCGG
The DNA here is from genome assembly GCA_050187625.1 of Binatia bacterium. Classification (GTDB taxonomy): domain Bacteria; phylum Desulfobacterota; class Binatia; order Bin18; family Bin18; genus JBFWXH01. Next base: position 14,013 of record JBFWXH010000099.1, read on the forward strand.
GTTGGTCACCAAAGCACGGCCAATAGCTAGTTGCTGTTGTTGACCGCCAGACAGATCACCGCCCCTGCGTTTGAGCATCTGACCGAGCACGGGAAACCATTCAAAAATCTTCGGTGGAATGGTGCGTAGCTTATCCGTCCGGGCAGACAAGCCAATACGAAGATTCTCTTCCACTGTGAGCTGGGGAAAAATCTCTCGTCCCTGCGGGACGTAGCCGATACCAACGCGCGCCCTGAGTTCAGGTGGCCGTCCCCTCAGCTCTTGCCCAGCAAAGGAGATGTGACCGTTGCGCGCCGGGATCAGTCCCATAACCGTCTTGAGCAACGTTGTTTTGCCGACGCCGTTACGACCCATCAGACAGAGCGTCACACCAGCAGGGATCGATATCGCGACGTCCCACAGAATGTGACTTTCTCCATAGTATTGGTTGAGTCCGTGAATTTCTAGCATAACGGCGCTCTTTCAGTACCCAAGTAGACTTCAATGACGCGTTGATCATTCTGCACCTCGTCCATCGTGCCTTCAGCAAGGACCGCGCCCTCATGCAAGACAGTTACGCGTCGCGCAATACCGCGCACAAATTCCATGTCGTGCTCTACCACAACAACGGTATGCCGCCCTGCGAGCGACGTCAGCAATTCTGCGGTCCGCTCAGTTTCTTGTGGGGTCATTCCCGCCACCGGTTCATCAACGAGCAACAGGCGTGGCTCTTGTACGAGTAACATGCCAAGCTCGAGCCACTGCTTCTGCCCATGCGACAATACTCCGGCACGCTTATGCACCTGCTTTGCTAAGCCAATGGTAACTAACGCGGCTTCGATCTGGTCTCGTTGCCTGCCCGTAAGCCGTGCTCGCAAACTGCTCCATAGTCCCTTGTTCGTTTGCAACGCCAGTTCCAGGTTCTCGAAGACCGTATGATCTTGGAAAACGGTCGGCCGTTGAAACTTCCGACCGATTCCCGCTAGCGCAATCTCATATTCCGGCATCTGGGTCAGATCCGTCGTGTTGCCAAAGAACACGGTTCCCGTATCCGGTTTGGTTTTTCCGGTAATCACATCCAGCAGGGTCGTCTTCCCCGCCCCGTTCGGCCCAATCAGACAACGTAACTCACCGGTATCGAGATACAGACTCAATCCATTCAGGGCCTTGAATCCGTCGAAACTCACCGTAAGATTCTCCACGTACAGAATCACACCGTGCGAGTCATCAACTTGTCCTGGCGTCAACACATGCGCTTGAACGGCATCGGCGCCGAGATCTCTATCTACCTGGGTCATACTCGCTCCTCCGCTCTCGTCGTTGGGGTGCGACGTACGAGACTAACGATGCCACCAGGACAGAACAGCGTGACTCCCACGAACAGCGTGCCGAGGACATAGAGCCACAGATCGGGAAACGCTGCAGTGAACCAGCTTTTCGCCCCGTTCACGACTACTGCACCCACCACCCCTCCCAGCAGCGTTCCCCGACCACCCACCGCCACCCAAATCGCCATCTCGATTGAATTCGCTGGCTGCATCTCACTAGGGTTAATAATGCCGACCTGTGGGACGTACAGCGCACCGGCGAGACCACAGATCACTGCCGACACCACCCAGAGAAACAATTTGTAGGTATACGGGTTGTACCCGCAGAACATCAAACGACTCTCAGCATCACGGATAGCCGTCAAAATGCGTCCCAGTTTGGACGTCACCAAATACCGACAGCCCACATACACCAAGAGGAGCGTTATGACGGTAAGGATATACAGGCCTAACTTGGTTGCCGGTTCCTGTAGAGAGAAGCCGAGCAGTCGCTTGAAGTCAGTCAGCCCGTTGTTGCCGCCGAAGCCCGTGTTGTTGCGAAAGAATAGAAGCATCAACGCATACGTCAACGCCTGAGTAATAATGGAAAAATAAACCCCACGGATGCGCGAGCGAAAGGCAAAGAAGCCAAACACGTAGGCAAGGAGTCCCGGAACCGCGAGTGCCATGAGCAAGGCGAAGGGAAAACTACTGAAACCGTACCAGTACCACGGCAACTCTTTCCAATCGAGGAACACCATGAAGTCGGGGAGTTCGCTACGATAGACACCCTCGCCAGCCATCGCGCGCATCAGATACATCCCCATCCCGTAGCCGCCCAAAGCAAAGAAGACTCCATGTCCAAGACTTAGAATACCCGCATACCCCCAAATAAGGTCCACCGCCAACGCCACTAACGCGTAGCACGCAAACTTACCCAGTAGCGGAATCAGGTAATCTGGAATGTGGATGACCGAGTCGGTCGCAGGAAGAACATTCAATAACGGAATAGCGACCACGGAGAGACCGGCAAGCACTCCCAGTATGAGCAATTCTCGCCGACTGAGGGCCGGTGAAGCATTTGCGGCTGTAGCGGTGCCAGTGGTAGGAAGCTCTGTTTCCGGTCGCACCGATGGTGTCGACTGCGAGGCATTAGAAAGAGACGCAGGTGCCACGTTATGCCTCCACCATCCTTCCTTTAAGGGCAAACAAACCCTGCGGGCGGCGTTGGATAAAAAGAATGATAAAGATCAACACGCCGATTTTTCCCATCACCGCACCGGCGAACGGTTCGAGAAATTTGTTGACCAGCCCCAACCCCAGGCCTCCCACTACCGTTCCAGCGATATTCCCCACTCCTCCCAAGACCACGACCATGAATGAGTCAATAATATAGCCTTGTCCGAGTTCTGGTCCGACGTTGCCAATCTGGGACAATGCTACTCCGCCAAGACCGGCCAGACCCGACCCTAAGCCAAAGGTCCACATATCGACACGGGACGTGGCAATCCCTAAGCACGAGGCCATCGGTCGATTCTGGGTCACCGCCCGAACGTGTAACCCTAGTCGCGTGCGTTGGAGCAAGAGCCACATCACACTGACAACGAGAATCACGAAAGCGATGATGGCAAGACGACTGTAGGGAAACACCACCCCCTGTAATACTTCGACCCCGCCAGAAAGCCACGCAGGGTTGGCCACCTCAACATTCTGTGCGCCAAAGAGACTACGTACGGTCTGAATGAGGATGAGACTGATCCCCCAGGTCGCCAAGAGCGTCTCTAGCGGACGCCCGTAGAGAAAACGGATAACGCTCCGTTCCAGCAGCATTCCTACCCCGCCACTCACGGCGAACGCGACAGGAATCGCCACCAGCACGTACGCATCGAATATGTTCGGGGCATAGGTTTGAAACAGCCGCTGGACGACGTAGGTCGCGTACGCACCAAGCATGAGCATCTCCCCGTGCGCCATGTTGATGACACCCATCAGACCGAAAGTAATAGCGAGTCCAAGGGCGGCAAGCAAAAGAATGCTGCCTAAACTCAGACCGTACAAGATATTTCCCACCGTACTAATGAACATCTGGGCACGTTCAAAACTGGTGAGTGCTACCTCTGCGGCCTGGCGTACCCGTTCATCCGGCTCCACAAAGGAGCCGTCGGCTTGCGTCGCCACTAAAGCTTCCAGCTTCGGTCTTAAGTTGAGATCCCCAGACTCGCCAACCATGCGCACCGCGTCGATGCGAACCTCCGGATCCGCACTCGACAACTGGACTTGTGCAAGGGTGACTTGCAGGACGCTCCTTACCGAAGCTTCAGTCTCTTTCTGTAAGGCGGCCTTGATGACATCCAGAGCGTCAGCGCGCGGACGCTTATTCAATTCCTCCGCTGCCCGCAGGCGTGTGGCAGGATCAGCAGATTGTAATTGTAGCTGGCCCAGCACCGACGCCAAGGTCCGCCGCACGACGTTGCTTATGACCGGTGTTTCCAGTTGAGCTGCGTCAACTGAGACAATCTCTTGCGTAACGGCATCACGGACAGTTTTTTCATCTTCATCAATAATGTAGACGTTGCCAGAATTATCTGAGCGTAACCGTCGATCTCGCAAGGCCTCAAGAGCGGGAAGCGCGGCCACATCGTTCTGTGCGCCAATCGCCGCAACGGCTTGTTGCAATTCGAGCGGACTGGAAGCACCGAGTGCACGAATCATCGCTGGGCTGTCCTGTACCTCTTCAGCCCCCACCTCAGATGTCGCACGTGATGTTGTAAGAAGCAGAATTGCCGCCCAAACGGCGACCTTTCGCCAGCGAAACACAGCGTGTGTCATGTATTCTGCGCCCTGTGTTACTACGTGTTCCCTCGCAGGGAGACAAACGTGACCTGTCTCCCTGCCCACCGGAACCGGACGGTGTTAACGTCCCACCACGTTTGGTTAGTTCTTGAATCTCGGTTCTGTGCAGTTCCCACACACCCACGGATAGGTCCAGTTTGCGACCTTCTTGGCGCTGTCGGGAATAAACGGACTCCAGGCCTGGGCCTTAATCGGGCCAGGAGTTTTCCATACCACTTCAAACTGCCCGTCTTCACGTACTTCACCTATAAACACTGGCTTATGTAAGTGATGGTTTTCGGCGTCCATTTGGATCTCAAACCCCGATGGGGCTTTCACCTTTTGGTAACCAATGGCTTGGCGGACAGCGTCAACATCAGTGGTCCCGGCCTGCTGTACTGCTCCAGCCCACATTTTGATGCCGATATACGTCGCTTCCATTGGATCGTTGGTAACCCGTTTGTCACCACCGGAGAGGTTGTGTTTCTTCACATAGGCCTTCCATTTGGCAATGAAATCCTTGTTCTCTGGAGTGTCGATGGTCATGAAATAGTTCCATGCCGCTAAGTGACCGACCAGCGGCTTGGTATCGATCCCACGCAACTCCTCCTCACCCACCGAAAAGGCAATGACCGGAACATCTTCCGCCTTCAACCCCTGGTTAGCCAGCTCCTTGTAGAAGGGGACGTTGGAGTCCCCATTGATCGTGGAAATCACCGCAGTGCGCTTGCCCGTGGCAAACTTCTTGATGTCGGCAACGATCGTCTGATAGTCGCTGTGGCCGAAGGGTGTGTATTGTTCCATGATGTCAGCGTCGGCGACCTTTTTGGATTGGAGGAAGTAGCGCAGGATTTTGTTGGTCGTGCGGGGATACACGTAATCGGTCCCCAATAAGACAAACCGCTGCGCCCCCCCGCCTTGCTCGCTCATCAGGTATTCCACGGCTGGAATCGCCTGCTGGTTTGGCGCGGCACCAGTGTAGAACACATTGTAGGAAGATTCCTCACCCTCATACTGGACCGGATAAAAGAGTAAGCCGTTCAGTTCTTCGAACACAGGTAAGACGGATTTGCGCGAGACCGAGGTCCAGCAACCAAACACTACCGCCACTTTTTCTTTTTGGATTAACTCACGGGCCTTTTCTGCAAACAATGGCCAGTTCGACGCCGGATCCACAACCACAGGCTCTATCTTGCGGCCTAGCAGTCCACCTTTCGCGTTGATCTCCTCAATCGCCATCAGGGCAACATCTTTGAGTGAAGTTTCACTAATCGCCATCGTTCCACTCAACGAATGAAGGATCCCGACCTTGATCGGACTTTTATCCGCCGCACCTGCTATGCGTGGCGCGATGAAACCGTAGCCCACTAACATTGCGGCGATGACACTACAGGTGATCCACCCCTGAAGTCTCTTTCCTCGTAGTATGATTTCCTTCACCTTTTTTCCTCCTTCCTGTCGCGTCTAGAACAAAACCTGCGTTTGTACGCGCAGCCGATGGTCACTTCGACTGGTCCCAACAAACGGGTCGCTGTCAAGGAAACTGTAGTCCACCTGCAACTTAACGTTGTGGCCGTACACGTAATAGTTGAGACCAGCGGTGTATTCAGTGCCATCTCCTAACGTCGCGGGATTGTTCATCGTTTGGAAATCCACGCCAGAAACGCGCCCCGCCAGCTCTAAAATGCCCGGGATTACATAGTAGCCAAGCTGCGCATAATAGCCCCAGTCGTCCGCCTCCCCTTTGCCAGGCACCTTGAAGTTGTTGTGCCGGTAGTGTCCTGCCGCTTGCAGGGTAAACCAGCGCCAACGAAAACCTGCATCTACGGTAGCGTTGGTCGTGCGATCACCAGGCATCACGTTCTGAAAGCCTGACGCTTCATCAATCGGGTTATACGCGGCAGCAACACCAACCGAGAACTGCGGATCAGTGGCCACCGTTGGCGAACTTTCCAGATAGCCGTACGGTTCGAGGATATCGAACTCGAGGCGACCGAGAACCGCCAGCTCTTGGCCAAAATTCTGCTGTCCACCCGCGTCCAACGCCCGGATGCTATTGGTAATGGCCACGTCATAGCCTACAGGTCCAAACTTTCCACCTGCGTGACTACCCACGGCGCGCTGCAAATTAAAAGCGTAATCAGCAGCCGAGAGGTCCGAGAACAACAGATTCCCGGGATGGGTGTAGAACTGTCGACTGTACGGCAGGATGAAGCGTCCAGCCTGAACTGCCAGTTCTGGGGAAAAAGTATATTTCATCCACCAGTCGAGCATCGTCGTCCGATTATTGTTGCCAAACGTGCTGGCCTCATACTGAAAGAAGTACGAGACTTTCGGGTTAAACACCGTGCCGGAGAAGGCCAATCGTGCCAGCGCAACATCGAAATTGTGATTGCTCTGACCTTTTTCAGGTTCAAAGAACGTATATCGAACCTGCGCGAAACCATTCACTTGCAGTGAAAAGCTATTGTCGCGGGTGCGGACAAAGAACCCCCCATCATAGATGTCCTCGGCAGAAACCGGGCGACGCAATGCCCCCTCACCTGGAATGTAGCCAGCTTCCAAACCACTTTCGCTTCGTACCTTTTCCCTTCCCTCCAATTCTCGGAGTCGCTTCTCCAACGCCTCCATGTGTTGTCGTTGCTCGCGCAACTGCTGACGCAACGTCGTGATGTCTCCACTGTCAGCACCCACGCTGTACCCTGGGCAGGCCAGATGTAGTGCTGTCAGAACGCTTACTGCCAAGGTCCTCCCTAGTTGCCCCCGCATGTAAACCTCCTCACAGTTGGTCCCATTTTTGGGACGCGTTGCGAAAAGTCCACGCAATTCCTATGCCACCCGCATACAGCGGGTCGCCTCACTGTACGTTTGATGCTAAGTGACTGTTCTACGTAAGCGTCTGTCGCGACAGCAGGACCTTCTCTCACCTTCACGGCTGAGGCACCGTGCCCGGAAAATGAGCACTGGTGTTGGAATACGTGCTTGAGGTTCGTGCAATCGTCTCGCCGAGGTTACACCAAGCTACGAGTTTATCACGTGCCGAACACGTCGGAGCAAAGGCAACATTCTTGCAATCGTCAAGAAACCGCTTTAACCACGAAGGACTCAGTGCGACCTGGAGAGGAGTAACGCATGGCACTATCCAATCCCCCTGAACGGGGAGGCTTGATTCCGGGAGAAATTCTCCCTGCTGCGGGCACGATCACGTTGAACACAGGCCGAGCCACTCATAATCTGGTGGTGCTCAACACCGGTGATCGCCCGATACAAGTGGGCTCACATTACCATTTCTTTGAGGCCAACCGCGCCTTGCGTTTTGATCGTACGGCCGCGTTCGGCCTGCGACTAGATGTTCCAGCGGGGACAGCCGTTCGCTTCGAACCTGGAGAAGAGAAGGAGGTCACACTGACGACCTTTGGAGGTCAACGCCGGGTGCTCGGATTGAACGGACTCACTGAAGGTGATACCCAAGACGAACATATCCGCGCCGAGGCGCTCAAGCGCGCACACGAAGCGGATTTTCTGGAGGGTGAGACGGGACCTGCGAAATGACACACCCGAAGGCATGAAACAAAACGCCTCGCCGTTCCCGTGCGGATCACCCTGGGCCTCGTGGCTCGCCGAACCGCTCCCTCAACGGCCGGCAGGTTCTGCGGGAAAACGTGGCATCTGCGATCTCACATTCACAGTGGCACGTGGCAGAACCTGTCTCCAGCATGCCTTTGTTTCGCATCCCTTTCATCTCACGCGGCCGGGATATTTAGACGCTGGTCTACCAGAGATGGCGGTTCTGTACGTACAGATGCCAGCCGGAGGCTTGATTCAAGGAGATCGGACAAGGTTGCATATCGCCCTCGCGCGGAACTCGCAGGTCCACCTCACCACGCCAGCGACTGAAAAGATCCATACGATGACGGCCAACTGTGCTGTCCAAGAGGTGAGCATCGCTGTTGCTCAAGACGCGTATGCCGAGTATTATCCGGAACCCATCATCCTCTTTCCCAGGGCTCGCTTAGCCCAAATCGTGCAGGTCGAACTCGCAACCGGTGCCTCGTTCTTTTTCTGCGAGATGTTCATCGCTCCGACACTCCGTACGGGAGTGCCGTTCGCAGGTTTGCTCAACCGACTTCATGTCCGTGCGAACGACGGCGGTTTGCTGTTCGCAGAGTGCAGTCTCGTTCTTCCTGCCACCCACAGGTTACAGACCGCGGGGATTCTTGCTAACGCTCACTGTTGGGGGCAAGCCGTGTTTGTTACCGATCAGGTCTCTCCCTCAGCAGCCTGTCATCTGCATGATCGACTGTTGCCCACGGCTCACGTTGTTAGTGGTATAAGCACTCTTCCGGGTAATCGCGGCCTCGTTGTGAAAGCGCTTGGCTGTTCTACGCGTGCGGTCCGGGCAGTGTTATATGAGGCCTGGGATTATATCCGCACGACGTACCGGGGCGCTCCTGCGACACGCTTTCCCAAATAATTATCGAGGCTTTACGAGTGCGGCGCATGGGTCTTGCTGCCGCTTACGACCCCCCCGTGGCCAAGCGTGCGACCTCGCACGTCATGATTATCAGGTCCCGCGTTCGTCCTACGCGGTCGATCACGAAATCGTGTAATACCGCTTCCTGTTGAAAGCCATAGCGTTTGACCATCGCGATCGCCCCTTCTTGGTCCGGAGTCATCTGCGCCACAATCTTGCGTAGCCGCATTTCCTGAGCAATGGCGAAAATCTCTCCAGCCAACACTTTTCCCAAGCCCCGTGATCGATACCCAGGACCAACCTGTACCCGCAGTTCGCCAAGATGCCGCTGCCAACTCACTTCGTTGTGGTGCATACTGGCGTAGCCAACGATCTCATTGTCTTTTTCCGCTAAGATGGTTACCGTCAATCCTGCCTTGATATTTTGACCCCACAACATCACCACAAACGCCTTGGTGATATCGGTTCGCAAAAAGAGCAAATCGTCTTCTGGTAAGGAACGTGCAAACGTCACGATCCGATGCGTATCCCCCGGGGTCATCAAACGCAACACGAGTGAGGCTCCATCTTCGAGCGTAACTGTACGCGGGTATGGGCGTTTCACCTTCGGCATTTCGTCTTCCATCGTGTGATCCTCCCTTTTTGGTTGACGACACCTGTATTCCTAGTCCTAGTTGCCGAGAGAAATCAAGACGCAAACATCTTTCGTGAGCATCTACCGCTGGGCCTTGAGATCTGATAACCGATGTCACTTTATGAATGGTCCTCTCTTTGTACTGTCGCTGGCGCTGTTTGCCACCATGTTAGGAAATGGCATTGTCATTCCCTTCATCCCCTTATATGCGCAAAAGTTCGATGCCAGCGGAACGATCGTTGGTGTGCTTTTCGGTGCCCACTCAGCCGCACGGACCCTGTTGCTGCCAAGTATTGGCCGGGCGTCCGATCGTTATGGCCGCAAAACATTTCTGCTGGGCGGCTTGCTATTTTATGCCGTGACCTCGGTCGCCTATTTGCTTGCCAACAGCTTGGTGATGCTAATCCTGGTCATGGGGCTCCAAGGGATCGCCACGGCGATGGTGCAACCCACCTCGCTCGCCTACGTTGGTGATCTCACGCCAAAAGGCAAAGAAGGCGCCTACGCCGGCTATGCCAACACGGCATTTCTCGCTGGAGTCGCTGGAGGCCCAGTGTTGGGCGGGTTCATCAAAGACGCGTTCAACATGCAGACAAGTTTTGTCGTCCTTGGGGTGTTAAGTGTGTTGTCACTGCTGCTCCTGTGGTTGTTCTTACCGGATTCGCACATCCACAAAGCGGTGACACGTGCCCAACTGGTTCCCTGGCGCACCCTCGTATCCTCACGCCCGTTACTCGGGGTCACCGCGTTTCGCTTGGTCTACGCGCTGTCGAGTACCATTATTTGGGTCTTCGTGCCATTGCTCGCCGCCTATCTACTTCCACTCAGTACCACCCAGGTGGGCTTGCTGATTTCGCTAAACGTGTTGGTCAGCACGCTGCTTCAGTCTCCCTGCGGCCGCCTGGCGGATCGTATGAACAAAGCCGTACTCATTGTGGTCGGGGGACTTCTGAGTTCTGTGGCTCTTGCGGGATTCCCGTTCGCCGTTTCTTTTACTCATCTCGTGGTCCTGAACCTGCTCGTCGGTGCCGGGTTCGGCCTCGCCTATCCTGCACATATTGCACTCGCTATGGAACACGCGCCCAGTGCCAATATGGGCACGGTCATGAGTCTGCTGCTGACTGTGCACAGCGCCGCGATGACGATTGCTCCACCAATTTTCGGCAGTATCGTCGACCATTACAACCTGGCTACAACTTTTTACAGCGCCGGGGGTGTTAGCGTCTTGGCAACGGGGTTCTGCTACCTGCTCACGCGCACCCCTACGCCTCGGCTCCTAGGGACGCCCGTACCAGAGGAGAAATCGGCGATAGCGGATTGATTCAGGGATCTCCACGCGCAATCATGCGAACCGGCTGAGCGATGAACAGTGTTCACCAAAATCACCCCTGTATCCGGATACAACGCACCACTGTTCGGTGGCTGCTAGCCTGGCTGGTCCTGTTGCAGGTGTCGTGCCACCGAGCTACGGAGACCCGGACCGTTGTTACCTTCCCGAGTAGCGCCGTGGGAGCTGAGGGTGACGTATTGCAACGCCAGCTTGCCCGTTTTATGGCCGCGCATCCCGACATTACAGTCCTACAACAAGCGACTCCGGATGCCGCGGATCAGCGTCACCAACTGTATGTTCAGTGGCTCAACGCCGGCGCTCACGACCCGGATATTCTCCAACTCGATGTCATTTGGACGGCAGAGTTTGCCGCCGCAGGCTGGCTTTTACCGCTCGACCCCTTTTCTCCAGCAACAGAGCAGTTTTTTTCCACGACTATCGAAGCGAATCGTTGGGCTGGACGGCTCTACGCGCTCCCCTGGTTCGTCGATGTTGGCATGCTCTACTGGCGCACAGATCTGTTGACATCTCCCCCTGCAACGTTCGCCGACCTCACGCAGCAGGCGGCGACAGCACGCAGGCAAACAGAGATACCTTTTGGTTTTGTCTGGCAAGGAGCGCGCTACGAGGGATTGGTAACAGTGTTCCTGGAACACCTCAGCGGTTTTGGCGGTCGCATCCTTGACGACCGGGGGCGCGTGGTCGTGGACTCAGACTCAGCTGTACACGCGCTGTCCTATATGTGCGATTCGCTGTATAGGAGCGCGGTGGTCCCGCCTGCGGTGCTCACCTGGCAAGAGGAGCAAACCCGTTTTGCCTTTCAGAATGGCCAAGCCTTGTTCATGCGCAATTGGCCCTATGCCGCACCACTACTGCAAGATCGACAACAGTCCCAGGTGGCCGGCAAGTTCGCGGTTGCGCCACTGCCGGCGTCAGCGGGAGGTTCCTCAGGAGCGACCTTGGGAGGTTCGCAGTTGGCAATCAACGCACACACCGACCATCCTCAGGCCGCCTATGCTATCGTCGAGTATCTCACCCGAGCTGAACAGATGATCGAGCGCGCGCGGGTGGTCGGTCAATACCCGCCACGTCCGGCTTTGTATGACGGCCAAGAGCTTGTCGATGCATTGCCACTCCCTCCTCCTCAAATACGAGTGATTCTGCAGAGAGCAATCGCACGGCCAGTAACCCCAGTCTATACAGAATTATCGGAAATTCTACAAATTGCGCTACATCGTGCGTTAACCCGACAGCAGGACCCAACTACCGCACTGCGAGAGGCCGCACAGTCCATGCGCTCGCTTCTCGCCAAGGTCGCGCTCATTCCCCAGGGGGGCCATGACTAGGCAACGTCGAACCATCACGAGCCTCAACCACCAAGAGACCCGTGCGGCCTGGTGCTTGATATCCCCTGCGCTAGGCCTCATTCTAGTGATCGCCTTGCTCCCGTTGTTGTGGAGCCTGTGGGACTCCCTTCATGTTCATGACCTTAGGATGCCGTGGCGCGGGCGACCATTCGTTTGGTTCGACAATTACCTCGAGGCCCTGACCACCCCGCGTTTCTGGTCGGCGGTGATCCATACCGGCGGATTTACGCTGTGCAGTGTCACCCTGGAGTTGCTGCTGGGCTTAGGTCTTGCCCTCATGCTTGACCGCGCCTATCGCGGTCGTGGGTTGGTGCGCGCGGCGATTCTTATCCCCTGGGCCATGCCGACGGTTGTGGTCGCGCTGGTGTGGCGGTTTTTGTTTGAAAGCCCGGCAGGGATTGTTGATCAAACCCTTGTGCAGCTGGGAGTGACAGACGAACCCTTCGTCTGGTTTAGCCATAACCTGGCGGCCTGGGTGCCAATTGTTTTAGCTGATGTATGGAAGACGACACCCTTTGTCGCCCTGCTGCTCTTGGCTGGCTTACAGAACATTGACGAGTCGCTCTACCAAGCCGCGCGACTGGATGGCGCGAGCGCCTGGCAGCAGTTCTTCCACATTACGTTGCCGCTGCTGCAACCGGCCCTCCTGGTCGCGCTGATTTTCCGCAGTTTAGATGCGTTTCGCATATTTGATTTGGTGTATGTCTTGACCAATGGCGGTCCGGGCACAGCCACGGAACCCCTCGCCCTGTACGCTTTTGGCGCACTGTTCCAGAAACTGCGCTTTGGTTTCGGCGCAGCCCTTGCGGTCATAATCTTCGCCTGTACGTTTGTATTGGCACTCGTGTACATTCGCATTCTCGGGAAGGATATCACGGAGAGTTCTGCATGAACACGTCTGGCCGTTGGTTGCGTGTATGCCTGATCGTAGGTGCGGTTACGGCTGCGCTGTTTCCAGCGTACTGGACGCTGGTGGCCTCAGTCACTCCGGAAGCTGATCTGTTCGCGACGCCGACTTTGTTTCCCACGACCCCGGTGCTCGACCATTATCGTGCCTTGTTCACCCAACGTGGCTTCTGGCTGCCCATTCGTAACTCGCTCGTCGTTGCCGGGACTACCACGCTATTCTGTGTGACGGTCGGAGGGTTATGCGCCTATGCGCTGGCGCGTTTGCGGTTCCCCTGGAAAACACAGATTCTTGGCATTATTCTGGCGGTTACGATGTTTCCGCAAATTGCAATCGTCTCCCCTCTCTATCTCGTGCTGCGTGCTGTTGGCTTGATTAATACGTACCCGGGGCTTGTCTTACCATATCTCACGTTTGCGATGCCGCTGACGGTCTGGCTATTAGTTGGCTTCTTTCGGCAGCTCCCGCGCGAACTTGAAGAGGCAGCATGTATCGATGGGGCAAGTCGCTTACGAACCCTGTGGGAAATCATTCTGCCCCTGTCGGTCCCTGGGTTAGCGACGACAGCGATTTTGACCTTCGTGTACTGTTGGAACGAGTTTCTTTTTGCCCTGGCGTTCACTCTCGGGCCGGAACGTCAGACTGTGCCGGTGGCGCTGGCGTTATTTCGCGGGCAATATCAGATCTCGTGGGGGCAGATCCTGGCAGCCGCGACTATCGCCACCGCGCCGGTGACCGTCCTGATCCTGATTTTCCAACGGCGGATTGTCCAGGGACTCACCACTGGGGCGGTAAAAGGATGACCTATGGCTGCAGTCCGTCTCGAGCAGGTGGAAAAAGTTTATCCTGGCGGGTACCGTGCGCTCCTGCACGTATCGCTGGCAATCCCTGACGGTGAGTTGTGTGTCTTGGTCGGTCCGTCGGGATGCGGAAAAAGTACACTACTTCGCCTGATCGCAGGCTTGGAGCAGCCGAGTGCTGGGCATATCTGGCTCGGCGATCGTGAAATAACCGCCGTTTCCCCGCAAGACCGAGACATTGCGATGGTATTTCAGAGCTACGCCCTGTACCCGCATCTAACTGTGCACGATAACCTGGCGTTTGGCTTGCGGATGCGTGGCCTTGACAGGTCACAGATCGGGCGCCGGGTGACCGAAGTCGCGCGCACTCTTGGCCTTGATCAGTTACTGCAACGCAAACCGGCGCAATTGTCTGGGGGGCAACGGCAACGCGTTGCCCTGGGGCGCGCCATCATCCGAGAGCCACAAGTGTTTTTGCTCGATGAACCACTCTCAAATCTCGACGTCCGTTTGCGGGTCGAAACCCGAGCCGAGATTGCCCGCCTTCATCGCCGACTGCAAACCACGATGATCTACGTCACCCATGATCAGGAGGAAGCGATGACATTAGGACAGCGGATCGCGGTTCTCAATGAAGGGCACCTTTTGCAGGTCGCCCCGCCCCTTGAACTCTACCACCGTCCTGTAAATATGTTCGTAGCCGGCTTCCTCGGCTCACCGCCGATGAATTTTATTCATGGTCGGTTGGCGGACAGCGGGGAGAATCGATCCTTTGTCAGTGAGATTGGGACCTTTGCGGTGGACAAGGTAACAGCATCTACGGGGGGAAAGCGTACGGTCGTTCTCGGGGTTCGGCCGCACGATCTCAAGATCATTCCTGCTGCTGATGCACAGGTGAGAGGGATCGTGGATGTTATGGAGCCACATGGTAGCGAAACCGTCGTGTACGTACGGATAGGAGAGACACTAACAGTGTCATCGATGAGAGTGGTGGTCTCGGCAGACCTTCCACTGCAGGAGGGACAAGCTGTCGGCCTCCAGTTTCCCGGCGACCGGTTGCATTTCTTCGCTCCGGAGAGCGGGGAGCGGGTAGATTGACTGGTGAGAGAGAAATCAAAGCGCCCCACGCCCGGTCCTTTAGTATCTTTCGCAAGTGGGCCGCGGCGAGCAGCGTTCTCTCTGAGATACGTGACGGCTGACGTTACGTCTGGCTAGGCATATTTTTGGCGGAACACGGAAGAACAAGAGAGCGACGGCGCTCCTCATGGGGCCGGCGGGGCCTGCCGACCCCTGTTTTTAATAAATAGGCGATGGCTTATCCCCGCACTGCCTCGATGAGGATCTTGGCCACCTCGGGGCGGGAGAATTCTTCGGGCGGAAGCTCGCCTTTAGCCAGCATCTCGCGCACTTTGGTACCGGAGAGGTTGACCTGCGTGTCGGGTCCACCGGGGGCGGTCTTTGCCGTTGCCATCTGCCCCGTCACCCGTGAGAAGAAGGCATTCTCAAACTTCAAGGGCT
>JBFWXH010000100.1:0-28626 GCA_050187625.1 Binatia bacterium
TGCTGCAAAATGGGGGCAGTCACCATAAAGATCACGAGCAAGACTAACATCACATCAACGAGTGGCGTGATGTTGATCTGAGAAATATTGTCATCGTGTTGATGGTCAAAAGCCACAGCAAACCTCCCGAGGCGGATAAACACTACTCTTTAGAGGAAGTGGCGTTCGGCGATATTGAGGAACTCAGCAACAAAATTTTCCATATCGGATGCGAGTACCCGAATCTGGCGACTGAAATAATTGTACGCCATCACCGCAGGAATAGCAGCTGACAACCCCACCGCGGTGGCAATCAGCGCTTCCGCGATACCCGGAGCCACCGCTTGGATGCTTGAGGTCTTGGTGACCGCTAGTCCACGAAAAGCATCCATAATCCCCCACACGGTCCCAAACAAGCCAACAAATGGCGCGGTGCTCGCGGTGGTGGCAAGAAACACCAAGCCGCGTTCGAGTCGAGTAATCTGCAACCGCATGGCCCGACGCATAGCCCGCTCAATGTTCTCAATCCCACCTTCGTCAGTCGCGGTAGGTTCACCTTCATTGACGGTCGTCTGGTTACGCATACGGGTAATACGCGTCAGCTCCTGGTACCCTGCACGAAAAACCTGGGCAACCGGACTTTCTCTCATTTCAAGAGCAGCGGTATGGATCGCAGAAAAATTTTTCGTTTCCCAGAAGACGGTAGCGAAACGCTCAGATTGGCGCCGGGCACGGTAGATCTGTAGGAATTTATAGAAAACTATCCCCCAACTAACAATCGAAAAACCTAACAAAAGGTAGAGCACCATCTGGACCACTGGTCCAGAGTGCCCAATCATGTCGATGATACTGTCCTGGGACTGCGAAGCCCCCTCCCCCACCTGCACAGCAACCCGCCTCAACAATCCTTCCATATATTCTCTGTATCAGCATCAGCGAAACAAGCAATCATCCACCAGATTCCACCTCTCCACCACGTCAGAGATTACTAATACATGCTGGACGAGCTATGAGTCAATTCGCCGCACTCACCAGGGTTTCTCTTGACTGCATGCGGTCGATCAGGGAAGATGGGCACACATTAAATCTCTCTCTTCGTGAGGACGTTATGGCAGTACGAGTAGGAATCAATGGATTTGGCCGCATTGGCCGTAATGTTTTACGCGCGAGTCTACGGGAACCAACGATAGAATTCGTCGCCATCAATGACATTACCGATGCCAAGACTCTCGCCCACCTGTTACTGTACGATTCGATTCACGGACGTTTGCAAGCTGAGGTCAAAGCGGAAAAAGATACCCTGCTCGTTGACGGCAAACGCATTCAGATTCTGCAAGAGCGCGATCCCAGCAAACTGCCGTGGAAATCGCTTGGTGTCGATGTCGTCCTGGAATGCAGCGGGTTGTTCACCGACCGCGATAAAGCAGCTGCCCACTTAATCGGTGGGGCAAAAAAAGTGATTGTCTCAGCTCCCTCCAAAGGGGCAGACATAACGCTTTGTTACGGCGTCAATCATGCGGCCTTCAACTCCGCCGAGCATCACGTTATTTCCAACGCCTCCTGTACGACCAACTGTCTTGCCCCGGTGGCCAAAGTGCTCCATGACAATTTCGGGATCAAGCGCGGCTTGATGACCACTGTTCATGCGTATACCAACGATCAGCGTATTCTCGATCTTCCCCATTCGGATATCCGCCGGGCGCGCGCCGCCGCGCAATCAATGATTCCCACCAGTACGGGAGCAGCGCGGGCAGTCGGTGAGGTCCTTCCGCAATTGAAAGGCAAGCTCGACGGTATGGCTGTCCGGGTACCAACGGCGAATGTATCGGTGGTCGACCTTGTGGCAGAACTGGAAAAACCGGCCTCGGCCCAAGCGGTTAATGACGCTGTTCGCGCTGCAGCTGCGGGTCCCTTAAAAGGGGTCCTCCAGTACTGTGAGGAAGAACTTGTTTCGATAGATTTTAACGGGAATCCTGCCTCCTCTATTTTCGATTCTGCCTTGACAAAGGTCATGGACAACAACTTCATTAAGGTGTTGTCGTGGTACGACAACGAGTGGGGCTTTTCTAATCGGATGCGCGACGTTTCTGTGTACATCGGTGAGAGATTATAGATTATGGCCATACGGCGCTCATTAATTGCAGGCAATTGGAAAATGCACTGCTCGCGGGCAGAAACAGAGGGATTGTTATCTACGTTGAAAACCCATATCGGTCGCCCAGCAGACCGTGACGTTGTCGTTGCTCCTCCTTTTACGGCTCTAGAAGCTGCGGGCCGGCTGCTTGCCGGAACCAACATCCGGCTCGCCGCTCAGAACCTGCACTGGGAAGAAAAAGGAGCATTTACCGGCGAGGTTTCCGGCCCCATGTTGAAAGAGCTGGGCTGTAGCTATGTCATCATCGGCCATTCGGAGCGACGACAATACTTCGGCGAGACGGATGAGCAGGTCACCAAAAAAATCCGCGCAGCCCAGCGGGATGGTTTAATTCCCATTATCTGTGTCGGCGAAACCCTGGAAGAGCGTGAACGTGAAGAAACGTTCACGGTTCTGTCTCGACAAGTGCGAGGCGCGCTCCAAGGTCAAGACGCAAAAGCGATTGCCTCGCTTGTTGTCGCCTATGAACCAGTATGGGCTATTGGTACGGGCCGCACAGCCACACCGAATCAAGCACAAGAGGTCCATGCCTTTCTTCGCTCGACTCTTGAAGAGCTGTCGGACCGTGACACCGCGGCACTCGTTCGTCTACTCTACGGCGGAAGTGTCAAAGCCGACAATGTCGACGGGCTTATGGCGGAAGCCGACATTGATGGGGCGCTAGTTGGAGGCGCGAGCTTACAGGCGGAGGCCTTTGCTCGCATCGTACAATTCCGTTAGGATTTTGCTTACTATGTGGACTATTACGCTAAATGTTGTGCATATTTTTGCCTGTATTTTCTTGATCGTTGTCGTGCTTCTGCAAACGGGGAAAGGAACGGATGTAAATGCGGTGTTCGGTGGCTCAAGCCAGACAATGTTGGGAACCGGAGCAGGGAATTTCCTGACCAAAATGACCACCGCAATTGCGACAATCTTTATGCTGACGTCGTTGATACTCACCTACGGTGTTGCCCGCGAAACCACCAAGAGTGTGTTCGATGCCGTCACCACCCCAGCGGCTCCAACGCCATCAGTAACACCAGAAGCGACCCCCTCAGAGCAACCGGCAGGCAGCACTCCAGCCGCGCAGGAGGGGACGACGAGTAGTGCCCCAGCAGAAACACCCACGGCTACCACCTCCGCCCCATCGACTTCACCAGCTCCGGCAGCCACGGCGACAACGTCAAGCGGAGAAACAACAGCTGAAACGACAAAACCTGAAGAGAAAAAAGCGACAACGCCCTGAAGTCGTGCGCAAGTTTCTTCATTAATAAGTTTTGACAAACGAATTCTGTACTGTTTTTAGCGTAGCGCCGCGCTGCAACGTATCGGCATACCGTCGCATGGCGTCTTGCATGCGCGAGGCAGCGTACACCGCGCGTTGGGGATGATCTTCATGGGCGATCGGCACGCCAAACAACGCAAAGATGCCAGCGCCCAGGGCCTGAGCCACGAAGCCGTCGTACTGATGCACGGCATCCATCATCAGCTGCAACGCTGGGTCAATGATCGCCTGTGCTTCTTCGGGATCGAGCCCTTCAATTAACGCTGTCGACCCTTTGAGATCGGCAAACACCGGCGTGCATGTATAGCACAGAGCGCCGGTCACGAATAGCAACCGTGCGTGCTCGACGAGCCTGGGATGTTCGTGTCGCCCGTACTCAATCAACCAGTCATAGCTGCAGGGGAATCAACAACAAAGCAAGGATGTTAAACAGCACCAGCATGCCGCTGATGATCGCGCAATAACCCATGATATCTCCAAAACGTAAGCCCGCCACTGCCAAGATCGGAATCGCCCAGAACGGCTGCAGCAGATTGGTGGTCATATCTCCATAGGCATAACTTAACGTGACCGTCGGAACAGAAAGACCGAGTGTATGTCCTGCCGGAATCAGATACGAAGCCTCAACAATCCACTTTGATCCACCCGACGGAACAAAGTAATTCAACATCGCCGAATAGAGATACACCACGACAGGAAAGAGCCGTGGAGAACTGACCTGGACGAAAAAGTGCGTCAGGACCTTGCCCAGTTCGGTATAGGACATCAAGCCAAAAATACCCGCATACAAAGGGTACTGAATGACAATACCCCACGTATGTCTAATTCCCTCCTCGCACGCCAGCAAAAACGACTTTGGATACCAATGCAACAGTATCCCGAGCGCCAGCAGCACCAAATTGTAATTGTCAATCGTCCACGCCCGTCCAAGTCCGACTTGTTGCACTTGCAGCGCGAAGTAGCCGAACATAGCCCCGCTCACGATGATAGACCAGCCGGGCCACCATTCTAATCGTTCGGCGGGCGCCATCTCCGCCGGGCGTGACTTGGTCAACCCAGCGTCCGCCAGTCGCTGCGCTTGAGCTTCCGATATGGTTACCGTCTCCTCCTGCGGCGGAACCAGTAGTGCGACAATGATCACCCCGAGGCTCCCAGCAACAAGCGCATAGCCAAGGTTGAACCAACTAAACATGGTCTGTGTCGTCGGCACGACCTCCGCCAACACTCCAGCTTTGATCAGAAAATTGTCCGGTGTGGCGATGATCAGCGGCGCCGATCCTGAGAGCCCCGTGTGCCATATCGACCCCAAACCAAGATACGCACTGGTTACTAGCAAACGAAAATCGGTCCGCGGGTTCGCTTGCACCACAAACGGAAGGAAGGCCGCGCAGACCACGAGACTAAACGCCCAATTCAGCCATGCAGTCACAGTAGAAAAGATACCCATGATGAGAATCGCCTGATGCGGTTTGGTCGCATCGGCCCGAGAAGCGAGCCACACGAACAACCGTTTCACCGGTGGAGAGACTGCGCACGCATACGAGACCACCATCATCAAGGTAAACTGCATCGCTAGCGCCAACAGCGCCCACAATCCTTTGCCCCACGCATCAAGTGACTCCAGAGGCGTAGCCCCACCTACAGTCATTGCGAGCGCTGCCACGACTAACGTTAACACCACGGCGATGACCCAGGAGTCAGGAACCCACCGCTCCGTCCACCGGGTCAATACGACCCCGACACGCGCCAAGCTGCTCATTGCTCCCTTTCTCATCAACAAGAGGTTATATTTCGAGAGACTCTAGACCCTCAGGAACCCGCCTGCTAAGAGGGGTGCCATAGCGATTTCCGCTACGGAAGGCAATGACACACGTAGCGCAAACGAGACTGGGAGGATTGCATGGCCGAACGTGCCCTTGAGGGTATTCGTATTATCGAATGCGGGCATATGGTGTCCGCTGCCTATGCCGCAAAGCTGATGGCCGATATGGGAGCCGATGTCATTAAGATAGAAGAGCCAACCGGCGACTTGGCACGACAGCGAGGTCCCTACCCTGGCCATGTTCCACATCCCGAGAAAAGTGGCCTCTTCCTTTATCTCAACACCAATAAGTATGGCGTTACGCTGGACCTGCAGCAGTCAGCCGGACAAAAACTGTTTCATCGGTTGCTCAAAGAGGCTGATCTGCTGATCCACAATTATCATTCGACCGAGATGTCAGGCCGCGGCTTGGACTATGAAAATCTGGCCAAGGTCAATCCAGCTCTAGTCATGACGACTATCGCACCCTTTGGGCTTAGTGGCCCACACCACAACTACCAGGCAACAGACCTCACGATGTGGAGCGCTGGCGGCATTACTCACCTGAATGGCGGCGGACCAGGGAGTGATGAGATGCCTCCGCTCCGTACGTTCGGTCAACAAGCCGGGTATCAAGGTGGCGTTAATGCGGCGGTCGCATCACTCGGGGCGCTTTTTTCTCGTCTCTCTACCGGCGAAGGCCAACACGTCGAAGTGTCCGTTCAAGAATCGATCATGGCGATTTTGGAGTTCACCTTCGAGCTGGCACCGTACATGAATCTGCTCAGTTCACGTCTCGGCCAAAAACCGATCCAACCGCTAGAATTTCTTGAATGCAAAGATGGCTGGATCTTTTTGTGTTGTGTCGAAGAGCATCAGTGGCGCAACTTTGTTGCGGTCATGAACAATCCCGAATGGGCCAACGAGGAAATTTTCGCCGATCGTTTGAGCCGTGGCGCGAACTGGGATGTCCTCGGACCATTGATCCAAGACTGGGTAAAAGACCAAACAGTCATGGAACTCTATCACACGTGTCAATCCCGACGCGTTCCCATTGCCCCGGTCTCGACGATGGGGGATTTATTCAACAATGAACATCTCAAAACACGCGGGTTTTTCGCAACCATAAACCACCCGGCAACTGGTCCCCTTCAGTATCCCGGCGCGCTCTACAAATTTTCTGCAGCTCCTTGGGAGATTCGCCGTCCTGCTCCACTGCTTGGGCAACATAATCAAGACGTCTATGGGCGGTTGGGGTTGTCAGCGAGTGAGATCAATAAATTGAAAGAGCAGAAAGTCATCTAAGAAGGGACAAAGGGAAAAAGGCGAAAAGGCGAAAAGGCGAAAAGGCGAAAGGGAAGATGGATTTTTTCTTTCTCTTCCTTTTCCCCATTGCCCCTTTTCGCCGCTTCCCCCCTCTCAAGTAGATTGCGACAAAAAACGGGAGAACCGATATGCCACGTCGACCACTTGAAGGTATTCGTGTTGCTGATTTCACCTGGGTATGGGCAGGACCGTTCTGCACGCTGCAGCTTGCCCATCTCGGCGCTGAGGTCATTCGTGTCGAAACTGCCACCCGCCCCTGTATTACACGCCTATTACCTCCATGGCCGGAGGGCAAACCTGGGCTGAACCGTAGTGGCTACTTCAATCAATACAATCAGGGCAAACGCTCGCTGACCCTGAACCTCAAAAAACCTGAGGCCTTACAGATCGCGAAAGAGTTAGTAGCAAAGAGTGATGTTGTCACCGAGAATTTTGCCGGTGGGGTGATGGACCGAATGGGGCTGGGTTACGAAACGTTACGGCAAATCAAACCGAATATCATCATGATCGCTCTATCCGGCTACGGGGCCACTGGTCCAGAAAAAGAATATATCTCGTATGGTCCGGCTCAGGTACCGATGAGTGGCTTGTCTTCACTGACTGGCTACAAAGGGTGGCGACCGATGCATGTCGGCATCTCGTATGGTGACCCTAATGGTGGACTGCACGGTGCGTTTGCGGTGATGTGTGCGCTAATGTATCGCGCTCGCACTGGCAAAGGACAATACATCGATATGTCGCAGTGGGAGACCTCGACGGCGATGGCCGCCGAAGGTCTTCTCGATTACAGCATGAACGGTACCCAGCCAGAGCGTGACGGCAACCATGACCTCTATATGTCCCCGCACGGCGTGTTTCGCAGCGCTGGAGAGGATCGCTGGGTCAGTTTGGCTGTACGAAACGAGGCTGAGTGGCAACGCTTCTGTACGGTAATCAACCAGCCTGCACTGGCAACAGATCCACGTTTCGCAACGCTCGCCGCTCGCAAAGAGAACGAAGAGGCACTCGACGACGATATCACCGCCTGGACCTCACAACATTCGCCAGAGGAGGCCACGCGTCAACTACAAGACGCCGGTATTCCGTCGGCTCCGGTCATGAGTAATAAGGATCTGGCGGCCGATTCGCATCTCAACAGCCGCTCTATTTTTACCTACCTTGACCATCCTGAAATCGGCAAGCAACAGCATGTCGGCATTCCCTGGCAATTGTCGAAGACCCCGCTCGCTGTCCAGCGAGCAGCACCAACACTCGGACAAGACACGGAGTACGTCCTTCAGCAAATTTTAGGCTATAGCACTGACCAAGTTGCCGGCTTCAGGAAACGCGAGATATTGACCTGAGTCTCGACAATTTCCGCCACCCGCAGCACAAGGAATTGTTACGCAGCCTTGTGCTGCGATGGGTATCCAACTTCTACCGTCAGGTGATCGATCGGAATAGCCTGCAAAATCGCAGTACGATACTCCGCAACCGGTCGAGGATTTCTCGCGACTATCGACACAATACAGCCGAGCCGTCCGGCTCCTAGAGACCACAGGTGCAAATCAACCACCCGGCTATCCGCCAGCGCTTCGATTTGGGTACGGATTGATTGCTCGATCTCAGCGGACGAGACTACGTCGAGCAACTGCGAAGCAGCGTTACGACAGAGTGAAATCCCCCAGTAAATGATCACCCCACCGCCAACGACGGCAGCGAGCGGATCAAGCATAGTCAGTCCTGCGTAGTGGCTCCCGACTATCGCCACGATCGCCAACACACTCGTCAGCGCATCGGCAACGACGTGGAAATAGGCCGCACGGATATTATGATCATGATGACCGGCGTGATCATCGTCTGTATGCAGGCCGCCATCTGGGTTTAAGAGTTTTGCGCTCACCACATTGACGAGCAATCCCAGTACCGCAACCGGCAGTGCTTCGGTGAAGCGAAGTGGGACAGGGGAGAGTGTCCGCTCAACGGCTTCCACTATCATGAGTACGGCAACGCCGATGAGAAAAATCGCACTTGTATAGCCCGCCAGCGCACCCACCTTTCCCGTACCAAAGGTAAAGTGTTGCGCCCGAGCCCGCGTTCGTGCGAACCGGTAGGCAAAGGCAGAGAGCCCAAGGGCTCCAACATGGGTGGCCATATGCCAACCATCAGCAGTCAACGCCAGCGACCCGGAGAGTGTCCCGACGACTATCTCGACGACCATCATGATCGCCGTGAATCCTACTACCACAAGGGTCCGCCGTTCGTTGCGTTCACTGCCAGGAGGCTCCTCATAAACCGCACATGGTTGTGTCGTGGCTTTGTCTTGCATAGCTTTTACCCTAACGAACTCTTACACCTGAGTCGAGCCTTGACGAAGGCAGTCATTTTTGTAGGGTGCCCTCGCGCACCGTTTCTTTGTCCCGGCTCTAGGGTGCGTGCCACGCACCCTACGAAGTCTCAATCGCTCAATGCCTCACCTCCCGCCCTTGCCTAACTCGCAGTTTGGTTTCATAGTACATCCGTCATGATCATAGAGAGTAGTCGTTATCTCGAACAGCATTATGACGTCCTGGTGGCAGGCGGAGGGAATGCTGGATTGTGTGCAGCCATCACCGCTGCGCGCGCTGGCGCCAAAGTGCTGGTGGTCGAAGGAGCACCCAAGGCCTGGCGCGGTGGCAATAGTCGTCACACCCGCAACCTGCGCGTGACGCACGACGCCGGCAACGGCCTCCTCACTGGTCCCTACCCTGTCGATGAGTATCTCGATGATCTCCTCCGTGTTACCGATGGCCAGACAGACAAACATTTGGCCCGATTAACCATCGAACGCTCGCAAGAACTGTGGGACTGGCATCAGCAACAAGGCGTTCGTTTTCAACCCCCGCTGGGTGGGACGCTGAGCCTCGGTCGCACCAATGCCTTCTTCCTTGGAGGAGGAAAAGCCCTGCTCAACGCGCTCTATCGTACCGCTACAGCACTTGGCGTGGCTGTTGTTTACGCAGCAAAAGTCGTCGATCTGGACATTACCGATAACACCTTTCGCTCTGCTCTCGTGCAGCACGAAGAGACACAGCATCATGTCACTGCCAAAACCTTCGTTGCTGCCGCAGGCGGCTTTGAGGCCAACATCGAGTGGTTGAAAGAGTACTGGGGTGCCGCCGCAGAGAATTTTCGCATACGCGGCACTCCTTACAATCGCGGCGACGTGCTCCGTTTACTCTTGGACAACGGCGTGCAAGCAGTTGGCGACCCCAAACAGTGCCATGCTGTCGCTATCGATGGTCGCGCCCCGCGGTTCGATGGCGGTATCGTCACTCGTCTGGACTGTGTGCCCTTTGGCATTGTCGTGAACAAAGACGCCGAGCGCTTTTATGACGAGGGGGAGGATTTCTGGCCGAAACGCTACGCTATTTGGGGACGCTTGGTCGCGATGCAGACTGACCAAGTCGCGTTTGTGGTGATCGATGCAAGGTCTATCGATCTCTTTATGCCCTCGGTCTTCCCACCGGAACAGTCGGACTCGCTTGAAGGACTCGCGGAAAAGTTCGGGCTCTCCCCTCGCCGCCTCCGTGCAACTGTAGAGACCTTTAATGCGGCCTGCCACCGTGGTACGTTCGATCATACGATTCACGATGATTGTCACACTGTTGACATCTCACCGTCAAAATCCCACTGGGCGCGCCCGCTGACAACGCCGCCATTTTATGGCTATTCCCTACGTCCCGGAATTACCTTCACCTACCTTGGGGTCAAGGTCGATGCGGATGCACGTATCCTTATGTCTGATGGGGGGCCTTCAGCAAACATGTTCGCTGCCGGCGAGATTATGGCCGGGAACGTGCTGGGCAAGGGCTACCTCGCTGGGATTGGTATGACCATCGGCAGCGTCTTTGGCCAAATCGCTGGACAACAGGCGGCAATCCATGCACACAACTGAAACTCTCACTGAGGCCGCCCGGATGATGACAATCTGCAACGCCTGTCGTTACTGCGAAGGGCTCTGTGCAGTGTTTCCTGCCATGCAACGACGACGCGTCTTCACTGACGGAAGCCTCGACTATCTCGCCAACCTCTGTCATAGCTGCGGCGCGTGCTACTACGATTGCCAGTATGCGCCACCGCATGAATTCGCCGTCAACGTGCCACAAATATTCGCCACGCTACGGTCAGAGTCGTACGCTCACTACGCGTGGCCCTCAGCTTTTACATCGTTGTTCGTACGCAACGGGTTCGTCGTTACTCTGCTTGCGAGTCTCGCAGTTACACTCTTCATCGGCACGTTCGTAGCCATGCACGATAGGGAAACCTTGTTCGGCGTGCATAGCGGACCAGGCGCGTTTTATCGCTTGATGCCCCATGAGACGATGGTGATCCTGTTTGGTGGCGTTTTTCTCTTTGCGATCTTGGCGATTGTGCTGAGCGTACGCATCTTCTGGCAGCATACGGGCGGAGGGAGCGTCACCCTTGTGGATCTTCTTGCTGCGGGACACGCAGCAGCTACATTACAGTATCTCGATGGTGGTGGGGTTGGATGCATGAATGAGGACGAGCACCCAACCGATCGTCGTCGCTTCTATCACCACTGCACGTTCTATGGCTTCCTCCTGTGTTTCGCTTCAACTTCGCTGGCCACGATACTGCACAATGGGCTTGGCTGGCAGGCTCCATACGCCTGGTATAATCCAGTAGTGCTCCTCGGCAGCGTCGGCGGGATTGGGCTCCTGATCGGGCCAGCAGGTCTGCTGCACGCGAAGAAGCGTCGTGATCCACGAATAGTTCACCGTGAAGCCAGGGGAATGGAAGTCGCCTTTCTCGTCATGCTGATGTTGACGAGCGCGTCAGGATTATTGGTGCTGATCCTGCGAGCAACACCGCTTATGGGCGTACTTTTAGCGTTCCACCTGGGGGTAGTTTTTGCGCTGTTCCTCTCGTTTCCCTACGGCAAATTCGTTCACGGTATCTACCGCTACACGGCATTGGTTCGCTCTGCACAGGAGAGTAGAAGTACTGCTCGGCACACTGCAGAAGGATAACAAGCCTTGAGGTGTCGCAACGGACAAAAACCGGCTACCGTCTTTCTACAGAGGAAAATCACTACGGAGGAATGATATGACTCTCTTACGTATTGAGGGTGAAGCCCAACAGCCACGCGACTTCCGCTTTGAGGATTTATCAGCATTACCCGGACAAGTAGCTGACGTAGGCCAGTTGGTCCCTGGACGCGAAGGTGGCGGCGTCCGCTTGCAATCGCTGCTCGACGTTGTGGGTCCGACGACTAAAGCGACTCACCTGACTATCACGGCAACCGATGGCAAGTTCTCGGCCAGCGTGCCGCTTGAGGCTGTTCGTGAGGCAATCGTGGCCTACCGTTTGAACGACGCCCCGCTTCCAGCCCAAAAAGGTGGGCCGTATCGCTTTCTCATTCCCCAGGTAGAAGAATGTGCGATTGGTGAAGTCGATGCTTGTGCCAACGTCAAGTTTGTTGGGCGCATGCGACTCAGCCACGGCCCCGGAGAAGACACGCGCCCAACCAGCAAAGTCGCCCACGAGGAACACCATACGCGCGAAGGACACGAACACTTGAAATAGAGAAGGTACTAACTCGGGAGCATATATGAAAGCAATGGTGATCGTCCCAACCGACGACGGCGGCACCCTTGAACTTCGTGAAGTTCCGCAGCCACAGCCGCAAGCAGGCCAGGTCCTGATCCGCATCAAAGCCACGGCTCTCAATCGGGCGGACCTCTACCAGCGACGTGGAGCGTATCCAACTCCAACAACCGGCAACACGTCCGCAGTGACGATTGCGGGACTTGAAGCGGCGGGAGAGATTGCTGGCCTCGGGGAAGGCGTGACCGGATTCACGTCCGGTGAACGTGTTATGATGATGTGTTTCGGTGGCTATGCCGAATACACGACGGTCGATCACCGCGTCGTCGTCAAAGTCCCGGACCGGCTGAGTTGGGAAGAAGCTACGGCCATTCCGGTCTCCTATTTGACTGAACACGACGCGTTGATCACTAATGCCAAACTGCAGCCAGGGGAATCTGTGTTGATTAATGCCGCGTCTTCAGGGGTAGGCATACCAGCCATACAGATCGCCAAACTGTTCGGCGCGGCGCCGCTTATCGGGATCAGTGGCGATGCAGGCAAGCTCGTGAAATTGCGCTCGTTGGGGCTCGATCATAGCATCAACTACCGGAGCGAGAATTTTGCTGATGCTGTTCTCAAAATCACCGAGGGCAAAGGAGTGAACATTATTATCGACCATGTCGGCGCTTCACAGTTTCAAGATAACTTGCGGTGCCTGGCGCTGTGTGGTCGCCTGATCAGCGTCGGACGACTCGGGGGCAACAACAGCGAGATCAACCTCGATTATCTTGCGCTTCGTCGCTTGCAACTCATCGGGGTCACGTTTCGTACCCGCACCATGGACGAACGCGCGGCCATTGTCCAACGGTTTACCACCGACATTCTCCCGGCATTGGCCGATGGTCGCCTCAAGCCCGTGATCGACAAAGTCTTTCCCTTCACCGAGGCCCTGGCCGCACAAGAGTATCTCGCCTCCAATGCGCAACTTGGCAAAATTGTGTTGATGTTATGAGAAGGTTGGAGCGAGCAGCAAAAACTCTACGATAGTCGCCGTGCTATCTGCCGGCCCGTCGTCTCCCGCGGAGCAGCGACTGACGAAGCTTGTATGGCATGGTGGCCAAAATCGACACGCGTTTCTGGCGGATTGTCACCGCAAGTGCAGCCGAGAGTCCCAAATACAGGATGGAATACAAGAAGCGGACTTCCGTCGAGGTAAAAAAGAGCTGCGTGGCAAACATCAGAAAAAGGAGTACTGCCTCCCGCAGAGAAAAGGTGAAACTGGCAATGACTGTCACAGCAAAAAGGGATTGCGCTGCGGTCAGCAGGATTTCTTCAACCTGTCGTGAATCAAGATGCATCGGCAGTAAATGTCCCGCCGACGCCCCATACGCTAATGGCAGCATGCCTATGAGTAACGTCCATTGGTTGACTTTGGACGAAATCAACGTCCGCATACTCGCCTGGGGATTGCCTTGCAAGGCAAACAGAATAGCAACGATAAACTCTGGCGACTCAGAGGCCAAGGGCGCAAGCCATTGCACCAACAAGAACTCTTCGATACCCCAGGTTCGCCCCACCGCTAACAACCCTTCTGCAAACGGCTCGGCGGCAGTAAAAATCGTCAGCCCCGCATAAGCAAACAAGAGGATCGTCACACTACGTCGCACCCCCGGCACGAAGCGCGCAATGATCTCCGGCAAACCTTCAAGCTCCGGCTCGACCACTTCAGCCCGGGACGCAATGACCATATACACCGCAAACACGCTCAGCAGAACGACCGCGTCAATCCAGGACAACGTCCCTTTCAGCGGAATGAGCAGCGAGTAAAACGTCGCGACGGTCAGCGCCAACACTTCGGCTCGTTGATCTTTGGCCAGCTTCACGGCGCGCTGGCCAGTCTTCAACCACAAGGCAATCACTACCGCTGACCAGCCTAACCCGATCAGCAGCCGGTTCGCACCGGTCATATTGGCCGTCGCATAGGCAATATAGGTCGGGTCTTTTCCCGCTTGCCAGGCAAAGTAAATGTCCACTGCATATTCTGGCAGGACAGCAATAAGCGCAAGGAACGACAGCGCCAGGGACTGCGGAATATCTAATTGGGCGACCTCGGCAGCCCAGGACAACATAAACGCCGCCCCAAAGATCGAAATTCCCGAGGACAACGCTTCCCACTCAGGAGCGACATGGATTCCAGCAAAACGGAGCACCAGCCATTGCAACTGCAAGGCAACCGCAAAAAAAAGAGAGAACCAATGCTTTGCCATCCCACCCTCGTTTACGAACTACATACCACGCTGACGACAAGGCCCTCACTGACCCCAACTGAAACGCCTTGCTGGGCAGGGATTCCCTCTCCTTTCGGGAGAAAGGACCCACGTCCGTCGCTTGGTCCGAAAAAATCCGAACCTCTTCTTCAGATAAGAGAAATAGGGTTCCCTTCCCTACCCTCCTGTCTTCTCAGCCCTTATCCTTCACAACCCCATATCTCTCAGGCGAAGCGGACTATTTGTCCATCCCTTCGCCACCTTCACAAAGAGTTCGAGAAACACCTTACAATCAAAAAACACCTCAAGCCGTTGGCGGGCAGCTCGTCCAATTTCTTTGAGTCGTGCGCCACGCCGCCCGATGAGAATTGCCCGTTGCGAGGGCCGCTCGACAAAGATCACCGCGCTAATCACCAGCACCCGTTTCTCTGGTTTCTCCTGAAATTCTTCGACCAGCACGCCGGTGGCATACGGGACTTCTTGTTTTGTCTGGCGAAAGACTTGCTCGCGAATCATCTCCTGCGCCAGTACCCGCTCACTCTGGTCTGTCAGCTCGTCACTGGGATACAACGCTGGCCCTTCGGGCAACAGCGCGATCACGTTGCGCATCAACTCCTGCAGGTTCTCACCAGTCAACGCACTCACTGGAATGACTTCGCTTTGCGGCAAGAGCGTCGTCGCTCGTTCCAAGAGCGGGACCAGCGCCGACTTTGAGACCCGATCAATCTTGTTCAACACGGTGATGACAGATACCCCAGCCTGAGCGAGTCGCTGCGCAATCGCGTGATCGGCGGGCACAACCCCACGTTCGGCATCAAGCACGAACAACACCACATCAGTCTCTGACACCGCACTAAAGGCCACATCCACCATGCGCTGGTTCAACAAGGAGGGGGTTTTTGTATGGAGTCCAGGCGTATCAATAAACAGGAGTTGCGCATGATCGAGGGTTTTGATCCCCACCAAACGCGTCCGTGTCGTCTGCGGTTTAGGCGACACGATGGCAATGGGACTCCCAACCAGGGTGTTCAGTAAAGTTGATTTCCCAACGTTTGGTCGTCCCAAGAGGGCAACAAACCCACACCGATATTGTCCCCCTTCCCCAGCGGTCGGTACTGATACTTCTGTCTTCGGATGTTCAGCCACAACTCACGCCGCCGAAGAGGGAGAAAAAGCAATCTTGATCATGCGACGTCGACCGATCTGCAAAATCTTCTCCCCTTGAGCAGGCACCTGGAACTCGAGGTCCGTGACCGGCGTGCCGTCAAGGCGGACCCCGCCTTGCATGATCGAGCGGCGTGCTTCGCTCGTCGACTTCACCAGTCCGGCTTCCTTCAACAGATGACAGATCCAGACAGTGGATTCGCCACCTGTCCACGCGAACGTTTCAATCTCTGTGGGCAACTCTCGACGCTGAAACCGTTGGGCAAAGTCTTCCGCAGCCGCACTGGCTGCTTCCTCACCATGAAAACGTGCGACCAGTTCGCTGGCGAGCTGCTTCTTCGCTTCGAGAGGATGCACTCCGCCTTCACGAATTTCTTGTAACCGCACCAAGCTCACCGTACTCAGCAACTCGTAGTATTTGAACATGAGCTGGTCTGAGATTGACATGACCTTTCCATACATCTCGTTCGGCAGGTCAGTAATGCCAATATAATTGCCTAACGACTTGCTCATTTTTTGTACGCCATCGGTTCCCTCTAGCAACGGTGTGGTCACGATGACTTGCGGCTCTTGGCCATAGGTTCGTTGCAGTTCCCGACCGACCAACAAATTGAACCGTTGATCCGTTCCGCCAAGCTCAACATCAGCGCACAACGCCACCGAGTCGTACCCTTGTACCAACGGATACAGCAGTTCGTGGACGTGAATGGGGATATTCTCCTTAAATCGCTTAGAAAAATCATCACGTTCCAGTAGTCGCGCAATAGTGTAATGACTACACAAGCGAATCATATCGGATGACGAGAGCGGCCCCATCCATTCGGAATTAAAACGGATTTCCGTCCGCGCAGGATCAAGGATCTTAAAGGCCTGCTTGGTATAGGTCTCCGCATTGGCCTTGACTTGGTCTGAGGTCAAGGGTTTGCGGGTTTCGGATCGTCCGGTCGGGTCACCAATCATGGCGGTAAAGTCACCAACAAGAAAAATGACCACGTGTCCGAGTTCTTGAAATTGCCGCAGCTTGTTCATGA
Organism: Binatia bacterium; assembly: GCA_050187625.1. Taxonomy (GTDB): domain Bacteria; phylum Desulfobacterota; class Binatia; order Bin18; family Bin18; genus JBFWXH01. The sequence continues at coordinate 16,562 of JBFWXH010000100.1, forward strand.
CAACCGTATGACCAAGGTGAAGGTCTGGGGCCGAAGGGTCCAACCCCAGTTTCACCCGTAGCGGTCTTCCGGTCTCGAGCTTACGCCGCAGCTCTTCTAACGGAATGATATCAACAACTCCGCGCTGAATCTCACGGAGTTGTTCATCGACTGACACTGACATGAGTATCCCTTATCTTTTTGCGTTTCTCTCCCTAGCGAGCAAAATCGGTTGCCCGGGTTTCACGGATGACCGTGACCTTGATCTGCCCAGGATAGGTCACCTCACTTTCGATACGTTTGGCAACCTCACGTGCCAAGAGTGTCGCCTCGCCATCGGTCACAGACGTCGGATTGACCATAATCCGCACTTCTCGACCAGCTTGTAAGGCAAAAGATTTCTCGACTCCAGTGAAAGAGTTACTGATAGTTTCCAGGGCTTCTAAACGACGGACGTAACTCTCCAGCACTTCTCGTCGCGCTCCCGGACGTGCACCAGACAAGGCATCGGCCGCATCGACCAACGGCGCGAGAATCGTCTCGGCTTTTACTTCCTCATGATGAGCCGCGATCGCGTTGACAATTTTCGCTGATTCTCCATACTTCCGCGCTACTTCGCCGCCAATAATGGCATGCGACCCTTCAATCTCGTGCGACACCGCCTTGCCAATATCGTGCAGTAGCCCTGCACGGCGTGCCTGCTTTTCATTTAAGCCGAGTTCTGCCGCCATGACTCCACAAATATACGCAGTCTCAACCGAATGCATCAGGACATTCTGCCCATAACTGTGGCGATATTTGAGCATCCCCACGAGCTTAATGATCTCCGGATGAACGCCATGCACTCCTAACTCGAGTACCGCGCGCTGCCCGGCTTCTCGTACCGATTCTTCGACTTCTTGCTCCGCCTTTTTCACTACTTCTTCGATCCGTCCTGGATGAATACGCCCGTCAGAAATCAGGCGTTCAAGGGCGACACGCGCAATCTCACGGCGAATCGGGCTATGACTGGAAATCAGCACGGTTTCTGGGGTGTCATCGACAATCAAGTCGACTCCGGTCGCAGCTTCAATCGCCCGAATGTTCCGGCCCTCGCGACCGATGATACGCCCCTTCATGTCATCGCTGGGTAAGTGCAGGACATATGCAGTCCGGTCAGCGACAAATTCCCCGGACAGCCGCTCTACAGCAACACTAATGATCTTTTTGGCGCGTCGTTCAGCCTCTTCTCGCGCTTCTTCCTCTACAGTAATGATGCGTCGCGCCGCATCTTGCCGCGCATCGTCGAGCATTTGCTCACTCAATTTCCGTACCGCCTCATCCCGCGTCATGCCAGATATTTTCTCTAACTGCGCGCGGGTTTCTTCGATCAACTGTGCATAGGATTCTTCTCTTTTCTGTAGCTCTCCTTCTTTGCTTTTGAGTCCCTGTTCTCGACGGGCCAATTCTCCTTCTCGCGTCTCGAAACTCTGCGCTCTTTTTTCTAAGGTTTCCTCTCGAGTCTGAATTCGTTTCTCGGCTTGTTGGAGTTCTCTTTTCCGCTCTCGGGATTCTCGCTCAAATTCGGTTTTTGCCTGAAGAATCGTATCCTTCGCCTGTACTTCTGCTTCTTTTTTGATGACCAACCCTTCTTTTTTTGCCTCCTCGATAATCAGTTTTGCGGTTTCTTCTGCTGATAAAACATTTTGCTGTTGCCACCGTCGTTGTAAAAACATCAGCGCCCCAACACCACCAGCGCCGAAGACCATTCCCACGACGAGGTAGAGGAATGAACTCATGGGATCGACCTCCTTCTAGAACCAGGTAGGGAAGTATCGACAGTGCCTAAGTTAAAAGTAATCTAGGCTGTCATCCTCCTTTTTGGTACGAAAATCATACAATTTCTTAGCAAAGAGATCTGAGCACGGATAGATGGTTCCCGGCCTTCTATTGCATAAAAAACAAGCATATTCGTACCCTCACCTGAGCCTTGGTAATAGTTCGGAACACCGCGGTCATTCGTCCAAGCCGTAATTTTTCAGTAGAAAAGAGAAAAACGAAGAACGATAAGGATGACCGCTATTGGCAGGGAGAGAAAGAGCAAAACATAAGAAAAAAACCAATTTTTCTGATTTTTGCCGCGAGTAGATACTGCATATAGTAGTTTGCCAGAAAAAATGGCACAATCACTGGTATGAATTTTTCCATCGATGCGAATGGCAGGGAAATGTCTATGATCAGATGTACTCTAGGGTGGTCTACATCTTGCGGCGTTTTCCCAGGTGGGAGTGGGTTGTGGGGGGCATCAGATGGCGTGTACTCCAGCTCTGATCACACAGCCATACAATAGTTATTGGTTCCCCAGCACACTTTCACATCCACTGACCGATGTCGTTGATCCAGGAGAACAGCGTTTTCCCCTCTGTTGTTCAACGCTTGGTAACGTATTGTCAAAAGATCGCGACGTTTGGAGACAGAGACAATAGGTGGTGGTTGTCGACGTGTGTGTCATTGAGAAGGAGAAGGACAGATGAAGCAGTCAGCGGTAGCGGAACGTATTTATCCAACTGACCTCGGCACCGAAGCTGAAGAACGCTACCTCAATTATGCCCTGAGTGTCATTACCTCGCGGGCCTTGCCCGACGTCCGTGATGGTCTCAAGCCCGTGCAGCGACGGTTGCTCTATGCCATGTTTCAGAATCTACGTTTGGGCAGTGACGCGAGACCTCGCAAATCCGCTGCCATCGTTGGCGAGGTACTCGGGAAATATCATCCCCACGGCGACCAGGCAGCATACGATGCCATGGTCCGTCTCGCGCAGCCGTTTTCGCTCCGCTATCCCCTTGTTCACGGTGAGGGAAACTTCGGTTCCCTTGATGGCGATAGCGCGGCAGCGATGCGATACACGGAGGCAAAACTCGCGCCGCTTACCGATGAACTGTTCCGCGATTTACGAGGCCACACGGTCCCGTTTCGTGCCAACTATGACGCGACCATCGATGAACCGGTGGTTCTCCCTGCGGCAATTCCACAATTGCTGCTCAACGGCGCCAGTGGCATCGCCGTCGGTATGGCCACCAACATCCCGCCACATAACTTCACCGAAGTCATTAATGCCTTAGTCGCCATGATTGACGACCCGGAGATTTCGACTGCCGGGCTGGCGAAATACGTTAAAGGCCCCGACTTTCCTACTGGCGGCGAGATTCTCACCACCAAGCGCGAACTCCGTGAGATCTACGAGACTGGTCAAGGGACTATCAAGCTACGAGGGGAATGGAGCGTTGAGACGCTGCCGCGCGGGAAACGCCAAGTCGTCATCACTTCGCTCCCGTATACCGTGAACAAGGCACAACTCGTTGAGAAAATTGCCGAACTGGTGGCCGGACGAAAGATTCCGCAGATTACCGACGTTCGCGACGAGTCGACCGATGAGGTGCGCATCGTCCTCGAACTCAAAAGCGACACCTCCGACGAACTCGCCATGGCGTACCTGTGCAAGCACACGACCCTGCAAATTACCGTGCCAGTAAATCTCACCTGCCTCATTCCGACCAGTAATCCGCTGGTGGGCCAACCCGCTCGCGCAACATTACGTGACCTCTGCCGCCATTTTCTCGACTTTCGCCTCGAAGTCGTCACCAAGCGTCTGGAATTTGAACTCCAGGAACTTGAAGCCCGGCTACACATTCTTGCTGGGCTCGCGCTAATCGCCGGAAGCCTTGACGAAGTGATCCGCATTATTCGCAACTCTGCGTCACGCAAAGAAGCACGTGACAAATTGATGAACAGTTTTCACCTCGATGAAATCCAAGCCGAGGCGATTCTGGAAACTCGCCTGTACCAACTCGCACGACTCGAAGTAGAGAAAATTCAGAAAGAACAGGGAGAAAAAGAAAAACGCGCGAAAGAAATTCGCACGCTGCTCGGCAACGAGAAAAAACGCTGGGACCTGATTCGCGTGGAATTGCGCGAGATCGGCAAACGCTATGGCGACCGTCGCCGCACCGCGCTCCGCGCTGGTGAAGAGTTAACCTACAATCCCGAAGCCTATATCGTCCACGAAGAGGCGACCGTGGTGCTTAGCCGCGATGGCTGGATTAAACGCGTCCGCGAACTCAAAGATCCTACCAGTACACGGCTACGTGAAGGGGATGCGATTCGCATCATTCTGAACGGCAACACTCGGGATCGACTGGCACTGTATTCCAATAAAGGCGTGCTCTATGTCATGAAAGTGCATGAGGTTCCGGCCTCGACGGGCTACGGCGAGCCCATTCAGACCTTGCTCAATTTTCAAGATGGTGAGCGCGTGGTGACGGCGACGCTGGTTCCAGGAGACACAACCGCGAGCGGGGCATCCACCGCAACCGACGGAAAAGAAGAGCAACAGGAGTTATTCCCTAGTGACAACAGACACGGACCACGCCCCGAAGGCCCGGCCTCTCTCCTAGCAACTGCACAGGGCATGGGATTTCGTTTCCGGCCCAATTTGGAGGAAACAACGCGGAATGGCCGCAAGGTCGCACGGTTAGCGGAAGACGACGAAGTGGTATCAGTCGAACCGGTTACCAGCGGGCGTGTCGTCTGTGTCAGTACTGAAGGCCGTATGATCGCCTTTCCCACTGATGACGTAACCGAACTCACCGGAGCGGGGCGTGGAGTTATCCTCATGCGTCTCGATCCACGTGACCGCTTAGTAGGTGCGGTCACACCCGTACCAGGGCGGGGGGTAATCGTCACCAATACAGAGGGAAACGACCGAGAAGTCCGACTTAAAGAGATCCCGCTCGCACAGCGAGCAAGCAAGGGCCAGCGAGTCATTAAACGGATGACGCTCACCGGCGTCCGCAGTATCGTCACCGAAGAAGGAGCAGGAAATGGCAGGGCGTAGCAACGTCAGTACTACCAGCTACACGGCAAAAGACATTACCGTTCTCGAAGGCCTGGAGCCCGTCCGGAAGCGACCGGGAATGTACATCGGTGGAGTCGATAGCGCGGGGCTCCACCACCTGGTGTGGGAAATTCTTGATAACGCGGTTGACGAGGCGATGAACGGTCACGCGAACCGTATCGAGGTCACGCTCCACGCCGACGGCTCAACAGTGACGATAAGTGATAATGGCCGTGGGATTCCCGTCGATATCCATCCCAAATTCAAAAAATCGGCCCTGGAGCTGATTTTGACCACGTTACATGCCGGCGGCAAGTTTGAAGGTCTCAACTACTCGCACTCCGGCGGCTTGCACGGCGTCGGGGCGTCAGTCGTTACCGCCCTCTCCGACCGTTTGGTCGCTCGTGTCAAACGTGAGGGAGTCGAGTGGGAACAGAGCTTTGCCCGTGGCGTTGCCAAGGCTGGGTTAAAACAAATTGGCCCCGCGCGCGGTAGCGGCACAACGATCACGTTCCATCCCGACGCCGAGATTTTTCCGTCGATTACCTTTAAGCCCAAGCTCATCGCCGAACGGCTCGAAGCCAAGGCCTATCTGCACAAGGGCCTGCGTTTAAGCTTTCACAATGAAACCAGCGGCGAAGAAAACACGTACCATTACGCTGATGGGTTACGCGCATATCTAAACAAGCTCCTCACCGAAGGCGAAAAGAAGCCGATTATTTCGGAGATATTCACCCTCGACCGAGAGGACGACCCGCCATTAGAATGCACAATGACCTGGACGGAGTCACCCGAAGAGAGCGTCTATACCTTTGTCAATGGCATTCCTACACCGTTTGGTGGCACCCACGAAGCGGGACTGAAATCCGCGATCGTCAAGGCGGTGCGCAACTACATGAATGTGCAGGACCTCATTCCCAAAGGGCTGACCATTACGGCGGAAGATACGCGCGAAGGCATCGTCGCGCTGCTCAGTCTCTATCTCAAAAACCCTCAGTTCCAGGGGCAAACAAAGGAAAAACTGGGGAATCCTGAAGTCACGGCCCAACTCGATAGTCTGCTGCGTACCGCCTTAGAAAACTTCTTGCTGCACAACCGCTCTCAGGCCAGTGCCATTGCCCAACGTGTCCTGCTGGCCGCCAAAGCCCGCACCGCCTCGCGCGCGGCGTTGGAGTCCGTGCGGGGCAAAGGTTCAGTCTCACACCGGCTCAATCTCCCCGGGAAACTGGCAGACTGTTCGTCGACCAACCCAGAGGCAAGCGAACTGTTCATTGTCGAAGGCGACTCCGCTGGTGGGTCAGCCAAGCAGGGGCGCGACCGTACCTTTCAAGCCATTTTGCCGTTGCGAGGGAAAGTGCTCAATACCGAGCAAGCATCGCTGAGCAAAGTCCTCACTAACAAAGAGTTGACTGATGTGGTCTCTGCCCTGGGCTGTGGCGTCGATAAGAATTTCGATATTGGCAAGCTACGCTACCACAAGATTTGTCTACTGATGGATGCTGATTCGGATGGGAATCACATTTGCACGTTACTGCTGACCTTCTTCTATCGTCATCTCCCTGAACTGATTCGCCAAGGCTATGTCTATATTGCCCGACCGCCACTCTACAAAATTGAACTAGGGAAAAACGTCTTGTGGGCAAATGACGATAAAGAAAAAGAGCAGATCCTAGCTCGGCAAAACGGCAATGCCGCCAAGGCCTATGTACAACGATTCAAAGGGTTAGGCGAAATGAATCCATCGACGCTCAAAGAGACCACACTTGATCCCCGTTCGCGAACCTTGTTGCAGGTGACGATTGACGATGCTGAACGTACCGAATCGGCGATTCAGACCCTGATGGGAAAAGAGGTGCAGCCGCGCTTCGCCTTCATTATGAATCGTGCACCGAAGGTGACCGAGGTGGATGTGTAAGGGGCTATCTGAGAAGGCAAGATATCGAGTCATTGCGAGCTCCCCAGAACGCTACGCATTCAGCCCCGCGACAGAAACAACACGCGCCGTCATTCCCGCGCAGGCGGGAATCCAGCGGGGAGGCAAAGGCTGGGGGATTTTGTTTCTGAGCAGGAGCCCTTCCTCACTTTTCAGACAGTTTCTAGGACCGGAAGAGATGCCAATCACACACGTGCTTACCACCTCGATGCGCCTCGCCCTGGCGCGCGAAGAGGTGTTTGCCTTCTTCGCCGATGCAACCAATTTGGAGGTCATTACCCCGCCCCAACTACGCTTTGCGATTCTCACCCCGCAACCGAGCCCGATCACCACGGGAACATTGATCGACTATAAGCTACGCCTCTTTGGGGTGCCCTTTCGCTGGCAGACCCGCATCACGGAGTGGAACCCGCCATATACGTTTGTCGATGAACAACTGCGCGGCCCTTATAAACTCTGGGTCCATACGCACCGTTTTTCCGAGCATAACGGCGAGACAACTATTGAAGACGAAGTGCAGTATCGTCTACCATTTTCGCCCTTTGGGGAATTGACCTATCCGCTCGTCCGCGCGCAGTTACAACGCATCTTTCATTATCGACAGCACGCCGTGCAAACGCAGCTTCGCACCACTGCGATCGAGGAACAGCCAATCGGGCATCACACGAAGGATAGAGCATGAGGTTGTGGACGTTACACCCGCACTATCTCGACCCTGCGGGTTTAGTCGCGCTGTGGCGCGAGGCACTGCTGGCGTAAAAGGTCCTGCAAGGACACACCAAAGGCTATTGCCATCATCCACAACTGCTCCGCTTCCAAGCCCTTCCCAATCCGCCTGCAGCACTCGCCACCTATTTGAGTGAGGTATACAAAGAAGCTTGCCGTCGCGGGTACACATTTGACAGCAGCAAGATAGGGACACATTATTTGTCTCGGGCCAGATGGGGGAACGTGATGCAGGGGACTAAGGGGACCGGCAAATAATGTCGTGCTGAGGAACCTTACTCCTATTACGGTATTACGTCGGGCTGGGTTCCCTATCCTTTTCATGAAGCGATGGGCTTCGTGTGTTCTCGCAGCCAGCTCTCGAGGCTCTCGACTCCCCACTGATCTGATTCGACAGCAAGAACCATTTCAACATTCTGCTCCGTTGTAGACGTAAGCCGGTACTGGTTGCGGCTCAGAAAGATGCGCACCAGAGCCGTTGCGGTTCTTTTATTGCCACCTATCCACGGGTGATACTTGATCAAGCCCCAACATAATGTTGCGGCTTGACGGATGATATCGGCATCTTCATACGCGGCGGCTTGCTGAGGACGCGCAAGTGCTGATTCAATCAATCTGCGATCAAACACGCCATACCGCGTCTCTCCCTCTAATCGCATGAGTTCGATGTGAATCAGAACCGCTTCAAGGTAGGAGATGTAACGTGTTCTCTCAGTCGCCACGCCGCTTCAACTCTGCAAAGGTATCCTTCAGTTCAGCATGGGTTTGGCGGATTTCCTCCAGCAACTCTGGCGACGGCGGCGGTAAAATAGCCACTTCAAGCCGCTTGTCTCGCACCTCTAGTACCGCCTGCGACCCCGCAGCAATCCCCAGGGCTTGCGTTAGTTCAGCCGGAATATCAACCACCCACCCGTGGTCTGTTTTTTGCGGCGTATGGATACTGTTCATAGGACTCGGAGACCTCCAGTAAACGTCCATCGGTTTCGCTCGACAAGCATGATGAGTATGAAAGACTCAACTCCTCAGATCAACCCTCCTGAATAAAAAAGAAAAATGGGGACAGGCAAATAAAAAATTCTGTCGGAATGTCGTATTGCAAGACCTGACTCTAATTGCTCTATCTCGAATACACCTCCCTCATAAGGGCTTAAGTTAACGCTTATGGTGCGATAGCCCCCCAGCTAATTACGCCGCACGAGAAGAACGCGACGGTCGAGCACTCACTCTTTTTTGCCGTGACCGCATCAGCCATTGCTCCACAATACTTCTCGCAAGCGTCGTATGCCCTATACCTCTCTGCTTGGCACAGGCTTGCAATGTCTCCAAGTCTCTCTTTGTTATTCTGATGGCAATCTGTTCTGTGCGGATCGGCTGGATAATAACATCAAGCTCTTCCATCTCGTCAGCGAATTCCTCAAAGCTATGCGTGTTCCAGAACTCGCGCTCTTCTTGATCAGTGCGAAATGTGGGGATCTTACTTTTTTTCTTGACCATTATGAGCCTCCTTTCTGACGTCGCCATGCGCGATAGCTTCGCACTTCATCCGCAGAGGCGAGGCGTACGCTGACACAGAGACGCATTGATGCTTTTAGAACTCCAGGTTCCTCGGGAACACCGGTTGCTGGAATCACAAATGCTCCTTCCACTCTGACATCACGCGGTAGGGCTTGCCGCAAGAGACAAGCTAATAATTCGCCACCTTCGAGCGGAGCAATGACAAGCCAGCGCAGACCTTGCTCCCGGCCAAACTTGCGGATGCGCGGCGGACCAAAGAACCCGAACACCGCATCAGCAACATCGTCTGCCGTGATGTCCCGTTCCGCCAAATGTTCGAGACTGGACGGAGTAAAGACCAGTGTCCAATGCAATACATTTGGCATACCTTCAAGGTATGCTTACTTCCGACGGAGCGCAACAGCAGAGAGCAGGGGACAGCAGGTCAAATGTACACAAGAACAACACGCCCGACTGCCGCTCGGCCTATCCTTCAGACAGCACGCGTCGCAGCTCCTGTTTGGCGTCTTCGACACTGTAGTCCCATCGGGTCCCGCGTTGCGTCACGAGATCGGTGAACTCCCACAATGACAAGCCAGCAATCTCTGCGGCGCGGCCCTTACTCACTTGGCGCTGTTCATAGAGTTTGAGCGCGACCTCTTGTTTCCGCCGCGCGATGCCTTCCCATAAGAGCTGGCGTGCCATATCGATCTTAGCCACATGTTCTGCCTCGGCCAAGGCGGCAAGCTCGCGAGCCTGTTTCTTGGGAATACGCAGGTTCAGTTGTTCAAGCGCTGCTTGCGTTGGCATGATTAGGATTCCTTTCGTCGACTGCGGCCGATTTCACGCACTGCTGTTCTGAGAGCTTCTACTACGGCGAAGTCTGCGTTCATCGCACGCCCGATCCGATTCAGCAACGCATCACATTGTCCTGCTGATAACGTGCGTTCCACGATGCCATACAAAGGAAAGACTTGGATCGTCACGTAGGGGATATCCTCAGCACGAGCGACGTTCCGTGCACGCCGATCTTCGATGAGCGAGGGCAATTGGCGACTGCGTGCACAGGCCAAGGTCTCGGCGTCAGTCTGGCTGACACCCGACGTTCTCTTCATCAATACGGATGCAAAGCGCTGCTCTTCCGTAGTCAGTGTCAGCTGAGCGAACCACCCCTCCTCGACCGCTTTCGCCACCCTGTCAGCATCAGCGAAGCCTTGCTCGTGCAATCGTATTGTCTAGAGAATGCGTCGCTCAAACTGTTGCAGTCGCCGACTCACCGTCGCATAGTGCACCCCCAGATGCTGCGCAATCTCCGCCAAGCGATAGCCATACTCTCGATACGCCCGCCCAATTGCTTCCGGCGTGTCTTTTTTCATAAGCTGTCCTAACGGAGGGCGGCTCGGCTGCCGTTGTCGTCGAGGGACTTCACGACTCTGGGTCGACTTGGCCACTCGGGTAACAAACGCTTCCTCTCCATAATACATTTGCCCAATCAGATCCTTCCACGGTCACTGCCCGACTCCCTCGGTAACAAACTGCTGATACGCTCGGATGGCAGCTGCCTGCCGTTGGCCAAACTGTGCCAACAGCCAGTCTGTCGTCACCCAGGAGGGCGAGTCAGTTTGGCCTACCGTTACCCGATAACTACTCCAGTGCCAATCTTGCACTCGCTTCACCATTCCGGCCCGCACAGGGTTGAGCACCACATACCGACACAACTCCAGCAAATGCTCGTCCTTCTGCACGACAATGGCTTTGTAACGCCCTTGGAACACGTGCCCCACCCGCGCATGCCGCCGATTGAAGCGTTGCGTATAGACGCCGTTCATCTGTCGCATGCCACGGCTCAGATTGGCCTCCGGCGTTTCGATGAGCAGATGATAATGATTGCCCATGAGACAGTAGGCGTGACACTGCCAGGCAAAGCGATCGAGCACGTGTCCAACCACCTCCAAGAAGAGCCGCCGATCGGAGTCATCGATAAAGATCGCCTCACGGCCATCACCACGCGCAGTGACATGGTATACCGCGCCGGGGAATTCCACGCGTAACGGTCGTGTCATAGGCGTACGTTCTCTCTCCTTTTGCTCGATTGCAAGACCTGACCCTAATTCTTGGCAAGTAAAACCCTCACGCTGCACCGCACCAAAGGCGCTGTGAATACTGGCAGAAATAAATAAAACGGGGCGGGGTGCCGGGAAGGGCGGGGGAGGACTTTCGGTCTATTTCACGGATATTTGAAAAAGGTTTTCGTAATGCTGATTATCAGATTGATATGAGTCTACACAATTTACAACAAAATCCCCCATTGACGTGGCAACCTAGAATTAATGTGACGAACACATCACCCAAAGAATCGAACACGGGTACGAATGGATTTCATACCCGTGTTCCCTGCTACAATAAACGATTTCCTAATCTTTTTTACACTCCTTCGGGTCCTTCGTCCATCTAACGAATCGAGCTTCACTACCGCTTCCTGGATTGGAGCAACAAAATAAGCTTCCCTCTACGCTGATAACGGAGCCGTACATAGCACCGCCGTAGCCCGGCAAGGCGCAGTTCATAGTACTTGATGAACAATATTTTTTTACAGGAGAAAGATCTCCAATACCATTATGGCACTCTTGGGATGCACACTCCGCGGAACTCGTACACTCATCCCCCAGACGTTTCATCTGAGCGAAAGAGGGTTGAGCGTAAAAAAACAACATCCCTCCAAAAACTATTGCACAAACGCTTCCTTTACCCATACCTACACCTCCTAACTGCTGAGAATTTCGACACTTTTCCGAAAAGCTATGAAACTTTTCGGCGGTTTGTTTAATTGGATCCGACCATCCCTGCTCGTACATTCTAACACTAATCCCTTTGCAACCGGCTGCTCCAGCGCAGCTTTGACTTCCTTCGCTACCCCTTTGATCCGTTGTTCCAAGGTAACCGCACAGAGGGGGTGCAAGAGGTTGTGGCGGCTGCGGATTAGTGATAGGCAGCGAGCCCAGCATGGCAAACATTTCGCTACCACTGGGCATGAGTGAGGAAGACTGGAACGCCACACCG
>JBFWXH010000101.1:0-28037 GCA_050187625.1 Binatia bacterium
GACCGGCGGCGCGACCTCCCCCGCCGCGCTCGTCTTTGCCTTCCCTTTCGGGACCTGCTTTCTCTTCATAGCCCACCACTCTACGAGACTTGGTCTCACCTGACAAATTTCGTGCCGAACACTATTGCGTGCAAGCTGCTCAGGGTAAAGAGCGCAAAGAGCAAGGAGAGGCAGCAGCAGTGCCCCAAGACAAATAGCCCTTGTCATTCTTTTGCGCTACAAGTTTCAGACAACAAACGTTTCACGGTTATCCAAAGGAGGGAACCTCACCATGATTAAGTCAATCTTCCACGTGAACATCAACGTTAAAGATTTTGACCGCTCACTGGCGTTCTACAAGAACTTAGGGTTTAAGGTCGTTCTCAACATCGGTGAGGGGCCAAATCCCGCCAATGATGTCGGGTTAGGAATCCCCAACAGTGTTGCACGCGCGGCGTTATTATCGCTTAGCGATGATCCACGCGCAACGCGACTCGATCTCATCCAATGGAAAAAACCACCCACCGAAGGTGCCCCTTATGCTCACCTCTACCACACGGGGATTGCACGACTCGCGCTCTTCACCAAAGGCCTCGACGAAGAGTACGCACGCCTCAAAGCAGCTGGGGTGGAGTGCGTATCCGAACCAGTCGTCATTCGCTTTGGCAATAAAGCAGGAGCCAAATTCTTTTGCTTCAAAGATCCGGACGGCACATTTCTGGAACTGATCGAGCCCTTTAACGAGTAACACGAAACACTGACACCATCAGACGCAACGTAAATGTCTAAGCTGAACCGGAGCAATCGCTTTCGCTATAGGGCTTGCTTCGGCAATCATCTAATACTATGGCGAGAAAGGAGAACCGGACTCCATCAGAGAGGTCATATAAATCATGAGTTTCTACGCTGACAAAATTTTCCCTCTGCTTCTGGATAACCTCACTGCTGGGGTCCGCCGGCAGTGTAAGGAAATCGTGCAAGCAGCGCACGGGCGCGTGCTGGAAATCGGTATCGGTACTGGCGCAAACCTACCTTTTTATACAGATCAAGTGAGTGAAGTCGTGGGCATAGAACCGTCGACAGCTCTCTTAGAAAAAGCCCACGTCCGCCTCCAGCAATTCAAGCAGCAGGAGGTAACGCTCCCGCCAGTCACGCTCCAGTCCGGATCCGCTGAGCAATTGGATTTCGCCGACGCAACCTTTGACACTGTAGTTGCGTGCCTTGTCTTTTGCACCATCCCGCAAGCTGAAGCTGCTGCCCGTGAGATGCATCGAGTCCTCAAGCCAGGAGGAACGGTCGTCTTCTTCGAGCACTTTCGCGCCCCTGAGGCTCGACTCGTCAAATGGCAAGATCGCCTGAACTCCCTGTGGAACGTGCTGGGATGTGGCTGCAATCTCAATCGCGATACCAAAGGACTCTTCTCTCATGTCGGGTTTCAGTACCAACAACTGCGCGAGTATCATCACCCTGCACTCCAGTTGCTGAAAACGAAAGTGTGTTCCTGGGTCATGCAAGGCGTTGCGACGAAACCTGTGGGAGAGAACCGATGACAAACGATAAGAACGACAACGATTCGTTTGATCTATTCGAAGACGAGAATCCATTCCCTGATCCGGTTGCGTTGCCCCTAGAAGACGTACTCGACTTACACCCGTTCCTTCCTGAGGAGATCCGTAGCGTCGTGGAAGAATATCTCCTTCAGTGCTGCGAGGCTGGATTTCTGGTGGTTCGGTTAATTCACGGTAAAGGCAAAGGCGTTCAGCGCGAGAGCATTCGAGCATTGCTTTCACGCCTTCCCTACGTCCAGGAGTTTCGCGATGCGCCGATCGAAGCGGGAAGTTGGGGCGCAACCATCGTGCATTTGGCCCCTGACCGAGCAACGCCACTCTATGACAAACCTGACAAATGACGTATAGTTCGGGCGTATGGGCAGAGAGCAGGTTCAGAGATTCACGGGGTTATTGTTCTCGGTGGTGCTTTCTGTCGTTTGACTCTTTTTTGGGGAGGTGCGTATGAAAATCTCGATGTTTCACCTCATGCCGTACCGGGAGTTGCCGGACGACTTTGAACAACGATATCACTCGGTGTGGGTTGATCCACCGTGGACTGAATTAGGCGACGCCGAGAAAGTCGGCCAGTATTACAACTGGACACTCGATGAGCTGATTTACGCAGCCAAAGCGGGCCTGGATGGCATCTGCGTGAACGAGCACCACCAGAACGCGTACGGTTTTATGCCGAACCCAAACTTGATGGGTTCGGTGTTGGCGCGAGCAACCAACGGCATGGATGTTGCCGTGGTGCAGATGGGTGCGACTCTCCCGACCACAAATCCACCAACCCGGGTGGCAGAAGAATACGGCATGATCGACACCATTAGTGGCGGGCGCATGATCGCAGGTATGCCTCTGGGAACCGCGATGGATGCCACTCTCTGTGCGGGCATCACTCCCATCGAACAACGCGAACGCTATTACGAGGCGCATGATCTCATCCTCAAAGCCTGGACTGCGCCGAAAATCTTTGCGTGGAACGGCAAATACTTTCAGTTACCGATGGTCAATGTCTGGCCGCGGCCGATTCAGAAACCACATCCGCCGGTGTGGGTGCCGGGGCTCGGGAGTCTCAGCACCTGGGAATTCGCCGCTCAACACAATCACTGTTATTGTTTCCTCAGTTATTATGGTCCAGTCGTTGGTAAAGGCGTCATGGATGGCTTCTGGCAATTTATTGGCCAACGTGGCATCGAACCGAACCCGTACCGCGCGGGTTTCCTGCAACTTGTTGCGGTGGCCGAATCAGACGCGCAGGCGGAGAAACTCTACGAACCGCACATCCGCTACTTCTATAACAAGTCACTCCACATTCCCGCAGAGTACTTCTTTCCTCCGGGCCATCAAGACTACCGTAGCTTAGAGAACAGTGTCCGGAAGGGACTTCTCAAGAGCCAATTCGATCAGTTACAGGCAATCCCCAATTACCAGTTCAAGGATTTTGTTGACAAACGACTAGTGATTGCGGGAAGTCCGGCGACAGTCCGTGACATGCTTCGCCAGGCTGTGGAAGACCTGCGTGTGGGGAATTTAATGGTTCTGTTGCATATCGGCTCCATGCCGCACGATCTCACACTCAAAAATATTGACCTGTTCAGCCGCGAAGTTATGCCCTATATCCACGACATGTGGGATGACAAGTGGGAAAATAAATGGTGGCCCGAAAAGCTACGGGCGAAACGCCAGGTCTCACTTGCGGCGCTGTAAGGAGAGGATGCATGACCGCAGTACAAGAACGGACGTTAAGTGTCTGGGAAAACCGGATCAAACCGAAGGTGCACGTGGCAGGGAGCGGCCCGCCGGTGGTGTTTCTCCATGGAGCCTACGGGCTGACCTGGGACCCGTTTCTCGATGAGCTAGCGAAGAATTTCACTGTCTACGCGCCAGAACATCCTGGCACGACTTGGGGGGACCCGGATGGTATCAAACCGTTAGATAACCTGTGGGATTTGGTGCTGTACTATGATGAAGTCTTCGATCAACTCGGGTTGCAGCATCCCGCGGTCGTCGGCCACTCGTTTGGCGGTATGGTGGCAGCGGAAATTGCTGCGTCGTATCCCCAACGAGTGAGTAAGCTGGTGCTGTTATGTCCGATCGGGTTTTGGCGAGACGATGTCCCAGTAAAGAATTGGATGATTATCCCCATGGAAGAAGTGATAAAAGCAGCGTTCCATGACCCTAACGGACTGATTGCCAAGCAAATGCTGACGCTGCCGGAAGACGAAAAGGCGCAGCAAGACGCACAGATTCGTCTCACCTGGTCACTCGCCTGCACTGGCAAGTTCATTTGGCCGATTCCAGACAAGGGGTTAAAGAAACGCATCCACCGCATCACGTCACCTACGCTTCTCATGTGGGGAAAAAGCGACAAACTCGTACCGCCGGTCTACGCGCAAGAATTTGCTAATCGCCTCAAGAACGCACGAATTGAGATGGTCGACCAAGCCGCGCACGTGCCGCACTTAGAGCAGCTGGCAAAGGTGTCGACTGTCATACGCAACTTTATCACATCATAACCGAAACATTTCCCCCCCACGGCGCGCGCCGTGGGGGACTCTCTTTTGCCTTGCCCGGTTTCCCATTTCTCTCCTTCTCTTTTTTCTCTTTTCGCGGTCTCGCTATCTATTTCTTGCCTTGTTTCCTCCTGTTTTCCCGTTCCCTTGCGCTTTCCTTCCCTGAGGCGCTAAATAGATGGGCAACCATGCAATAAGGAGGGTCGCTATGCAAGCTCAATCTGTTGATACTTTTGTACAAGACTTACGAGTCTACATCAAAAAGGAAGACGAAAAGCCGCTTCTCGGGCCCAGCTTCTACAAAGCGGTCCTTGATGGTTCGCTATCGCGTGAACAACTGAAAAAATGGGCACTCAATTTGTTCTATGTAACAGGGCAACACATCCGGGCTTTTGGTGGGATCTTCATGAACACCGGGCTCAGCCTGATGGATCAACGCATCCGCAGACATATCGTTGAAAACCTGATCGACGAAGAAACCGTCATGGGGCGTGGGGATGACGCCCATTGGATGTTATCGATGCGACTGGCAAAGGCGCTCGGAGCCACCGATGAGGAAATCTTACATCCAATAGTGTCACAAGGAGCGGTGGATTATGTCAATTGGGTGATAGAACTCGGACGACGCGAGTATGGGTTAGTCACGCTTGCTGCCATGTCGATCGGTGGCGAAACGCGTAGCGACTCATCGATGAAAGGATTCGTACGGGCTTTAAAAGAAAAGTACAACCTTAGCCGTGAGGATTTAGAATTTTTTTATGCACACATGGGAGAAGCAGAAGCCCACGGTGAGCCAGTTTTCGATATGGTGCAGGAGTACGCTACCACACCAGAACGACAACAAAAAATCCGTGAAAGCATCGCCACATGGTGCGAAAAATTTGCCGCGGCGCAAGAAGGTGGCTATCGCGTGGCAATGGGTTTGGACCAAGGGGTGCAAGTCCATCTATAATCAGCTAACCTTAGCCTAATTCGCCCTAGACGCATCACAAGCCGGACAGGGCAGTTTGGAGAGTACTGACATTTTTGTTCGTGCGAAGCTTGTCGGCGCACGATAAGGAGCCCACAACCCAGAGGAGGGGTTACCATGTATGATTTAATTATTGAGAATGCCCGTATTTGCGATGGTACGGGCAAACCAAGTTTTTATGGTAATGTCGCTGTTAAAGATGGCGTCATTGCTGCTATTGGCACCGGCAACGGTGAAGCCGCGAGCAAAAAAATCAAGGCTGACGGTCTCGTTTTAGCACCCGGGTTCATTGATCCTCACACTCATTACGATGCGCAAGTTGCCTGGGACCCGCTGGTCACCTGTTCTTCGTGGCACGGCATCACTACGGTGGTCATGGGGAATTGCGGTGTCGGTGTTGCGCCGGTTCGTCCCAAGGCGCGCGATATCGTCATGTGGGATTTGGTCAACGTGGAAGCCATACCTTTTGATGTAATGGCACGCGGCATTGACTGGCAGTGGGAATCCCACGCCGAGTATCTCAATACTTTGCAAAACCGTGGCCTCGGTATTAACGTTGCCTCGCTGGCCGCACTCACACCGATTCGTCACTATGTGATTGGTGAGGAGTCTTTTGATCGCGCCGCCACCGCTGATGAAATCACCAAGATGCAGCAAATTCTTCGTGATGCGTTACGAGCTGGCGCCTTTGGCCTGACGAGCACTATTCTCAACAACCATATCGGGTATGAAGGACGCCCCCTCGCCTGCCGACAAGCCAGTCGGGAAGAACTTGCTGGTCTCTGTCAGGTGTTACGCGAAGAGGGACGCGGCACGATTGAAATCGCGTTGACAAACACTCAAGTAGGGATGGTCTCTGAAGATGAGTACGATCTGTTAAATTTCTTGGTCCAACAGAGCCAACGGCCAGTGACATTTTTAGCGTTGTTCAACAAACCCGGCAAGCCAGAGTCCTACCTGAATGCAGTAGAAACCATTAAGCCGATATTGGCATGGAACAAGGCAGTCCCGCAGGTTTCGTGTCGTCCACTCCGCGTTCAGTTTAACATGCGTAATCCCTTTATCTTTGCCACCTTCACAACCTGGCATCAGGTGTTCAACAAAGATGTCGAAGAACAAATGAAGATCTACGGTGATCCCAACTTCCGTCGGGCCTTCCGCGAGGAAATGGATCGACGCCGGATCTTCGCTGGCCAATGGGGTCGCATGACTGTGCTGGATGCCAAAACTCCGGATGTCCAAGCGATCGCTGCTAGCAAAAAAACCATTGGTCAAATGGCAAAAGAACAAGGGAAAGATCCTGTCGATGTCTTCCTCGATATCGCTATCGCTGACAGACTGGAACTACTCTTCGATTTGCAGGCACTCAATGTCGATCCCGAAGGCGTGAAGAATCTCGTCACCGATGATCGTTTTCTGATCGGCCTGTCGGACGGTGGGGCACACGTCGATATGTTATGCGACGCTGGGTACGCGACCTATCTGCTCGGACGCTGGGTACGCGAACATCAAGCGCTCTCACTTGAAGAAGGGGTTCGCCGCCTCACGTCAGTCCCCGCGGATTTCTTTGGCATCCCCAAGCGCGGCCGCATTGCGCAAGGCCTGGTCGCCGATCTGACGCTGTTTGACCCTGACACGATCGATGCGAAGGATCCAGAGTACGTCTGGGATCTTCCAGGCAGAGGCAAACGCTTTGTTGCCAAATCAAAAGGCATCAAAACAACAATTGTCTCAGGTCAGGTGCTCTACCAAGATGATGAGTACCAGGGCGGGCTGCCGGGGAAAGTCCTGCGCAGTTACGACGCGTAGGTAAGAACCGGACGGCTAAACGATCACGTAATACGTACCACGTACCATGAAATTTCGATGGCCGTTGCGTGTTACGTGATATGTGTCGAACAACTATCCCTCAACAATGATATTTTCCCGCGTGAACATGATCGCGATCTGGCCGGAATGGCTCGTCGCACTCTGACGAGCGGTCTGTCCTTCTGGCGAAGAAAAGATTTCCTCTAGTGCTTCTTTTGTCTCAAACCAGACTTCCGCCATCCCGTCGAATGGTTGGTCTGGAGAAACGGCAAGATTAATTGCGTATTTCTTGAGTCCCGGGAACCGCCTGACTAGGATCGAATGTTCATTGAGCCACCATTGGTGAAACGCTTCAAGACTCATCCCCTCTGGCCGCTTGAGCAAGCCAATCAGCTTGTACATTGGTCCCCCTTGTTAAGGTCACGTATGCTAACGACTGTGCTCACGAATCCTGAGCCTTCGCAAGTCCTGAGTATACTTCAACCCGATCTCTACCACTTCGTTTTGCACGGTAGAGGGCTTGGTCGGCTTGTTCCAACATTTCTTCTAAGGTCTGAGGGAATTCATGATTCATACAGGCGGCCCCAAAACTCACTGTGACACTGATCGGTCCCGAGGGTTGATGGAAAGACAGGCTCCGTACCGCAGCACACAACCGCTCTGCAACTTTGCGCGCCTCTTCAAGTTCTGTCTCTGGTAACAACAACACGAATTCTTCACCACCGTAGCGGGCGCACAAGTCACTGGTGCGACAGTAACGCAGCAACGTCTGTCCGACCTCCTTTAAGACGGTATCTCCAAATGCATGACCGTAGGTATCGTTAATAGACTTAAAATGATCGAGATCAGCAAGCAGCACGGAGAGTGGGTGCCGATACCGCTGCGCACGAACACCTTCTTCGCGGGCGCGTTCTTCAAAACGACGGCGATTTGCCAGCCCAGTTAACACGTCTTCTCTTGCAAGATGTTCTAGTTGGGTCTGCTGTTCCTGGAGTGTCTTTTGGTAGCGAACAATGCGCTCTCCGACCTTGATACGTGCCTGCAATTCGGTAAGACTAAAAGGTTTTGTCAGGTAATCAGCAGCACCAAGTTCGAGCCCTTTTACTTTGTCTTCGAGGGTATCGCGGGCTGAGGTAATAATAATATGTAAGTCGCGCAACGTTGGATTGGCCTGTACAGCACGACAAAATTCGAACCCGTCCATTTCTGGCATCATGAGGTCGAGCAAGACAATGTCTACCGATTGCTCATGCAATCGCGTAAGGGCTTCTTTTCCTGTTGCTGCGGTGACGATAGTATACCCCATGCCCTTCACCATAAGGGCCACCATTTCACGAATCTCACGATCATCTTCAACAATAAGAACCCGAAGCGGGCGGCTGATTACTGGAGCGCTATTAGTCATGGTTTTTCTAGTCTAGCCGCAAAATTTCGGCCATCTTTCCCGTTCACCTCTAAGAAGTCAAGGGAAACGGAGGATACCCCTTGTTTCGTCGGTGTAGATTATACGATGAAAAATAGATAGTGTATCTTGTCTCTTTTCTATGCTCGACGTGCCTCATGAGATAAAGACTGCTGTTCTGCTATCCTGCTTTTCTGCCCCCACGGAGAGTCCCGGAGCCATCGTGCAAAATCTGCAGCAGGTACAGGCCTACTGAGGAAGTACCCCTGTACAATATCACACCCGAGATGAGCGAGGGCATCCCACGTTTCTTGGTCTTCTACCCCTTCTGCAACCACAGAGAGTCCAAGATTATGGCCGAGCTGAATCGTGGCACGTACAATTGCTGCGTCGTTCTCATCGGTCGTGAGTCCCTTGACGAAGGACTTATCAATCTTGATCGTATTCAGCGGAAGTCGCCGCAGGTGGGCAAGTGAGGAATACCCAGTGCCAAAATCGTCGATCGCAACGCTAAGTCCCATACGCCGCAATTCGGTAAGAATCTTTACTGCACTCTCCGTATCAGCAGCAATGGCAGTTTCCGTAATCTCAACCTCCAGACAAGAGGGACTGACTCTCCATGAATGGAGGAAATTTGCAATGATTTCAGGAATCTGTACATCTTGCAGGTCTCGCATAGAAAGATTAACCGCCAAGTGTAAATCGATGCCCTCTTCCTGCCAAAGATGACACTGCTGGATAGCACTACTTAATGCCCAGCGACTGATACCGCGAATCAGCCCAGTTTGTTCAGCCAGAGGAATAAACCGATCCGGAGCAATGAGCCCTTTCTCCGGGTGCCGCCAACGCGCGAGGGCCTCAACTTGTGCTACGGTCCCAGTGGCGATATGCGCCTTTGGTTGATAGTAGAGCACTAACTGCTTGTCCTCGATCGCTTGACGGAGATCGCTGATAAGCACAAGGCGATTTGGATTATAACGATCTTCTTGCTCAGGCGTATAAAATGCGTAACCACTCCCCGTACTCTTTGCTAAATGCATAGACATATCTGCACGCCGCACAAGCGTCTCGGTATCCGTTCCATGATCAGGATAAATCACTATGCCAATGCTAGCACTAACAGACACTTTGTGACCTTCGATCAGAAATGGCGACTCGAGCACTTGCAACAAACGACGAGCCAATCGCGTAGCGCCCGCGGTGTCATACACTGACGGGAGAAGAATAACAAATTCGTCACCGCTCAAACGAGCAATCACATCGGTTTTACGAAGTGCGCCCTGCAATCGTGGCGCGACTTGCTGAAGCACGACATCACCCCAACGATAACCGAAGGTGTCATTGACCTCGCGAAAGCGGTCCAAGTCTAGATATAAAAGCGTTAACCGGCCACTCCGTTCCTTTGCCGCCTGAATGGTTTCAGCAAACGCTTCATTAAATTGCATCCGATTCGGGAGCCCAGTCAACGCATCGTGGCGGGACTGGTGCTTCAGTGCTGCCGTCTGGGCCTCACGCTCTGTCACATCTCGGGCATTGAGGATCGCTTGTGGTGGAGGTCCTCCTTCGGGTAACAGCGCACTGCTTGCCTCTAAGATACGCCATTCATCCTTCGCTGAACGAAAGCGAAACTTCATGGCACTGCTGATACCTGGCTGTCGGAGGATATGATGTAAAGGTTCTTGCACTGCAGCTTCATCCTCAGGATGAACATAGGTAAAGAAACTGCTGCCGATCAACTTTTCTGATTCGTATCCCAACATCCATTCACAGGAGCGACTAACGTATTGAATGATCCCATCCGCAGTGAGCACGATCATCAGATCGAATGCGTTCTCAACCAATGCTTGAAAATGTTCCTTGCTCTTCCGTTGTACTTGACGGTCCTGCGCATCCTGAAGTTCCCGAGCAATCGCCGGAATAAGCCGGGTCAGATTATCCTTCATGAGATAATCTCGTGCCCCGGCTTTCATGGCTGCTGCCGCAGTTTCCTCACTGATGTGTCCAGAGACAACGAAAAACGGAAAATCGAGTTGATGATCTCGCAAAATCTGTAGAGCATCCAATGCGCCGAACTGTGGCAGTACATAATCGGACAGCACAATATCCCATGTCTGCTTTTGCAGAGCCGCCGTCATCGCTTCTGCTGTTTCCACTTGCTCCCAGGTCGGCTCATACCCCCCATCGCGAAGCGCCCGCATCAGCAAGATCGCATCGTCGGCAGAGTCTTCAACCACTAAGACACGCAACGGCGTGCGCATTTCCTCACTCTCCTTATTGTCACAATGGGGAATCGATTGAGAACAAGCCTGCGATACCCCACCCGTAGTCAGATGGTATTTCAGTAGCAGGCAACCCCGAGCTGACCTGCTCTGCTGTCTCAGTCATGACATCGGCGACTGCCAGAAAAGATTTAGATGGCAAATCTCGATGCTCGTGCGTTGCCTTCGTGGAAGATTTACGTTAGGGATAACGGCTTACTAAGGGAGGCAACGTATGGAAACTCGCCCATCATCGTTACTACCAGAGCAGTTTGGTGCCCTACAGGGCGTACGCATTTTGTCGACCGGGAGCCTCATCGCCCAACCGTATGCCGCAACCCTGGCCGCCGAAATGGGAGCGGAAGTCATCCAGGTTGAACGCCCCGGTGAAGGGGATGCCGCGTGGCGCCACCTTGGTCGACAACTGCCCACCGTCGATGGGAAGGGCAAAATTGCAACAACATGGATACAAGAACGACGTAACGAGTTCTATGTGACCCTCGACATGAGCACCCCGGAAGGGAAAGAGCTGTTTCTTCGCTTGATCAAAAGCTGTGATATCTGGATGGAAAGCTCGAAACCTGGCAGCTACCGAAAATGGGGACTCACCGACGACGTCGTCCTGCAAGCAAATCCTAAAATCGTCATTACTCATGTCTCAGGTTACGGACAGACCGGGCACCCCGACTATCTTGGGCGTGCCTCGTACGACATGATTGGTCAGGCGTTTGGCGGGCTTATGTATCAGACCGGATTTCCCGATCCAGACCCGCCAATCCGTGCGAACCCCTGGACCGCAGACTATATTACCGCACTCTTTTGTCTCTGGTCTTCACTGGCGGGTTATATCTACGCGCAGCGAACCGGCAAGGGACAAGTCATCGATGTCTCGCAATTCGAGTCCATACACCGTCTGCTCTCTGGGACTATGGTCGAATACTTCGCCGATGGTTTTGTCCGTGGACGCTCGGGAAACAAAGCCACCGCGTTTCAGCCGTATGACGCATTTCAAGCACACGACGGATGGGTCGTCATCGGTGCGGTAGGACTCTCAGTGTTTTCCCGTGTGTGTCGTGCAATCGGACTCGATCCGGACGATCCCAAGTGGCACACTGCAAGTACCGACATCAATTCCATCGAAGGTATCGAGTTCGACGCGTTACTTCGCGGTTGGGTTGCCGAACGGCCAGTGGCCGCAGTGGTAGAGGCGATGAACGCAGCACAAGTCGCCTGCTGTCCGATCATGAACAGTAAAGATATGGCCGAAGATCCCCATTACCAAGCACGCCAGATCCACGTCGAATGGGAAGATGGACAGGCAGGGAAAGTGAAAGGCACGGGAATCTCTCCGAAGTTTTCCGTCACTCCAGGGAAAATCTGGCGCGGCTCTGTCCCTATCGGGTATGACAACGAAAAGATTTACACGCACGTTGCTGGACTCACGGCTGCTGACGTTGCACAGCTCCGAGAAAAAGGGGTCATCTAGGAACAAAAAATTATAAGGATAAATGGACAAATGGAGAACATCCCCGCCGTTCTTCTTTATTTTTTCGTTCTCTCCCATTTCCCCGTTTCTCCATTTTCCCTTTTATCCCCCTTGTCTCCTGCTGTCCTAAATTCCCATGCCGTTATTAGATATCCGTGACCTCCGTAAACGGTACGGAACCGTCGAGGCACTCAAAGGTGTATCTTTTGCGGTTGAGCGCGGCGAGATCTTTGGCCTTTTGGGACCGAACGGCGCGGGCAAGTCGACAACCATTAACATTCTGCTCGGACTGATTCTTTCTGATAGTGGAACAATTAAGGTCTTCGGACAAGATTTTGCTGCCCACAACCTTGAGATTCGCCGACGCATGAATGTTGCCGCAGCGTTCACCAGTCTGAGTGGAGTACTCACTGTCCGTGAAAACCTTCGTGTCTACGGACACATTTACGGAGTGAAGAATCTCACCGCTCGGGTGGACGAATTGCTCGAACGGTTTGAGATTACTGATCTTGCCAACCAGAAGTTGCAATATCTGAGTTCTGGACAACACACACGCGTGACACTCTGCAAAGGCTTGATCAATGATCCGGAATTACTTCTCCTTGACGAGTGCACGGTGGGCCTCGATCCCGATATTGCCGAAAAAACACGGCGCGTCCTCAAAGAGTTCCAACGTGAGAAGCACATCACCATTCTGTTTACCTCACACAACATGAACGAGGTAGAAGAGCTATGCGGACGTATCGCCTTTCTCAGCAAAGGTCAGATTCTGCGTATCGATACTGCCGAGCGTATTAAAGACCTTATTCCACAACAAGTGCTAACAGTGCGATTCCAACCAGGGACCAACCTGACAACACTCTCCCGGATGGACGGTCTACCACACGCCATACAGGAAGAGGACACAACCGTACGATTTGTCCTCGACGATCCGTTAGTACAACTCGACCCACTGCTCCGCCGCCTGACACAAACTGGTGGTCCGATTATCGACGTGCAGCTCACTCGCCCTACCCTCGAAGAGATTTTCATTAAAGTGGCCCGGGGGGAAATATAAACAGGAATCTTAACTGCCCACGCCCAGCGTACATCTCGAAGATTGCATTTATGTCATATGCGTTTGTTCAAAACTATACGTGTCGCGCCTCGGTTGTGTGGGGCTTGGTATATAAGTTCGCTTGCATTTGTTACCGCAGCCTCGATCGTATCTTTGATATTGTCTACTGGCCGGTGATTTCGCTGCTCTTGTGGGGGTTTACCAGTACCTTCATTGCCGACACGTCGACACTGTCAGGCGTAATGGAATTTTTTCTTGGTGGGGCGGTCTTGTGGAGTTTGTTCTGGCGCGCACAGACAGATGTAGGAACGTTTATCTTGGAGGATTTCTGGAGTCGTAATATCTACAATCTGTTTGCATCGCCCGTGACTCCGACAGAATTGTTTTGCGCCATCGGTCTGATTGGACTCTTGCGTTGTCTCCTCAGCTTTGTTTTTCTCAGTATCCTGGCGTGGCTCTTATACGCGTTTAACATTTTACAGATTGGCGGTATTGCCATTGCGGTGTTTGCCACCATTTTGCTGTTGTTTGGCTGGGTGATCGGCATTGTCATTTCGGCCCTGATCTTTCGGTATGGTTTACGCATCCAGGTCTTGGCCTGGTCAGTCGGGTTCATCATTCAGCCGTTCAGTTGTGTCTTCTACCCGCTCAACAGCATGCCACAGTGGGTGCAATGGATTGCCATTACTCTGCCAACGACGCACGTCTTCGAAGGGCTGCGGCACGCAATTGCCACCGGTGAGCTGGCAGTACACTCGTTGTTCTTCGCGTTAGGCTTAACCACGCTTATGCTACTTGCCTCGCTCTGGTTCTTTCAGTACGCCTTGCTCCAGGCGAAGCGCCTCGGGCTACTGACACGCTTTGAGATGGCGTGAAGCGTGATACGTAAAACGTGAAACGTAAAAAACGGAAAGCTGCGGCCTGTGATCTTGTTCTCTTACGTTTTACGCATTACGTTTTACGAGCTATTCTCCTAACGATTGGTTGGCATCAAACGAGAAAAATAATTCCTGATTGCGCATTGCGACCCAAGCGGGCTCCACCCCAAGTTCTTGTAACCCCGTCAGCAACTCCTTCCCTTGTCGCGAAGCAAAGGCCATATCGATCGCCTCAACACTATCGAACCACAGTTCAATCACCCGCTCATACGCAGGTTTGCCGTCAGGCGGCCATGTAATCATGTGGCCAATCGTAATCGTCTCTGGACTCACGCGACCATAGATATGCTTTCGCAGCCCCATCATCTGCGAGATACGTCCAGCGGTTTGTCCGTACCAGGTGTCAATATCAACTCCCTCCGGGACACGCATAAACCCGAACAGCTTCACGAGGAATTCTCTTCCCATGTAAGTCCCGGACGTCAAATTGAAGCCCACAGCCTCCCCCGTGGCCTGCTCGGTTTCCTCAACGAAAAGGACAACCGGTAAGGTGTCACTCCGCACCCCGATATTACTCACCCCATCACCCAGGTCGGCCAAGCCACCTGGTGAGTTGAAACACGACTCAACCGCAGCAAGGGTATCCCACCACACCTCGGCAATACGATGGGTCAACGGGGCCTCTGCGCCAATAACTAGCGGCTGACGAGGGAGGGCACGGTTGATCGCATAGCGACGCATCCCCTCCATGCCCTTGGCGATACGTGTATGGGTGTTCAGATACCAGTCCTCAAATTGCTCGATTGTCAGATGCGATGGGACACTGAGGAACCACAAGACTTTTATCATAGGTTGGCCTCCACGACGCGTGATCCCCTCCTCATAAGCAACCCGTCAAATGAGCGCAAGCCACCAGAGCACTAGAATTCACGCCGCGCATGAGTCAAGAACTGCTGGGGTTAGTTGCCTCCATCGCCATACACTGCGATGATGACATACTAGACACAGCCTCAATGCGAAATAACTATTTTACGAACAAGCTACAGGGATATCGAAGGAGATGAGTATACACATCATGCGCTGGACAACGATGCTGCTTCTGCTCATGTCAGGAATCTTCGCGGCGGATGCACAAAACACCCCAACGCCAGTTAATACTTCGCCCACCCCACGGAAGAGCACCCTTGCAGAACAGTCACAGGTCTCGCTCACGGTCTACAATTCCAACATTGCCCTCGTGAGAGAGCAGCGTGCTGTCGACCTTGCCGCAGGCCGTAACCTTCTCCAATTCATGGATGTGGCCGCCCAAATTATCCCAGCCACTGTCCACGTAAAGTCGTTAAGCGATAGCCAGGATCTCCAGGTCCTCGAACAAAACTATGAATACGACTTGCTGAGTCCAGAAAAATTACTAGAGAAATATGTCGGCAAAGAAGTGAAGCTCTTCGACAAAAACTATTACACCGGGAAAGACGAGGTCGTCACCGGGACCTTGCTCTCCACCAATGGCGGCACAATTTACCAGATCGGTAATGAGATTCATCTCAATCCACCTGGACGCGTGATTCTCCCGCAAGTGCCAGACAATCTTATTGCCCACCCCACGCTCGTGTGGATGCTACAGGCAAGCACAGCCGGCAAACATCAACTCGAAGCCTCTTACCTCACCAATCAGGTCACCTGGCAGGCAGATTACATCGCCGTGCTGAACACCGACGATACCCTCGTCGATCTCTCCGGCTGGGTGACGCTGGATAACAAGTCTGGTGCGACCTACCAGAATGCGGCGTTAAAGTTAGTCGCGGGCGACGTGCATCGCCTGACCCCGCCAGAAGTCTATGAAAAAACAATGGTCATGATGGCAAGCGCCCGCAGCGCAGAACCGCAATTCAAGGAAGAAGGGCTGTTCGAGTACCACCTCTACACGCTCGACCGGCCGACTACCTTAAAGGACAAGCAAACCAAACAGCTTGCCCTCCTCTCTGCCACGGCCATTCCGGTGACCAAACGGTTTATCTTCCGGGGTGAGCCACGCTACTTTTACGGCATGTACGGAGAGGACACGTTTCAAAAACAAAAAGTGATCGTGGAACTCGAGATCGAGAATGCCAAAAAAAATAACCTTGGCATACCACTGCCAAAGGGAACGGTTCGGGTCTACAAAGCCGACAGTGAAGGCAGTTCGCAGTTTCTTGGAGAAGACGCCATTGACCACACCCCAGTCGATGAGACCTTTACCATCAAAACCGGTGACGCGTTCGATGTCGTTGGCGAGCGCAAACAAACCGAGTTCAAGCAGATTTCTCCTACTGTCACAGAGAGTGCGTGGGAAATATCGTTACGTAATCGCAAAACAGAAGATATCACTGTTCGTGTTATCGAACCGGTACCGGGCGATTGGGAAGTACTATCCACCTCCCACAAATACACCAAAACCGACGCGCACACCCTCCAGTTCGAGGTGTCAGTGCCAAAGAGTCGCGAAGTGAAAGTAACGTATCGGGTACGGGTCAAGAGGTAAGATGGTTAGTTGAACTCAGACACACCCAATGCGAGGGAGTAGTAAAAGACAGGCTTCCTTGGTGACGTTTCGATGATTACAGTCGCAACCTACAACGTCCTCGCGACAGCCTACATCAAACAGGCACGCTATCCCTCCAGTCCCGAGGTATTCCTCGACGCGAAAACCCGTCTTCCTGCTCTCGCTACGCATCTGACCACGCTCAATGCAGATCTTTTATGCCTCCAGGAAGTGGAAGAGAACACCTTCGCCATCATCAATCGCGCCCTATCCCCCCTCGGCTATGTCGGCGCACTGACCATGAAAGGCAGCGGCAAACCCGATGGCTGTGCAACCTTCGTTCGCAAGACCGCCCTTGAGTGGGGACACTTGACACGGTTGGAGTATGACGACGCAAGCGGCACGCAGGAACGGTCCGGACATATCGCTCAGCTTGTGATCCTCACCTGGGAAGGGCGACTTCTTGGCGTCGCCAACACGCACTTGAAATGGGACCCGCCATCGACTCCCCAGGACTACCGGTATGGGTACCGGCAGCTCACGGAATTGCTCCGAGTTCGGCAAAATTTCGCGCCGGAATGTAAAGGCTGGATTATCTGCGGCGATTTCAATGTCACGAGAGACGACGACCTTATCCGGACCCTACAGCGATCAGGCTTTCACTATAGTCATGCCCACGCCCCGGGCGTCGCCACGTGCAACTCCAATCAGCGCGCCAAGATGATCGACTACCTGTTTCATAACGAAACGATTGCATCGACCGCGCTGGAGTTGCCACAGGTCCACAACACCACTCCCCTTCCCGGTCCAGACCAGCCATCAGATCATATTGCCGTCATAGCTAATCTTCAATGGAAAGCAGAGCAATAAGATCAACGAAGACGCCTTCCCTTTTTCTTGACTTCGCGTGGGCGAGTATGATGTCTTATTGTTAGATACAGTCTTTACGAACGGCTCAGCAAGACGCGAAGCTCGGCGATATCTGTCAGGAAGGGGGTGCAGATGTCCCGCAATGACCAGGTCACACGCCAATGGCTCTTGTTGCAGAAGCTAGAAAACGCTCGCGGCGCCACACTGCAAGAATTGGCCGCTGCCCTGCCGGAGGACTATTCTCGCCATCCGCGTACCATTCGTAGAGACCTTGAGGCCTTGGAGGTTCGGTTTCCACTCACGACTGAACGCAGGAACGGTCAAACCCGCTGGCGGCTTATGGACGGTGCTCGTCAGGTTCCACCGCTAGCACTCTCACCAACTGAATTGATGGCGTTAGTCTTTAGTCGCGATCTGCTCAAACCACTCGATGGCACCGAGATTAAGAGTTCTCTTGATTCCGCTCTCAACAAAGCATCAGCCGCACTGCCGCCAGAAGGCACGACGTATGTACAGCAGATGCGCAACGCTTTTGCCGTTGGTTTGGGGCCACACAAAACCTACCGCCACCACCAACAGACCATCGACCAACTCACCCGCGCGATCTCTCAGTCGCGGACGATACAGATGCGCTACTACTCCGCTTCCCGAGATGCGACGAATCGTCGGGACGCCGATCCATACCGACTGTGGTACACCGATGGAGCACTGTATCTCATCGCCTACTGTCATCGCCGCCGTGATGTTCGCATGTTTGCTATCGACCGGATTCGTTCACTGACGATCACTAACCAGCCGTGCCAACTGCCGTTGGGTTTTGACCTCGATGCGTATGTACGTGACGTGTTGGTCGTGATGCGTGGGCAACCCATCGCCATTGAACTGCTTTTTGATCGTCCAACGGCAGCCTGGGTCAGAGATCGTCAATGGCATCCCAGTCAACAAAGTGTCGCGCATAAAGATGGTCGTTTAACTATACGATTACAGGTCGCTGACACGCGTGAGTTGGTTGGGTGGATTTTACATTTCGGCAGCGGCGTACGAGTCATCGAGCCCCAGTCGCTACAAGAAAAGGTCAAGGAAGAGGCGCGGAAAATTTTTTCGCAACCATGAGCGAGAGTGACCTCAGATGTCACACTCGCTTGCTACGGTTCGTGCATGAAGGAGAAATACCCAACCAGAAAAAGCTACTGGAATGGCGGAGCTATGTGTAACGGTTGCATTTGTCATTCCCGCGCAGGCGGGAACCCAGTCCGTAGCGTGCGCTATGCGCACGGATCACAGGGCTGTATTGCTCAATCCTCTCGCCCTTCGTGAGGGAGGATCGGAATGAGGGGATTCCAATGAATTTTAGTTACAGCAGTTACTTTTTAATTCCCTCGCCCCCCCGGGGAGAGGGCTAGGGTGAGGGGGCTTCAGAAAACAATACGAGGTACTCTATGCCATACATCGATCTTGCCTTTCGTCTCACTGGAACCACCATTCCCGTCGATCACGGCTACGCACTGTACGCAGCCCTTAGCCGCATCGTACCCGAGCTTCACGAAGCCACAGAGCTTGGCGTGCAACCCATTCGTGGCCTGTATGGTGGAGATGGCAAACTGCATCTTGCCGACTTCTCGCGGCTAATTCTTCGTCTGCCAGATGACCAGATCCGAACGTACCTGACACTTGCTGGGAAAAAACTGGAAGTCGACGGACATTGTTTGCGTATCGGCGTTCCAGAAGTTCGCCTTCTCCGTCCGGTAGCAAGCTTACGGTCTCGGCTCGTGACCATCAAAGGCTTTATGGAAACGGAAACGTTCCTTGAAGCCGTGAATCGACAACTGCAAGACCTGCACGTTGCTGGTGAGGCACATCTTGGCGAGCGAAAAACCTTCCGCGTGAAAGACAAGCAAGTAGTGGGATTTTCGATGGGGATCACTAATCTCACTGCCGAAGAATCGCTGACGGTACAAGAGCAAGGTCTTGGCGGTCGACGGCGGATGGGGTGCGGGGTGTTTGTGCCATGGGGAGGATAATCTGATGGCTCAGTCTTTACTGGCAAAAAGCTCAATTTTAGGCAAACCTCCAAAGACCTTGGTAGGTCACACTGTCGATGTGACAGCAGCTGTAAGCTTTCTCTATGGTGCGGAGAACCACCCAACTCGTCTGGCTCAGGAGTGGCTTCGCTTCTTTCGTCTCGAAAGAGAGGATTTCAATCGTTTCTTAGCCAATACATTAGCGGCAGCAGCGTTCCACGACCCGGGCAAAGCCAACGACGGTTTTCAGAAGGTCGTCACGCACACGGGCGATCAAAGCATTCGTCACGAGCATTTGAGTGGTCTTCTTCTCAGTTTTCCTGAATTCCAAGCATGGCTGAAACACAACCCACTGCTCGACTTCGATATTATCCTCGCCAGTGTGATCTCTCATCACCTTAAGGTCGCTCCAGAGCGCTGGGGTCAACCACAAGGGATGGCGAGCAGTTTTCGAGTACTCGTTGACAGTCCTGACTTTGCAACCTTGCTTGATACTATTGGTTCTACTCTTCACCTTCCGATCCCTTTTCGTCCGAACATTCCGCGTTTTTGGAGTTTTCAGCCTCAACCTAACGCATTTTGTTTCCTTGATCTCTTGGAAGAAGCAAAAGCAAGGGCACACCGATTTGGGCGAGCGCTTAAGACCAATCCTCAGCGTCTCATGCTACTCCTTGCTGTGAAGGCGGCGCTACTCGCCGCAGACTCTGCAGGCTCTGGTGTTGTACGAGTCGGACAGAATTTGGAAACGTGGATCAACGCAGCTTTTGGTAGTCTTCTCATAGCGGAAGACGTCTACAAGAAAGTCATTATTCCACGCATACGTGAAGTCCAGAAAAAAACACAGAAACGATTTCTCTTTCAAGATTTTCAGAAAAAAGCAGCAAAACTCAGTGACCGATCGCTCATGCTAGCTCCCTGTGGAAGTGGTAAGACCTTAGCCGCATGGTGTTGGATTGCTGCTCGCCTACGGGAGAAGCCAACGGCAAGAGTGCTTTTCCTCTACCCCACCCGCGCCACAGCGACAGAAGGGTTTCGCGATTACGTGTCATGGGCACCAGCAGAAGAGGCAGCATTGGCGCACGGAACGGCAGCCTATGACTTAGAGGAGATGTTTGAGAACCCAGCAGACAGTCGGGCAGAGAAGGATTTCACCGCCGAGGATCGACTCTATGCGCTCGGGCTATGGTCCAAACGTCTTTTCAGTGCGACTGCTGATCAGTTTTTAGCTTTCATGCAGAACCAGTATGGTCCTCTCTGCTTGCTACCTCTTCTAGTGGACAGTGTAGTCGTAGTGGATGAAGTTCACAGCTTTGACAAGCAAATGTTTTCCGCGCTGGTGAAATTCCTCAAGCGCTTTGACGTGCCAGTGCTCTGCATGACTGCAAGCCTTATCACGAGCCGTCGGGACACGTTAGTGAAGGAATGCGGATTGCAACTTTTTCCTGATAGCCTGCAGGGGCTCGATGATTTACGCACCAAAGCAGAACACCCTCGTTATCGTCTACAGAAGGTTTCGCAAGAAGACGCAAAGCAAATCGCAGGGCACGCCTTCACCTCAAAACAAAAAGTGCTCTGGGTGGTTAACCAAGTCCGTCGATGTCAGGACCTTGCTATCGCCTTGGGTAAAGAAATCGGTGAAGAGAAAGTTCTCTGCTACCACAGTCGCTTCAAGTTGGAACACCGACGTGCTCAGCATAAGGCTGTTGTGGATGCCTTTCAGACCAAGCCAGGCCCGCTATTAGCTGTCACTACCCAAGTCTGCGAGATGAGCCTCGACCTCGATGCGGATGTCCTTATTACAGAGGACGCACCAATTTCTTCTCTCATTCAACGCATGGGGCGATGTAATCGTCATAGTCAGCCGGGAGATAAGAAAGTCGGTGAAGTATTTATCTACTCTGTTCAAGACCCAAAACCGTATCTTTCTGAAGAACTTATTCTCGCACGGAAGTTTGTCACAGATCTCGATGGCAAAATTTTCTCCCAAGCTGACATGGAAGCCGCACTGGAACAATATCAAGCTCAAGGCCGTGAACCAGAACGCTTCAGTAGTTTCTTGGACAGCGGTAGCTACGCAATGAGCTATCCGTACCGTGAGGGTGAGGATTTCACCGTTCCAGCCGTGCTCGACACAGACATCGACACTTGGCTGGAGACGAAGAAAGCTAGCAAGCCAACAGACGGCTTTATCGTTCCAGTACCGAAGCGATTCGCTCGCTCTCACTCAGCCCTGGGCCGTTTCTTGAGTACGGCATCAGCAAGTTACTACGACAAGAATTTTGGTTTCCTAGAATATCCTGTGACTACGGAGAAATAACCAATGGCGAAAGCAGCACCACCTTCGGAAATTTCCCTCCGATATGACTTATTCGATTTGCCCACTGCTCAGCATAAGGCTGGACTCGCAGGTTTGTTGTTACTGATCGACTCTTTACAGCAACGCGGGCTCGGCCCCTTACCAACTGTGAGCAACCTCAGTGCCACCAGCGTCACGTTGACAGTTTCTCAAGCAGCATTACAGACAGTTTTTGATGATTTGTACGATGCAGAGACAAGAGAAACAGAAGTCAAACAAAAATGGAAAGGAACCCCGCCCAAACGGGAAGAAATAGTCGAAGTAAGGGACTCCAAAACTGGCAAAATCAAAAAGAACAAAGTCTTTGTGTACGACACGGTCATCCCTAAAGCTGCCTTTCTTGAGCATCACTATCCTGGAGAAGAGAGAGGCTGGCTGAAACTCTGGCGAGATATGCTCTGGAGCACTGTGCGTGGCCGCCCTACAACTCGTCTTGTCTATGAGGAGCGAGCAGAAGGGAAGTCGAGTGGACAAGCTGGGCTCACATGGAAAGAACTTGTCCAAATCTCTGTTAATCGCAAAAAGGGGAAACTCGTTGTTAGCGATATTCCTAGTTCTCTGTTCGTTGGGGCACAAGCATTGAATGCTGAGAAAGTGCCTTTCAGTGGACAAGTTGAGCAAAACCTATTGCTGAATTTCTGGCCACTAACGACGCAAGTCTTTGTCCCAGAAGCCATTGATCGGGACGGAGCGCGTGAGTCCAAAGGATACGTCATTGTCATTCCGGAAGTGAACGACCTCGAAGAATTCTGCGATGTTTATCCTCGTTTACTTGCCGGACTAGATCCACAGATTCGTGGCTATCGACCGAAAGCGTCTATTATCGATCTTCCCGCTGAAGGCGGACTAGAGTTTCTCAGACACCTCTTTCTTCTTGCTCAGCAGAAAGCGGCAAGTGCTGAGCTAAAGTACAGCATCAGCACAGTTGAGCTATTCCATCTGGATAAGCAAGGCAACAACATCAAGACCCTCGCTACGGAAAGAATTGTCTATCATTCAAGTTTACTCAACCACTATGAGGGTATTCGCTCATTTTGCCGTAATCCTTTTTTCAAATCTCAACTCCTCATTAATCTTTTACGAGAGGTTGAGTGGCACGAAGGCTTCACTCGCCTATTTGCACTGCACCCTTGGGAATTCTTTGTTCACTCGGACAAGACTCCCACATCATTTCCCTTCTTTTCTTACGACGTGCGCAAGCAGTTCGAGATTCTTAACGACGAATTCCAGCGTCAACAGGAGGCTTATACGATGGCAGAAGCATCAGAGCAGAAACCGCAATCTTTAGAAAAGCGCATCTACGACATGATTAGTGCTTATGTCCGCTATAAAACCGAGTCGAGGTCGGGAATTAAGTGGGCGGACTTCAAAGACAAGAAGACGCTGGACGGAAAACTGTCTATCCCATCCGCTTACGTTGAGGCTCGCCAGAAAGTGTGTGCGGATATTTTTCTCGCTATGCGTTCTCGCCGGGAGCAGGACTTCATTGAATACTTCACTGGAACAATCTGTTCTGTCCCCCAGTTTCTGCCAGCAGATGATTACGTCTTTGTTTCTCAGTCACTTTTGGAAGACGGAGGATGGGAGAAAATCAAAGCCTTATCAATGCTGGCAGTCGCCGCACATTCTTAATCAACGCCACAGAAAAGGAGAATGACTATGAACTTATTTGCCACAGTCCTCACCTATCCTGCCCCATCTGCTAATTATCGTGGAGAAAGCGAACAGAATCGAACCGTTATTCAAAAGATCACTGACGGACGGTTCGAGTATCCGGTTATCTCTCCAGAAGCGATGCGTAACGCATTGCGGGAAATCTTGGCTACCTATGGTCTTCCGTGTAATCGCTCTCGCTTGCACGACGAGGAGCAGTTGGCAGTGAAATTTTCCGAGTATCCGAATCCGGAGAAGTATGTGGACGATTTCTTCTTTGGCTATATGGTAGCTGCTGGTGCCGCTGACCGAAAGAAAATCCTTGAGGATCTGAAGAAAGAAGATCGACATCAAACTTTCCAATTTAAGCGCGACTCTGTTCTCCGTATGAACCTCGCGAAGAGCTTGGAACCCTATCGGCATAATTCTCTGCTTACACAATCACCGAAGAGCGTTGAAAGTCCTTGGAAGAATGCTGATGACTCAGCGCTCCTTCACCGTGAGACTGTCCACACGGCATTTCAGTATCCGTTTGCCTTGAACCTCAACGAATGCAGGAGTCAAAAGTTCAGGAAGAAAACTGGAGACAGCGAAGAAGAAGCTATTGGTCTCAAATTCTTACTGCAAGCTATAGGCGAACTGAATGGAGTAGCGGGTAATCACGCTCGCAGTTACTACGAAATGGCTCCAGCGAGTATCATCATTCGACTCAGCAATTCTCTTGTTGCTGGTTACAACACCTACGGTTTCACTAAAGAAGGTGATTTCCCCGAAGTAACCGAGGGAATTCTGAGAGGGGATTATCCAGGTTACGAGTTTTACATCGGCGGAAAGATCGTCAAAGACATGTCCGAAAAACGACAAGAAGAACTAGGGGAGAAGCGAGTAACTCTCTGTCGTAACGCCCAACAGCTGATCAGAATCGTAAGTGCTGTAACCATATAAGATTATGGTCAAGGAGAATTACAAATGATCTGCTTGTATATCCAGGCTCCGTTTGCAGTGTTTCGCACCTTCACTGCGGGTAACTTTCGGCCTACGGCGGGCTTTCTGACACATTCAGCAGCTTATGGACTTGCCCTCAACATTGCGGGAATCGATTCACGCCTTGATAACGGCGAGTCCGCCATGACGCTCATGAGAACAGACCTGCCCAACGTTAGAATCGCGCTCGGCGCCCTGAGCTTTCCACAACTGCACAGCCTCTACCAACAAGGGCATAACTACCCCGTCGGGAATACCGGTGCTGAGCGTGCGCCTCTCACCAAGGGCAACAAATACAACATAACTCCAATCAGGCGAGAGCTTCTCAGCAACTTATGTGCTTATGTTTGTCTGAATGAAAATTCCGAACTTGAAGAGCGGGTAAGGAATGGATTAGCTGGTCATTACAACTCTACTCGTTACGGATTGCCGTTTCTCGGTGACAACAACTTCCTGATCGATATATTGCGCGAGGAAAGGCAAAGACAACCAGCGTATTGGTATGAGACAATTACAGAAAGTGATAGCCGTGGCCCACGCCCACGAACAACTCATCTAACTCTTAGTATCGACCGCCAGAATATGGCAAAGACGAAAAGCGCTCTGTTTGCTCCAAGCCCCGAGCAAACACTGGCTATTCCCGAAAACGCATGGATATTGGTTCCCAATTAACGCATCACAGGAGTAAAAGATCATCCCCTTCCTCATGCATACGCCGAAAGGCCTCTGCCCAACCGTTGCGCGGTTCGGTCGCAGGACGCACTTCCAAGTGATCGTCTCGAACCTCAAGCTCAACTTTATCGTGGAGGTGACATTGTTCAAGGAGCGCTTTGGGAATGCGAATACCACGCGAGTTACCAATCCGAACAATAGTGGTTTTCATGAACGATACGCTTCGAGCCCTGCTGTACTTACCCTGTAATTACCTGGAGGTTATTCATGATGTCAACCGAACTTACTCCTGACCCCCTGATCCGCGTCATGGCCCTGCATGCGTTGGCATACTGCGAGCGCCTGTTTTATCTGGAGGAGGTGGAGGAAATTCGCATCGCTGATGCTGCGGTGTATGCTGGCCGGCGACTCCATGAAGAAATCGCTGCTGACGAAGGCGAGATGATCAGTCTCGTCCTCGAAAGCGAAATCCTCGGCATTCGTGGCAAGGTTGATTGCCTGCGTCGCCGCGATGGTCGTCTGATTCCTTACGAACATAAACGTGGTCGCTCGGCTAAGAATGATAATGGTCCTCAGGCCTGGCCAAGCGATCGGCTCCAAGCCTGTGCCTATGCCTTGCTCGTCGAGGAGCACACCGACACGCCCATTGAAGAAGCACGGATTCGTTATCATGCCGATAATGTCACCGTTCGGGTTCCTATTGATCTTGCTGCCCGTGAGGATGTTCGTAAAGCCGTAGAGCGAGCCCGTGAACTACGCGAAGCCGTCGAACGTCCACCGGTGACCGAAAACTCCCGCCTCTGTGCTCGTTGTTCGCTCGCCCCAGTCTGTCTGCCTGAAGAAGGTCGGCTGTCCCAACATGAACCAAAGCAACCGCTCCGTTTGTTCCCCCAGGATCGCGAACGGCAGACTGTTCACGTTACTGCTCACGGTGCCCGTGTCGGGCGTGCCGGGGATACACTGACGGTTGTTGATACAGAAGGCAGCAAGCAAGTATTCCCAATTCGCACTGTGGGCGAAGTCGTTGTGCACGGCAACGCGCAAATCAGCACCCAGGCCATTCACTTGTGTGCCTCACAAGAAATTGGTGTGCACTGGTTTACCGGCGGGGGGCGCTACATCGGAGGACTGGCTGCTGGCGCGTCTCCCGTGCAACGCCGTCTACGTCAATTCGAGGCGTTGCATGATCCGAGCGTGGTCTTTCGCTTAGCCCGTCGCTTGGTCTTTGCCCGCGCTTCTGGCCAGCTTGGGTTTCTATTGCGTGCTTCACGAGATAAAGATCGGGCCGCCAGCGGTATTGCCGACGCCGTGCAAGGCATTCGTAACGCCCTACGCGCAGTCGACCATGCAGAAGGAATCGACTCCTTACGGGGGCACGAAGGTGAAGCCGCGCGGCACTACTTTTCTGCCCTCCCCGGTCTCCTTCGAGACGATCTCGATGAACGCTTTCGCTTCGACGGGCGCAATCGCCGTCCACCGCAGGATCGTTTCAACGCGCTCCTCAGCTTTGGTTATGCCCTCCTTTACCGCGACATCCTCCAAGCGATTATTACCGTTGGCCTGGAACCCGCCTTTGGTTTCTTTCACCGTCCACGTTCAGCTGCTCACCCGTTGGCATTGGATCTGATGGAATTATTTCGCGTGCCGTTGTGGGACTTGCCTATGGTCGCCTCAGTCAACCGTTTACAGTGGGATGCCGATGCCGACTTCACCTGCGCGGGCAAACAAGTGTGGCTGAGTGATCTGGGCCGCAAGAAAGCCATTGAGGTGTACGAACGACGCAAAGAAGACCAATGGAAACATCCCGTCACTGGCTACTCACTCTCCTATGCCCGCCTGATTGAGTTGGAAACCCGCTTGCTTGAGAAAGAGTGGAGCGGCGAGCCTGGACTCTTTGCACGCATGCGTCTGAGGTAAGCGAGATGGCAGAACAACGCAATTGGTACCTCATCTGTTATGACATTCGTGAACCAAAACGCTGGCGACGGTGCTTCAAGCTGCTCAAGGGCTACGGAACCAGCTTGCAATACTCGATCTTTCGCTGTCGCTTGACCAAACGGGAGTTGGAACGATTGCGCTGGGAACTTGAAACTGAACTGGCAGAAGAAGATAGCTTGATGCTCGTTGGCCTCTGCCCTGGCTGTGCAGGACACATCATTGCACGCAACACCAAAGAGGAATGGATCGAAGAACAGCCACGTTTTCAGGTGGTATAGCTGAACTGTGCCTATGCGAAGAATTCATGCACCGAACGATGTGTACTGACGGAGGGAAGAAAAAACGGACTAAACAACGGAATTAGTTGAAGAAAAGGCAATTACTGATAGAGATGAGGTCCATGCGTGAAAAAAGGTGAATAAAATGACTACGTTAAACAGCACAGAAAGGAAAAGTCATGAGCGAAACTCGACGAACCTTCCAGATCCTTGCTCGCACAGAGAAAAACGAGAGAAGAAACAGATAGTTACAGACGTGCGGTGACTACCTCTGTGATGCCGCAAGGCGTTGAGCACAGTTCACGACGGACTTGGGTCCCGGCTTTATCCATGTGACTACCTCTGTGATGCCGCAAGGCGTTGAGCACCGAGGTCAGCAATGGGGCGTAAACTAGTACGCATAGTGACTACCTCTGTGATGCCGCAAGGCGTTGAGCACTTGGCAATCGCGCGTCGTGGATGACGTCTAGTCAGACGGTGACTACCTCTGTGATGCCGCAAGGCGTTGAGCACACAGTCACGTCCCCCTCAACCCTACATCCAGATCTAGTGACTACCTCTGTGATGCCGCAAGGCGTTGAGCACTGGCAGTCGCAAGTGACGTTGCGATCAACGCGGGGGTGACTACCTCTGTGATGCCGCAAGGCGTTGAGCACTTGATTCAAGGTTTTACGGCGGTGACCAACCCCAAGTGACTACCTCTGTGATGCCGCAAGGCGTTGAGCACAGGATAGCCCGCTGGCGCTAGACCGTTACGTAGTGTGTCTACCTCTGTGATGCCGCAAGGCGTGGAGCACTGCCCATACGCGAAGAAATAAACGACCTGGGGGTAGTGACTA
>JBFWXH010000102.1:0-27687 GCA_050187625.1 Binatia bacterium
TGTTCTGCACTTTACCGGTCATAGGGATGATGGCTCGCAGTTTGCGGTGATGGATATTTTCTTTGGTGGTTGGGGAGGCCGGCCAAGGAAGGATGGGATCGATGGTGTAGCACCTATGTCATTCGGCTCGTACGGTACGATTCCGGCTGAGTTGTTAGAACGCGAGTATCCCTTGGTCGTCGATGGGTTTGGCTATGTTCCCGATACGGCGGGAGCTGGGAAGCACCGTGGTTCGCTCTCGATCTATAAACAATGGCGGTTCCTGCAGCCGGGACATGTCATGGTGCGAACCAACCGCTTATCTCGTGCCTCTGATGGGATGGCAGGAGGGAAGCCTGGCGGGTTGTCAACCAACATCCTCAATCCCGGAGTTGATGACCGAGAGTTACCGCGAAAAGCCCACTTGCACATGGAAGTAAAAGCGGGGGATCGGATTTATCATGTGATTAGTGCTTCTGGTGGTCATGGTGAACCGTGGGAACGAGCTCCGGAAAAGGTATTAGTGGATGTCAAAGATCAAAAACTCACTGTGACTGCGGCACGGGAGCAGTATGGCGTTGTGATCGATCCAGCAACCATTGCGATTGACTGGGAGAAAACTGTGGCATTGCGCCGAAGCCGTGGTGAGACAATAGCGGCGACGGACTGACAAGATAAGCCAAAAGTCAAAAGTATAAGGAAGCCGAGGTTATGCGTGTAGGCTTTGACATTGGTGGAACGTTTACTGATGTGATTGTGGTGGGAGATGATGGGACGCTGACGACGGCGAAAGTGTTGTCGCTCTTGGACCGGGTGGGTGAAGACATTGTGGCTTGCGTGCAGCGCTCGGCGCCTCAGGCGACTGTCGAAAGCTTTGTGCATGGGACGACCATCGGCTCGAATGCGGTCATTGAGAACAAAACCGCTCTTACTGGACTGATTACTACAATGGGGTTTCGCGATGAGCTGGAGATGCGTGGGCAAAAGCGACCCAACGTGTACGATGCCGCTTGGGACCGGTTACCACCCCTTGTGCCGCGATCGCTCCGCTTAGAAGTCAATGAGCGCATACTGGGTGATGGCAGTGTCGAGAAGACGCTTGATCTTGAGAGCGTACGCGCGGTGATTGGTACTCTGCGCAATGCCCACGTTGAAGCCATCGCAGTGAGCCTGATCAACGCGTATCTCAATCCGACACATGAACAGCAGATCGGACAATTGATTGCCGAGCTGTTGCCGAAGACCGTGGTTTGTTTGTCGTCGGATATCCATCCTGAAATCCGAGAATATGAGCGGACGAGTACGACAGTGATTAATGCGTCGTTGATTCCAGTTGTTGATCGTTATCTGAACCAACTGGAAAAGCATTTGTCTACGTATAGTCATCGTTTACTGATCATGCAGTCAAACGGCGGCATTATGAGTGCGCAGGTTGCTCGACGACGTCCTGCATATATGATTGAGTCTGGGCCGGCAGCCGGCGTACTCGCGGCTGCACGTTTGGCGGCGGAGACGAATCTGTCGCAGGTGTTGTCCTTCGATATGGGTGGGACGACGGCGAAAGCGTGTTTGATCGAGGATGGGGTGCCTCTCGAAAAAGCTGGAGGCGAAGTTGGTGGTGGGGCGACGATGACGACTCGTCTTTTCGGTGGCGGTGGACATGCATTGCGGGTGCCCTCTCTTGATATTGTCGAAGTCGGTGCTGGGGGAGGCAGTGTTGCATGGATCGACGACGGCGGGGCGCTGAGGGTAGGCCCGCACAGCGCCGGAGCCGATCCGGGGCCAGTCTGTTACGGGCGTGGAGGCAAAGAGCCGACGGTAACCGATGCCAATGTTGTATTGGGATATATGAATCCTGACGCTATCGCTGGATCGACCTTACGAATCAACCGTCAGGCGGCAGTGGACGCAATTACCCAGCAGATCGCGACGCCATTGCAGGTTGACGAGATGCGGGCTGCGTACGGGATTACGCAAGTTGCGAACGCGACGATGATGCGGGCGTTACGGGCGGTATCGACCGAACGAGGACGTGACCCCCGTGAGCACACGTTGATCGCCTTTGGCGGGGCCGGTCCGATTCACGCGGTTGCTTTGGCTGAGAGTCTTGGGGTCTCGCGGGTCCTAGTTCCTTTGTTCCCGGGGTTGTTCAGTGCGCTGGGGCTGTTGCTGGCCGACTATCGACATGACTATTTGCGTAGCGTGGCGGCGACCCTCGACAAGATCGATCCGGCAGCGATTTTGCGCCAGTATGATGAAATGGAATCAACGGCGTACGAGGAGTTACAGCAAGAGGGAGTTGCTGCGGAGTCGATTCGTTGTGAACGGCAAGTCGATCTGAAGTATGGCTATCAGGTCTCTGAACTTACACTGCCGTTGCCACCAGGAGTGACGTCCGCGACTCTGCGTGCAGAGCTGGAGAAGATTTTTACCGAGGCCCACCGACAAGCATTTGGCTATGACCGAGACGATGCCATTGAATTAGTCAACGTACGGGTTCGTGCCTTTGCCTCAGCCGGGCGCATGCGCTTCACCGATTTGGTGAGTCGCGCAGTAAATGGTGACAAAACCAGTCTTGGAAGTCGACAAGCTTATTTCGGACCGGAGCGGGGAACATTGGAGACGCCGATCCGCCATCGGGCGGAGATTACGACCGCGCAACAAGGACCACTGATCGTTGAGGAACCCGATACGACTGTCGTGGTCCCACCAGGTTGGCAGTTGACAAAAGATGAACATGGCAACTTGGTGATTGTGAAAATGGACTAGGATGGGATTCGGGGTGCAGAAGAGCTGAGTACGCTACCAGCTCCGGTGCGAACCCCGGAGGCGATCGTTTGAGTTAGGACGGTCGGTACCGGTTACGATTAGCTGAAAATTGGCTGCGCGACGTGTGATTTCACCAGCCGCTGCACAAGTAAAAAGAATTATTCCGCACATTTCAGAATCCGGAAACTAGAGTTCTTGAGGCCTACGTCGAAGCAGGAAATCAGCCCAAAACGGTTATAACGCCAATTTAGGCGGCGACAAATACTCGCTAGCGGCCACTCCATGGTATAGGCTTGTTGCTCGCCGATTCAGCGTTGAATGTAACTGTGTGTATATCCCCTTGTCATCAAAATATCACTTCGACTGCCCACAACAAAAGTGTCAACTGCTAACACCTATTGTTGCCCTGGGAACAGACTGATAATCTTCAACCAAAAGTTTACTTTTGTACAGTTTATTAAAAGGAGGATCTGCGAGTATGAAGCTAAAATCGATTCGACACACTGGGGTCCCGGTTATGGATGTCGACAAAGCACGAGAGTTCTATGGAGAGGTGCTGGGATTCAAGGAGATTCCACGTCCGGAGATTCGTGGTATCCCCGGGATATGGTACGAGTGTAATGGTACCCAAGTGCATATCATCGGCCAACGCAACGAAATGGCGGCAAAGGGGTTGCCAGGAATAGGTACCCATCTGGCTATCCATGTAGAAGATTTTGAGGAAGCGAAACGGGAGTTGACCGCGAAAGGTATTGAGTTCCAGGAATTCATGCCACCCCCGAACATTGGTAATGCTCCTGTTTTGTTTATCAAAGATCCAGACGGAAACGTTGTGGAATTGCGGGCAGAGCCGTAAGAAGTCCTTAGTTTTTAGTTGTCAGTTTTTAGTCTCATAAAACAGAGGGCGCGGCGATCTGCTGTGCCCGTTCTCATGTGTCCTTCTGTTTTTTCTCCACCATTATCTGTGTCGTACGGAGGTCCAATGTCATGCGCATAGAAATCCATCCCAAGCCTGATGGCATGCAGCACATTAACTTGATGTTTTGCGAGGAAGAGCCTGAACCAGAAGATATTTTGGTCCAGGAACGAATCCGTGGATTTCCCGTTCCTCCCAAGCGGACCTTGCAGTGGGAGCGTGATGGCCGTCAATATACTGTTCTGCAGTATGGCCAATGCGTAATTGGCAACGTGATGTTTTACATTGAGAAGCATAAGGGGGTGGTTGATAAGATCCAAACGGTTTGTCAGAACGACTTCGCGCGCGTAAACCTACCGCGAGCAGTGTTTAATGAGTTGGTATCGCAGATTGCTCTTGAATTTCAGCAAGAGGCGCGATTTGCCGTGGATAGTAACGGGGAGTTGGGGATTGCTGTTGATGAGAACAAACTACGTGAATACGTACAGAGAAAGTTAGCTGAGACACGCGACATTGTGCAAAACGGGGCAGACTGTGAACCGTAAACCGTAAAAACGTAACTTTCTCTCCTTATCCTTTCCGTTTTGCGCGGTACGTTGGATTTTTTGTGGAGGCTTTGTGTCAGGAGTTGTTGGAAAGACAGCATTTGTTACTGGTGCGGGGTCTGGAATTGGCCGTGCCACTGCCATTGTTTTGGCCAAGGGGGGGGCGAACGTTGCCCTTGGTGATGTAAACGAAGTTGGTGTCGCTGAAGTCGCGCGCGAAGTCGAAAACCTGGGGAGACGTGCGCTGACCCTTCGCGTGGATGTCACGAACCTGCAGGAGGTTGAGGCCGCAGTGGCAGAAATAGGCCGAACGTTGGGACCGGTCGATATTCTGCTCAGCAACGCCGGTATCGCCGAGCAAGTGCCGTTTGTTGAAATGACAGAAGCGCAATGGGACCGCATGTTCAATGTGCACTTGAACGGGACCTACCACTGCTTTCGTGCCGTGTTACCAGGAATGTTGGAA
The DNA here is from genome assembly GCA_050187625.1 of Binatia bacterium. Classification (GTDB taxonomy): domain Bacteria; phylum Desulfobacterota; class Binatia; order Bin18; family Bin18; genus JBFWXH01. The sequence goes on from JBFWXH010000102.1 coordinate 4,676, forward strand.
CGGAGCACCGGACGATTGATTAGTACCTCGTCTATGGGAGCATTTACCGGTGGGGTGCGGCTTTCACATTACTGTGCAGCCAAGGCAGGAATCGCCGGATTGACGATCGCTATGGCTAGTGAGCTGGCTCGAACGGGGATTACCGTGAATGCGGTGGCACCAGGGGTGATTGATACGCCGATGGTGCAACAGAGTCCGCCGCAGTGGGTGGAACGTATGACCAAGACGATCCCAATGCGGAAACTGGGGAAACCAGAGGATATTGCCTATGCAGTTGCATATTTGGCCTCAGAGGAGGCTGGGTTTGTGACCGGGCAGATTATCAGTCCGAACGGTGGATCGTACATGAAGTGGTGCTGATATGCGACTAAAAGGCAAAGTAGCGTTAATAACCGGGGCAGGGTCGGGCTTAGGGAAAGCAACGGCCGAACTCTTCGCGCAAGAAGGGGCGAAAGTCATCGTCGCTGATATCAGCGAACGACGGGCCGAAGAAGTAGCGGCAAAAATTAACGGCACATCGAGGCGTAAGAAAGCTCTCGCTTTGCGTGGGGATGTCGCGAAAAAGGATGAGATTGAAGGGCTGGTCGCAGCAGCACGGAAACGATTCGGGGCCATTTCTGTTTTGGTCAACAATGCAGGAATTGGTCAAATCAAGAATTTTCTTGAAATTTCCCCAGACGAGTGGCAACGCATGATCGATATCCATGTCAAGGGCACCTTTCTATGTACCCATGCTGTGATTCCCGACATGATTGCGGCAGGGTGGGGCCGGGTTATTAACACAGCGTCAGTCGCGGGTATGGAAGGTGGACCACAAAACGCTCATTATGCCGCAGCCAAGGCCGCGATCATCGGGTTTACACGGTCCCTTGCGCTAGAGTTTGCACGCTCGGGGATTACCGTCAATGCAGTTGCGCCGGGGTTGATCGATAATATCGTGCAGGCGGTGCAGGGAACAGCAGAAGGGTCCACGGTCGCGGGGAACATTTCAAGTGCAAAGGCTGAACAAGTCAGGCAGTTTTTTCTTCGTCGGATTCCGATGCGGCAGCTTGGACGTCCCATTGATATTGCCTATGCTCACCTGTATCTGGCGTCGGATGAGGCAGGATATGTCACGGGGCAAGTGCTAAGTCCCAATGGTGGCTATGTGATGTAGTGAGAAAACCTCGTAACACCCTAGACTGCCTGATAGATTTCGTCTACGCTGTAACACACTGAGAGGAGGTTGGCTAAGCAATGTTGACTGCATCTTCGCGGTTTTTCACTGAAGAGCATGAGATCTTTCGTGAGCAGGTTCGAAATTTCGTCAACAAGGAAGTCAACCCCTACATGGATCAGTGGGAAGAGGAAGAAATCTTTCCGAAGTCGATCTATCGTCGGATGGGTGAACTCGGCTTTCTCGGTATCCGGTATCCAGAGAAATATGGTGGTAGCGCCGGGGATATTTGGATGACTGTTGCTTTTTGCGAAGAGCTGTGCCGGGCGCGTGGCATGGGACTGCCGATGAGTGTCCTTGTCCATACAGACATGTCGTCGACCCATATCGCGCGCTATGGAACGGAAGAGCAACGGCAGCAGTATTTGGTACCGATGATTGCAGGCGAGAAGGTGTGTGCGATTGGCGTATCGGAACCTGCCGCGGGATCTGATGTTGCGGGCATCCAAACTACGGCGGTCAAGGATGGCGACTCGTACGTCATTAATGGCGCCAAGATCTTTATTACCAACTCGGTGCATGCGGATGTTTTTTGTGTCGCTGCCAAGACGAACAAAGACGCGGGACACAAAGGGGTTTCGATGTTTATTGTTGAACGCGACACTCCAGGGTTCCGATTGGCGAAGAAATTGAAGAAACTGGGGAACAATACTTCTGACACTGGAGAACTGGTCTTTGAGGACGTTCGTATTCCTCGTCACAATTTGATAGGGGAAGAAGGAAAAGGCTTTTATTACATCATGGCGAACTTCCAGGATGAGCGACTGATTGCCGCGGCGATGGCGGTCGGTGCGGCGCAGCAGGCACTGGAGGATACCTTGCGATATACTCGAGAGCGGCGCACGTTTGGCAAGCGGGTGATCGATCACCAAGCGGTCGCCCATCGCTTGGCGGATTTGGCAACAGAACTTGAGGCGGCACGACAGCTCACATACTATGCGGCGGATGTATTGCAGCGGGGCGGAGACTGTGGCACTGAAGTATCAATGGCGAAGTTGTTCGCCTCGGAAATGGCGAATCGGCTCGCGTATCAGTGTTTACAGCTGCATGGCGGGTATGGCTACATACAGGAATTTCCTATTGAACGGTTCTTCCGTGATATTCGTTTGAGTCCGATTGGTGGAGGGACCTCAGAGATTATGCGCGAGATCATTGCTAAACGAGGACTTGATAACGATTAGCAGGTCTGGTGGTATAGAGGACGGCGCACTTCCCCGTTGGGGAAGTGCGAGGCTGGTGGTGGTGCCCGTGGTGGTTGGTGGTGGATCTTTAGCCCTCAGGCTCAGAGGAAGAGCGGAGGTGGTGCGGGGAGGTAGAGCTTATGGCCCGGGTATTGGAGGTTGAGGTTCCGCAAAACGTCTTTAATCGAAGAATTCAGCCGTTTGGTATAGCGTTAGCCGAGGTGTCGTGGCGTGTCAAAATGTTTACCCACGACGGCGTAGTCCTTGCTGCGTTGCAACTTGAAGAACCTAATCTCATTGTTGCCTTTTCTTTCTGGCCACATGCGGACCTTGCGCGTCGCTGTTTCAAAGGTGCATTCGAAATTAGTTTACTTGCGGGCAAAGCTCCGCACGGACGGGTGCGTATGGACGTCCAGCTCGATGCGGCAACTGTGGAAGAGCTATTTGTTGCCGCAGAGTTGATAAACGCTCATCCGACACGGACGAGTGTCAGGCGCGCGGAGAAACATTTTGCCGAATTTCTGGCGGCGAGTTTTCCTGAGGCTATGATTGTCTGGGCAGGAGCACATCGGTGGCGAGAACGTCGCAACCGGACTGAGACGATGGTGCCCATTCGAGTAGGATAGTCACGAGATCAAGTCCAGGGGCCGCAAGGCGACGACACCTTCCGCTGATAATTTGTGCCGAAAAAAGAAGGGTTACGTGAGGCTTGGTGCTCCTCATGTGGGGTAGGCAAGTTTTAGTCCGTGAGGCCGATGTGGGTCCCTGCTGTTGTTCCTGTAGAAAACTGCAGGTGAGGCATGTTTTTGTGAAAAGGTGAGAAGGGGATGCTTGTCGACAAGTTCTTTTTGTTCGACGCTAGACCCTGGGAAAGGTTCTCAGTATAGTAGCCAGACCAAAATGCGCAGGCAAAGGAGGACGTCATGACTGACGAGGAACTCAAAGAAAAAATAAAAGAAGTCATATCTGAGATGGGAGTGTGGAGTGGACACAGGGAGATGACAGTAGAGGAGTTGGCTGTCATTCAGCCGGGTCTCGCTCGTATTATGCCTGAGGTTGGACAGCGTACCTGGAAGCTCTACTACGCTGCAAAGGAGGGGCATTGGGAGCTAGCCAATTTCCAGTGGAAAGAGATAAAAGAGCTCATGGAACTTGGTGGTTTTACCCGTCCTAAGCACGAAGATGCATTGAACCAGTTCATGGCAGAGGATTGGCCGCCGGTTGGCAAAGCCATTGCCGCGAAGGATTTTGCTGCCTTTGAAACGGCTTTTCATAAGGCGATCGAACAAGCCAATGCCTACCACGAGCTGAAGGACAAGCCATATATTCGCTGGAAACTGCCCGATCAGCCGCCGCCGGACCTCGAAATGGCACCACGAGGGAAAAAGAGCAGCTGACCAGGAAGAAAAGGCTCCGGGCTTGCGTGAACAAAAGTGCGGGCCCGGATAGATGTTGGACGCGAACCTTTCTTCGACTTAGTCTCTTTAGTTCTCCAAAAACTTTTTCCATTGACATTTTATGGCATCGGCAGGAGCGTTGAACGAGCTGACGAGCTGTCAGGATGAAACGCGATAGGTGAAGTCGCTCCTTCGCGAGAGCGGTTCGCTACCCCCCAACGTGCGTGTGATCCGCGAACGTCAACGTGAATAAAAGGTCCGCGCCACGATGTTTCTCGATAGCGCGCTAAGCCGCCAAGAAACGTCCTCTGATAGCGCGGAATATAGGCATTCTCGATCAAGTCGTACATGACTTCGGCATCCCGATAATCAATGACACCATCCTGGTTCAGGTCATCCATTTTCCCGTCCTGGGGATTTTCATCAATGAAAATATCGGCTGCATCGCCCCAGAGATGACGACTATATGTCGTGCGATTACCGATCGCACGATTGTAGTGAGGGGTGCGATATCCGCTCATAATGGTGAACGTTTGGCAATAATATCCCTGTTTGTTGGCGAGTTCTAACAGGACTTCGAGCGTCGAGAGAAGACGCGCATTGAGAATGAGATATTTGGGATAGCCCCCGTCTTGTTTGCAGAGAAACTGTTGTAGACGAAAGTGCGGGCTTACACGAAGGGTCTCATTCTCCGGTGTGACTTCGACGAATCCTCGCGGCAAAGTGTATGTTGGCAGGTTGCGTAACGGAGTTTTCGGATAGTTGCCAATCCGATAGCCGTTGAGATAGCCGTCCTCCACGCGATCGAGTGGGACGAGAACAAAGACATTCACAATCACTGCACTTGCAGAGCGGCTGTTGGTAATTTCGACCGGATACGTACCGGGAATGGATGGAGTGTTGCCGGACCACCGTGAGGTACGAAGTTTTTGTTGTGGACCGAACGGACTTTTGATGATGTACTCAGCTTTGCTGTCGGCAGTGCCGAGGTCAATAGCTATATTTTCCTGCGGAAGGACGAAGATGCTATTCACACGATAGTTAAGCGACTCGCCATTGACGCGTATCGGAAAAGCAGCTTTCTCCGGTGAGTAGCTACCGTACTTCTTGGCGATTGGCAAAAAATTCTCCTCATGGGATAGGGATGACTGCGTTGTCGGGGTGGGTTTATCAACGCTGAGGAAATTTGCCTGTACCGTGTTTTTCGCTGGCAGTTGAGCGTTCGTAAGATTTCTTTCGCTCTGTTGTGTCTGAGTAGCGAGACGAGTTTTTGTCCTCTGGCGCTCCTTCTTTCTCAAAACTGAAGAGACAGGGCGAGCGCGACGAGGAAGAGAGGAACTCTGGCGACGCGGAAGTGTGACGAGCGTTTTTACTAACTTGCCGTTCTTTGTTTCTTTGAGTACCCATGCTTGCCGTGGAGCGGGGGAGGGCCGAGGAGAGGACAGGCGAGAGGCAGCGCGACCGACAACTGGCCGCGTTTTTTTTCGGAGGAGAGCTTTGGAGGGCGGAGTATGTCTTGGTGAAAAGGTGGTGGCGGTCTTCTTTTTCTTTGGCGGCGTTGATGTTGCCGACATCCCCCCCTGGGCATCATGCCATGATGCGCCAAGGAGGATGCAGAAGGACGCGATAAGCCCACGACAGAGAGTCCCCCATTTTGTCTCCATACGTACCTCCGTTCTGTTGCGTTTCTCGCGGCACGGACCAGAGCGGTATTTTCCGCAGGGTTAGTTTGCGGCTTGCACAGCTGGTGCCGTTACAGGCTCGGTCACTGGGCGCGTTGCCGGAGGTTGGTGACCGTCTTTTTTTCGTGGCCGACGAGATGATACTTTTTTCTTACCCTTGCTACGGTTCGACTTTTCTAGATTATCACGTTGATAAATATCCGGGCGAAATTGTATCGTCCCGTTTTGGTCTACCCAGGCTGTCCAGTACTGAATGTGGACCGGAAGGGGATCTGGAAGCCACACAGTTCGTTCCTTTTTTCGTTTCAGTGTAGACAGGATGGCTTTCTTATCCCACTTTGGATCTGTGCGTAAAAGGTACTCTGCTAGCTCGATCGGCTTCTCTACGCGGATACAGCCGTGGCTAAAGGCGCGCACTTCGCGATCAAAGAGGTGCTTGGATGGCGTGTCGTGAAGATAGACATTATAGGGGTTGGGAAACATGAACTTGACCCGTCCGAGAGAATTTTTCGGACCGGGCCCCTGACGTAAGATGTAGTCATATGCTCTTACCGATATTGTTGAGCCGTCGGTTGCGTTGGGATCGGGAACTTGCTTGAATCCCGCCGGAACGCGGTGGAAAGAGAAATTATTCTTTGCCAGGTATTGCGGATTCTTCTTGCTGAGGGGCAAGAGTTCTTTTTCAGCGATGGTCTTGGGGACATACCAGTAGGGATTGAGGACCAGATATTTCATGTTGGCACTGAAGGAAGGCGTGGAGCGTTCCTCCATCACCTTGCCGACGACCACTTTCATGGTCATCTGGGGTTGTTGCTGGTCTACGACCTCAAGCGTGAAATCTGGGACATTCACCATGATGTGCCGTTGACCGAGGTCCCCTGGCAGTTTCCGCCAGCGCTGCATGTTCATCGCAATTTGCCGCGCCCGCATGTCGGCCGAGACGTTCAGCGCGGCTAAGGTTTTGGCATTCACGACGCCAGTTTCCTGCAAACCGTGTCGTTGCTGAAACCGGCGCACTGCCTGTTCCAGCCCTTCATCAAAGAGACTGCTTGGAGGAATTCCTACTGGTTGTGGTTCTGGTGGATCGAAAAGATTGGTGGTCTCAGCACGAAAATCCGGACGTAGATCTGTACTCGTAGTGAGACGACTGCGTACTCGTGCAACTCGATCTCCGTGTGCCCCAAGACTCAGTGCAGGACCGCCAGGAATCATGGGCCAACCTCCGCGAGCAGCTATGTCTCGATAGTGGGCGAGCGCCTCACGAAGTTTCCGATATCCCGGATGCTGTGGTGGAAGATTGCGAAAAGCCCGTTCGAGTTGAGTCGTATCAATTGCCTGCTGCAGCAGTGTGACGAGGTCGGGTTTCTTCATTGTGATGAACCACTCTGCGTCTAAACTGTCCAGAGGCACACTGCCCAGAGACACCGCCACACCATAACGGAGAAAGGCATCCGTGAATAAAAGCTCAAGGTCGGTGAGGAATTCAGGCGGCAGGGCTTGCTGCTCATGCGTTTTGGCGAGGAGCGCTTGGAGTTTCGCGAGATGATAATCGCTGGCACGCAGGCCCTCGCGGGGCGCTTCTTCTTGCAGAAGTTGAAGGAACTGTTCTCCAGACGGCAGCGGGCCGTGTGGAGTCGTCCAGGCAGGCTGGTATGCACGCATCTCGTAAAAACGGGTCAGCATGGTCGCAGCGCGGAGTTGCACCTTGTCTGCATAGAGTTTCGGAGGAATGAATTTTGCGGATTTTTCTGTTGAAGGAGGAGCCTCCCGAAAGGGAACGCGAGAAGCCGCAAGTTGTGTACTGATTGAGTCCGAGAGGTTGATACCAACGACGGGAGACCACCTGATCTCCTCTATTGGTACAGCGAAAACTGGGGGAGGTGGTTTTCGCGCTTGGAGTTTGGCGCGTATGATCTCGGAAACAGTGGAAGGTCGTGACTGTGCGGCAACGAGCACGGTGGGGGAGACGCTAATACACACGAGGAGTCCGAAGAGAAAGAGCATCAGCCATCGTTGTCTTTTGCTACACGTTGTCGTCCGCATTGTTCTCCGTTGCGGGCGCCACGATCCACCATCTGGCGCCTATAGCTATTGGGAAAGGTGACTCTATATAGTGCCCATGTTTCGTTCAATAACGTCGCATAACGTGGTCGGCGAAATCCGTGAGGACTTTGCGACTGACCGCCATCGGCGGCAAGAGCGTAATTTCCTTGAGGCCGGCACGCTCGGCGGCACGCAATTGTTCAATGATCTCGTCAGGTGTTCCAACGAGACACGTACTGCGAATTGCCTCAGGCGTCACAAATCGTCGCTCTTCGGGCATCAAGAAGGTACAGTGGCCATTATGAATCTGCAGATAACGCTTTTCTGCGGGTGTTGGCATACGATCAACGTACGCACAGTATTCTTCCCAAATGCCGCGAAATCCCTCGGGGACGACCTCTTCGCGATGGGTTTGCTTATACATTTCATAGACGAAATGCAACGCGGCAGTTGTCCATGATCCGCACTCATCGATAACACGCTCTGCCTTTACGGACTCTCCGGGCTGAAGAACAACGGCAGAAGTCAGCGAAACAGTATGGAAATTGTCCAGTTGCGTGTCCCGGCCAACATGTGCCGCACCGCTTTTGACGGCATGCATATTGGCCTGAAGGACTGCCGGTTGTTCATTAAATACAGAAACGAGCCCGTCGCCAAACTCTCCAGCAGTTCGTAAAGCGAGCGGACCGTTCGCGGCAACGTAGATGGGAATGGGGTCTGAAAGGTTGAGAAAGCCCAGATCGAGGTGAAGAAAGCGGGTGGTGCGAGTGATACCATTCAGCGTAAAGTCGACTTCCTCGCCCCGCAATAACGCACGGACAATCCGCAGGTACTCACGAAAATCCTTGATCCGCATTGGGGGCATACCCATCACCCGCATTGCTGTGTGTCCGGTCCCGATGCCTAAAAAGACGCGGCCCGGAGCGATACGGTTGATCGAGGCTATCGAGTGCGCTGTTACCGGCGCGACGCGTACGCCTGGGATGGCAACCCCGGTCCCCAGGCGTATCCGTGTGGTATTGTGGGCTGCGAGCGCAAGCGTTGCGTAGCAGTCCGACCAGATCATTTGCGAGTCGGGAATCCAAGCTGCATCGTACCCAAGGTCTTCTGCATATTTAATTAATTGCCAGTCATCTATCTTGGTGGCCACGGTAACGCCAAATTGCATAGCAGGCTCCTGATTTCGTTGAGGATGGTTGGGTTGGAGACAACCGCTAACCTTATAGCATGGATGCTTTCCGTGCACACCGTCAGGCTGTGGATGAGAAAACGATAAAGGCGGCGGGACTTCGGAGATGGCTTGCTCGACCGAAGAGACTCCCGTACAGTTTTGCCAACGCTAGAAGAACGAGGTTTGTGCCGTGCTGCTTAAATGGAGAAAGGCCGACGTTCGTCATTCAGAGCCTCCAGCCCCACGTCAGTTGTCGATAGAGTTACGAGACGAGAATCAGGAGGAAAAAATTTCTCCGCCTGTTAGCGAAGCAACGGTGATACCTGAAGATAATTTTCGGCTCCTGTTCAATGCCAACCCGCTGCCGATGGTAGTGTTCGATGCTGAGACTTTTGAGATCTTAGAAGTCAATGATGCCGCGGTGAGGTCGTATGGGCACGCACGAGCGGATTTTTTACGGATGACGATGATTGATCTGCGCTCGGTCAATGAAGCGCAACGTTTTCTAGAGATAGTGACTTTGGCGTCCTCAACTGACGGAGGGGGTGACCCTGAGGATACGTTTCAGGAGGCTCGGCAATGGCGCCACTGGCGGGTGGATGGGGGGTTCGTTGACCTTGAGGTTATTGGGCAGGCGATACAATTTTCTGGACGGAACGCGGTGCTTGTGATCGCACGAGAAGTGACCAACTCCAAGCGTACCGAGACTGAGCACCTGCGGCTCTCGACTGCGATGCAGCAATCGAGTACGGGAATTTTTCTTTGTGATCTTGATGGAGTAGTGACCGATGTGAACGGGGCTTTAGTGCGGGCGTATGGCGCCGGTGAGCGGAGTGAGATTATTGGACAAAATGCTTTCTCGTTACTTGCACCAGAGGAACGCAACCGAGCGAGGAACGAACTGTCTCGAGTAAGTCAGAACGAACCTGTTCTCGGACAGGTGTATCTGGCACGTACGCGAACAGGAACTCGAGTGCCGGTCGAAATCTCGTTGGCGCTTATGACGAATACCGACGAGCAGCCCGTTGGCTTTGTGTGTATGGTCAATGATGTGAGTAAATGGAAACGCGCTGAGCAGATGCTTCGTGAGCGAGAGGAATTGTTTCGTCAACTGCCCGAGTATATTGACGCAGTTTTTTGGGTCATAGTCCCTCAGGGAATGGAATTGTTGTACCTCAGTTCTGCCTATGAACGAATATGGGGAAGACCGTGCGCCAGTGCCTACGAACAACCATGGTCTTTGGTGGATGCAATACATCCAGAAGATCGTGGGAGAGTATTCCTGGCCCTACAACAATGCGCTGACGGCGACGAAGATGAATATCGTATTGTTCGTCCTGACGGCTCGTTGCGGTGGGTTCGTGGTCGCCAATTCGTGGTTCGTGATGACAACGGGGAACCCTGGCGGTTGGTTGGTATGGTTGAAGATATTACGGAACGCCAGCAGGAAGCTGAACAATTGCGGTACAATGAGGAGCAAATCCGTGAACTGACCGAGTATATTAAGGAGACCTTTTGGATCGTGACGGCCGACGGAACCAAGGTCCTTTATGTGAGTTCGGCGTACGAGGAGATGTGGGGACGAAAGCGATCGACGGTATATGAACAATCGTGGGCCCTTGCTGATGGTATTCATCCGGAAGATTGCGACCGTGTCCTCCCGGTGATGTTGGAAAATGTGGCGACTGATGGTTACGATGAGGAGTACCGCGTTGTGCATCCAAACGGAGCGATTGTATGGATCCATGATCGGGCTTTCCCAGTGCTCAATGACAACGGAGAGGTCCTCCGTGTGGTCCGTGTTTCGGCAGATGTTACGTTACAGAAAACTGCGCAGGAGGCCAAGGAAGACCTGTCGCGGCAATTGATAGAAGCGCAAGAGGCCGAACGTCGGCACTTTGCCCGTGAGTTACACGACGAGATTGGTCAGATGCTGACCGCGTTGAAAATCAATCTTGAGGCCGTTCTGCCTGAGGTTTCGCAGAAGTCAGAATCGCGTCTGGTTGACAGCATCAACATGGTTCATGGGGCGTTGCAACAGGTGCGTAACCTGTGTCTTGATTTGCGCCCGTCCCAGTTAGACGATCTGGGTCTTGCTGCGACGCTCGAATGGTATGTGGATCGGCAAGCCGAGCGAACCGGGTTAAACATTCACTTGATGATTAACCCCTTCCCGCGTCCAGATCCTGTGGTAGAGACCACGTGTTTTCGCGTTGTTCAAGAGGCGTTAACCAATATCGTCCGGCACGCAAAGGCACGACAAGTATGGATTGAATTACGGCAGCAGAAGTCTCTTCTCGAACTAGTGCTGTATGATGATGGACTCGGGTTTGATGTCGAGCAGGCACGAAAGCGTGCCGTGGAGGGAACGAGTGGCGGAATTCTGGGAATGGAAGAGCGCGTGCGCCTTGTCAAAGGAACAATTGAAATGGTAGCTCGTCCTAATCGTGGGGTGCTGATTCGTGCTTCTTTTCCTCTGGTTGCTGAAAATGACGAAAAGCGGAGTGACGAGTGGTCGTCCGCTACACCCCCCATACCTCGAAGCAAATCGGAGACGAAGCCCAAACTTCAGACAAAACGCACGGGGATATCTTGGTGAAAACGATTCGTGTGCTTCTCGCCGACGACCATACCTTGTTTCGTGCCGGGATACGCATGCTCCTTGATCGTATGAGCGGAGTGGAAATCGCTGGTGAAGCCTGTAATGGACGGGAAATTTTTCAGATACTGAAGTCTGAACGGGTCGATGTTGTACTGATGGACATCGCTATGCCGGAACTGAATGGTCTAGAGGCGACCAGTCGCCTTGCCCGAGAATATCCATGGGTTAAAGTTATTGTCCTCTCGATGTATGCCACCCCAGATTATGTTGTTCAGGCACTACGGGCTGGAGCAACGGGATATCTTCTCAAAGATGCGGCAACCGCCGAGCTTGAGATGGCGGTACGGGCAGTGGCCCGCGGAGAAACGCATCTGGCGGCTGCAGTGTCGAAAACTGTGGTGACGGATTATCTACGCCGAATTAGTGGACGGGGACAAGGATTTACCGAAGAAGTCAGTCCAGCCAAAGCACTAACACCTCGTCAACGAGAGATTTTGCAACTGATTGCTGAAGGGAAAACAACCAAAGAAATCGCGGCTGCTCTCAATCTCAGCGAAAATACGATCGAAACACACCGGCGTCATCTCATGGAACGGCTGAATGTTCATGATGTTGCAGGCTTAGTGCGATACGCTATTCATCTTGGTCTTGTTCAAACTGACCTGTAGGTAGCATCGTCCGAAGTCTCTTGGGAACTTTCCCTCTCTTCCTTCAATCTTTTCGGGCTTTTCACGGTTTTTTTCTCTTTCTCTTCACGGTTTTCCGTGATGCTGACGAGGGACAGTACCAATATGTCATTGTATTGTATCCACAGAATGCCACGCCGAAAAAAGATAGTAAGAATACGGAGGGCAGCCCTGTGAATGTTGAACACAATCATGCAATGGATGGCGCAGAGGTTGTGATACGACCACACCACTTGCCGGAGAGGGAGGTACAGGGGGGGAAGGTAGGAGCGAAGGAAACCTACGGGCAGATGCAGATAATGAAAGATCGTGCGGCCGAACTTTGCTCTTTGCGGTCAGCGGCTTCTTTGCAACTTCCATCTGAAATCGTATTTGACCTTGTTTGCCGTTTCGAACGAGAGAACGCGTTTCCGTACGCTCAGTATGCCTTTGAGAGGAATTTGCTGACGTTACGGCTCGCGCGACTTATAGAAAGCGCAGGAAAACACTGGGTTGGGCAGATAGCAGGGGATCGGAGCATTCAATGGGAAGGGCCGTGGAGGCCGCTCTCAGATGTGGCTGAGCACTTGCGACAGGAGTCGCCGCAAAGCTTTCGCACGCTTTCCCTCCGCTGGTCTGACGATACCCGGAAAACATGGCGCATATTTTCACGAAGCGTACGAATGGATCATTACGGACGGAAGCGGGTTGTGATCGCGCACGAACGTGCTGATTTGAGTGATACTCCCCTGTTTCTTTTTACTGACGCGTTGTTTTGGGAAGGACGGCGAATTGTCGAGTGCTGGCAATATCGCTGGGAAGAACGGATGTTTATGGGAAGGTAAATTGTTTTCTTTCCCTGCCCATAACGACATTCCCTATAAAGGTTTTGTTCCCTTCCCTGATTCAGATACACGTAGACGAGTGGGAGAGGTAATATCGCTGTATTTCTCCCACTTGCATTACATTCCTCATCTGGATCCTCTCTCCCACGAAAAGATAAGCCTCGGGTGTAATAGGAGTGTCGATACCCTGATGCTATTGAGACTCGCCCTCACACTGTTTATTGAGGAAGTGCTGAGCGAATGTCGCCGTATTCAGGAAATTCGCCTGTAGCTTTTTTTGAATAGATGTTTGTCCCGTCGACAATGACTTCGAAGCGGCCATCACCGTAGGGGATGAGTGTTAACGATTTCACTTTCTGTTTGTATTCGCTCAGGATCTGTTCCGTCAGACTGACGGCTTCAGGCTCGTAGCCTCACGCTGCACAATACTCGATTCGGATTTCCATAGCCCTCTCCTTGTGTACGAAGGGAAATCGTGGTGCTCTAGAGCAAGATCATATCGGACTGGGGCAGAGAAGAAAACAATTCCTGTTGCTATAAAGAATAACTTTGATTTCCTCGGCTTCCTGGTCTATGCTCCGGGCAAGATTCTCGAAGGAGGTCCTGATATGGATTGGCGCGAGCGCTGTGGAAAAAAGCTCGTATCTCCTCGCGAGGCGATGTTAGCGGTACGCGATGGTGATGCGGTGCAGGTGAACTGGCTTCATGCGACACCCTTGACGTTGTGCGATGCGTTACTGGCGCGAAAAGAGGAACTGCGCAACGTAAGCGTTGGAACGATTGGACCACTGTTTAATTGGGACCAGCCGGGAGTGGAGAAGGCGTTTACGGTGCAGACGCCTTACCTTGGAGCCATGACGCGGCCGATGATGGATAAGGGGAAGATCGATTTTATCCCGGTCATGTATTATCGCCACCACGAACTTCCTCCTGGAATACAATGCGATGTTTATCTGACTCCGCTCTCTCCTCCAGATAAGCATGGATATTGCAGTTTTGGGACAGGACTGTTCATGTCCAAGACCATGACGGCAGCTGCCCGGGTTGTCATTGGAGAAGTCCACGAGGATTTTGTGCGCACTGGTGGTGAGAATTATATCCATGTCTCGGAAATCTCTCATTTCGTTGAGCCGACAGCACCACCGGCAGCGTTGCCAGCTACTGCGAGAAATGAAGAAGAAGTAGCCGCAACCGAGGTTATTTGTACGTTGGTGGCGAATAACCTCATTCAGGATGGTGATACCGTTCAAATCGGCCTTGGTAGTGTGTCGTCTCCCTTAGCCATGTATCTAGAAAATAAGAACGACCTCGGTATTCACACGGAAGTCATCCCCGGTGGTGTCGCACGATTGGTGCAAAAAGGGGTGATCAACGGGAAGTATAAGACTGTAAATCCAGGAAAAGTTGTTGCCAGTGCTGGAATTGGCGTATTTCCGGACGAATTGGAGATTATCGATCAGAATCCGAACTTTGAGTTTTATGATTTTACCTACACAGACGATCTGCGCTTGCTTGTGAACCAGCGGAACTACGTCGCCGTCAATAATGCCCTTGCTGTAGACCTCGGTGGCCAAGCCTGTTCTGAATCAATTGGGCCTTTCATGTACACCGGAACCGGTGGGCAAACAATTTTCACCATTACGGCAGCGTACTGTAATCCCGGAAAAGCAGTGATCGTTACGCCGTCGAGTGCAATGGTCAAAGGGCGACGAATTTCCCGGATTGTTCCGAGGCTTGAGCCCGGCAGTGTTGTGACAGCTCAGCGGGCATTCGTTGATTATGTGGTGACTGAGTACGGAATCGCGATGTTGCGCGGAAAGAGTTTACGACAGCGAGCCGCTGCGCTGATCGATATTGCCCATCCTGAGTTCCGGAAAGAACTCGAGAAAGAAGCGAAACGTATTTACCATATGTGAGGGCAAGTCCTAAACCCTTGCGCACGGTAAGAGGTGTCGAAGCGCACGAACAACACGTCGCTCGTTAGCGTCGGCGTTTGGCGTGGTTGTCTAGGAACGCGTGAGCGAGACGACCGGAAAGAAAGTGATGTCATGGAACAGCGATTCACCAACCGGCTCATTCATGAAACGAGCCCTTATCTGCTCCAGCATGCGCATAATCCAGTGGATTGGTATCCGTGGGGTGAGGAGGCGTTCGCTAGGGCAAAGCAGGAGAATAAACCCATTCTGCTGAGTGTTGGCTATTCGGCCTGTCATTGGTGTCATGTCATGGAGCATGAGTCATTTGAGAGCGAGAAGATTGCCAAATTGATGAACGAGCTGTTTGTGAATATTAAGGTTGATCGCGAGGAACGTCCAGATATCGATGAGATTTATATGAATGCGGTGCAGATGCTGACTGGACGTGGTGGCTGGCCAATGACGGTATTTTTGACTCCAGAGGGCAAGCCATTCTATGGTGGGACTTATTTTCCGTCTGAGGATCGGCATGGATTGCCGGCATTTCCACGAGTTCTTGCCGGTGTGGCGCAAGCCTATTATGAGCGTCCACAGGATGTCGCTCAGTCAACGAGCCAGATTCTCGCTAACCTCGAAAAACTGACGCAGCGAGAGGAGACCATACGCTCGCTTCAGGTGGAAACACTGGAGCGGGCAGCGGCGAGCCTTGTCCAACATGTAGACCAGACGTATGGAGGCTTAGGTGGAGCACCCAAATTCCCCAATTCAATGGTGTTTGCATTTTTCCTGCGTGCATATAAGGGAACAAACAACGAACAGTATCTGCGAGTGACGACACATACCTTACGCAAGATGGCTGCGGGGGGCATATATGATCATCTTGGAGGAGGATTCCATCGCTACTCGGTCGATGAGCGATGGCTTGTCCCTCACTTCGAGAAGATGCTCTACGATAATGCTTTGTTGGCGGGATTATATCTCGAAGCGTATCAAGTGACACATGAAGAATTTTTTCGCCAAATGGTAGAAGACATTCTGGCCTATGTCGAACGTGAAATGCTGCATCCCAATGGTGGTTTTTATTCGACCCAGGATGCCGATTCGGAAGGGAAAGAAGGCACGTTTTTTATTTGGAGCCAAGAAGAAGTCCTTCTCCTCCTCGGTGAGGAAAAAGGGGCAATTTTTTGTCGTTATTATGACGTGACAGATGTCGGCAACTTTGAACACTATAATATTTTACATCCGACCCTGACGGTGGAACAGCTGGCCAAACTCTTTGACCGTAGTAGTGACGATGTCTCTCAGGTGCTGCGTGATGCCAAAGCGCGGCTCTTTGCGATCCGTGAACAACGGGTCAAACCTGGACGCGATGAAAAGATATTGACGAGTTGGAATGGACTGATGGTGTCGGCTTTTACTGAGGCCTATAAGGTGGTCGGGAATCCCCGTTATTTAGAGATTGCACGCAAGACGGCCTCCTTCATTCTCAATAATCTGTACAAGAATGAACGACTCCTGCGCAGCTATAGAGACGGCCAAGCCAAAGTTAACGCGTATCTTGATGATTATGCCTATTTCGTTGCGGCATTATTGGATCTGTATGAGGCGACATTTGAACGACTGTATCTTGACCGTGCGAAAGACCTGACCGAGGTGCTCCTTACGCGGTTCTGGGATTCCAATGAAGGTGGTTTTTTCTTTACCAGTGATGAGCATGAAGTACTAATCAGCCGTTCGAAGTCAGCATTTGATGGAGCAGTTCCTTCTGGAAACTCGGTCGCGACGTTGAACCTTCTACGACTCGGGTTTCTGACGGATACGCGGAAGTATATAGAGAAGGCTGAAAAAATTCTCCGGCTCTTTTACGATCCCATGGAGCAAAACCCATTTGGATTCAGCCACATGCTGAGTGCGCTGGATTTTTATCTGCGCAACCCAACGGAAATTGTTGTACTGGGCGATAGAGAAGGCGCCGAGACTCAACAGTGGTTGTCTCATATCCATCGCTTTTTTCTCCCTAATAAGACGATCCGCTGTGTGAATCCCCATGAAGGTGAGGCAATGCCTTCGTTTCTTGCTGGACGAGAACACCAAGGCGGGAAACTCACAGCCTACGTCTGTCAGAACTTTACCTGCTCACTTCCGGTGACAACCTGGGAAGGCCTCGAAACGTTGCTACGTACATCGTAGCCAGGATAGGGGAGGAGCTATGCGTACCGTGGGGGTGTTCGTGCAGATCGTTTTTTTCCTCGCACTGATTTTTGTTGCTGTTTTAGCTTCGGGAATCATCGCTAATCGCTTGCCGTTGAGTGATCCACCTGGGATAACAACGCGACTCTTAACCTATCTCTCGACCAATGTGGCGGAAACAACGGCAGATTCGCCGTTTCCGGAGCTGCAGCTCCGACGCTATGATGCCCATGAGAAATTGCTGTTTGATATCGCGCGCCGCGCCGTCCAAGGATTGGGATGGGAGATAACAGTTCTTGACGATCAGAAGAGAGAGATTCACGCAGTCGTGACGACAAAGGTATGGAAGTTCAAGGACGATGTCACCATTCAAATTAAGCCAGCGGAACCAAGTGGAAGTTGGTTATGGGTACGCTCGGCTTCTCGGGTAGGTAAAGGAGACCTGGGTGCCAATACGCGTCATATCATGGACTTAGTGAGGTTTGTTGATGAAACCGTGCCAAAGTAGAAACTTGCCTACTAATAGAATAGAAAAATGGAGCAGGAAGTGAAGACAAGAGAGGGAATAGCGAGAATTTCTCTCTTGTTTTTCTAGTATTAGCTTTTCACTTTTCATTGCTCAAATAGGGAGGGTGAGTGGAAAGAGAAGTACGCTTTTATAGTGAAGCACTGCCAATGGTTGGAGTACTGTTCTTGCCAGAGAACAGCTTGCCTGGCGAGAGACGGCCGGGGATTGTCCTGTGTCACGGATTCACTGCAGTTAAAGAGGTCCTTCTTCCTGAGGTTGCGCGACGCCTAGCGCAAGTGGGTTATGTTGCGCTGACTTTTGATTACCGTTTTCTTGGTGGCAGTGGAGGAGAACCTCGACGGCAGATTATTCCCATGCGGCAAATTGAAGATATCCGTAATGCTGTCACTTTTTTGCAAGCGCAGAGAGAAGTTGATCCCGAACGGATTGGGCTTCTTGGTGTCAGTCTTGGTGGCGCCAATGTCAGCTATGCCGCGGGCGTGGAAGAGCAAGTAAAAGCGACGGTAAGCGTCTGTGGGATTGGCGATTGTGGGCGCTGGATTCGTGATGCGTGCCATTTTTGGGAATGGCGAGCTCTGCTTGCCCGTTTAGCAGAAGACCGACGTGAGCGCGTGGTGAGTGGACGATTAGCGTATGTGCATGCGAAAGATATTGTTCCCGAGCCGGAGAGTACGACTCACTTGTTTACAGAGATTCTCCATCAGTATCCGCAGTGGAGTCGAGAAATTACGTTATCCTCGGGGGAAGCCTTGATCGCCTATCGCCCAGAATCGGTCGTCCATCAGATTTCCCCACGGGCAATTCTCTGGCTGCATGGCGATTCTGATGAGCGAGTGTCAATGGAGGAATCGCTTTCGATGTATAAGAAGGCCCAAGAACCGAAGAAGTTGATTATCCTCCCCGGGCTTGGTCATAGTGATATCATTTCTGGCCCTGGGCTAGATCAGAGCTTTCCACATATTCAGGAATGGTTCGCGACACGTTTGTAATCTGCAAGGAAAAAAGGGGGAAACATGGCGGAGTTTCGTGAAGAAGTTGTTGAGATAGGAGAGGTTAACGTACACGTGATACGTGGAGGAGTGGGTGCTCCGCTGCTTCTCTTCCATGGTGCTGGGGGAAATCCTGGATGGTTGCAGTGTCATCAGATGTTGGCCAAGCACTTCGAGGTATATCTGCCGACTCATCCTGGATTTGGCCGTTCCGCACGCCCTGCGTGGTTCGATTCTATGAGCGATATGGTTGATTTCTATATGGATTTTCTTGATCATTTTCACCTCCAGAAAGTCCCGGTTATAGGTTTCTCAATGGGAGGATGGTTAGCAGCGGAACTTGCGGCTACCTGTGCTGACCGCATCGCCAAACTGATACTTGTTGACGCGGTTGGGCTAAAAGTTGAAGGAACCGAGATCGCCGATATCTTTCTGCTCTCGCCGCAAGAAATGGCACCGTTGGTTTTTTATGATGTCACCCAGGTGCCAGAACGCGAACGATTATTTCCGACGAAACCGACGCCTGAAGAAGTTGAGTTGCGTGACAACAGCCAGATTATGGCTCAGCTTCTTGGTTGGAAACCGTATATGCATAACCCGAAGCTTATTCATCGACTCCGACGTGTAAAAGCGCCGACACTTATTGTATGGGGAAAGCAAGACGGCTTAGTACCGGTCGCGCACGGTGAAGCGTACCGGAATGCCATTCGTGGGGCAGAACTGAAAGTGATTGACCGATGTGGTCATTCCCCGCAGCTTGAACGTCCGGCAGAGTTTGTCGCTATGGTCGAGGAATTTGTGGCTCGACCACAAGGGTAAACGGTAATGAACAAGACGAGAAACAACGCACACCTGGAATATCAAGTACGGAGGGGAACATGATTGATTATTATTACTTCAGCGAAATGCCATATCCAGAAACTCCGGAACTCGACCAATACCCATCCATCCGTCTCACTTACCCCAACAAATACTTTAATCCTGAAAAAGGGGCACAGCTCTATAAACGATATCTTGACGAATATGCGTATGCTGAAATGGTCGGTTTCGACGGCCTCATGGTCAATGAACATCATAATACGCCGACGTGTATGCATTTTGCCGCGAACATTAGTGCTGCCGCCCTCATCCAACGGACGAAGGCGTGCAAGATTCTTCTTCTCGGGAATGTGATCGCCCTATGGGAGAACCCAGTGCGATTAGCAGAAGAAATTGCCATGTTAGATATGATGTCTGAAGGCCGTGTCATTTCAGGTTTTGTTCGCGGTATAGGTATCGAACAATTCTCGATGAACATCGACCCAGGATTGAACCGAGAACGGTTTCAAGAATCTCATGACCTGATCATTAAAACCTGGACCGAGCCTGGGCCGTTTCGTTGGGAAGGCAAACATTTTCATTTTCGTTACGTTAATCCCTGGTGTTTTCCGTTGCAGCGACCGCATCCGCCGATTTGGATTCCGGGGATCGGGAGTAAAGAGTCGATTATGTGGGCGGCGCGACACGGTTATCCGTATGTCTCATTCCTAGCCCCAATGGATATGGCGGAACAATGGTTCGACCTCTATCGCGAAACTGCGGAGAAAAGTGGGTATACGGCAACCCCACAGAACTTAGGGTACATGACCGGCCTCTTTGTCGCGGATACTGAAGCCGACGCGCAAAAATCGTTTGAGCATTATTTGTGGCGTACCCAGACTTCGCTCAAAGGACCCATGCACTATTACATGCCGGTAGGCATGACGACACGGGGAACAGCATCGATTCTCTCCGAAGGTTCGTCGACGAAGAAACATAAACCAGTTTTTCAGATGTCGATTGCTGACCTGCAGGAAGCTGGAGGGTTCGTCGTCGGTACGCCAAGACAGGTCACTCAACGCCTCAAAGAAATTATTCAACGATTAGGTGTTGGCCATATGATCTTTGAGGCGCAATACGGTGGTCTTCCGCATGATTTGACCATGCGTAGCCTCGAATTGATGGGCACAGAAGTACTTCCGGTCCTCCGGAAAGAGTTAGCATAAAATAGAGTTGGGAAAACGCAAAGACTGCCGATGGCACCCTACAGACCGAACTGTCAATCAAGAACATCTGCTTTAGCTTCCTGAGGAAATTGCATGCGAAATAGAATAGGTGTCACGGTGTTCCTTTGCGTTTTCGGTGGTTCCGCGACGGTTGTTCCTGCGGAAATGTTTAAGTGGGTCGACAGCAATGGAGTGGTGCACTTCGGCGACACGCTGCCACAAGATTCTGCTAGCGTTGGCAAAATCGAGTTACTGTCGACAACGAAACAGCCGCCATTACCAGATGTCCGAGAAGCCCAGGTAAAGAAAGAGGAGAACATTCCCAGGAAACCCGTTTCACCACGGGAGATTGCGAATCCTGAGTATCAAGAAGCATCGGTTGAACTGTACGCGACAACGTGGTGCGGCTACTGTCGAAAAGCGCGAGAGTTTTTTCAGGAGCGAGGAGTGGTGTTCATTGAGTACGATATTGAAGCTGACGGCGAGGCTGCACAACGAAAACGAAAAATCGATCCTCGTCCGGGGGTTCCTCTTGTGGTCATTAACGGGAAGCCTATTCATGGATTTGTTCCTCAGGCCTATGAACATGCGCTAGCAACGACTCGATAGGTTTCTCCATCCTTTCCTCAGCCGCTGATTGAAGAGTAGTGGTGGGTTTTCTTCTCTTTTCTGCTTGTGGTACACAGGAGCCGTCACTGTCATCGCAAACAGAATAGGAGAGAAGCATGGAATTTGCCTTAACTGCGGAGCAAGAAGCGTTTCGTCATGAAATTCGCGAGTTCCTCGCAACGGAAATTCCTCTGAATGAAACGACTGAAGACGGGTGGATTGTTGGTTTTTCTCGAGAATTTTCTCGGAAATTGGGACAGCGGGGATGGATTGGGTTGACGTGGCCCAAGCAGTATGGGGGGCAAGCTCGCTCGTATTTGGATCGTGTTATTCTCACTGAAGAATTGCTCCGCTACGGGGCTCCAGTTGCTGCGCATTGGCTCGGTGATCGGCAAGTTGGTCCTGCGTTATTGGCGTATGGCAGTGAAGAACAAAAAGCAGAACTGCTTCCACAGGTAACCCGAGGTGAAATCGTTTTTTGTCTTGGGATGAGCGAACCAGGCTCAGGTTCAGATTTGGCTTCGCTACGGACCAATGCAGTGGAAGAGGGAGATCATTTCGTGCTGAACGGGCAAAAAATCTGGACGAGTTTTGCCCACGTTGCTGATTATGCCTATTTGGTGGCACGGACGGACTCTGACGCACCAAAACACAAAGGGATTAGTGAGTTCCTGGTTGATATGAAAACCCCAGGAATTACTGTTCGTCCGCTCGTTGATATCACCGGAGAACATCATTTTAATGAAGTGTTTTTTGACAACGCAAAGATAGAAAGACGTTGGCTTATTGGGGAGAAAAATCGCGGCTGGTATCAAATTGCCTCGCAACTTGATTATGAACGCAGCGGGATTGAACGGTTACTGAGCAACTATCCACTCCTTCGTGATACTATCCGATTCGTGCGAGAGTCAGGATTAGTCAAAGATTCCCTCGTACGTAATCAGCTTGCCCAAATGCAAATCGAACTCGATATGGGAAGATTCATGGTCTACAAAGTGGCCTGGCTGCTGACGCAAGGCCACGTACCGAACCATGAAGCGGCAATGGCAAAATGTTTTTGTACAGAAGTGGAACAGCGCATTGCCCAGACCGTCTGTAGTATTCTCGGAGATTATGCGGTTTTGCTTCCTGGCTCACCGGCGGCGCGTT
Organism: Binatia bacterium; assembly: GCA_050187625.1. Classification (GTDB taxonomy): domain Bacteria; phylum Desulfobacterota; class Binatia; order Bin18; family Bin18; genus JBFWXH01. The sequence goes on from JBFWXH010000102.1 coordinate 26,884, forward strand.
TAGCGGGGCGAGCGGGACGTGAATATCTTTATGCCCCGGCGTATACGATTCAAGGCGGAACGAGTAACGTCCTGCGCAACATCATGGCAATTCGCGGCTTGGGGCTGCAAGCGGGATAGGGTACAAGCAGAGGGGGAACAGGCGAAAAGGGCAAACGGAGAAGGGGAACAAGTAAAGGATTACACATATGCTTTTAGCCAACAAAGTCGCGTTGATTACAGGTTCTGTACGGGGAACAGGCGCAGGCATTGCGCGAGTATTTTCGTGTGAAGGAGCTGCGATTGTCCTCAATCAAGTGCAAGATGAAGGCAATCCGCAGAAAATCGTTGAAGAGATCAAAGCGATAGGTGGCAACGTGTTATTTGTAAAGGCAGATATTACAGACGACACGCAAGTGGGCATGATGGTGAAAAGAGCAGAAGAGGAGTTTGGCAAAGTCGATATTCTTGTCAGTAACTACGCGGCGTCTGTTCCACGCAGAAGTTTTAGCGAAACGACTTGGAGCGAATGGCAGGAGCAGATCGATACGACACTCAAAGCTGCGTTCCTTTGTACCCAAGCGCTGCTCCCTGGCATGAAAGCTCGACGCTGGGGACGGATTATCAGTGTGAATACCATTGGTATTCATCAACCTTCTCCCACGTATCATGGCTATACTGCAGCCAAAACTGCGATGATTGGTTTTTCTCGGAACCTCGCGGTTGAAGTGGGACAGTACAACATCACGGTGAATATCGTTTCTCCAGGATTGACGTTAACCGAAGAAGTGAAAGCGATGCTGACACCAGAGTCTCAGGCAAAGCA